>NZ_JBSWYF010000011.1:0-124007 GCF_056160945.1 Tenacibaculum sp. AWR4_210
CTTTGTCACAAGACAATAACAAACAAGATCCTGCTGGTGCCTTTTCTCCAGCTCCTCCTTTTAAGTTTGCCAATTGTGAGTCTTGTAATTTCGTTACGGCCTCTTTGTTTAATTTCAATCCTTTGGTGATGTTGATTTTGTTCATCGTTTCTAGTTTTTTGGTTATTTTATTGTGTGATTTTTTTGGGATGCGTGATTAACGCTCAATTGATTGCTCTGATGCTTTGTCACAAGACAATAACAAACAAGATTTTGCTGGTGCCTTTTCTCCAGCTCCTCCTTTTAAGTTTGCCAATTGTGAATCTTGTAATTTCGTTACAGCTTCTTTGTTTAATTTCAATCCTTTGGTGATGTTGATTTTGTTCATCGTTTCTAGTTTTTTGGTTATTTAATTATTGAATGCTTGATAGTTACTCCTATTTATCGTCCTCCTTCTTACACGAAATAAAGAAGCAAGAGTAGTTGGGTGTTTGATCACCTACACCACCTTTAAGCTTGCTCAACTGGCTTTCTTGTAATTTGGTAATGCGTTCCTTGGTTAATGTAAGGCGTTGCCTGGTGTGAATTTTATTCATAATCTATCGGTGTTTTCTGGTAAAAAAAGTATACCCCCTATACCTCTGAATTCTCCTTACCATGAATTCAGTTAAGCTCCTTGTGAAACAGCTCTCCGAAATTTTATCAATTGGCTCCCCGAGTCCTTTCTTCTCAGTTGCAAAATTTCATTTCGACAGGTTCCACCCGAAAATCCATTCTTTATCGGTTAATTGTATTATCTTCTTCTTGCTGTCCGTCACAGGAGAAAAACAAACATGATGAAGCAGGTGCTGCTCCTTGTTTTCCTCCTCGAATATGCTCCATTTGAGAGTCTTGTAATTTGGTGATGACAGCCTTATTTAATTTTAATCCCTTTTCTAATCTTATTTTTTTCATGATCTTATATGTTTTTAGTTCAGTATTCGTAGTTCGTTTTAGTTTCTTGCTTGCTCTTCATCACACGATAAAAGGAGACACGACGATGCTGGTGCGGCCTTTTGTCGCCCTCCTCGAATGTCCTCCATTTGAGAATCTTGTAATTTGGTGATGACTGCTTTGTTCAATTTTAATCCGTTGGTCAGTTTGATTTTTTTCATGGTGTTCTATTTTTCAGGGTTGTTCTATAATTGTATTGTAATTCAGTACTATGTTACTCACCGGGTAGCTACCTGGCGCGGTTCTGGATATCTTTGTTTCCTGCTCGATTTCTCTTCGTTCGAATTTTATTATTTCCAAAGGTGTAGCGTACACTGAAACTCACCGATCGAGCATCGAAATAATTGTCATAACGGGTACGTACGTTGTTGTAAATGGTAGTTGCCCTCGTTCGATACGTTTTTAAGACATCGTTGAAATTCACAGCCAAATTCAAGTTTCCTTCCATCAGTTTCATTCGAAACGAAAGATCTAAGGGGCCATAACCTTCTATCTCGGCTACGTTTTGTCGGGATGGAAAAATGTAGTAATAGTTAATTCCAAGAGACATTTTATTCTTCGGAGCCAGTTTGATAAAGTTTTGACTTTGTACAAACGCATTCGCTCCTTCTTGTTGTCCGATCGTTTGTGGGATTGATGATTTTATTTTTGAATACCCCACATCAACAGTATTGTACGACGTTAACCAACTCCAAGAATCAAACACATAGGTATCTCTAAATCCAAACGATTGGATGTTGAGGTGGTTGTAGTAAGTGTAATTCACTACTTTGGTTGTCGGATTCACTTCACTCAACTGCTCGTAATCATTTTCGATATCCTTGAAGTAAAACTTTAATTCGTTCTTTTTACTGTTGAAGTTAAATTCGTAGTTGGTGATAAATGCCGGTTGTAAAAAAGGGTTTCCTTGTACCGTTTTAAACGGATTTACCACAATTTTAAACGGATCCAGACTTTCGAATTGAGGCCTGTCTATACGTCTGCTTACATTGAGCCCTATCGAATTGTGCTCACTTAACTTATAGTTTAAGTAGACCGTAGGAAACAACTTGGTGTAGTCGTTGGTGTTGGTCTGATTTCCTGACTTCGAATAGGCTTTGGTCTCAGTACTCTCCATTCGTAGTCCTACTTTTGCACTCAGTTTATCTGTGATGTTTTTAGATGCTGACACGTACAAGGCGTAGATATTTTCATCGTATTGAAACATGTTTGACTGATTCGGATCTAAAACAGGGCTCCCCGAAAAACTATTGTAAAATTTGAAATCATTATTCGTTTTTGACAAGGCTAGTTTTCCACCGGTCTTTAAGGTGATGGCCTCAAGTGGTAAGGTCAGGTCAACTCGTCCGGACCAATTTTCAAAATTGTACTCCACGCCGGTCTGATTTGCAAAGGTCGGTTGCAGTACCCCTGCCGTTTGTCGTTCACCGCTATTGCCGCCGTCTTGAGTAGACCCCGATCTAAAATAATCGACATCTATAGAAAGTTTTTTACCTAAGGTATCCAAGGCGATGGTATTGTTTAAATTCACCGCATGTGTGGTCGCATCCTTAGCGCTATTTCCTCTGGAAATCAATGCGTACTTTAACTGATTATTTAAATCAAATACCTCATCGATATTGCTATTGATCTTTTCAATATCCGTATTGCTTCCGGTATATCCGATACCGAGTTCCCAGGCATCTGTGAGTTCTTGTGATAAAGAGATTCGGTAATTCCAATACTTGTTGGAATAATCTAAAGGACCTTTTCCTTCCCAACGTTCATCGCTGAAGTAATTGGTATTCTGAAATGTATTTCTCTTTTTGTACACCCCATTAGAAGCACTAATGCTCAAATAGGTTTTGTTTTGCTTATAATTAAACGCTAAACTACGAGCATGTGAAAACAAGGTTCTCTGAGTACTCGAGACTCTCGCTACTGCACTCCAAAAGTCATTTCGTTGTTTTTTGAGAACGATGTTGACAATTCCTCCGTTACCTTCTGCCTCGTACTCTGAAGGCGGGATGGTAATTACCTCGATACGTTCGATATTTTCACTGTTGATAGCCGACAAATACCCTCTCAGTTCATCGCCTTGTAACGGCAACATTTTTCCATTGACCATTAAGCGAACAAAACTCTTCCCTAGCATACTCAACTTGTCGTCTCTAATCACGAGGTTCGGTGTTACTCGTAAAACCTCTACGGCCGATCCTAAATCCTGAGCAACGCTCTCCTTTACGTTGAATACCAATCGATCACTGCGCCTTACCAAAGTCTTTTTCTTCTGAGTAATCACAACTTCACTCAAAACGCTGGAATCTTCTTTTAGCTCAACGGTTCCTAAATCAGGAGCTTTGACGGGTACTTTTTGCGTTTGAAATCCCATAAAACTCACCTCTATATACGCGGGTTTTTGCGCTAAGCTCAATCGAAACTCTCCGACCTCATCGGTCACAGCTCCTCCTATGAAATCTGCCGTCTCTGTAAACGCGACAACATTGGCAAAAGGCACCGCTATTTTTTCCGAATCAACAACCTTTCCAGTATAGGTGTTTTGTGCTGTCAGCACGGTAGAAATTAGCGTTAATAAGATGGTGAATATTAGGTTTTTCATGGTTTACTTTTTAATGACAATTCAAAGGTACAGCGGGTTCGTAGCTAAGCTGTTACACTAAAGTGTAGTTGGCGTTTTGTGGAGTAGAAACTACACTTTGGGGTAGTGTGTAAGCTTCGTTTTGGTTCGTTGATGTAGCGGTAGCCACTAAGTGCTTATTGCGCTCGTAAAAAGAAATCAATCCCTCATGGCTCATACATACAGGAATGGTCTCTGAACCTAAATAATCTACGCTTTCTCCTACTACTGTTGCTTTGATTCCCAAAGCGCGTAATACGCGTAAAAGTTTACTATCAATTTCTGCAAAAGCTACAGCGTTCTCTCGGGCGCAAATTGGGGCGATTGCGCAAACCATTAGTTTTTTAAATAATTGTACATCGCTGGCTTCTTTTTTGATCGCAAAACGCCCGATGTGGTAAATGTGCTTCATCGGTGACATCCCGGCAATCTCAATTGGATTAATTCCGAAGATTTTTTGAATAGGCAATACTGATTGGTAATTCCAACGCAAAACGCGAATCGATCCTTCTATTTCTCCTTGAGCTGATTTAGCAACAAAAGTTTGAGAAGCATCAAAAAACTGTAACTCTTCATTGTAAATCTCCTCGACATCAGATCTGAAATTATCAGGTAAATTTCCTGCCGCATGGTGCTTAAAATTCTCTTTTACGATAAATTCTGAAAGTGCTAAGATTTCTGACTTAGATAATTGTTGTAAAGCGTTGTTATTGAATCCCATAATAGTTTGATTTATACTTCAAAACTATCTCCAAGCTGAGCCTCTCTCATTACACGAAAGTGTAGTTAAGTTACACAGTATCAAAAAACTACACAAAAGTGTAGTTTTTTGATTACCTAATAATTAACTTTTTATTAGATTTGTTAAAATTTTAGACAAAAGCAATAAATTTTCACATGGATAAGAATATAAATGACTTCTTTTCTAACAAGAACACCGTAAATGATATTTCTGATTCAGAACGCCTACAAACTTCTGATTATTTAGCCCCTATCAAAGCATTCGCACGGACCACTTATAAGAGCATTTATATCATCGATTATCAGAAAAAAGGTTTTGAGTACGTTTCGGACAACCCTCTTTTCCTCTGCGGACATACAGCCGAAGAGGTCAAAGAAATGGGCTATGCCTTTTATTTTAAATACGTCACGGAGTCGGACCTAGACCTGCTGCTAAAAATCAATACGATCGGCTTTGATTTTTATGAAAAGCTACCTGTTGAAGAGCGCTTGTCTTATACCATTTCGTACGATTTTAACCTCAAAAATCAAGAGAACAAAAAGATCCTAATCAATCAGAAGCTAACACCGCTTTTCTTGAGCAATGACGGTAAGGTTTGGAAAGCTATTTGTATCATTTCAATGTCGACAGAACACAACTCTGGGAACATCAAAATCTACAAGCAAGGTGATAATACCATGCACAAATACGATTTAGAGGGTGATTTTTGGAAGAAAGTGGATAAGATAACCCTAACCACAAGAGAGAAGGAAATACTGCAGTATTCGGCAAGAGGATTCAAAATTAACGAAATTGCTGAAACCATCTTTGTGTCGCCAGATACCGTGAAGTTTCACAGAAAGAAACTCTTCGATAAATTGGAAGTTGCCAATATTACCGAAGCTATTTCTTTTGCGACCAATAACAAGTTGATCTAATGGAGGTCTTCCTCTAGTTTGGTGAGGTAAAATTCTGGAAACTGTTTTACGTTGTTGCCCGTAGCGATATCAATCGCTATATGAGTACTTATTTTCGCGACCAATTGTGAAGCTCTGAGCATTTGCGCTTTGGATATATCCGTACCTGCTCGATATTCACGTGCTGCCTCTTCTATCCAATCTTGAGGTTTTCCCCAAAACTTCATATAACTCGTCACGTATTCAACTACCTTGGAAGCGTTGAGTAACTCTCCTTCCTTTACAATGGTTTCGAGTGATAAACTTTCTGGACTCACCACCACAACTAACGATCCCCACCCTAAATTATAAGGGTGAATCACAGGTATCCCTGCATCGTTGCAAGCCCTATCAAATTGCATAGGGACGTTTGATGCATCATCAAATGCGTTTACCGCCAAGCTTTGACCCGCCAGTACTTCTGAAAAAAGGGATGCTTCCATTGTACCGCGATGCCAGGTAAGCATGGCTTCTGGATTTACTTCTTGTAGTTGGGCTATGTGTTCTTTAACTTGTTCTGGACTGAGTAGTTCTTCTCGAAAATGGTCATTTTCAGGCTCATCAGCCGTTTCTATACCATCGACGATAGTGATGTTTTCAAATCCGTTCTGCAATGCCTGTTTGGCAATTGTCATCCCTAAATTACTCCCTCCGATTAAAAGCCGAGTCCGCTTTATAACCGCAAGGTTATCAGGGGTCATTGATAGGTTGTTTCTGCTATATTTAGGTTCCATAGTAATGGTTTTACTGCAAAAATAACCCGCTGCCAATCAAAACGAACTACACAAAAGGGTAGTTTCTTAATTTTAACACAAAACACTCACTAACAATACATTACCTCAAGCAAACACATAAAAAGGTAAGATTACCCTAACATTTTGGACATATTTCTGGCAAACGTTACCTACAAATTAACCGAGTCCCCTTCTTTTGATAACCTTTACTTAATCCGTTTTCTATTGCGGAGCTATTGCTTTGTAAGTATGGCTAAAATTTACTTCTATTACATTTTTTTTCTGTGTTACGCTGCTGTTCAAACTCTTTCTGCTGCTCCTCGAGAAGAAAACTTCCAACAACCTTCACAAGCAGTTCAACTGTATGAAAAAGCAAAGAACTTTGCTTCGCATAATTTATATGCTCAAGCACTGGAATATTACAATCAAAGCTTGCAGGCCCAACCGGACCACGAGCTATTCACTGCCCTGCAACTCGCCATCAGCGAGCTCTATCTGACCGTAAAAAACATCGCTTTAGCAAAAGAACACGGTCAACTAGCACTGCGCTCAGCCGTCAAATATGAATACCGACCGTTAATAGCCAATGCACATGCTCAACTAGGACAAATCAATGAAAAAGAAGGCAATTACCTAGAAGCCATTGAACACCAACAAAAGAGTTTGCGTTTATTCTGGGAACTAAAGGATACACTAGGACTCGCACAAACCAAGCGCAACCTCGGTAGTATTTATGAAGATTTAAACCAGGTACAAAAATCGTTTCAGTACTTTGAAGAAGCCTATGCCCTCGTTAAAAACTGTCGTTCTACAGCAGCCTGCGACATCCTCAATAATCTCGGTGATACCTACCGAAAAAACAACCAGTTACCACAGGCCTTACATTATACTCAGAAGGCCTTGCAACTAGCCCTCGAGCTCAACGATTCCCATTTGCTTGAAAGTGCCTATAAAGATTTAGCCAAAACCTATGCAGCCTTAGAAAATTACAAAGAGGCCTACCGACATCGGTTACAAGCGGCTCACTACAAAAACCGAAGTCTACAGCAACAAAATACGCGACAAATTAACTTTTTACAAGCCCGGTATAGCCTCGCTCAAAAAAAAGCAGAAATTTCCTTACTCAAAGAAAAAACCAAGGTGAATTCAGGACGACAAAAACTACTTTTATTGGCATTAATCGCAGTGATATCCTATGGGATAATCGCGGGATATCTCGTTAAAAAACGACGAAAATCAGATCGTAAATTACAGCAATATAAAGAGCGAACACTCCAAGCAGAACTCGAACAAAAACAAATACAGGAAACCCTCCTACAACAAACTCTCGAAACTAAAACCGCTTCCCTCTCTACCTACAGCTTGCAACTCTCACAAAAAAACAACCTGCTCCAAGCAATAGCCGAGCGCTTAAAAAAATTGAGCCAACGCAAGAATACGGACCTCTCTTCGGTACTCAAAAAACTCGTTTCAGAAATTGAATTCAATATCAAACAGGATACAGAATGGGAAGATTTCAGTAATTTTTTTAACGAAATTCACCCGAGTTTCAATCAGCAACTAAACGCAATCGCATCCGACAAGCTTTCACCGGCAGAACTCAAACTAGGCATGCTCCTACGCCTCAATTTATCGTCAAAAGAGATTGCTGCCATTCTCAGAGTAACCCCTGACAGCGTCCGAGTAGCTCGCTACCGATTGCGCAAAAAACTGCCCATCGATCCCAAGGAAGAACTGGTTTCTTTTATGCTCAATATCTAAGCATTACCGCGGGGTTACAGCAATGTAAATTTTACCTTAATGTTGCCTTCTTGTTGCCTTTATATGCACACTTTGTTGCCTTCAAAAAAACAGTTAACCTCCTTGTTAATACTAGTTTTGGAACGAAAACAAAATCAACATCAATGACACATTCAAATTTCTTACAACTACTCTTTGTAACGATTATTTCTTTGTTTTTACAGCAAAAAGTCTCCGCCCAAAAAGGAGGACTCAAAGGAATAATCATCGACGAAAGCGGGCTTTATTTACCCGGTGCCAATGTTACTATTAAAAGTATCAACAAAGGAGCTTTTACAGATTTTAACGGTCAGTTTACCTTAGTAAATATCCCCGCAGGTCAGTACGACTTAAGCGTGAGTTTTATCGGTTTTCAGCCCTATACTAAATCGGTTACCATTAGTGCTCATCGAACCCAATTTCTAAAAATCACCTTACTTCCTGACAGCAATGTTTTGGACGAAGTTACCATTGCCACTGCCATTGGGGGTGAAGCGAAAGCACTCAACAAACAACAAGCAAATACCAACATCACCAATGTCATTGCCACGGAGCAAATTGGGAAGTTCCCAGATGCGAATATTGGAGATGCTGTAAAACGCGTTCCCGGAATTACCATGCAAGTAGATCAAGGAGAAGCGCGAAACATTATCATCCGTGGACTAGCACCTCAATTGAATTCAGTGACTTTGAACGGGAGCCGTATCCCCTCAGCCGAAGGAGACAACAGAAATGTTCAAATGGATCTTATTCCTTCTGATATGATTCAATCCATTCAAGTCAACAAGGCTATCACTCCTGATATGGATGGTGATGCTCTCGGTGGGTCGGTAAATTTAGTTACCCGAACAGCACCTCAAAACTTTCGTTTGGCAGCAATGGCTGGATCGGGAATCAGCTTTATTACCAACAAACGAATTCTCAACGGTTCCTTGTTACTCGGGAATCGAACAAAAGACAAAAAGTTTGGATGGATGTTAGCCGGTTCGTGGAACGATACCGATTTCGGATCTGACAATATAGAAGCTGAATGGAGCAATCAATTCGAATTCAACAACGGTAGTACAACAGAAAAAAGAGCTGTTAATCCCTATACCAAAGAATTTGAACAACGCAATTACCTAGTTCAACGCATACGACGAAGTTTCTCTGTAAACCTGGATTACCAAATTGACCCCAACCACAACCTGTATTTAAAAACCATGTACAATTGGCGTGATGATCGCGAAAATAGGTTTCGCTCGAAATACAGTATGTTAGACGGCGAAGACATTGCTATCGGTGACTTCACACTTACCAACAATACTCCTACGCAGTTTCCAGTAAAGGTTAAACGTGAAACTAAAGGAGGAATAAGCAACTCGCGCAATAAAAATAGACGATTGGAGGACCAACGCATGCAAAACTATAGCTTGGGAGGAGATCACTTGTTGGGCGCTCTCAAAATAAACTGGCTCGGATCCTTTTCCAAAGCTTCCGAAGAACGACTCAACGAACGCTATGCCGTATTTAAAAATGAATACCGCGTACACAATGACATTCGAAATTCGAGATTTCCGCTGTATACTCCAGTATCTGCCAGTGACGCAAATACACTGGCTAACTTTGAATACGATGAGATTACGGAAGAAAACAAATACACCGACGAAACCAATTACAATATTGCAACGCATTTTACCCTACCTTCTCCCTTATTTAACAGTCCAAACGGGTTTATCAAATTCGGATTTAGAACGCGTTTAAAGCAAAAGCAACGCACGAATGATTTTTACGAATACGATTTGGAAAGCACCTTTCCAACCATGGCGGCCGTCTCAACAGAAAATTTGAGTTCCGACACCTTCCTTGCAGGTACGCAATATCAGGCAGGTTATTTTGTCAAACCTTCTTGGTTGGGAGCACTTGCCTTAACTGAGCGTACTCCGAGAACTTTAAAATACGACGAATTTTTAGGCGATAATTATCAGGCCCGTGAAAATGTATATGCAGGCTACCTTATGACCGAGCAGCAACTCACCCCTCAACTTACCCTACTAGCAGGTGTGAGAATTGAGCAAACAAGAATTACTGCAACAGGAAATCTAGTTAACTATGATAATGACGGTGATTACGTGAATCATCAAACCATTACTCACAGTCATCAATACACCAACTACTTACCCGGAATCCACCTAAAATACACCCTAAAACCCAATAGCATACTCCGATTTGCCTTCACCAATACACTGGCACGTCCGAACTATGTCGATTTGGTACCTTATAGAAATATATTACGAGAAGATGGGGAAATACAACTCGGAAATCCAAATTTAAAGCCCGCCGAATCCATGAATTTTGACTTTATGGCTGAACATTACTTTTCAAACATCGGAATCCTATCGGCAGGAGCATTTTTCAAAAACATCAGCAACTTTAGTTATACGTATATTTCCAAAGCAAGTGATAACGCGTTGGGAAGCAATACCAAAGGCTACGATGTTAAACGCCCACAAAATGGTGAAGATGCCTACGTATTAGGTGCTGAAGTCTCTTTTCAAAGAAAACTCAGCTTCCTCCCTGGCTTTGCTAAGAATTTTGCCGTAATGACCAACTATACTTTCCTAAAATCGAAAGCAAAAGGGATCAATAATGAAGATGGTGATGAACGTCAAGAAATGACTTTACCAAACACCGCTCCTCATATGTTTAACGGTTCTTTGAGCTACGATGACGGGAGTTTTACCGCCAGAATATCTGCAAACTACTCCGCTGCCTACATCGATGAAATTGGCAAAAGTAACTTCTACGATCGCTATTACGACCAACAGTTTTTTATCGATATCAATGCTGGATATTCTATCAACAAAAACATCCGCGTATACGCAGATCTTACCAATATTACCAATCAACCCCTTCGATATTACCAACAAACAGCGAACAGAACCATGCAAGCTGAATACTACGGAAGTAGGTTCAATATCGGTATCAAATACGACCTATTCCGATAGGTCCATACAATAATATTTAAAGAAAAATCATCATGAAGAACTATATATACAGTTGTTTAATCCTCCTATTAACCCTGGGCTCTAGTTGTAAAACTGGCTCAAAACTTCCTAAAATTACCCCCGCCGTCATTACTGAAAAAACGGGATATGACAGTGATGATCCAGCGATATGGTACAACGAAAAAGCTCCCGAGAAAAGCATCGTATTCGGAACGGACAAATCGAGTGATGGTGCTGTTTACGCCTTTGACCTCTCTGGTAAAATTTTGCCGGAGAAAACACTCAAAAACATCCGTCGTCCCAACAATGTTGACATTGCCTATAAGGTTAAAATTAACGACAGTACTTATTCGGCAGTACTCGCATTTACCGAACGCGAAAAACGCCAAATACGCCTGTATAGTATTCCCGAAATGAAACCTTTAGACAACGGAGGATTTCCCGTATTTAGTGACGAAACTACGGTCGATTTTGACCTCCCAATGGGGATAGCACTTTACCGTCCTTCGAATTCTGAAAAACTCTACGCCATTGTCAGCAGAAAACAAGGCCCGAAAAGCAACTATCTTCACCAATACGAACTAACTGCTAATCAAGGAGTTTTTCAATCAAAACTCGTCAGAAAATTTGGTGCTTTCAGCGGTAAAAAAGAAATTGAAGCCATCGTCGTTGATAATGAACTGGGACATGTGTATTACTCTGATGAACAACACGGGATTCGAAAATACTACGCAGACCCCAAAAAAGGTTCAGAAGAACTCGCTTGTTTCGGAGGTGAGTACTTTGAAGAGGACATCGAAGGTATTGCCTTGATAAAAACTACCGATACCCAAGGCTACCTCATTGTTTCGAATCAGCAAAAAGGAGAATTCAACCTCTTTAACCGTGAGAATAACGCATTTGTTAAAGCTGTAAACCTCGGAACGACTGCCACAGATGGCTGTGATGGATACCACCGCAG
The DNA here is from genome assembly GCF_056160945.1 of Tenacibaculum sp. AWR4_210. NCBI lineage: Bacteria > Pseudomonadati > Bacteroidota > Flavobacteriia > Flavobacteriales > Flavobacteriaceae > Tenacibaculum > Tenacibaculum sp. AWR4_210. Next base: position 11,728 of record NZ_JBSWYF010000011.1, read on the forward strand.
TATGGGCCCCTTGTTCCCCAATGGAATTTTCGTCGCTATGAACGATGATAAAAATTTCTATTTCTACGACTTGGCAACCATCATCCCCTAAATCCTTGCGATAATCAATATTAACCAGTATCAACAAAGAGCAGTCGTTCAGCGATTGCTCTTTTTCGTTTACCTACTTTTACTTAACTTCGTCGTTATGGAGTTACTTTTTATGGGCTTGGCTGCAGGTGCCGTGCTTTCGTATTTTATATTTTCAAAATTTGCAACGCGTTCAAAACGACAACGCGCCAACCAGCAATCGATTATTTTGCTCGAAAAAATTAAACGAGTCTCAAAATTGATTAGTGTCGAAGGGGAATTTGCAGAAATTTACCACCATGAAAATACAAAAGAGAAACTTTTAGGACTGATTAGCAGCAAAAAAAAAGCTATTGTTATCATCAATGCCAAAGTACATATAGGCTTTGATTTTACTAAAATCCAAATGGAATCGGACCTCGAAGAAAAATGTATTCGACTCCTGGCTTTTCCCGAACCAGAAATTATCTCGGTTGAGCCTACCTTGCGTTACTACGACATACAAAATGGCTTGCTCAATAAGTTTAACTCTGACGACCTAACCGCGGTGAATGCCGCTGCCAAGGAACACATTATTAACAAAGTGCCAGACAGCAATCTAATTCCTATGGCGAATACCGAAGCGCTACAAGCACTACAAGTATTAAACAACCTTGCCGAAACTATTGGATGGCGATTAGACATCAGTGCTCTCGAACTTCCCAATCACACACAAAAAAAACTCACAACATCATGAATGTCGAACAATTACGAAACTACTGTATTCAAAAAAAAGGAGTCACCGAACATTTTCCGTTCGATGAAGTAACCTTGGTGTTTAAGGTGATGGGAAAGATGTTTGCCCTTACTGGATTAGACAAATGGGAAGCTGGAATTCCCAGCGTCAACCTAAAATGTGATCCTGAATGGTCATTGGAACTTCGCGGAACCTACGATGGTATTAACCCGGGATTTCACATGAATAAAAAGCATTGGAATACCGTAACCATAAACGAAGACGTAGACGATGCCATGCTCAGAGAATTAATCGACCATTCCTACGAAACCGTTGTAAAAGGACTACCTAAAAAAACGCAAGCCTCGTTAAACGAACTATAAATGGACAAAAAAGCACTGCGCCAAGTGTATAAGCAAAAACGAAAACAACTTAGCGCTGATCAAATAATAGCAATAGAAACTTCTATACTGGAACAATTACAAGCCATCAATTTTGATTCGGCTTTGTACTTTCACGTGTTTCTACCGATAAAAAAACAGCTGGAAATAAACACCTACCCTATTATTGACTACTTAAAGCGCCTTGATAAAAAAATCATTATCAGTCGGAGTAATTTTGACGATTTTAGTTTAGAACATTTCATTTATGATAACAATACCCAAATAGCGTTAAACGCTTATGGAATTCCGGAACCCGTTACAGGAACCCCAATAGCTGTCAATAAAATCGATGTCGTGTTGGTACCCTTACTCATCTCCGATCGAGAAAATTACCGAGTGGGATATGGCAAAGGGTTTTACGACCGCTTTTTAGCCGACTGCCGTCAAGACATCCAAACGATAGGAATCAACTATTTTGCTCCTATCGATAAAATTACCGATCGAGACGCATACGACATAGCTCTAGATAGGGTAATTTATCCCAAATAAAAAAGCCTGTAGAACAACTACAGGCTTTTTTATTTATTTATTTTTCAGGCTCTTAACCATTCATTGAAATCAAAAATTCTTCATTATTGAGCGAAGTCTTTATGCGTTGCTGAATAAATTCCATCGCTTCAATAGGATTCATATCTGCTAGGTATTTACGCAACACCCACATGCGTTGTACGGTTTTCTCGTCTAAGAGTAAATCGTCGCGACGCGTACTTGACTTGATCAAATCGATAGCAGGATAAATTCTTCTATTTGCAATATTACGCTCTAACTGAAGTTCCATGTTACCCGTACCTTTAAATTCTTCAAAGATTACCTCGTCCATTTTAGATCCAGTTTCAGTTAATGCTGTAGCAATAATTGTCAATGACCCTCCATTTTCGATATTTCTGGCCGCTCCAAAGAAACGCTTTGGCTTGTGCAATGCATTGGCGTCGATACCTCCTGATAATATTTTACCTGATGCCGGAGCTACTGTATTGTAAGCTCTTGCCAAACGCGTGATAGAATCTAATAAGATGACCACATCATGTCCACACTCTACCAATCGCTTCGCTTTTTCCAAAACGATGTTGGCAACACGAACGTGCTTGTCTGCAGGCTCATCAAAAGTAGAAGCAACTACTTCACCACGTACACTTCGTTGCATATCCGTAACTTCTTCCGGACGTTCATCGATGAGTAATACAATTTGATATACTTCAGGGTGATTTGCAGCAATGGCATTGGCCACATCTTTCAACAACATGGTTTTACCCGTTTTAGGTTGTGCTACAATCATCCCACGCTGTCCTTTTCCGATCGGTGAAAACAAATCAATAATTCTCGTCGACAACGAACTTCCTTTTTGTGCTAAATTGAAACGTTCATTCGCAAACAAAGGAGTAAGGTGCTCAAAAGACACGCGATCACGTACAATGTTCGGATTCAATCCGTTGATTTTCGAAACGCGGATCAGCGGAAAATACTTTTCTCCTTCTTTAGGAGGACGCACATTTCCACGAACCGTATCACCGGTTTTTAAGCCGAATAACTTGATCTGTGATTGAGAAACGTAAATATCATCAGGTGAAGACAAATAATTATAATCAGAAGAACGCAAAAATCCATAACCATCAGGCATCATTTCTAACACCCCTTCACTTTCGATAATTCCGTCGAATTCAAAATCAGGATCGCGGTATTTGTTACCACTTTTGTGGTGTTGCTTCCCTTTATTTTGGTTGTTATGATGTTGTTTTCCTTTGTTTTGGTTTTGGTTATTGCGTTGACGATTGTTGTTCTGGTTCGTATTTTGATTTGACTGACCTTGCTTTTTATCGTCGTTCCCACTGCGCTTAGTTTCATCTTCACGCTTCTCCTCTTTCTGATTTTGAACCGTTTTTGAGCGCGCTGGGGCTTTGGGTTTATCTTGAGCTGCCACCTCCTTTTTTGCAGGAGCTGGTTTGGTACTTTTCTTTTCCGTAGCTTGTTCAACCTTAGACTCTTTAGGAGCTTCTGCCTTTTTAGAAATACGTTTTCTCTTAGGCTTTTCTTTGACCTCCTTTACTTCTGCTGGCTTCTCTTCTTTATTTGAAGATTCTGCCTGCGCGTCTAAAATTTTATACACTAAATCTAACTTCTTTAACTGACTAATTCTAGTCAAACCAATGCCTTTCGCAATGGCCTGTAAATCCGTAAGTTTTTTAGCTTTTAATTCCGAAATTTCGAACATTCGTAAAAAATATTAGGTTAAATAATTCTGTTGTGACTGAAGAATTAAATATTTATTATTTGTTTCCTGATTGCTTAGCTATATATGAGGTATATAACTGTAAAGTGCGGTTACTTATATCGCAAATATATACAAATAATTTAACTTCTAATATTTCTTTTTAAAAAAAGAAGTGTTATTTTTGCTACCCAAATTCAGAAAATGATACAGAGAATACAAAGCATATATTTGTTGATAGCTAGCTTACTAGCGGGTGTTTTAGCACCAAACGTAAGTTTGTGGACACAAGAATCAGCTGACGCTTCCGTGTTTATTACGGACTTGTTAAGCAGTGACCAGATTGCTTTAAAAGGAATTCCTGTACTGTTTTTTGCCTCGGCCCTAGTAGCTTTAACAGCTATCTTTTTGTTTAAAAATAGACAGTTGCAATTTGTGCTTGGTCGAGTAGTAATCTTGATTAATCTTTTTTTAGTAGGATTATTGATTTATTTGTCACTAACATTATCTGGAGAAACTGCGGTTTCTGAGAAAGGTATTGGGATGCTCGTTCCTATTTTTGTTATCTTGTTAGTAGTTCTAGCAAACAAAGCCATTAGAAAGGACGAAGATCTTGTAAAATCTGTTGACAGATTGCGATAAGCCTAACATCTTAGTATATTTAGTGCGACAAAGCCGAGTATGAACTCGGCTTTTTTTTTGCCTTTTCCCCTTCTTCATCCCTTTGAATTTAAAAACAAGCACTTATAAAATTGTCTCGTTTTTATAGCTAAATATTCTTAAAATTATTTTAGTTTTATATTCGGAAAAAAGAAACCACCCCCACAAAAAATATATTTAAAAAACTGACATTCAGTGTTTTGGTAAGTTTTATTAACAAAAAAACTAGGGTTAACCCTGATACCGTAAGTAGAAACCCTTAAAAACCGTTTAGGGATTCTGAGTATTGTACAAAACACAGTTGTCACATAAATTTGTAAACGTAAACAACAAATGAGTTACAAGATTAAAGTTCATATAGCCGACGATCACAAAATTCTAATTGAAGGAGTGATGGCTCTTATAAATATCGAAGATGACATTGAAGTTGAAGGCTTCTCTTTAACAGGAAAAGAAGTTGTAAACTGGTCAAGCACCAATACTGCCGATGTATTAGTATTAGACATCAACATGCCAGAAATGGATGGAATTGACGTTTTAAAAGTTTTCAAACAACGAGACGTACAAATAAAAACCATCATTCTTTCTAGTTTGAGTGATCCTAAGCTAGTTCAGGAAATGATCGCTTTAGGCGCAAATGGGTTCTTGGAAAAGAGCTGTGCCAGCGAACATATCGTGGAAGCCATCAGAGCAGTGCACAAAGGGTTGCAATACTTTAATGAAGACATTAAAAGTAAATTGTTCAACTTGTATGTGGCGAGTACCAAAAACGAAAACAACAAGGAAGAATCTCACAAAGATTTGACAGAAAGAGAAATTGAAGTCCTCAAATTAATAGCTCAAGAAAAAAGTTCATCTGAAATCGCAGATATGCTTCGCATCAGTGTAAAAACCGTTGAATCGTATCGAAGAAACCTATATAAAAAATTGAAAGTAAAAAATGTAGTAGGTTTAGCGATGTACGCAGTTAGGAATAAGATAGTATAATCCTTTCATTCTATTTTTCTTTGCCCCCAAAGAAAATACTCCCCCCATCCTATAATTCCTGATGAAATACATCGCTAAGAACTACAGCTAAGATATATACATGGCGATGTGCGCTGTTATTAAAACATAACATAGTTTAGAAAACCCCTTCATTTTGTTTTCTTTATCCCCTAACTTTTGAGAACGTCCCCCGTATCTCCATCTGTCTATACTAAGTGCATCGCCTTTGTAATTTTATTAACGAAATTCCTTAAATTAAAAAAAAATCAAAAACCATGAAAAAATTTACCGTTCTTTTCTCAGCATTAAGTATTGCCTTTTTAAGCTCTTGCTCTAACAACGACACCGACCCACAATTATCTCACGATTTAAGACAGCCAACGAGCTATTTAAAGTCGTATACCTTAAAGAAGAATACCAGTGGAAGCTATTATATTGATTTTGATCTAGAAGAAAACAGTAAAGTAGATAGCTACAAAAATACAGACTTGTCAAACGACTTAGTGATTAGCGAAGGTAGCAATACCGCAGCTCGCTCAAACAGTACAGCTCTTGAGTTAAACGACGATGTTTTAAAGGTAAATATCTTGGAAACAAACAATGGTAAAAAGACGAGAATCATCGTTGAAGACGACGAAGTGACTAAAGCTCGTGGTATTACTGAATTCTTAAACAACTACAGCATCAGTAAGAACGAAGATGACTCGTACAATTTAAAGTTTCAAGTAAATACGAATGTTCAAACGGAATTCATTTTTAATGAAGATACCAACACTCATGAAATTCACTTATCTTTGGGAACAGCAACCGTTCAGAATTTCTCTAGAGATTTAAAAATGACTAACGGACGCTTAGAAATTGGATTTATCAATCACAAAGAGGACGGAGCTTCGAATGCAGCCAACCGCGCCAACAGAAGTCTTGAAAAACCAAACAAGCCAAAAATTGTAATTTTCTATGACGGAAGTAGTTCTGTAGAATAAAAGTAAAAAAACATATGAGATACATTGTTATACTGACGATTCTTTTCTTTGCAAGTATATCATTATCTTACGCTAATAACCATTCACCCAAGTTTGATCAATCACGAACAAACTTGGGTGAATTAGTAGTAAGTAAAAAAGATTCGCTCACCTACGTACAGTACCAGAAAATTGTTGTCAAACACGAAAAAGGGAATTACAGAGATGCCTTAAAAGAAGCCTTGGTACTACTTGAACAGTGTAACAAAACGAATAATACAACGCTCAAATCAGCTGTTGCTGAACTCATTGCTGATATCTATCGCGAAATTGGGGAAATCGCCATATCAACCGAATACTACAAAAGAAGCTTACAGGATTTACACGCCTTTAACCATGATCAAACAGCCTTATCAAACGATACTATCGCTAATATTAAGGCTCGTATGTTTTTAAAAATCGGAGGGAATTTTCAACGTACCTTCACCCGTCAGAAATTCCGATTAAACAAGTTTTACAGTCGTGAAGACAAAGATTTTGACGCGATAAATGCACTTAAAGAAATCACTGCTCAAAATAGAGATAGTGCCATTTACTACTACGATCAGCTCGAACAAATTCAAACCTTAAACACGAATATACAACACCAAAGAGCTAAAGGATATATCAACATCGCCGGAATCTATCAAATGGATTCTACCTTTACCAAAGCTGAACATTACATTTTAAAATCAATTGAGATCAACAAAACAAATAATGATTCAATAGTGCTCGCAGGTGCCTATTGTAATTTGGGCAATGTTTTTCTAATGCAAAACAAGTTTGAGTTAGCAAAGAAAAACTATTTTGAAGGTATCAATTACGTCCACGATATCAAGAGTCCAAAAGCCATACGAATCAGCGCTAAACTATATTACAACCTGGCTTGGGCGATGCGCAATTTAAATGAAGTAAAAGCCTACGACAACCTTGAAACTTCGTACGAATTTGAAGAAGATTTACGAAAAAGAGACTTAAAGAAGATCATTAAACAGATTGAAACGGATCACAATGCAACGCTCAAGAAGCTCGAAAACGAAAAGGAAATCAATATCGCTAAACTGAAAAAGAAAAACACGACGTATTTATTTGCTGCACTCACTGCATTGATTTTAATTGCCTCGGCAGTTGTCATCTATAATATTCGATTGAGACAACGCAACTTACAACTAAAACTCAAACAAAATAAGTTATTAGAAAAACAGAATATTGATCGTCTAAAATCAGAATCGCAAATAAAAATACTAAACGCAACCATTGACGGAAAGGAAACAGAACGGAAACAAATTGCCGAAACACTGCACGACAGTGTCAGCGCCCTACTCTCTTCAGCGAACATGCACCTCAGTGCCACCAAAAAGCAGTTCGACGGAGAACCTCCGGTTGAATTGGAAAAAACACGTGAAATTATCTTAGAAGCTTCACAAAAAGTACGCGACCTATCGCACAACCTCGTGTCGTCTATCTTATTAAAATTTGGACTGGAGTACGCCCTGAAAGACATCACTAAAAAATATTCTAACACCGAACTTAGTTTTCATTCTGAGTTCAATAATATCAACAGGTACAATCAGGAATTTGAAATCAAGATCTACAATGTTATTCACGAGCTAATCAACAATATTATCAAACACAGTTTAGCCAGCAATGCCTATATTGTTTTGGAAGAACAAAACGAGTTTTTATCCATTTTAATCGAAGATGATGGCGTTGGATTTAATTACCGCAAAAGCACGACGAAATCAGGACTTGGACTCAATCAAATTGAAGCGAGGATACAAATGATGAACGGAAATTTCTTAATTGAAACCGCTACTAACAAAGGTACCAAAATAACGATTTCGGTCCCCGCTCCTAAAAAAACTGCCGTTAGCCTCGTGTAGCGAGCTCTATAACCTCCAAATCGCCAATTTCTCCTTGGTCGAGCACAAAGCGCAACATCGTACGCACTTTGTGAAAACCGTGATTTCCGGCAGCTCCTGGGTTCAGATGTAATAATTGATGCGTCGCGTCAAATTGCACCTTTAAAATATGCGAATGCCCGCAAATAAAGAGCTTTGGGCGTTCTTTTTTAATGAACGCTTGCACTTTGGGTTTATAACGGCCTGGGTAGCCTCCAATATGCGTAATGTATACCTTTACCCCCTCTACGACAAATAAATTGTTTAGAGGGAATTCCAAACGAGCATCCTTATCATCAATATTTCCGTACACCGCTCGCAGTGGCTTTAGTGCTTTAATAGCGTCTGTAACCGATAAATCACCAATATCTCCTGCATGCCATACCTCATCTGCTTGACGTACAAACTTGAGTATTTGCTCGTCGAGATAACTGTGTGTATCCGATAACAACAAAATTTTCTTCATTTCATTTTCCTATTGGTCAGGCAATATCAAAAAAATAAACTCGCAATCAAAATTACGAGTTTATCTTCTGAAGGATAGACATGCGGGGGGACTATTCAATACCTACCTATAAGATACTAAAAAACAAACCAATACTCCTTATACTATGTTAAGCAACTACTACGACAGCCAAAATTCTCATAGCCTAAACTCCACAAAATTTTATACGATAATAACCAGTAAAATTCCATAATTTAGCTGTCTAAAATTTTTACTTTTTTGAGATATTTTTTAGAGTTAGCATACCACGGAAAACACTATCATGGATGGCAAGTACAACCCGATGCCATTAGTGTTCAAGAAAAAATCAGCACCGCGATGAGCACCATCATGAGAGAACCCATCACTATAGTTGGTGCAGGACGCACGGACGCAGGTGTTCACGCTTCACAGATGTTCGCTCATTTTGATACGGAAAAATTACTCGATGAGAATTTCACATATAAATTGAACGCTATACTACCCAATGATATCGTCATTTATAGAACCCTCCCTGTAGCGGACGATGCACATGCGCGTTTTGATGCCACTAGCAGGAGTTATGAGTATAAAATACAGTTAGGCAGAAACCCTTTTTCACTGGATACTACGTGGCAATTACACCATACGAATATTGATATCGCCGCGATGAATGAAGCTGCTAAGGTTTTGTATGACTACAGAGATTTTGAATGTTTTTCAAAAGTAAAAACGGATGTAAACACTTTTTTTTGCGAAATTAGTCATGCCGAATGGCGATTGGATGGTCAAGAACTCACTTTTTATATCAGTGCCGATCGATTTTTGAGAAACATGGTACGCGCCATCGTGGGCACCTTACTCGAAGTGGGACTGGGCAAAAAAACGCGTTCCGATTTTATCGCCGTGATTGAAAGTAAAAACAGAGGAAAAGCAGGTGTTTCAGTGCCTGCAAAAGGATTATTTTTAACGAACGTAGCATACCCATATATATCGTGAGTAAAACAACAGGAAAAGCATTTGATCTAAAAATATTTGCAAGGCTCATGAGCTTTGCAAAAAATTACAAGTTAAAATTTAGTATTGCCGTTATCGCTACGGTTTTACTTGCTGTAGCGGCCGCGGCAGATCCGTATATACTAATGTATACTATCAACGAATTTACGGCCTCAAAAGACATCAATCAACTGCTGGACAATACCCTGCTGTTAATTGCCGTACTCTTGTTGCAAGTACTACTTCAATTTGCCTTTATCTATTACGCAAATTGGGTAGGTCAGCATATTATACGAGATATTAGAGCCAAGACCTTTCGAAAAATCATGGGCTTTAAAATGGCATATTTCGATACGACTTCCGTGGGTAAATTAGTAACCCGCGTGGTTTCGGATATAGAAACCATTGCCAACTTTTTCACTCAAGGTGTATTTATGATCGTAAGTGACATTTTAAAAATGCTCGTCGTTGCGGTCTTGATGGTAGTCATCAACTGGAAATTGGCCCTGATCAGCTTGGCAGTACTCCCTATATTGATCTACGCTACCAAGTTGTTTCAAATTGCGATTAAAGCTACCTTTCAAGACGTGCGTAATCAGGTAGCAAACCTCAACGGTTTTGTACAGGAACGCGTTACGGGAATGAAAATCGTCCAACTGTTTAACAGAGAGAAAATCGAATATGACAATTTCGTCGCTATCAACGATAAACACAAAAAAGCCCACGTCAAAACCGTTTGGTATTATTCCATCTTTTTTCCAATTGCTGAAATTTTATCTTCTATTGCTATCGGACTCATTGTTTGGTATGGAGGGCTGCAAGTAGTGACGGATAATGCCGTAACCGTTGGAGCAATTATCGGATTTATAAAAATGGCGCAAATGCTATTCCGTCCCCTACGTCAGATAGCGGATAAGTTTAACCAATTACAAATGGGAATCGTGTCGGGAGAACGTGTTTTTGCCGTACTCGATACCGAAAGCAGTATTGCTCAAAAAGGCAATCAGCCCGCCACAGCCCTTGAGGGCAGCATTAAATTCGATCAAGTTCGTTTTAGCTACATTCCTGGAGAAGAAGTTTTGAAAGGCATTAGTTTCAATGTTGAAAAAGGACAGACCATCGCCATCGTCGGGGCTACTGGAGCAGGAAAATCTACCATTATCAATCTTATAAATCGCTTTTATGAAATTGACAGTGGTACCATTACCGTCGATGGAATCAACGTCGAAAATTTTGACATCAGCTCACTACGCCATCAAATTGCTGTAGTACTACAGGACGTCTTTTTGTTTTCGGATAGCATACTCAATAATATCACCTTAAAAAATGAGGCTATTTCCTTAGAAGAAGTTCAAGAGGCCGCTAAAAAAATCGGTATTCACGACTTTATCATGAGTCTCCCTGACAATTACCACTACAACGTCAAAGAACGAGGAAGTATGCTTTCGTCAGGACAGCGTCAGCTAATTGCATTTTTAAGAGCCTATGTCAGTAATCCTAGTATTTTAATTCTGGATGAAGCAACCTCATCGGTTGACTCCTACGCAGAACAAATGATTCAATATGCTACGGACCAACTCACAGAAGGAAGGACCTCTATTGTTATTGCCCACCGACTGGCAACCATCAAGAAGGCCGACCGTATTATCGTTATGGATAAAGGAACCATTGTGGAACAAGGAAACCACCAAGAACTCCTACAAATCGCTAATGGTTACTACAAAAACCTCTATGAGGTACAATTTCAAGAGGCGCAGTCCTAAGCGGCTAGCTTTCTGAATTGCAGAGAATTTACACCAATTAAAACTGTGTTGTATTTGGAAAATTCATTCGTTTTGTTACATTTGTTACTCAATCTATTAAAACTAAAAATCATAATACGATGAAAAAAGTAATCTTATCTGCCTTAGTAGTTGGTGCTTTAGTAGCAACTTCATGTAAAAACACGAAAGAGGAAACTACCAAAGCCGCAGAAGCAGCCGTAGAAGCGACAGAAAAAGCAACTGAAAAGGCAGCAGAAGCAGCTACCGAAGCAGCGACAAAAGTTGTAGAAGCAACAGAAGAAGCAGCGACAAAAACTACCGAAGCTGTTGCATCGGCTTTAGAAGGTGTAAGCATCCCTCATTTTGACAACGAAAAAGTTGAGGAATACCTTAAAGAGTACGCTGCTCATGCAAAAGAATACATCGCTGCGAAAGGAGATGTAGTAAAAAATTCAGCATTAGCCGTTAAAGGAACTGAATTAGCTAAAAAAGGAGAAGAGTTAGTTAAAACCTTAGACGAAGAAGGAGTTAAAAAATTCAAAAGCGTAATGAGCGCTATCCAATCTAAAATGGCTCCTGCCACTAAATAATATTTTTCTAAAAAAAAAGCTCTTCTTTATTGAAGAGCTTTTTTTTATGTCATAACATCTGCGTGCAATTTCTTTCGCAGTACGTCTACGGAATCGTAGAGTTCAAACCCACCATCCTTTATATAAGATATCTCACCTGTTTCTTCTGAAACCAATAAGCACAAGGCATCCGTACGTTCTGAAACTCCAATAGCAGCGCGATGTCGCAGCCCAAAACGCGCCGGAATCTGCGGATTGTCAGAAATTGGCAATACCACTCGTGTAGCAATGATACTATTGTCGCGAATCAGTGTAGCTCCGTCGTGAAGCGGACTATTTTTATAAAAGATACTCTCCAAAATAGCTTCATTTACCACGGCATTCATCGCATCACCTGTACCCGCTAAAAAATCGAGGTTATTGGTACGTTCTACAACGATAAGTGCACCCGTTTTGGTTTTAGCCAAATTAATACAGGCGTCTAAAATGGTATCGGTATCCACCTCGGCATTCATTTCTGACTGCAAAAATTTTAGTTGATTTAAAAAATTTCGTTTCGACGAGAAGTTGGTAGTTCCAATCATCAATAAAAACTTTCGTATTTCCTGCTGAAAAACGATAATTAAAGCGATGACTCCTCCCGACAACAAATACCCTAAAATTCCACTCAGCATTTCCATATTCAGAGCCTGCGTAATTTTCCATATCACGAAGATTACCGCTATTCCTACAACAATATTAATGGCTACTGTACCTCGCAACAACTTATAGATATAATACAACAAGACTGCCACCAATATGATATCTAAGATATCCAATACGGAAAAATCAATAAAATTCAAATTCATACCTCTCAGTTCTATCCCCTTTAATTACTAGGCTCGTTGTAACTCAAACACTGTAATCTCAGGACGCACATTAAATCGGACCTGCCATAAATGTCCTAGCGCTCTGTTTATATATAATTTTCGCCCGTCGTTCAGGTCTATCTCTCCTTGATCATAGGCTTTATTTTTCACTGGTAACATCGGTGCTGGCAGAAAAGGAGGTTTGCACTGTCCTCCATGCGTATGTCCCGATAAAATCCAGCTGTTATAATCTTTCCACACCGGTAAATCACAAACGTCTGGATTGTGACACAGCGCAATATTGGCGCGATCATTTTTAAAATCTAGCATCGCCAATTCCGGGTTAAAATTGATTCCCCAATAATCGTCAAAACCTATAAAATTAAGACCTTCATACTCCTGCTGTTCATTTCTGAGGACCGTGATCCCTGCATTTTGAAGAATACTACAAATAGCATCAGCTACTTCGTGTTGTGACCAATTTTCTCCGTAATCGTGATTTCCCAACACTCCTAAGGTAGCAATCTTACCCAATACTGCGTATTCTGCTACTTCCTTAAGCTGTTCCAACTGCCGCACACTGTTGTAATTTACAAAATCACCGGTGTATACTACAAAGTCGGGTTGGTATACTGCCGCCTCCTTAAAGCTCTCAATAAGGTAGCTATAATCGAAACGATCCCCGACGTGAATATCGCTTATTTGCATCAACGTTTTCCCCTCTAAGGCCTTCGGTAAATTTTTTACCGGCATGGTGCGTTCGACAAACTCTAGCCAAAAAGGCTCTACTTGCCAAGCATAGCCCCCGAGTACTCCTCCCATTGCAAGAGACCCCAAAGTGATATTTTTAATAAACTTCCTCCTTTTCATTCAATTTCTATTTCAATTGTGTATAAATGGTGACAGCTTCCATTGCCTCTTTTACATCATGAACTCTTAAAATTTGTGTTCCCTTCATCAGAGCAATCGTATTGGCAACAGTTGTTGCATTCAATGCCTGCTCCGGAGTACTGTCGAGCAACTTGTACAACATCGACTTTCTAGACACTCCTGTCAAAATAGGAGCGTCGAGTTTTTGAAACAAGTTCAAATTATTTAATAACTCGTAATTGTCCTGAATGGTTTTTCCAAACCCAAATCCTACATCCAAAATCACGTCGTGTACTTTTAGCGCTCTCAATTGCGTTAATTGCGCTGCAAAAAAAGAAACGAGTTCTGTCACTATATCTTCATAAACCGGTTTGTCTTGCATGGTTTGAGGAGTTCCTTGCATGTGCATCAAAATATAAGGCACTTGCAGTTCGGCTACCAACGGAAACATCGCTGCATCCATACTTCCACCCGAGATATCATTGATCATGGCCGCCCCCTTTGCTACAGCAGCTCTTGCCACCTCACTCCTAAAAGTATCTACTGAAATTAGAATCCCATCAAACTCCTTAGTCAACAGTTCGATGACCGGAACTACCCGCTGTAGCTCTTCATCAACACTGATGTGTTTTGCTCCTGGGCGGGAAGAATATCCTCCAACATCAATGAAGGTCGCTCCTTCCTCGAGCATCCTGGCCACTTGTTGCACTATGGCAGCGCCATCGCTGTATTTTCCTCCATCATAAAACGAATCAGGCGTCAGGTTTAAAATCCCCATCACCTTGGGTATCGACAAATCGATGAGCTCACCTTTACAGTTTATCGTCATTTTTCTTTACAACTTTATTAATAATTGCTTCTACTTTTGGTGCGGTATAATTTCTCAATTGATCCATAAGTTCTGGAACCGTTGCTGCCACAAGCAACAACGCTCTATTTTCGGGCTTTAAAAAACCTTCTTTAACCATCCTATCAAGCTGTTCCAATACCGGATCGAAAAAGCCGTCAACGTTTAACAATCCTACAGGTTTTTGCTCAATGTGGAGTTGTTGCAAGGTCAAGGCCTCAAACAATTCATCGAGCGTTCCAAACCCGCCGGGCATGGTTACATACGCATCGATCATCTTACTCATCACTACTTTTCGCTCACTCATCGTTTCAGTAACCACCATCTCTGTCAGTGCATTGTGCATCACTTCTTCCTCCTTTAACAAACCGGGAATCACACCAATTGCTGTTCCATTTTTCTCCAAAACAGCATCGGCAGTTACACCCATCAGGCCTACTTTTCCTCCTCCATACACCAATGAAATACCATTTTCAGCAAAATAGTGCCCCAATGCTTTGGCAGCGGTCTGATACTTTTCTCCAAATCCCATGCTCGATCCACAAAATACAACTACGTTCTCTAACTTCATTTTATACGTATAATTTATTTACGTAAAAATAAAGGAAAACCTAATTCATTTCTTATTTTTACCTAATTATTTCAGAATTGACAAAATGCAAGATACCTCAAAGCAATACGACGAAATCGTTGAAAGATGCCGTAGCTTATTTATAAAAAAAATGACGGATTACGGAAGTGCCTGGAGAATACTAAGACTACCTTCCCTTACCGACCAGATTTTCATCAAAGCACAGCGCATCAGACAATTGCAAGAAAACGAAGTACGCAAAGTTGATGAAGGAGAAGTTTCTGAATTTATTGGAATTATCAATTACTGTATCATGGCCTTAGTCCAGTTAGATCTCGGGGTGGTAGAACAACCTGACCTAGACACTCCGGAAGCCACCGTTCAGTACGACAAACAAATTGGAGTTACCAAGCAATTAATGGAATCAAAAAATCACGATTACGGTGAGGCATGGCGAGAAATGCGCATCTCTTCGTTAACCGATTTAATACTCCAAAAACTACTGCGTGTAAAACAAATAGAAAACAATAAAGGAAAAACGCTCGTTTCAGAAGGAATTGATGCAAATTATCAAGATATGATAAATTATGCTATTTTTGCTTTAATTCACTTCTCAGAATTAGAACGTTAACTATTAAAAACAACCCTTGATTATGATGTTAAAATTAGCCACTCAAATCTCCCGAGTACTAGTAGGACTCTTATTCGTCTATTCAGGTTTTGTGAAATTGGTTGATCCAATTGGTTCACAATTCAAATTTGAAGAATACTTTAGTGAAAGTGTTTTAAACATGGAATTCTTAATTCCATTTGCACTGCCTTTCTCTATCCTACTCATCGTTGCGGAACTCGCATTAGGTATTATGTTACTCGTTGGTTACAAACCTAAACTAACTGTTTGGAGCCTATTCGGACTCAACCTTATTTTCTTATTCTTAACTTGGTATTCGTATACCTATAACAAAGTTACAGACTGTGGTTGCTTTGGAGATGCTATTAAATTAACACCGAAAGAGACCTTCTATAAAAATGTCATTTTTATGGTATTTATCGGAGTTTTATTGGCTGGTGTAAAGCACATCAAACCGCTAATTTCTGAGAAAATAGCAAGTCTTACGAGCTTGGCTTCTATTTTGATTTCGCTAGGAATTGTATACCACGTACTCAACCACTTGCCTATCGTTGATTTTAGGGCGTACGCCATTGGTAACAACATCGCGGAAGGTATGAGTTACGAATTACACGAGGAGCCTCCTATTCACGATTTCAGCATCGATACTGACGAAGGAGATAAACTGGAAGAGGCTTTGACCAAAGACAAGGTAATGCTTATCTTTTTGTACAATTTTGACAAAACAGAAAAGGAAGGACTTGCTTCTATTTCAAAAGCGGCTAAAAAAGCCAAGGAAAACGGTTACGAAATTTACGTGTTAACAGCTTCTTATATTGAAGATTTGGCGGCGACACAAAAAGAATTTGACCTGCCTTATACCTTTGCTTTTTGCGATGAAACAGCACTAAAAACTGCCATCCGCGCCAATCCTGGAATTATGACTATTAAAAAAGGAGTGATCGCTGGAAAATGGAATTGGGTTGATGTTGAAGACATCGATTTTTAACAAATACCCGATCAATAATAACTCAAAACCCCACAAAATTGTGGGGTTTTCTTATATTCGCATAGCATGAAACAGCTACTATTAATTTTTATTGGAGGAGGTTCAGGAAGTATCTTGAGATACCTTCTGGGGAAGTGGTTGAACAACGGAACTACTGGAATTCCTTTCGGAACTTTTGCTGCAAACATACTCGGGAGCCTGCTTATTGGCTTCATACTCGGATTGGCTGCTAAACACGAAAGCCTAGGGCCGAACCACACCCTATTATTAGCTACTGGTTTTTGCGGTGGATTCACCACGTTTTCCACCTTTGCCTACGAAAATCACGTGTTTCTAAAATCAGGAGACTTCCTAAGCTTTGCACTCTATACGATTACGAGTTTTGTTTTGGGCTTTCTCGCTGTTTTTGGAGGCATTCACCTTATAAAACTTATATCATAAATGACCGAATTAGTTCAATACACCGATCGAGAAACCCATGCGATTATCACGCTTAACAACGGAAAGGTAAACGCCATTTCTCACGAAGTAATCGAAGCCTTAAACTCACATCTAGACCGAGCTGAACAAGACCAAAAAGTAGTTGTTATTACAGGACAACCAGGGATTCTATCAGGTGGTTACGACCTCAAAAGCATGACTGCATCACCGGCTTCTGCTCTTGAATTGGTAACCAAAGGATCACAACTTGCGTTGCGCATGCTATCATTTCCGTTACCCATCATCATTGCTTGTCCCGGACACGCGATTGCCAAGGGAGCTTTTTTATTACTCGCAGCGGATTACCGCTTAGGAACAGAAGGTCCTTTTAAAATAGGACTCAATGAAGTTCAAATTGGAATGACAATGCACGAGGCGGGAATTGAAATCGCCAAGTCAAGATTGAGCCCAGTATTTCTTCAACGAAGTGTAAACAACGCAGAAATTTACGATCCTGAAACGGCTATTCAAGCAGGTTTCCTCGATAAAATTGTACCCGCTGAACACTTGCTCCCTACCGCTGAAAAAATAGCGCAGATGTTTACTCAGCTCAATTTAAAAGCGCATGCGGCCACCAAAGTAAAAGTTCGTAGAGAAGCATTGGCTGCCTTAGAGAAAGCCATACAAACAGACCTTGAACAAGGACTTACTCCTCCTTCAAAATAAAAAAAGCCCCCAAGGTGCTAGACAGCATTTGGGGGCTTTTTCTTTTTAGACGAATCGTTGCTACTTTTTATAGGCCATAACTCCAGCCTCTACCGCTAAATCCAATGCATTTTCACTAGGTGTTATTGGGCAAGAATACCTATTACTATAGGCACAGTACGGATTGTAGGCCTTGTTAAAATCGATGATTACCGTCCCATCTTTTTGAATGTCTGTGGTCATGACATCAATAAAACGCCCACCTTTATACGAACTCACGCCATTGGTTTTATCTAAAAACGGCAAAAACAAATGCTCTTTATAGGCTTCTTGGGGATATTTATTTTTATAGATGAGGAGTTGGCATTCCTGATTTTTAATTTTAAATGTCAAGGTACCATATACCTGATATACAGCGACACGCTCTGTAGTCGTCGGCACCTCTATAATGCGTTCTGTTGGCGCCTTCGCTAGCGTCGCCTTTACTCGATACGTACTATCTACCGGAAAAAACGCCAAGCCATCAAACTTCTTTAATCCGCGACGCGTTAAAGGTGAAGTAGAAGCGTCTTTAAATTGAGCATTCATTTCTCTTTGAAATTCCGTCTCTCCTTTTATCGATCTCTTTTGCTGAGAGTTACAAGAAACCACCCCTAAAATGGCGATTAATAAAACAATTTTTTTCATGTAGTTTAATTTATACGGCAAAGATACATTAATTTGCCCCAGCATAGCTCCCCACAGCTTACAAACGAAACGCATCATATTACACAATACAGGGGTTTTCCCCTACAAAATTAGCTCAATTCACTTGACTTCGATTAAAACATTTGTTATATTTGAGAGAAGGCCTTCAAAAAACAATCAGCATAAAAACCTGATTATCAAAGCAAATAGAAAAATTTTATAAAAATATAACATATTTTGATTGTTTTTTAACATAAAAATACGTAGATAACCCTATATTTGACCCCCATTTTTGTCATAGTCATATGGCATAAAGAATGTCTCGTGTAGAGAACCTGTGAATTATGGCTTTTTGCGTTTAAGGTAATGCAAAAAGGAAGTTATTAATTTAAACGAAAGCACTTATATGAATTCAGAATTAATTGGTAAAGCGGAGGAGTTTGAAAACAGAAAATTCAAATTTGTAACCACTAGCGATCGAATTTTAGCATCAAGAGAAGCTAAGTCGTTAATCTTAGAAATAAATGAAGTGTATAAGCAAAGTAAAGATACCCACCTTATGGACCTCATGAAGCGTTTAACCATCATCAAACAACGTATTGACAAACGCTTAAAAGGAAAACCTTTAACTGCTTAATACTATTTTAAGTTTTTTAACGTTACAAGTAAGAGCTTATTAATGAACAGCTTAATAAACTCTTTAAAAATAAAATTTATTCTTGATAAAAAATCTAGGCTCGTTCCTAGATTTTTTTTTTAGATTTGTCTCAGCGGGATGTAGCTTAGTCCGGTTAAAGTGCTGGTCTGGGGGACCAGAGATCGAAGGTTCGAATCCTTTCATCCCGACTGCTAAAACACAGGTATTGATATACTTGTGTTTTTTTTTGCTCTCAATTTAAAATTTACCCACAAAAAAGTCACACCAATGTGACATAGTTTTGTATTTTTGTCACTCTAATGTGACAAAATGAATTCAACAAAAGAAAAAATAATCCTTGCCGCGATCAACTGTCTCGGAAAATCTGCGGCGGCTTCCTTAGAAGAAATCGCCACTTCTATACAGCTAAGTAGGCGTACTATCCATCGCCATTTCCCTAGTAAAACGGCTCTTATTGATCAGATCACTAGCTATGCGAGTGCCCATTGCTTAAACACCACTAAAGCTGCCTTAACACACTCAAAAATACCTAAAGAACAGCTGCATCAAATGTTTAGGAGTGATGTTCAAAGCGGTATGCAGTTTCGATTCTTATACCAATTAGGAGGCAATATGGAGACTGTGGAAGAGCAATCCGACGATTTCAAAACCATGATGTTATTATTTCGAGAAGTACTCAACACCTTAAAGCTAAAAGGCGATTTACTACCGGAAGTGACCCTTCCATGGATTGAGCAATTTTACCTAGCCACGATAGATGCCGCCATTGCTATGCAAATGCGTCCTGAAACTACTACCACTGGCCAAGAAATTACCACTATGGCTTGGTCGAGCTTTGCACGGGCCGTGTTTCTAAATCCTGACACCTAACTCCTACTCGTATGAATAGGAGATCTTTTATCCAATTTGGAAGTTCCACTACGTTGGGGATTTTACTAAGCCCATCCCCTATACTTAACACTATTAACCACCTAAACACTATGCATTACCCCGTTATCATCATCGGAGGAGGTCCGGCTGGCATGAGCGCCGCCTTAGTGCTCGGAAGAAGCACTATCAACACACTCCTTATCAACAGTGAAAACGCCCGAAACAAGGTCACCACCCATTCACATGGCTTTCTTACTCAAGATGGAAAACATCCAAAAGAAATTTTCAATACTGCTCGGGAACAACTCTCTAAATACCCCAGTGTCCATTACAGAAAAGACAGCGTTATTGACGTGAAAAAACAAGAACGAAGCTATCTTGTCCGTACGGCAAAAGAACAGTTTACAGCCGATAGAATTCTCCTTGCTACAGGTCATCGAGATCAAATTGAAAAGATTAACATTCCAGGGCTCACCGAGGTATACGGTACATCAATATACCCATGCCCCTTTTGTGACGGATTTGAACTAAGTAATAAAGCTCTGGCCGTTATAGGTGATGCAGATATGGCTCCCATGTTTGCCAAAACTATATTTCACTGGTCAAATGACCTTCATGTTTTCACTAATGGAGCTCCAATTAAAAATTCTTCCCTAAAAAAAGCACTGGAAGTCAACGGTGTACAGTATTTTGAACAAAAAATTAGCAAACTACATGCGATTGAAGGGAAACTAACCGCTATAGAACTGGCAGATGGTCAGCACATTCCAAGAGAAGGAGGTTTTTTACCCGATACCCTTGCCATTGAAAGTAGCCCGTTTGCAAAAGCATTAGGACTCCCTACAGAAACAGGTGTTTTTGGAATGGAATATTACCAAACCGACGAACACTTTGAGAGTCCGTTACCGGGATGCTTTATCATAGGAGATGCTCAAAATGGATGGAGCGGAATTGCGGGTGCTGTCGCCGCAGGAAGTACGGCTGCTGCTGCCATTACTCATCAAATAATTGACGAAAACTGGATTGCTGTTTCCGATTAATTTATCCCCTAAACACAAGGCAACCCCCAACGAGTACACACTCATCAGGGGTTGCCAACCAATATAGCACAATTGATATTTTACCTTGATCGGAGGGCGTTGTAAGTAGTTTTCACAACAAACCAACAGTAGTATACTATTCCTAATGAAAACACTATATCACCTATCATACGTAACCATTTTAACACCTGTACCTCATCACTGTACAGCAAACTTGCGTCACGGGCATGGGCATATCCTTCATGAATGGAAACATAAGTCTGTATGATACCTATCGGTAACAAGCTTAACAAGACCATCAATAACAACCCGATATTCAACAACCAAAACGCTCGTTTTACCAACTTTTCATTCCAAACGTCTCGTGAATACAGACGTAAACAGATCAGAATAAATCCCATTCCCAGCATTCCATAAACTCCAAAAAGAGCTGTATGCGCATGCACTGCGGTAGTATTTAATCCTTGGATATAATACAAAGCGATGGGCGGATTGATTAAGAAACCAAAAACACCTGCCCCGAGCATATTCCAAAAGGCGACTGCCATAAAAAAGAAAATAGGCCATTTGTAACGCTGAATCCAAGCATTGCTTTTCAACACTTGCCAATGCTCACGAATTTCAAAACCCATCAGTGTCAAAGGCACTACTTCAAGTGCGCTAAAAGTTGCCCCCAATGCTATGGCTTGCACCGGTGTTCCTGAATAATACAAATGATGTAAGGTTCCTATAATTCCTCCTGCCAAAAAAATCGTTGCTGAGGCTATTGCAGTCTTCCCTGCAGTCTTTACCGATACTATTTTCATTCTTGAAAACAAGTACGCAATAACCACCGTTGCAAACACCTCAAAAAATCCTTCCACCCATAAATGTACTAACCACCATCGCCAGTAATTTATTACGGGCAACGAACTATTTTCACCATACATCAATCCTGAAAAGAAAAACATTCCAATGGCCATTACAGCAATCAACAATATAGTCAGTAGGTGTTTGTCATCGTTCTTTTTACGAATTGCAAAAACTATATGTCTTCCAACCATGAGCATCCATAGAACGAGTCCTACTGCTAGTAAAATCTGCCAGAAACGCCCCAAATCCATATACTCAAACCCTTGGTGCCCAAAAAAGAAATTGGTTGTAGCATCAAAAAATTGATGTATTCCTAACCACTCTCCCAACATAGAGCCCAATACAATTACTAACAGGGCCACAAATAAAAAATTGATTCCTAACACCTGATACTTCATTTCTCGCTCACTAATCATAGGAGCTAAAAACAAGCCTGTTGCGAGCCAGGTAGCCGCTATCCAAAATACAGCCAACTGAGTATGCCAAGTTCTTGAAACCGAATAGGGTAAATACTCGGCCAATTCAAATCCGAAAAATGCTTGCCCCTCTACCGTATAATGAACCGTAATGATTCCTAAAACTATTTGTAAAAAAATCAACAAAGAAATCACTACGAAATACTTCAGTACCGCACGTTGTGAAGGATGCAATTTCAAAGAAGACAACGGATCCGTTTCTCGTTTTAACAAAGCTTCTCCTTTCTCGTGATTTTTAAGGTAGTAATACACGAGAATAGCGATGAACAACAGCAGTAACACTACCGAAAATCCAGACCATAATTGTGCATCAGGTGTAATGGTGTTTTCAATCAATGGTTCGTGCGGCCAATTAGATGTATACGTATATGCTTTATCTGGGCGATTGGTACTAGCTGCCCAAGACGTCCAAAACAAAAACGCATTTAGTTTTCTCAACTTTTCACGATCGGTCAATGCTCCTTCAGGAATGGCGTATTGTTCATGTCCTTTTGAAAACAGGGCTGAATAATACGCTGTATTCTTCGCAATTGCCAAGGCACGATCTTTTGAGAGCCATAACACTCTTGTTTTTGGATCAAAGGTATTGGTCCGTATAGCAGCGACCAACCGAGCTTGCAAGCCCCCCTTATTTTCAATCCCCAGTGAATCGAAGCTCATTTTATAAGCACGCTCCGCCCAGTGATTCAAAAGAAACTCAGCTTCTCTGTGTATCCAATCGGCGGTCCAATCTGGGGCCACATAACTTCCGTGACCCCAAATAGAACCAACCTCCATCCCCCCGATGGACTCCCATACATTTTGTCCTTGTTCTATCGTTGTTTTGTCAAATAGCGCCTCACCCGTTTCACGGATTAGTACACGGTCGGGTATTGGTGGTTGCTTTTGATAAATTTCAGTTCCTACCCATATCAATGCCGCAAATGATGCGAGCACAACGGCTGCAAAGCCGATCCAAAGTTTTCTCATGATTTGTTGTGTTTTTGAAGTATTTTACGCTCCAAGTAAATTGCCTCGTTAAAAAGTATGTCGTTTTCAAGACGCATGTGTTCGTGCAAATTCGCATCAAAATCACGCAGTAATTTATAGGTTCGCCCATAGCTTCCGCAAGCTTCCTCTGGAACGCTATAGTTCAAAGTGAGTTTCCGTAGTTGCTCCACCACAAATTCTTCGGCCGAGTGTTCTTCATGAAGTCTGACGACCAAGCTTTCGATACTCCCATATTTTTCAAGGTAATTGAGCTTTCCTGCTTCCAACTGTTTAATTCTCGGAAAAAGCAGCAGTTCTTCCCGTTTCATATGCATTGCCAAAGCAGCACTCAATTCAGAAAAACAGCTATGAACAGCATACAACTCAGGATGTTCAACTCCGTGCAAACTGCATAGTTTTACCAACCCCGCTTTAATGAAAGGGCTTTGTTGTTCAACGTATAGATGGTGGTGTTTATAAATGTGATCTATCAATGCAACCAAAGATGCTGGCTGTACAATTAATCGCTCTATCTTTTCGCGAACCCTGCTGAGGAGCATCGATGCACTTTCAACTGTCAAGATTCTTGCTGCGACTAACTCGTCTAAATTTCGATCTCCCACACAACTAATATCAATATGAAGTTCCTCCAACGCTGACTCCAATGAAGGATCCTGCTCTAATAGGACGGCTATGCTCGTCGTTTCGTTTACATTCATGTACTTTTAAAATTTTCGACCGCTCCACTATCCTCCTAAGTACTTACCTCTCGTTAAACGAGAAAAAGCAGTAGTAATAGTCTACTCATTCTTTCGAAACGACTATGTACTACACATCTCCCAGCATACTCTAAGCATAGTGAGAAAAGAACCTAATAAATTTTATAACGGATATTTTTGTCTTTTATTAATTTAAATTTTTTTTAGCGTTTCAGCCATAAAAAATTTTTCTCCTTGTCGGTATAGAGAATACTATGTAAGGTATTTTCTTCCAACATTTCCTTCAATTGATTTCTAATTGCTACAAATTTGTGATGTAACGGACATGGACTTTTAGCATTGCACTGCGCCAAACCGAGGCCACAGCCTGTATAAATAGCATCGCCATCAAGTACTTTAACAATATCACTTAATCGCAATTCTTTTAACCGATACGGCTCTATCACAAATCCACCATAGGGCCCTTTGATAGATGTAATAATTCCGTTTTTGGTCAAATTTTGCAATATCTTTCCTGTAAATGCCTCCGGAGAGCCGATTGCCTCAGCAATGGCCTTCACACCTACTCTAAGATTCAAAGTGGATTGTTCTGCTACAAATATGGCAGCTCGTAATCCGTATTCACAAGATTTTGAAAACATACATTCTAATTCTGATACAAAGGTAGCTGTTTTTCATAAAAGACAAAAACATCTTTTATAAAAATTAACTCAGGATGCAATTGCGTCGAGTAAGGTCACATCGTTTAGCACCCCTTGTACAAAAACATCGAGTGGCCTTCGAATAAAGGTCGTCTTTACTCGAATTCGTTTTTCTAAGAGTAACTCTTTTAAAACTTTTCTTGCATAGTAGCCTACAGAACCGATGATAAACAAAGGATGATCTTTCAATTCCTCTTTGTAAACTAACAGTTGATTTTCAACAAATTCGCGCATACAATGCTGTACCAATTGCTTGGCATAAGGATGCTCTAGATGCTCTATCAAAAATCGACCAATACTCGCCAAATAGGCACTCGGTCTATTTCCGCTGTACAAACCGGTTATCAGTTCTGACTCTTGCAAACTGTACACACGTTCAAAATCAATTTTTAAATCAGTGGGGAGTTTTCCGTAAAAGTAACTTCTCAACAGTTCTTTTCCCAGGTGATTTCCACTTCCTTCATCCATCAGCAAATACCCCATTGCTCGTACGCGGTGCTCCACGTCGAGTCCGTTAAAAAAGCAGCAATTAGAACCGGTTCCTAAAATACCCACCACGCCAGCACAAGAAGAAGTTGCGTGAATGGCAATCATCAAATCTTCCTGTACAACACAGGTTTCCATCATCGGAAACAACTCTGCAAAAAGAGAATTCAATACGGCAACCGCCTTTGCGTTGTTGCATCCTGCTCCAAAGAAGTAAATTGCCTTAACGCGCTCTTTACACTCTAAGACATATTCACTACAATTCAAAACCGCAAACATTTCACTCTTTTTCATGGTAGATGGATTCAAGCCCACAGTACGAAAAGAGCGTCTCCTTCCCGAGTTATTTTTTGTTAGAAGGACCCAATCACACTTTGTCGATCCGCTATCAGCTATTAAAATCATCGTCTAAATTATTTACGATTTTTTTCCTCCTTCGGCTAGCGCTACTCCCAAGTGTCCAAACAACTGTTTTAGGCTAGGTAATACCATAAACTCCGTATCTACCAAGGGAGTCTCCAATTTTTTTATGGCAGTTCGCAATGCCACATCATCGCGAAGAGCAACTGTATTGGACAAGGCTTTTTCCAAACGCTCCCCAATGAGCGCCATGGCTTTGTAATGTTCCGTCAAACATACCAGGTTCGGATTGGGTGCTAAGCTATTGAATGCCTGATATCCCCGTTGCCAACGCTTCAGTATCACTATAATTTCTTTCTTAGTTCTTTCTTTACCAAACTTCAAATACTCGTCAATCAAGGTGTTCAATTCCAAAGCTCCGTAAGCATCGGCTGTGCAAGCATCAGCAAACAAGGTAAAAGGCGAAAAGGACTTGTACTCTACTCCATCCTTATTCCGCTCGTAAATTTTGAGTGGTTCGAAATACTCCGTTAACAATTGAACACTTGCAACTTTACTTGACTTGGTGATATTCCTTAAAATTTGATCTTTGTTTTTTCTATGAGTAATCCCCATTTGGTCTAAATACAAATCCATCGTTTTTAAGCGACTTATAAAATTAGGATCATCTACAACCTCAGCTTTCGACCAAAACAACTCTGCAATTCCAGCTGTTCTTGGCCATATTCTAGAATCTATAGTTAATGAGGTTACCAACTCACTCCACATGGTCACTTCTCCTCCTAGCACTAGCGCTTCCTGTGCCGCGGTTAGGGCGCCATTTTTCAAGGGATCAAACTTTCGGTGATGCAATACAGACTGCATTCTATCAATGTAATAATCATTTGACAATACTACCTGATACCCTTTTTTTACAGCTTCAATGAGTGTACCGTTTGGAAACCCTTCATTACGGCCTCTCCACGAATGTATGATAGCCGAAGTAGGCATGTCTTTGGTCATGATTTCATCCCACCCCATGAGTTTTTTTCCATAGGATTTCAAGATAGCTTCTAACTGTATATTAAAATACGTTTGTACCTCGTGATTCGTAGTCCAGCCATGTTTCTTTTTGAGTTGTTGAATTTCCACATTTTGATCCCAGTGTTTTCCTTCATTCTCATCGCCTCCGATATGAAAATAAGGATCAGGGAAAAGACTACTCACTTCTTTAAATAGGGTCGCTAAAAAAGAATAGACCTCTGGATTCGCTGGGTTTAAGGTAGGATCAAAGACACCCGCATATCGTTCTATGGTATACGATTCTCCTTTTTTACTACCGTATTCCGGATACGCTGTCAGGATGGCTGTTGCATGCCCTGGGACATCAATTTCTGGGACTACGCGAATTCCTAAACTCCCTGCATAAGCAACGAGTTCTTTCACTTCTCGTTGGGTGTAATACTGACCATCTGAAGCGAGCTCTTGTAATTTAGGGAATACTTTTGAAGCTACGCGAAATCCCTGATCATCGGACAAATGCCAGTGAAAAACATTCATTTTTAATGCGGCCATTGCTCTTAAATTCCTCTTCAAAACAGCCATCGGTTGAAAATGACGAGCAACATCAATCATTAATCCACGCCAGGCAAACCTAGGCGCATCCTTAATACGAATCCCTGGAATATAAAATGAGTGTTCATCAAACTGAAGTAATTGCAATAAGGTTTCCATTCCGTGGAGTGCTCCCACATCTGTTTTTGCCTTAATAATCGCCCCAGCGGTACTGACAGATAATTCGTAAGATTCATCTATTTTTTCCCCCAAGACTGCTACCTCATCAAATTGTATCGTTACCGTTGATGATTGCTGAATACGAGGAAAACCTCGGTTGACAAACACTCCTGTTCTATCGGTGATGCTGCGAATCAGATTGACCGCTTTTTGATACACTCTACCCTTTTTGCTCGACACGCTTACCGAGAAACTGCTGTCAATTACCAATTTCCCTGGTGCTTTGCGCACCTCTTGTGGCCAAGGCATTAACGACAATGTACGAGACGTATATTCCTGTGCTAGTAAACACTGACCACATAAGAGCAGTGCTACTAGCAGATGTATGGTTCTTTTCATTTTGTTATGATACTTAAATTATCCCTCAGTGGAAATTGCCTGCAAGCTCCGCGTTCACAGCGCTAAAAATAATAACGCTTGAAGGCCTCTATTGCAGCGTATTCCGCCATCCCCAAGGCTCTGTATTTTTCAGCAGTTAACCTATTTCGGTCCTCTGCTCTTACCCAAAATTCACGTGCGTCATTACCTTGAAACATCACGTTGTCTTTTTGGGATTGATGATAAAAAATTGCTTTTCTCTTTTTAACTACTTGATCTGGACTCATGGGTACTGCCATATCTATCTCGTGCGGTTGCCATTCAAACCAAGCTCCGCGGTAGAGCCAAACCCAACAATCCTTCATAAATGGAGCCCGCTTTAAAGCCCCAACCGCTTCGAAAACAGCATCCAAACAAACTTTGTGTGTTCCGTGTGGATCAGCCAAATCACCAGCTGCGTATATTTGATGTGGTTGTACTGATTCGATTAGGTCTTTCATTATCTGTACATCGCGCTCACTTAGATTGTCTTTTTTAACCTTTCCGGTTTCATAAAAAGGCAAATTCAAAAAGTGTACTTTAGCGTCTGGTACTTCAAAATAACGGGTAGCTCCTAGAGATTCTGCTTTTCGAATCTCTCCTTTTAACTTGCGAACAGCCAGGGTATCTAATTCGTTAGTCCCTTTGCTTACCAAGGTCTGGATCACTTCTTTGATATTCTGTGCCTCTGGATTCAAAGACAAGGCGACTTCAGCAAAACGCAGAGCATCTTGGTCAGACACGGCTATATTTCCTGAAGTTTGATAGGCAATATGTACTTCATGACCTTGCTCCACCAATCTATTAAAAGTTCCTCCCATAGAAATCACATCGTCATCGGGATGAGGACTAAAAATAATAACGCGTTTACGCTCAGGTGTGCTTCGTTCGGGTCTGGTACTATCATCTGCATTGGGTTTCCCTCCAGGCCATCCAGTAATGGTATGCTGTAAAGCATTAAACATCTTTATATTCAGCTCATAGGCACTTCCTTCTTCGACCAATAAACTTCCCATGCCGTACTCGTTATACTCTTTGTCCGTGAGCTTCAAAATGGGCTTCTTTAGCTGTTCACTCAACCAAAAAATAGCTTTTTTCTTTAATTCATCGGTCCATACACAAGCGCGGACCAGCCAAGGAGTTTTTATCCGAGTCAAAGCGTCTGAGGCTTCTCTATCGAGTACAAACGTAGTGTTCTCATGCTCTTGCAAATACGTAGCAGGAACTTGTGAACTCACCCCACCTTCTATGGTTTCCTGTACAATTTCAGCTTTGCTGATTCCCCATGCCAGCAACACAATACGCTTTGCCTTTCTAATCGTACTGATTCCCATGGTTATCGCTTTTTTAGGAACGTTTTCCAAACCTAAAAAACTCGGTGCAGCATCTTCCCTAGTCAGGTGATCTAAGGTAATACTTCGCGTACTTGAATTAATATGTGATCCGGGTTCATTAAACCCAATGTGTCCCGTTCTTCCAATCCCTAATAATTGAAAATCCAAACCACCTACCTCTTTTATTTTCAATTCGTAATCAACACAATACTGGTATACTTCTTCAGGAGCAATGGTTCCGTCAGGAATGTGAATATTCTCTGGAAGTATATCTACATGGTGAAACAAATGTTCATGCATAAAATGGTTGTAGCTCTGTAAATCATCGGGCTGCATCGGCCAGTATTCATCCAAGTTAAACGTAATAACATTCGAAAAACTCAGTCCTTCTTCTCGGTGCAACCTCACGAGTTCTTCATATACCTTAATCGGTGATGATCCGGTAGCTAAGCCTAAAACACAGGTCGTATTTTGCTGTGCTTTTTCTTTGATTAACTGCGCGATTTCTGCCGCAACTACCTTAGAGGCATCCAAAGAACTATTAAAAATTACATTGTGTATTTTTTCACAGCGGGTCTCTTCAAACTGACCTGCTGGCTTGTATTCAATTTCTTTATATTGTAGCATTGTCATAGAATATGGCTTTAATTAGAACTTTTATAAAGGTACTTTGCAAGCGAGGGCTTCGCTATTTTTTTCGACTAAGAACCTCAAAACAACTACAAAAAACAACCGAGGAAATTTTTCAACTTCCCCAGTTGTCATGGAAAATAAATGCTTAAAAGTTGGCTGCGCCAGTATCCCACCACAAACGGGTTCCTCCCGTGTCTGGTCCTTTTAAGAAACTGACCGCAGTGGTTACATTTGCTGCGTTGGTATTGCGTTCGCTGGCAACAAAATTGATTCGTCTGATTTGAATATTGGTATCGATAGCTCCACCGCTATTGTTGATGACTACAGGATACAATCTGGGATACCCCGTTCTTCGAAACTCACTCCAAGCTTCTTGACCATCCGGATACATCGCAATCCATTTTTGAGTTATGATTTGTTCTAATTGCTCTTCGCGTGTCCCTGAGGCCTTATACGCAATCGTCACATTGCTTCCGTAAGCGCTATTATTCGCTGCATTTTTGGCATCAACAAAAGCATTAGGTGTACTTACCCCGTCCGCCAAATAGGCATCAACCCCAGCAACTGCGTGTTGTTGAAAAGAAGCTTTTACTCCGTTTTCGTAATGAATCTTGGCATCTCCTGCTCCTGTCCACCCTCTGAGTGCTGCTTCGGCCTTTAAAAAATACACCTCCGCTTTGGTAAACCACGTTTTTCTCGTGGCATTCATAACAGTTTCTCCAAGTAAAGAGTGACTTCCGTATTCCGATTTAGCTGTAATGGCAATACCTTGACGTACGCCTTTATAACTCCCCAAACTCGCATCGGCTGGTGCTGCAAAATACTTAGCTATTCTCCCGTCTTTAAATCCTTCTAAAATAGACTCCATTTCAGCACTCATACACACGTCACCCCAGGTACCACTTATAGTGGCCAACGGATGTGGAAACCCTCCCATGTCAACGGTAATATCATCGGTTATAAATCCGGTTGCGCTAGCCAGTGCCTTTTCTCCTTCTGTCTTCGCTAGCACGGGAGCCACCTTTGACACTCTGATTGCTAAACGCAGACGCACAGTATTCGCAAAAGCGCGCCACCCAGCGATATTTCCTCCTAAATTAGACTCGTCAAAAGGCACAAATTGCTGATCGCCTTCGTATTGCTGTAAGCCTTGAATTGCCTCGTCTAAGTCTGCAAAAAATGCACGATATACTGTTTCTTGCGAGTCGTATTGCCCAGAAGAACTGTAATCGTTGTATTTCGTGTAACGTATAGGGCCAAACACATCGGACACGCGATGCATTGCCATAACTTTAATAATATTGGCCAAGAAAATGAATTTCTCTCCTCCTTGAGAATTAGACAGGGTTACCTGATCTTTAATTTCCCTCGCATAAGGCATCACCCCATTTCCATTGTTCGCATCATAGGCATCGTTCCAAATAAAATTGTTCCACCCGTCTATTAAACTATAGGTTTGGTTATTAATATTTCCTGCGAATGGCGTAGGTGCGGTCATATATCCCGAAAACACATCTGCATTTAAATTCTGCTGCAACTGATAGTTCCAAGCAGGCTCTGCTCTGATAATATTCGCGAACATCGGAGAAAACCGAGACCCGATATGATTATTTTGTTGTGTTAAACTCCCTTGGGATATTCCGTGCGGATCCGTATTGATATTTTTAAAATCCTCCGTACAAGCATTTAAAAAAACGGCCACAAAAACTGCTGATATACTTCTTATTACTATTTTCATTTCTTTAAAAGTTAAGGTTGACATTAATACCGAAACTACGCGTTGTCGGTTGGTTATAAATATCTACGCCCTGTAGTCCAAGTCCTGTACTTGCCGCAATATTCGGATCGAAAGGTGCTTCTTTGTACAAGAAAAACAAGTTGTTGGCAATGAGTGACAATTTGATACTCCTAAAAAAATCAGACGCTATGGGCAGCTTATACCCAATCGCCAATTCTCTCAAGGAAACATTTGTCGCATCGTACACGTATTCTCCTAACATTC
This sequence comes from Tenacibaculum sp. AWR4_210, assembly GCF_056160945.1. NCBI lineage: Bacteria > Pseudomonadati > Bacteroidota > Flavobacteriia > Flavobacteriales > Flavobacteriaceae > Tenacibaculum > Tenacibaculum sp. AWR4_210. Next base: position 43,298 of record NZ_JBSWYF010000011.1, read on the forward strand.
CATCACGTCCACCAATCGCATTGTAGTAACTCTGTGCTGTAATTTGAGAGCTCACGCCACTTTCATTGACAACATCAATCATTCCTCCATTTCTATTTCGAGCATCTGCAGTTGCCTGTGATACTCCGTATTTGTCATTCACTGCTTCGGTAACACTAACGACCTCTCCTCCAAATTTTCCATCGATCAAGAAACTCACTGTAACATCTTTAAACGTAAAGCTATTATTCCACCCTAACGTAAAATCAGGCAAGGCATTAGCCACCGTTTTAAAATCAGTAGATTTGAGTGCTCCTGAAGTATTAATCACAGGTGTACCATTGGCATCTCGAACTAGTGATCGGGCTTTGATACTTCCGAAATCCTCTCCCTCTACCAAGGCGTACTCATACCCATTTACACCGCGTGCTGTAATAATAGCTTCGCCGTTTTGTAGCGATGGATGAACTGATACTACACGGTTTTTATTACGTGCAAAATTCACTGTTGAATCCCAAGTAAAATTATCGTTTCGCACAGGCTTCCCATTCAATACCACCTCAATTCCGCTGTTGGTTATTTCTCCTGCGTTTACGATATTTTGTGAATATCCATTAGGATTTGGCGCTGCTTGAATAAAGAAAATTTGATTGAGTGTTTTTGTATGGTAATAGGTAAACTCTAGCCCTAAGCGATTGCCAAACAAACGCCATTCCGTTCCTACTTCGAAAGACTTTTGACGTTCAGGCTCTAAGGTTTCACCCGCTATAGGAGCGAAAGGAACCGTGCTAATTCCTGTATTGGTCGGATTTATTCTGTTTAGAGGAATGGTAGCATATACAGGGATGTCTTTTCCTACCTCAGCATATGACAAACGCAGCTTTGCAAAATTCACTGCCTCTGGCAGTTCAAACATTTCTGAAAGCACTCCTGTTAACCCTACCGACGGATAGAAAAAAGAAGTAGAATTGGTATTCACTAAAGTAGACGACCAATCTGCTCTTCCGGTTAGATCCAAAAACAACATATTGTCATACCCTATATTCATAGAGCCAAAAACCGATTGCACTTCGCGATTTCCTACTGTTTGTCGAATATTATTCGTCGTTTCAAAATTCGCTAACGTAAATACATTCGGGTAAATCAACCCTTTTCCATCTCTTCCTGAGTCTAAAAATAATTGGTCACCAATACTGTATTTTGTCAAACTCGTCCCTAAAATCCCGGTAAAGGATACTTTCTCTGAAAAGTCTCGCGTATAATTGGCTATCAAATCGATATACTGCTGCGTATTTTCTGTTTTCTCAAGTATATAACGTCCATTACTTCCTGAATTTACAGGGTCTGTACCTGCGTATTGTCGTTTGTCGTAAGTAAAAAAGGACTTATCAAAACTACCACGTGTTTGCAATGACAAGGCATCGTTAATTTGATAGTTTAGCGAAAGGTTTGCCAATACGCGTTGTGCTACATCTTTACTCGGGTTTCGGTATATTAGCCAATACGGGTTCTGCTGAATATTTTCATCAAAAGACGTCGCGTATTGATCCATCATGTTCAATGTTTGATTAAAGTACTCAAACTTCTCTTTATAGGTGGTTCTATCGATCCCTACTGGATGTAAATACATCCCTGTCAGCGGATTTGCATACAATCCGTTGGTGGGTCTGTTCCAAATGCGTTGATCAGATAAATTAACACTGGCGGATACTTTTATTTTATCATTTAAAAAACTTGCGTTTTCGCGAAGTGTCACATTATTTCTGACCAATTTGTTTTGAGGAATCACCCCTTCTGCCAAGGTATTGGCAAAAGAAAAATAGGTTTGCACCTTTGAGGTTCCTGAAGTTAAGGCCACCGAATTAATAGCTGTATACCCAGAGTTAAAAAAGTCTTTTGGATTATTAGACAACCCAGAAGCCTTAGCTCCCCATGACTTTGGGTCGCTTACCCTACCATTTTCAGCAATTGGATTTCCTACAGATGCCGATTGGTATTCCGATTGTAACTTGGGAAGTGACATAACCTGATCAACAGTAAAACTCGAAGATACATTGACCGATAAACGTCCTTCTTTCCCTTTTTTAGTCGTTACTAAAATAACACCATTCGCCCCTTGGCTTCCGTACAAAGCAGAGGCTGAAGCTCCTTTAAGAACCGTAATTGAGGCTATATCATCAGGGTTTAAAAGCGACATCGCATCACCCCCATCTCTGTTTCCTGTTTGACTACCGAAAATATCCGTTCCCGGCTCAGAACCATTTGAGCCATTTCCACTATTCAACATCGGTACTCCGTCAATTACGTACAGAGGATCGTTGTTTGAGGTAGATGAATTTCCCCTAAGTATTACCTTAGCAGCACCACCAAGTCCTGACGAACTTCTGGTCACATTGATTCCGGCAGACTTTCCAGAAAGACTGTTTAGTGGATTGGTCTGTTTTACCTTAGTCAATTCTTCCCCATTTACTTCCTGAGCAGAATAGGTCAGTGCTTTCTTCTCTTTTTTGATCCCCAAAGCAGTAACCACGACTTCGTCCAACACATTAGCTTCTTCCAGTACTATCTTTATTTGCGTACTTGTCCCCAATACAATAGATTGGGTTTTCATACCGACGAAACTAAACTCCAAAACAGCGCCTACTGGTGCTTGAATTTGAAACTTACCGTCGAAATCGGTTTCGACTCCCTTTAAGGTTCCTTTGATTATTACTCCCACCCCTGGAAGTGGTTCCCCATCTGATTTAGCGACTACCGTTCCGGACACAGTTCTCTCTTGAGCAACTGCGAATTGTGCAAACCACAGGACACAGAATAACAGTAGTAACAGTTTATTATTTTTCATGAATAAGTTAATTAATTGTTTGTTTAAAGTTAGCGACTATTAAAAATCCTAAAAAAAAATTATATACAAACAACACAAAACAACACATGAATAACTCAATTTTAAAGACTTAACTTTCTGTCATACCAAAACAACAATTCCTTTACTTTTATCTATTTTTTTTGATGAAAAACGGGCAAATACGGATGAAAGCGGATTGGTGTTTCCTTTTCTCACAAAAAAATTAAATCTACCAATGACTCTCAAAACACAACTAACAACACCCCAGCATAGCTGAATTACCTCGGAGGTCCATTTCAACGAGCAGTGGTTTTTGCTTTGAAAGAAAAAACATTATAAATTACACGCAACAAACAACACACAGTTCACCTTGAATCAGAAGAAAACGACGCATAATACGCGAACCATACCCAGAAAATATCACATCGTATTTTGGTTGGGATATTTTAGCTTTAACGTCCTTCGTTGGGGAAGTTACTTTGACGACTATTGGTATTCGTTAAAGTCTAACCTCGTAGAATTCCCCTTACACATCCTCTTGGTCTATGCCAACCTGTACTATTTTATTCCTAAATTTCTAATACAAAAAAAGTACAAGCGTTATATTGTATCCATTGTTGGTTCCCTAACAGCACTGTACATAGTGCGAACGGCCCTTACCTATTTATTGGTCACCAAAAACATTTGGCCAGAAGCCGCAGCAGGACAGGAAGCTTTTAGTCTGAATCATATTATTGCAGTAACCCTCGGTGAATTTTATGTTTTGGCTGTAGCCACAGCCATCAAGCTCACCATTGATTGGGTTCAGCAGCGTCAACGTATAGAGAACTTGAAGAAAGAACAGCTAAAAAGCGAATTAAACTTTTTAAAAGCACAGATCCAACCGCATTTCTTTTTCAACACGCTTAACAACCTCTACGCCTTAACCCTAGAAAAATCGAATCAAGCGCCTTCGGTGGTCTTAAAATTATCCGACATCATGCAATACGTCATTTACGACATTGCCGCTCCGAAAGTTCCCTTACTAAAAGAAATTGAATACCTTCAAAACTATATAGACTTGGAACGATTTCGCTGTCATGAAAATGCCACCATTGAGTGTAGCATAGACGGAGACGTTACAGGTGTAGAAGTTCCTCCAATGATTTTCTTACCGTATTTAGAAAATAGTTTTAAACACGGAAATAAATACAGTGACGATTTTTATATCTATATTAGTTTCGAAAAAACATCCGAAAAACAACTAGTCTTCCGAATAACAAACTCGCTTCATCCTTCTGATCACAGCAGTACAGCTGGAATAGGCAATAACAATACACAACGAAGACTAGATTTGCTATACGGAAACGAGCATACACTCACGATAAACAGCAGTACTAACTCGTTCGAAGTATCATTAAAACTACCACTAACCCTAAACGACACAAAGTGAAAATACAATGTATTATCATAGATGATGAGCCCTTGGCAATCAAGGTTATCCAAAATCACCTCAACGAATTCCCTAACATTGCGGTGATTGACACGTTTAACAATCCATTAGAAGCCATTCAAACCTTGGAGCAGGAGAACATCGATGTTCTGTTCCTAGATATCAACACACCTAAAATGAATGGATTGGATTTTCTAAAAAACATTCCTGTTAAACCGCAGGTCATAATCACCACAGCCTACCGCGAATTCGCAGCAGAGAGCTATGACCTAGACGTATTGGATTACTTGGTCAAACCCATCCCTTTTCCAAGATTTCTAAAATCAATTAATAAGCTCACTCAGCAATTACACCTCAAACACCCGCACCCAAACGCAACACCAACCGAAGGTTCCTATATCTTTTTAAAGGTCGATAAGAAACTCGTCAAGGTTAAGTTTGAGGATATACTTTATATAGAAAGTCTTAAAGACTACATCAAAGTATGTACTCGTCAAGGAAATTACATAGTTCACAAATCTCTCACGAGCATCACCGAAGAACTCCCGAGTACTAACTTTTTACGAACACATAGATCGTATACCATTGCCATTGACAAAGTCAATTCTATTGAAGGCAATTCATTAGAAATCCAAGACAAGCGCATCCCTATTGGAAGAAAGTACCTAAATATAACCAAGCAAATAATTTTAAAAAATCAAAATCTTTAACCAGAAATACCGCTACTGACTTGATTTTAGGTTTGTTTAGCAAACAAACAATGTCGTTGGTAGATTTTTTTTCCGGTCTTTCTATAAGATTCCTAGTTTTCAATTCTAAAAAATCAATTAATGATTAACTTAACTACCCTAGACTACTGTATCATAGCCTGTTTCTTTGCTATTGTCTTAGCCATTGGAATCATCGTTTCAAAACAGTCAGGAAAAAACTCGAATGAGTATTTTTTATCCGGACGTAACATGCCCTGGTGGTTGTTAGGACTCTCCATGGTAGCTACGACATTTTCAACAGACACGCCAAACCTCGTAACAGATATAGTCCGCAACAACGGAGTTGCTGGTAACTGGGTATGGTGGGCTTTTTTAGTAACTGGCCTGCTCACGGTTTTTGTGTATGCAAAACTCTGGCGCAAGTCAAATGTCACCACAGATATTGAATTTTACGAACTCCGTTACGGAGGCAAACCTGCACGTTTTCTAAGACAACTCAGAGCCGTTTATTTAGGAATCGTATTCAATATTATGGCAATGGCTGCAGTGACACTGGCCGCCATAAAAATTGGAGAAATCATGCTAGGACTCACCCCTGAAGAAACCATCATATACGCCGGAACAATCACAGTATTATTCAGTGCTATTGGAGGTTTTAAAGGTGTTGTATACACAGACTTCCTCCTCTTTTTTGTCGCTATGGCAGGTGCCATCGGTGCTGCCTGGTACCTCGTAAATTTACCAGAAGTTGGAGGCCTAGAGCGTTTGGTTAACCATGAAGCCATAGTTGACAAACTGGCCATCTTACCCGACTTTAGCGATACTGAAGCACTTATAAGTCTCTTAATTATTCCTTTTGCCGTTCAGTGGTGGAGTGCCTGGTACCCAGGTGCCGAACCTGGAGGTGGTGGGTATATTGCCCAGCGTATGCTAGCCGCTAAAGATGAAAATCACGCCATCGGCGCTACCTTCTTTTTCAACATCATGCACTACGCTTTACGTCCGTGGCCTTGGATTTTAGTTGCTTTGGCTTCTCTTATCGTATATCCAGACTTAGCGAGTATTCAGGAAGCTTTCCCGAACGTATCTCCAGATAAACTCGGACATGACTCCGCATATTCAGCAATGCTAACAAAACTCCCTAGTGGATTGTTGGGAATTGTTTTAGCGTCACTTGTAGCCGCTTATATGAGTACCATTTCTACCCACCTTAATTGGGGAGCCTCATACATTGTAAACGATTTATACAAACGCTACCTCAACCCAGAGGCCAATGAAAAAAAGCTGGTAGGTGTTGGACGAATTTCTACCGTAATCTTAATGATTTTTAGCGCTTATTTTGCTCTAAAACTCCAGAATGCTATTCAGCTATTCAATATTATTTTGATGTTTGGAGCGGGTACTGGACTCATTTTTATTTTGCGTTGGTTTTGGTGGCGTATCAATGCATGGAGTGAAATTTCAGCAATGTTTGTATCCGGAATCATTTCGTTACTTATCAATTTCACTTCTGTAGGAACGCTTTTGTTCCAACCAGAAACGGGTATTTTCCCGGGGTGGATGAAATTTCCCTTGATCGTTTTAATCACGACCATCGCATGGATCGTTGTTACTTTCTTAACCCAACCAGAATCCAAAGAAACCCTGTATGCTTTCTATCAAAGAATTCAACCTGGTAAAAGAGGTTGGTCTCCGATACTAACCCAAGCACAAGAAGAGAATATCAACATCGTCACTGAAAAGGGCACCTCTCTACCTCAGGGGATATTAGCAATGTTACTCGGTATTGCCGTAATCTATTTTTGCATGTTCGCCACAGGAAATTGGCTTTATGGCAATTATGGCCTCGCCTCATTACTTACTGGAGGCGCTGTTATTTCGGGGTGGTTATTGACGAGTGTTTGGAAAAAAATCAGTAAAACCATTTTGTAAACATGAAACGATTAGCGTCTGTTGACAACTTGAGAGGACTTACAATTATTGCCATGATACTGGTTAACAACCCCGGTTCTTGGAACGATGTCTACTCCCCACTCCTACACAAACCCTGGAATGGTCTCAGCCCAACAGACTTAATCTTTCCTTTTTTCTTGTTTGTTGTAGGCATTGCTATTAGTCTTGCCTATACTGACAAGGTCATCACCCAACAAACCTATAAAAAAATACTACTGCGCAGTGCCAAACTCATAGGGCTCGGACTCTTGATCAACCTCTTTACTCCGTATTTCCCTTTTTTCCAAGACTTAGATACGGTTCGCATTCCAGGAGTATTGCAACGAATTGGTGTCGTGTTTTGTATCGGGGCACTATTATTTTTAAACGCAAATTCACTGACCTTGCTCGGTACTGCCATGGGGGTATTACTCGTGCATTATTGCCTACTCACGCAAGTTAACTTACCCAACGGATTGGCGCCAACGCTTGAGAATACAAACAACAACTGGAATAACCTTATTGACCAGGCCGTTTTCGGGTCGCATCTTTGGCAAAAAAATTTTGACCCAGAGGGGATATTGGGCACCCTTTCAGCAATTGCCACCTGTTTGTTTGGCATTTTAACAGGAAAACTGATACACCGTGCAAAACAACAAAAATTACGAATCTTACTTTTAGCTGGAATCGGATTAATTCTTTTAGGTCACTTACTTGATCCGTATTATCCCATCAACAAAAGTTTATGGACAGCGAGTTTTACATTCGTTACCAGTGGTTGGGCGTTGTTAGTATTCAGCCTTTTCTACTACCTCAACGACATTAAAAACATTGCTTTTCCATCGATATTGACTGCCGTTAGCAAAAATGCCATCGGTATTTATGTACTCTCCATGCTCCTTTCCAAAAGTTTCTATCTCATTAAAGTCAACTCGAATGAAAATCTTCATAGCTTTTTATTTAAGCAACTACTCACTGTTTCTACCGATACCAAATTGCTCTCTTTGATTTACGCTCTTGTAGTGGTGAGTTTTTATGTATTCGTAAGCTATTACTTACGTAGAAAAAACCTTTACTTTAAAGTTTAACAGCATGATATCTTTATGTACTTCTCCCGCTGCCTCCAACCTCGAAAAAGACACCCGTTTTTTTCAGGCTCCACCCTATTATTGTTTTCAATACCAATCAAACCTGTCCTTAGAAGCGTACCATACCTTCATTAACTGGACCTATGGTGTATTTGACCTGTTCTTAAAAGACTCCCAAAACGAATATCATTATATTTATTTTCCTAACGGAATCATCGAAATTTCACCTTTCACTAATGGGATGGTCGTAGTACTTATAAAAAGTAAAACCAGTGAAAAAGGACAATTTTTCTTAAGAGAACTCTTTTCACTCTTAAAAAACTCAAAAAAAAATAAAACCATAACATTCTGATAACGTGACAACAAAACAAACCACCTTAAAAAACACAAAAAAAAGTGTGAAAAAAATTTTTCCAGTACGCAAAAAGCTCATATCTTTGCCACGCTTTTAAGGCAGACGCCGATATAGCTCAGCTGGCTAGAGCAGCTGATTTGTAATCAGCAGGTCGTGGGTTCGAGTCCCTCTATCGGCTCAAAACAAAAAGTGCTAACAGAAATGTTAGCACTTTTTTTATGCACTATTTTTTCTATAAATTTGTTAACTCAATATCACAAGAAATTAAATGAAGAATATTTTTGTAATCGGCATTGCAGGAGGAACGGGAAGTGGAAAAACCACCGTGGTAAACCAAATCATCAACGAACTCCCGGCAGATGAAGTTTGTGTTATCTCTCAAGACTCTTACTACAAAGAAACTGATAACCTAACTTACGAAGAACGCACTAAAATCAACTTTGACCATCCGAGAGCCATCGATTTTGACTTATTAGTAAATCACCTGAAAGGCTTAAAAAACGGAGAGATCATTGAACAACCGATCTACTCTTTTGTCGCGCACAACCGTACCAAAGACACCATTAAAACACACCCGAGAAAAGTGATTATTGTCGAAGGTATTCTCATTTTTAACAGCAAAGAACTTCGCGACTTATGCGACATCAAAGTATTTGTACACGCCGATGCTGACGAGCGCCTTATCAGAAGAGTTCGCAGAGATATTAAAGAACGCGGAAGAGATGTTAATGAAGTACTGAGCAGGTACCAAGACACACTGAAACCGATGCATCAGCAATTTATCGAACCTACTAAAAATTACGCGGACATTATTATTCCAGGTGGAGGACACAACAAAGTAGCCATCGATATTGTGAGAACAGTAATTAACGATCGCTTATAGTCATGGAAAAACAAACACCAAAAAAGAAAAAATACGTTGGAATTTTCGCCAATCGATACCTATTAATTTTAGGGGTGTTTGTTATATGGATGGTATTCCTCGACAGAAATTCTTACCTTACACACAAGGAGTTCAACAAGGAGATTGAAGAACTAGAAACTTGGATTGACATCCACAAAAAAATCATAGAAAAAGACAAGGAAACGATCAAAAAATTGGAAAACAGCAAGGAACTAGAACGCTATGCGCGGGAAAAGTACTTGATGAAAAAGAAAAACGAAGACATCTATATTATAGAATTTGACACCCTAAAGTAATAATGGATAATTATTTATTTGACGAATTTGAAAAAGTAAGCCCACAGGCCTGGAAAAATAAAATCCAAGTAGACCTCAAAGGCGCCGATTACAATGAAACCTTATTGTGGGACAACAACGAAGGAATTCGAGTAAAACCTTTTTACACCAAAGAAGACCGCGCTAGCTTTGACATAAAGCTACCATCTTCCAATTTCAATATTTGTCAAAAAATACAGGTTGACAACGAAGTTTCAGCGAACCAAAAGGCCAAAGACGCACTACAAAGAGGAGCCGATGCCATTGAGTTTATCTGTGTAAAAAGCATAGACCCTGTGATATTGCTCAAAGAAATAGATGTTAAACACACACACTTCTATTTTCGATTGAATACACCGAATGAGGAACTTGTCAATCACATTCGAGAGTCCGTAAAACAGGCTACGATCTTTTTCAATATAGACCCTATAGGTACGCTTGTAAAAACAGGGAACTGGCACCGTAACTACAAAGCGGATACAGCACTCTTAAACAAGCTGTCAACGATTCAAAATTCACTACTCGTAGATGCCAGTACGTATCAGAATGCAGGGGCTAACTGCAGTCAACAACTCGCCTATGCGCTTGCACATACGCACGAATACATCGCACAATTAGGGCCCAATTGTGTCCCTAACCTACACTTTCGCTTTGCCGTTGGTTCCAACTACTTTTTTGAAATTGCCAAATTGAGAGCCTTCCGAGTTTTACTGGCAGAACTTATGAGTTTTTTAGACCTCCCAACAACGAAGGCCGCCCATATTTTTGCAGAGCCAAGCACGCGAAATAAAACCTTGTACGATTACAACGTAAATATGCTGAGAAGCACTTCGGAAAGCATGAGTGCTGTGCTCGGTGGAGCGAACACTGTGGCCAACATTCCCTATGACGATTTGTTTCACGAAGCAAATGAGTTTGGTGATCGCATTTCGAGAAACCAACTGTTGATTCTCAAAGAAGAATGCGAAATGGAAACACCTCATACCATCGCAAACGGAGTCTATTATATCGAAGCACTCACACAACAGCTCGTACAAAAAGCACTGGAAATATTTAAACAAATAGAAAAAGGAGGAGGCCTTCTTAAACAATTAAAAGAAGGTACTATTCAACGTAAAATAAACGAGTCAGCACAGCGTGAACAAGCAGATTTTGACCGCGGAGAGCTGGTACTTTTGGGTACTAACAAAATCCAAAATGACAACGATCGGATGAAAGGAGAACTTCAAAAATCACCGTTTTTAAAAGAACGCAAAGAAAAAACCTTATTACAGCCGATATTACCTAAACGCCTAGCAGAAAAACTAGAACAAAAACGCTTAGAAAATGAGTAGAAAAGACTTTTCCAATTTCACCATTAAAAATCAGGTAACAGAAACGACGAGCCTATTACACGAAGATTTTGTAGCCGGAATTGCACCTAATTTACGAGGCCCCTACTCTACTATGTACGTGAGAAGGCCTTGGACCATTCGACAGTACGCCGGTTTTTCGACTGCAGAAGAGAGTAACGCTTTTTACAGAAGAAACTTGGCCGCAGGACAAAAAGGACTGTCGGTAGCTTTCGATTTAGCCACTCACAGAGGGTACGACTCCGACCACGAACGCGTTCAGGGTGATGTTGGAAAAGCAGGAGTAGCCATTGATTCTGTAGAGGACATGAAAGTACTGTTCGATCAGATTCCACTGGATAAAATGTCTGTTTCCATGACGATGAATGGTGCTGTTTTACCCATTCTCGCATTCTATATCATTGCAGCAGAAGAACAAGGCGTTGCACAGCATTTACTTTCGGGGACGATTCAAAATGACATCCTCAAAGAATTTATGGTACGTAACACCTACATCTACCCTCCGACTCCTTCTATGAAAATTATTGCTGACATTTTCAAATACACGAGTCAGAACATGCCTAAATTCAATTCAATCTCTATTTCGGGTTACCACATGCAAGAAGCGGGTGCCACTCCTGAGATTGAATTAGCTTACACCTTAGCGGATGGACTTGAATACATCCGAAAGGGAATTGAGGCCGGAATGGACATCGATAGCTTTGCACCTCGACTGTCTTTTTTCTGGGCGATTGGAATGAACCACTTTACAGAAATTGCCAAAATGAGAGCTGGAAGAATGCTCTGGGCTAAAATTGTAAAGCAATTCAACCCAAAAAACCCAAAATCACTTGCTTTAAGAACACACAGTCAAACAAGTGGATGGAGTTTAACAGAACAAGATCCATTTAACAATGTGGCCAGAACCACTATAGAGGCCATGGCGGCGGCTTTTGGAGGTACGCAAAGCCTGCACACCAATGCCTTAGACGAAGCCATTGCCTTACCTACAGACTTTTCTGCGAGAATTGCGAGAAACACGCAAATTTACTTACAGCAGGAAACGCATATTACCAAAACGGTAGACCCTTGGGCTGGAAGCTATCACGTAGAACAAAAAACAGAGGAAATCGCAGCAAGAGCTTGGGAATTGATTCAAGAGGTAGAAAACCTTGGAGGAATGACCAAAGCCATTGAAAAGGGAATTCCTAAAATGCGAATTGAAGAGGCAGCAGCCATCAAACAAGCCAAAATTGACAGTGCACAGGACGTCATTGTCGGTGTTAACAAATACCAACTTGAACAGGAAGATCCCTTACATATTTTAGAAGTAGATAATCAAGCCGTTCGCCAATCGCAAATTGAACGCCTTAACACTCTAAAAGAGGAACGCAATCCAGAAACGGTAAAAGCGGCACTGGCTGAATTAGAACAGTGTGCAAAAACCGGAAACGGAAACTTACTTGATTTAGCCGTAAAAGCAGCTCGACAACGAGCGACACTCGGTGAAATCTCAGATGCCTTAGAACGTGAATTCGGACGACACAAAGCCGTTCACAAAACCATATCAGGAGTGTATAGTAAAGAAATCAAAGACGATGCCCTATTCCAAAAAGCATCACTACTCGCCGATGAATTTGCAGAAATTGAAGGACGACGTCCTCGAATTATGATTGCCAAACTCGGACAGGACGGTCACGATCGCGGGGCCAAAGTAGTTGCTACCGGATATGCTGATCTCGGTTTTGACGTGGATATAGGACCGCTGTTCCAAACTCCACAAGAAGCCACCAAACAAGCCATCGAAAACGACGTTCATATACTTGGAATTTCTTCGCTGGCCGCTGGTCACAAAACGCTCGTGCCTCAAGTAATCGCCGAACTAAAAAAATACGGTCGTGAAGACATCATGGTCATCGTAGGTGGTGTAATCCCTGCACAAGACTACGACTACCTTTTTGAAGCCGGAGCAGTAGGAGTCTTTGGACCAGGAACAAAAATTGCACAAGCTGCCATAGATATGCTTGAAATACTAATCGAAAGCAGTGAAGACGAATAACTATGAACATTCAATTTATCAATAGAACCACAGGAAAGACAGAACAGGAAACACCTCCTGGAGAAGGCTTTTTAAAATTTATTTACGAAAACCCTATCGGAAAGCTAACATTGCTACCGTTGGTGAAACGAAAACTCATTACGAGTATCTATGGTACTATGATGGACAAACCATCTTCTGTAAAAAAAATTCCTTCTTTTGTCCAACAATTAGGTATTGATTTATCTGAAGCTGCAAAAAAACTAGAAGAATTCACCTCTTTTAACGATTTCTTTTACAGAAAACTAAAACCCGGCGCTCGTCCTATCGGTTCGGATGTCGTTTCTCCTGGAGACGGAAAGCTCTTAGCTTTTCAATCTGTAGCACAGGTACATAATTTCTTCGTAAAAGGTAGGAAATTCACGGTAAGCGAATTTTTAGGGGACGCTCAACTAGCTAGTAAATACGAAAAAGGAAGCATGCTTATTTTGCGATTAGCTCCCAACGATTATCACCGTTATCACTTTCCGTATGCCGGACTACCCAGCAAGAGTACCTTAATCAAAGGGAATTACCTCTCGGTATCTCCTTATGCTTTAGCGAGTAACTTTACACGTGTATTTTGTGAAAACAAACGCGAAATATGCAGCTTACACACACCGGATAAAGGTACGATACTATTACTTCCTGTAGGAGCTACCATGGTAGGAAGCATTATCAGTACTTACACTGCTGATCAACCGGTAAACAAAGGAGATGAAATGGGCTATTTTGCCTTCGGGGGGTCAACGGTTGTCATGCTTTTCGAAGAAGGTCAAATTACCATCGACGAAGATTTACTCAACAATACTGCCAACGGAATGGAAACCTTTATAAAAATGGGAGAGCGCATTGGAAAATAGCGCTCTTTTTTTCACTTCTCTACTCCCTACTACCCATTTTTTATAATCAGTTTTAATAACAAATTAAGAAACGATTCATCAGGTCATTAAAGCTTTAATGCGTAAATTTGCAAAGTTTTATTCTTATCAAATTTACCGATGAAAAAAATCCTAAATATACTCTACTCAACAAAACTGATGGCCGTTTTATTTTTGGTATACGCTGCTGCAATGGGGATTGCAACGTTTATTGAAAATGACTACGGAACTCAAACTTCTAAAGCCCTCGTTTACAACACCTGGTGGTTTGAAGTTATCATGATATTCTTTGTAATTAACTTTTTCGGAAATATTTTTAGATACCGCCTCTATAAAAAAGAAAAGTGGGCTGTATTTCTATTTCACATTGCCTTCCTTTTCATCTTAATTGGTGCAGGAATCACTAGGTACATCAGTTATGAAGGAATCATGATTATTGATGAAGGAGAGGCTACTGACACTTTTTACTCAGACACGAACTACTTGAACGTGATTATTGATAATAGTAAATTTCAAAAAGCGACGGCGAACAAACTACTATTATCTGCGTGGGGTACCAATGAGGTTACTTTTAACGAAGTATTCCAACCGACACCTGAAGACAAAGCCCATACTATTGACTTCAAACTCGTAAACTACATTCCGTGGTCAGAACGCAAATTCGTAGTCGATGACAATGGTGTTGAACATCTCTTTTTGGTGGAAAGTTCCTCTGGATCACGACATGAACACTACATTAAAAGAGGAACCATCGAAAACATTCACAATATACTAGTCGGGTTTGATGCTCCAGAAGACAATGCAAATATCAACTTCAAATACGATAACGGAAGTTTAAAATTAAAAGCTAAAAGCGATGGTGATTGGTTTAGAATGGCTGACCAAAAGAAGGGAGCCATTGTAAAAGACAGTTTACACCATTTTCAATACCTAACCCTGCACAACGTAGGTGGATTGCAGTTTGTAGTTCCTAAAACACCTGAAAAAGGAGGTATGCAAACCTTGAGAGGTAAAAAAGACAAGACAAAATACGATACTGTCGTTTTTGACATCACCGCCAACGGCGAGACAAAACGCGTTACTTTTTACGGAGGGCAATTCAATGTTGACAATCAAGAAAATTTTAGCATCGGTGAGCTAAACTTTAGAGCCTGGTACGGGTCTAAGCAACTACAAACACCATTTAAAATTAAGCTC
Source organism: Tenacibaculum sp. AWR4_210 (assembly GCF_056160945.1). NCBI lineage: Bacteria > Pseudomonadati > Bacteroidota > Flavobacteriia > Flavobacteriales > Flavobacteriaceae > Tenacibaculum > Tenacibaculum sp. AWR4_210. The sequence goes on from NZ_JBSWYF010000011.1 coordinate 58,343, forward strand.
AACGATTTCCAATTAGAAAAATATCCAGGATCTGAAAGTGCTTCTGCCTTTGCAAGTGAGATCACCGTTATCAGTCCTGAAGAAACCTTTGATTTCCGTATTTTCATGAATCATATTTTAGATTACCAAGGCTACAAGTTTTTCCAATCGAGTTATAAAATTGAAGGAGAGCACGAACAAACTCACCTTTCTGTAAACCACGATTTTTGGGGTACTTGGATTACCTATATAGGATATTTCATGTTATTTTTCGGTTTGCTTGCCGGTCTGTTTGTGAAAGGTACTCGATTTGACCACCTCAAAAAGGCGCTTGCTAAAATAGAAAAGAAAAAAAGTGCTTTAACCCTATTATTAGTAGTCTTTTCAACGTTGACTTTTGCACAACACGGAAGCACGCATGCTCCAAAAGCACTAACAGAAGCTCAAATAGACTCTATTTTTAAAGCCAATACTGTGAGTAAGGAACATTCCGATCTTTTCAGCACCCTTGTTATTCAAGATGCAGGAGGAAGGATGAAGCCTGCTCATACCTTTGCTTCCGAACTTGTAAGAAAGGTGTCGCAGGGAGAAAAATTCAGAGGCATGGACCCTAGCCAAGTATTCTTATCGATCACAGAAAACCCGATGTTTTGGCTAAATGTTCCCTTTATCTATCTAGAAAGAGGGAATACACAAATTCGTGAAGTCCTCGGTGTTGATAAAGATGCAAAATACGCTCGATTCATAGACTTTTACACCCCTACTGGAGCGAGGAAACTTGACAAACTCGTCATAGAGGCTCAAAAGAAAAAAATTCAAAACAAATTCGAAAAGGACGTTATTAAAATTGAAAAGCGCGTTTGGTTGTTATCACAAGCTTTGGGGGGAGGTATGCTTCGCATATTCCCAATTCCTAATGATGAAAACAACAAATGGGTTTCACAACCTGAAACTGCTCAAGCTAATTTTAAAGGAACTGATTCGGTTTTTGTTCGTCAGTCATTACCGGTATACTTACAATTATTGCAAGCTTCAAAAAAATCGGGAGACTATACTGAAACTAACAAAATGCTAGACGGGATCAAAAGATTCCAACGCAAGCACGGATCGGAAGTAATGCCTTCGCAAGAGAAAATCGATTTAGAAATTGCTTATAACAAATCAAATATTTTCGTCAATCTATCGAAAGTATATGCTGTGGTAAGTGCCTTGTTGTTTTTATTGGTGTTCTTCCAAATTTTATCCAACAAAAAGTGGGTTAATAAAGCCGTTAAAATAATGATCTATCTCGTTATGGCAATAACAACCGTACACGCTTTAGGGTTGGGTGCACGTTGGTACATCAGTGGGAATGCTCCTTGGGGTAATGCCTATGAAGCCGTCATATTTGTCGGCTTAGCCACCATGTTTTTCGCATTGGTAATTGGAAGAAAGTCGTCTTTAACCATTACAGCAACCACCTTCCTAACCGCGATCATTTTAGGATTTGCTCACCAAAACTGGTTAGATCCAGAAATTGCCAACCTAGTTCCTGTATTAAACTCATGGTGGATGTACGTACACGTTTCGGTTATTGTAGCGAGCTACGGACCCTTTGCGATGGCCATGATTTTAGGGGTATTTGCCATGTTCTTAATCATAGCAACTACCAAAGCTAATCGCAAAACAATGGAAGAACGAATTAAAGAACTTACTGTCATCAACGAAATGGCTATGACCGTTGGGCTAGTGATGTTGACCATAGGAAACTTTTTAGGTGGAATGTGGGCCAACGAAAGTTGGGGGCGCTATTGGGGTTGGGATCCTAAAGAAACATGGGCACTGGTCTCGATTATGGTTTACGCCTTTATACTACACATGCGCTTAATTCCCGGATTACGATCGCGTTACACCTTTAACTTGTGGTCAATTATCGGTTTTTACGCCATCATGTTTACCTTCTTCGGAGTAAACTTCTACTTGTCAGGATTGCATTCTTATGCAAGTGGAGATAGGGTAATTACGCCTTCATCTGTATATTATTCGATAGGGTTTGTAATTATAGTAGGAATTGCTGCTTGGTATAAGCATCAAAAATTTTACAAGAAATAAAATGAAGTTTCATAAAAAACGTACTTTTGCGCTTTAACAAAAAAGAATTGTAACTATGTTTCATAAAAATATAAAACTGGCCATTGCGGCCTTAATAACGGGATATGCCATTTACCAATTTAGCCAAGGAGAAATAGGAAATGGGATCGCCTTGCTTTTATTGGCGGGGATTTTCGTATTCTTTTATTTTAAGAATGAATTCATCTTAATGGCTTTTATCAAGTTGAGAAGTCAGGATTTTGAAGGTGCTCAGCAGTGGTTAAACCGCATTAAAAACCCTAGTGCGGCATTGATTCAGAAACAGGAAGGTTATTATAATTACCTTCACGGAATTATGCTTTCTCAAACCAATATCACCAAAGCGGAGAAATTTTTAAAAAAGGCTATCAAACTCGGATTAGCAATGGACCACGATTTAGCCATGGCAAAGCTTCAATTAGCGGGTATCGCTATGACCAAGCGCAGAAAACGAGAAGCAACTACGCTTATGAATGAAGCTAAAAAACTAGACAAACACGGAATGTTAAAAGAACAAATGCAAATGATGAAACAGCAACTAAAAAAAATATAACCCCCTACACTGCAACCCCTTATCCAATTTAATTTGTACATTTACACAGTTAGGCCTAAATAAATGATTAGATCTCTTTTTTTAAAATTAATAGACAAATACGCTTCAAAGTGGGTTGTATTAGGAATTGATGTTGTTTTGGTATGCATTTCTTTCATATTAGCGTATACAGTTCGTTTTAATGCATCCCTAAATTTTAATGTTCAGGATTTATACATACAAATACCATTTGTAGCATCCTTAGCCTTTATCAGTTTTTTAACCGTTGGATCATACAGGGGAATCATTAGACACACTGGAACGAGAGATGCCTTCAACGTTTTTGTGGGAGTCACCTTGTTGTCTATGATGGTTATAAGTTTTGTCCTGTTTAACTCTACATTTGAACTGATACCTAACTTTACCATACCAAAGTCAATCGTCATCATCCATTATCTTATATCTGTATTAGTTTTAGTAATCAGCAGGTATATTTTCAAAGCTTTCTTTGAAATTATTTCATCAGATTTGGATGAGATAACCAATGTATTAATTTACGGCGCTGGTGACTCAGGAATGATCACCTATGGAGCACTCAATAGAGACACCAAAAACAACTACCAGGTAGTAGGATTTATCGATGACAATAATAAAAAGATTGGTAAAAAAATAAATCGCATTAAAATATACGATCGAGAATCAATCAATCTTGACTTTATTAAAAAGAAAGAAATTGATGAAATCATCATTTCTATTCAAAATATTAAATCGGATAAATTACTTGTTTTAACCGATAAACTTTTCGAACTCGGAGTCAGTATCAAAATCGTCCCACCATTAACCAAATGGATTGATGGAGACTTTGAAGCCAATCAAATAAAACAGGTACGAATAGAAGACTTACTAAATCGTAAGCCCATTTCTATAGACAACCCGATAGTCAAACGAGATGTTGATAAAAAAGTAGTGTTGGTCACAGGTGCAGCCGGATCTATTGGATCAGAAATATCAAGACAGCTAAGTGAATACAATTGTCAACAATTAATTTTAGTTGACCAGGCTGAATCTCCTCTTTATGATTTACAGCAAGAATTATTTCAAAAAAACCGAAAGAACTTTACCGCAATAGTTGCTGATGTTAGAGATGTACACCGAATGGATAACATTTTCAGTACCTTCAAGCCTCACAAAGTTTTCCATGCTGCAGCCTATAAACATGTTCCATTAATGGAATTAAGTCCTTATGAGGCTATTAAAATCAATATTAGAGGAACGAAAAATATTGCAGATCTCGCAATAAAACATTCCGTAGAACGTTTCGTTATGGTTTCTACAGATAAAGCTGTAAACCCAACCAATGTAATGGGGGCAACAAAACGAGTAGCTGAAATGTACATTAGTTGCCTGAGTAATTTAACTGAACACTCTACTAAATTTACCACAACAAGATTTGGTAACGTACTCGGTTCAAATGGCTCTGTCATTCCTTTATTCAAAAAACAAATTGAAAATGGAGGTCCATTGACCGTAACTCACAGAGACATTACGCGCTATTTTATGACCATACCTGAAGCTTGTCGATTAGTTTTGGAAGCAGGAACCATGGGGAATGGTGGAGAAATTTACATATTTGATATGGGGGAATCTGTTAAAATATTCGATATTGCAAAGAGAATGATTAATCTCTCTGGACTTCGATACCCGGAAGATATTGATATTTTAATCACTGGTTTACGCCCAGGAGAAAAACTTTATGAAGAGTTACTTGCTAATGGGGAAAATACAACCCCTACCTATCACGAAAAAATCATGATTGCCAAAAATCAAGATATCAATCATTCAGAAATAAAAAAGAAAATCGAATTCTTATGCCGTCAAAACTCAAATTCAACGGCTAACGATTCAGTTCAACTCATAAAAGAGATTGTACCAGAATATATTTCTAACAATTCCGTTTATGAGAAATTGGACACCAAAATCAAATATTAAATCACTACTTTCGCAAAAATTACAACAAATGCAAAAAGTTAAAAAAATTGTTTTATTCCTGTTAATAGCAATTCTTTCGTCATGTGTTCCTAAAAAGGACATTGTATACTTTCAAAAAGATAAAATCGATCATGCAAAATTTTCGAATAGTTATAAAACTGTCTTCAAGCCAGATGATTTACTACAGATAACAGTGTCTGCTATTAATTTGGAAGCTGCTATGCCTTTCAATTTACCAGCTGTAGCATACGACACCAATACAAACAATGTAGTTGGTACTCCAAGGCAACAGCTATATTTAGTTGACAACGAAGGTCATATTGAATTCCCTATACTAGGTCGTTTAAAAGTTGGAGGACTTACTAGACAAGAAGTTATCGATCTACTCACAAAGAAATTAGACCCTGATTACGTGAAAAATCCAACGATCATCATAAAAATAACAAATTTTTCAATAACTGTTCTTGGAGATGTTAAGACACCTGGTACATACACGATTCCTAATGAAAGAATCACTGTACTTCAAGCAGTGGGTTTAGCCGGTGATTTAAATATCTCTGGTATCAGAACCATTCAAGTTAAACGCGAAGAATTAGGTCAAATTAAAACTTACGAGATTGACTTGCGATCTAACACATTGTTTACGTCTCCTGCCTATTATTTACAGCAAAATGACATCGTTTACGTGATGCCTAATAGGGCAGCTTCTCAATCTGCATCATACAACCAAAACACCGGACTATTTATTTCTATCGGTTCAGTATTAGTAGCCTTAATTTCTGTATTAACAAGATAAAGTTATCATGGATAAAAAACAAATTGCATCCCATACTATAAAAGACAATGACACTATCAGCATTAGAGCTGAAGTTGAAAAATACTTAATTCATTGGAAATGGTTTGTACTTGGAATTTTAATTTCATTATTAGGAGGATTCCTTTACCTCCGTTATGCAACACCAAAGTACCAAGCAACCGCCACGATTTTAATCAAAAACGATAAGAAAGGAGGGCTTTCAGAAGAACTCGCTGCGTTTGAAGATTTAGGAATTGTTGGTGGCTCTGGAAAAAATATTGATAATGAAATAGAAATTTTAAAATCTAGAAAAATTATTGCCGATGTAATTAAAAAACTCAACCTGACAACAACATACTTTGATGAAGGCAGATTTAAAAACACTGATATATACCTTAAAACTCCGATCCACATAAGTATTGATAACAATCGTTTTGATTTAGACACCATAGTTAATATTAAAATAAAATCAAAGGATGACTTTGTACTCATTAGTGAGCTTGGAGAGGAATTTCCTGCAGTGTCATACGGTTCTGTAATCAAATCATCACAGCTAGGTTCGATAATTGTTGAAAAAACACCTTACTTCAATGATTCCAATATTAACAAAAACTACAAAATTGTAATCCGTCCGATTAACAAAGTAATTGATTCTTATAGAAAAGCTCTTTCCATTTACCCTATTAATAAAAAATCGAGTGTTCTGAAACTTGGAATACAATCTGCAATTACGCAAAAAGCAGAGGATTTTTTAAACGAGTTAGTAACCCAATACAATTTTGACGCTATAAACGACAAGAAAAAAGTTTCACAGCGAACTAGTGCTTTCATCACTGAACGATTAGAAAACGTTGCTAAAGAGCTCGCTATTTTAGACGACCATGTGAAAGAATTTAAGGATGAGAATAACATTACTGATATTGAATCTGAATCTAAACTTATGCTAACCAGTAGTTCTCTGAACAGAGAAAAACTAATTGAAGCGGGAACAGAGCTCAACTTAGTAAAAGCGTTAAGGGATGAGATCAATCTGAATGATGATTTATTACCTACAAATTTAGGACTCAAAGACCCTAATATCTCTAAGTCAATATTTGAATACAATAAATTGTTGCTCAAAAAGCAGACGCTCTTAAAAAGCGCAGGAGAAAAAAACACCTTAGTCATTGAGTTAGATGAAAATATTAATGAATTGAAACAATCATTAAAACGTAGTTTTGTCAACCGTGAAAAGCTTTTAAAAATAACAGTAGCCAATTTAAATAATGAATTTCAACGATTTTCAAATAAAATTTCTTCTATTCCTACGAAAGAAAGAAAATTTTTAGACATTGCACGTCAACAAGAAATTATTGCTAAATTGTATTCATACCTGTTAAAGAAGAAGGAAGAAACCGCAATTTCATTAACAGTAACAGCAGTTCCTAATGCTAAAATTATAGATACAGCTTATAGCTCTAATATCCCTGTAAGTCCTAAGAAAAATATTATCATTCTTGGTACTTTTTTTATGGGTATTATTCTTCCATTAATTATAATCTACCTAAAAGACTTATTAGATACTAAAGTCCATACCAAACGTGATATTGAAGAATTAACTACAATTCCATTTTTAGGAGATGTACCTCACTCCGAAACTAAAGAAAAAATTGTCATTAATGCGGGCGCTAGGTCAAGTACGGCTGAAGCTTTCCGTTTAATTCGTACCAACTTGGACTTTATGCTGTCCAATGCAGATGATAATTTAGGTAAAACTATATTTGTTACCTCGACTACCAGCGGAGAAGGGAAATCATTTACTTCTATTAACTTAGCAGCCTCCTTATCTTTATCTGGTAAAAGTGTAGTATTAGTTGGATTGGATTTACGTGCTCCTAAAATTACCGAGTACCTAGAAATTCCTGATAGAAAAGGAATCACTAATTTTATTACCAATGATGAAATCACGTTAGATTCTTTAAAGTTTAGTATCCCTGAAATCCCAAAACTTGACATCATCGCTTCTGGTGCCATACCACCAAATCCAGCAGAATTATTAATGACCAATAAGATCAAAGAGATGTTTGAAGAACTCAAACGTCAATACGATTACGTTATTATTGATACCGCTCCTGTGAATTTGGTAACAGATACTTTGTTAATTTCTAAATATTCAGATTTAGTACTCTACGTTACTCGTGCAAATTATTTAGATAAGCGTATGTTAATTGTACCTCAAACCTTGTACAACGACAAAAAGCTACCGAACCTCGCGATCATATTAAACGATACCGATTTAAAACGCGGTTACGGTTATGGCTATGGATACGGTTACGGATACGGATACGGTGTTGCCGATGAAATTGGTACACCATGGTATAAAAAACTATTCGATAGATCGTAAAACAATCACAATAAAAAAAAGAAGCTAATTTTTGAATTAGCTTCTTTTTTTTATTGAAATGAGGCATTGTTTTTTATCAAATGTTCAATTTGTTTAACCGTCTTTTTATCCCCTATTTTCTGCAATAGTTTCAAGTGATTGTTGTGATGGGTATCAGTACCGACAAAGTCATACAAATTCTCTTTTAATAGCTGTTGCGCAGTTTTCTGCACCCCTTTCCCATATTGTTCCGTTAAAGACAACAAGTTTAACTGAAATAAACAACCCGCTTTTTTCAGTTTGTAATACATTTGGAAATCCCGATGGTAAAAATTATAGCGCTCTGGATGTGCTAATACAGGTTTAAATCCCTGTAACTGTATTTCAAATAAGATATCAAACAAATTATAAGGCGCATTAAAATAAGACATCTCAACCAAGATTTTATTGTCTTTCAAGGTCAGTAAATCTTTTTGCTTCAGACGTTCGACAAACTGTTCATCCATCATGTATTCCGCAGCAGCTCGAAATGAGATTCCTTCTATACCCCTTTTCTTCAATTCTATTCTCACTTCCTCAGCCTTTTCCTGAATAAGCGCCGTAGAATTTGGATATACATCACCCAAAACGTGTGGTGTTGTGATAAACTTTGTAATCCCGTAAGAGATCATTTTTTCTATCAATGCAATGGAATGATCCATGTCTTTCGCACCATCGTCAATTCCCGGAAGTAAGTGTGAATGGATATCTACAAATTCCACATCAAAAACTTCATTTAACGGGATTTCTTTCTTTTTTAGAAAAAACATAACACTAATTATTATAATAAGGTTTTATTGATTTAAACAAGCTCTAAAACACGTTCCAGAGCCATTCCTCTCGACCCCTTTATTAACAAGGTCGTACGTTCGATTTTTTGGGTAGTCAATACAGTTTCTAATTCTTCAAAATTCTTCAATTGCTCCAAGTCTGTATCGACCTCTGAAAAATGAGCCCCTACCAAAAAGGCTTGATCGAACTGCAAACTAGCTGCCAGTGTTGCTATAGCCTGATGCTCTTCCGCACTCTGAGCTCCCAACTCAAACATATCGCCTAGCACTACCACCTTTCGTTCCGCTTCTAATTGCGCAAAACTTTTCAATGCGGACTCCATACTGGTAGGATTGGCATTGTAGGCATCCAATACAATGGTATTAGTTCCTTTTTGGATCACCTGCGAACGATTGTTTTCAGGAATATATCCTTGAATGCCTGCGATAATATCCTTAGGTGAAACATCAAAAATTGTTCCTAAAGTAATCGCAGCCGCAATATTGGTAAAATTATAAGCTCCTATTAATTTTGTTTCAAAGCTTACACCGTCGAAACCTATAGTCACAAACGGATTCGCGCCTTTGTACTCAACGCTGTCCTCAAACATGATACGATCCATGCCTTCTGTGCGATCCAATTGTTTTTGGTCAGCAGGATTTACGATTACCTTTCGCTGATGAGCTCTCAAAAACTCATAGAGTTCCGACTTCGCTTCAACCACACCTTCTTCGGATCCAAAGCCCTCCAAATGCGCTTTCCCGAAATTGGTTATAAATCCATAATCAGGAGCCGCAATAGACGCTAACAATTCAATTTCCTTATGGTGATTTGCCCCCATCTCTACAATCCCTATTTCTAACTCAGGTGTAAATTGGAGCAGGGTTAAGGGCACCCCTATATGATTGTTCAAATTCCCTTTCGTAGCTCCTACTCTATAGCGCTGCTTTAAAACTGCATGCATCAACTCTTTCGAAGTCGTTTTTCCATTACTTCCGGTCAAACCAATAATCGGAATCGCCAATTGCTCTCTGTGATAATTGGCAAGTTGCTGTAAACATAGCAAGACATCCTTGACGAATACTATGTTCGGATGATTGGCATATGCTTCCTCATCTACAACGGCATAACTAGCCCCTTTTTCCAAGGCTTCTAAAGCAAATTTATTTCCGTTAAAATTAGCTCCTTTTAAGGCAAAAAACACACTCTTTGGAGCAATGTTACGAGTATCGGTACTCACCGTATACGACTGCTTATACAGCTCATAAAGTTGTTCTATCTTCATATTGTAAAAATAAAAAAACCCCATTTAATAATGGGGTTTTTATAACTCTTTAAGTGTATTCTTATTTATTTTGATAACGAGGCGTAGCAGTTTTACGCTTGTTCATCATCATTGGTCCCATCTTGTCGGTCGCACATCGGAATCCAATGTAGTTCGTCGACATATACTCTGGGAAATATCTTCTCTGTGCTGGATCTAACCAATATTCTCTATCGGCCCAAGAACCTCCCTTAAACACACGTGACTGATCACTAATCAAAGTAGTTCTCTTCTTATCGTCGTACTTGTAATTATTAATTACACGACCTAAAGAATCTTTTTCAGCTTCAGGCTTTGTAGGTGAATTATACATTCTTGGCTTCCCTGTTAATTGGTCCTTGTCTAACTCGTAGAACTTAGAAGAAGCTTGATCACCGTCTCCTAAACTAGAGTTATCTGCCAAGTTATAATTTCTACGCATGTAGGTATCTTCTTTCGTAATTGGAATGTACTTTACACTACCTGGTAAGTCTTTAGGAATGATACGCCCATTTTCAAGAGTATCGTATTCTATTTCTCCTAACTCATCTCCAACGATTACTACTTTACCATCTTCGTTAATTAATTTCTTTGTAAAGATATTACCTCTAAAATAATTAAAGTCATTCGCCTCTGAATCGATAATTGGACGGTAAACATCCTCTACCCATTCTGCTACGTTTCCTGACATATCGTATAATCCGAAAGCATTTGGTGGATAACTGCGAACGGCATTTGGAATATCCGAACCATCACTACTCCATCCAGCAATACCTGAATAGTTTCCTTTACCTTGCTTGAAGTTCGCTAATTGATCTCCTCTTCTTCTCTTATCTCTATCTCTGGTGTACTTTCCGTTCCACGCGTACTTTTTTCTTCCGCGGATATTGTTGTATTCACGATTTTCAAACGTTGCTTTTGCAGCGTACTCCCACTCCACTTCTGTTGGTAATCTGAATTTTTGCGATAAAATACCATCTGTAGAAGTTACGTGTCTTCCGGTAAAAGCACCTTTTACTGGTTTTGGCTCTCCTTTTTTACGCGGTACAGGCAATCCTTTTTTATAGATTGTAGAATCTCCTTCAAATAAGGCGTAAGGATTTGTTAAATACGCATCGGTATCGAAGTTATTTTTTCCTTGGAAAGCGAGTGAATCTTCTTTAAAGATATTTTTAATGATCCCTTTCTTCATTAAAATATCTAGGTTTACTGCATTGGTACGCCATTTACAGAACTTGTTCGCCTGAAGCCAGCTAACTCCAACAACTGGATACTCAGCATACGACGGGTGACGCAAATAACTTTCTGATAATAAATTGGTATTCCCCAATCCTTTTCTCCATACAAGGGTATCTGGAAGAATTGACGCGTAAATGTGTTTGTATTGTGGCTCTTCTGGTGGGAAAACTGCTTTGGTATATTGCATGAATAAACCGTATTCAGAATTCGTTACCTCAACTTCATCCATATAAAATGAACGTACGTGCATTTGTCTTGGGGTGGTATTCCAATCAAACATAACATCATCCTGTACCAATCCCATGGTAAAGGTACCTCCTTCAATATGTACCATACCAGGAGGAACATTATTTCCTTCTTTGTACTTCCCCTTTAAAAAACCTCCGTAATTAGGGTCATTAAAGTTCCATCCAGTGAGGGAAGATTGCGATGATGAACCGCCTCTCCTACTGCTACAAGAGGCAACCAACAATCCTGTGATGGCTACTAAACTTAATAATTTTAACGTACTTTTCATGTATTTTTAACTATTTTTAAGGGTGCTGCAATTTACAATATTTCTCACTTCTTACAACTAAATTCATTTTTATTTTCAAATACAATCGAAATTAAAACACGGTATTTGCTAGAGTTGAAACGATAGTTTTTATACTTTATTATGACGAATCTAATAAAAAGATTAAAATAACTAACGTTAAAATTCGTTATTTTGTCACGTATTATGAAGCTTCGAAGTTTAATTTTTTTGTTGCTATTCTCTTGGAGTAGCTTTTCACAGACCAGATCTGTTCTGGCCGATGGTCGTTGGTATCAATTTTCCATCTCCAAATCAGGCGTTTATAAAATTGACCGCAATTTCCTTCAAGGTCTAGGAATCGATGTCAATGCCATCAACCCACAGCAACTCCAAATATACGGTAATGGTGGTGCCATGCTTCCGGAACGACTCGCTGAAGCCCGCCCTCAAGATTTACAGGAAAATGCCATTTATGTTCAGGGAGAAGCTGACGGACGCTTCGATTCAGATGATTTTATTTTGTTTTACGGCCAGGGGCCTCACGATTGGAATCTAAATTTTGCCCCCGCGACTCAAGAACACCGTCAAAATATTTATTCCGACAAGTCCTATTATTATATACGCTTGGCAAATCAACCAGGGAAGCGTATTCAAAATCTCCCTGTAGTACCCGGAACTCCAGTAGCCTCTTATACCGATTACGACGGTCGACTCTTTTACGAAAAAGAAGAACGCAACCTCTTTGCTGTCGGAAGAGCTTGGTTTGGTGAAGATTTTAGTTTTCAAAACTCACAGCGATTCGAGTTGGACTTTCCCAATCAACTTCCAGGAAGCACGGTGAATATCAAAATTAGAGCGGTAGCTATTTCTTCTCTGAGTTCATCGATGAGCGTTTCGGCAAACGGAAATACAATTGCGCCCTTAACTTTTGCTCCAGCCTCTACTTCTGCTGGTAGCCAGCTGGCTTCAGCCAATACCGTAACAGGGACCATTGCAGCAAGCACCAACTCCCGAATTAGCATAGACTTAAATTACAATAACAACGGACTTCCTTCCGCAAAAGCCTATTTGGATTATATAGAAATTACGGGGAAAAAGCGGCTAGAAGGAGGTACCCGACAGTTTAATTTCAGAAATATCGCAGCCCAGGCTGCAGCAGGAACCGTTGCCTATAGCCTGCAAAACAGCAGCCAAGTTTTTGCCGTTTGGGACGTAACAACTCCATACAACGCCGGTGCACTTCAAAACACAGGAAGCGCTACAAACTTCCAATTTACAGCTGCTGGTGGTAGCTTAAAAGAATACGTGGCAGTTAACCTCAGTGACACCTACAGTCCCAACAGAGAAGAGCAAGCGCAAATACCAAATCAAAATTTACACGGCTTGTCGAACATAGAATATCTCGTGATCACCCATAATTCGCTGCTTGCCCAAGGACAACGATTAGCGGATCATCACCGAAACAATACTAGTTTAGCAACGGCTGTTATTCCATTGTATCAAATTTATCGCGAGTTTTCATCGGGCTCACCTGATGTTACCGGTATTCGAGATTTTATTAAATTTCTCTATGACCATTCTTCTACTTCGAAAAAATTAAAATACGTTTGTTTTTTAGGAGACTCATCTTACGATTATAAAAACAGACTCACGAACAATAACAATTTAGTCCCCACATTTCACGCTCGGGAAAGTTTTGACTTAGTATCCTCTTATGTTACCGATGATTATTATGTAATGCTCGACGCTACCGATGGTGGAATGGTTACCAGTGACGGAATTGACGTAGCCTCTGGAAGAATTCCTGTGAATAATCCGCAAGAAGCCCGCGTTGTTATCGACAAAATATTGAGTTATTACAGTCAACAGGCGCTTGGAGACTGGCGACAAAATGTAACGTTACTCGCTGATGATATTGACCAAGATGCCGATAAAACACTACAAGCAGGCTTGGAGGAAGTCGCAGATTCCATCAGAAAACATCAGCCTATTTTCAATGTAAACAAATTATACGCCGACGCTTTTAAACAAGAAAACTCATCGGGTGGTGAACGCTATCCTCAGGTTAAAAATGCCGTGAGTAATGCTATCGAGAATGGAACTCTGGTGTTTGATTACTTTGGTCATGGAGGAGAAGATGGTTTAGCCGATGAACGATTATTAGAAATCCCACAAATTGACGCACTCAACAACAGCCAAACACTGCCCTTATTCATCACAGTGACCTGTGAGTTTTCTCGATTTGACAATCCGCTGAGAACGACTGCGGGAGAAAAACTTTTCCGAAACCCACGAGGTGGAGCCGTGAGTATGATTACGACAACTCGAGATGTCTATATTTCTACGGGGGAACGCTTTAATAAAGAATTGGTGAAATTTGTTCTGGATTTTGAAAGAAATGGCGGAAGCATTGCTCAAAATTTAGTCAAAGCAAAAAACGTTACCAGCAGTAATCAAAAGTACTTTATATTTTACTTCGGAGACCCAGCTATGGAACTCGCTATTCCTAAACCCAATATCCTGTTGACAAAAATGAACGGGAAAGACATGTCAGTGGCCATCGATACGATGAAAGCGCTGTCACGTGTCCGATTTGAAGGAGTAGTTACCGATGCCAGCAATACGCCACTCAACAACTTTAACGGAACCCTATTCACGACTATTTTTGATAAATCAATTATAAAACAAACCCTAGATAACGACGGTTTCGGGGTAATCAATCAATTCGATTCTCAGGAAAGCAAATTATTCCGTGGTAAGGCCTCCGTTACTAACGGGCGCTTTAACTTCGAGTTCATCGTTCCTAAAGACATCCGCATTGCCTACGGTAAAGGAAAGGTCAGTTTGTATGCCCACAACAATGCAATTGACAAAGGAGGAGCTAATTTCGACGTGACTGTTGGTGGGATTAACCCCAACGCACCCAGTGATACAACAGGACCAGAAATACAAGCATTTATGAACGACGAATCGTTTGTTGAGGGCGGAAATACCAACGCCTCTCCTAACCTCGTTTTAAAATTAGCCGATATCAGTGGAATCAATACGTCCATTACCGCTGTGGACCACGATATTGTAGCCATACTGGACGGTAACGAATCGGAACCCATTATCTTAAACGATTACTACCAAACCGAACTCGATGACTTTACCAAGGGGAATGTCACCTATAAACTTCGCAATTTAAGTGAAGGAAAACACCATTTAAAAATAAAAGCCTGGGATACTTACAATAATTCATCTGAGACTTCGTTAACCTTTGTGGTTGTAAACGATGCTGGACTTACCCTCTCTAACGTGTTGAATTACCCAAATCCGTTTGTCAATTACACGGAGTTTTGGTTCAATCACAACAAACCCAATGAACCATTGGAAGTGCGAGTACAAATCTTCACTGTTTCGGGGAAGCTAGTTAAAACAATACTCCAACCAACCCAAACTACGGGAAATCTGTCGCGTTCTGTAACCTGGAACGGCCGAGATGATTTCGGAAACAAGCTAGGGAAAGGCGTGTATATTTACAAACTGAGTGTCAAATCAACCGTGAGTAATGTAGTGTCCGAGAAATACGAGAAACTCGTGATACTCTAGATAATGAGTAAAATTATATATTTGCAACATCAACAATCAGATCATCAATGAAAAAATTAACAATCCTTCTACTATGTATTGCTGGATGCATAAAAATGCAAGCTCAGCAAGGTATTACAACGGCTACCCCGTTTTTATTAATCACTTCCGATGCACGTGCAGGAGGTATGGGAGATATTGGAGTTGCTACTTCTTCGGATGCTTTTTCAATTTTCCACAACGCGGCCAAGTCTGCCTTTAATGAAAATGAAATCAGTATCGGACTTAATTACACGCCATGGCTTCGTAATTTAACAGACGATATCTTTGCTGGGAACCTGTCGTATGTTCACCGATTTAAAGAGAATGCCGCTTGGGGGGTAGACATCAAATATTTCTCACTTGGGAAAATTGATTTACGCGACAATGCGGGAACCTCTAATGGAAGTATCAATCCGAACGAATTAGCGATTACAGGTATTTACTCTTTAAAGTTAAGTGAAACCTTTTCTATGGGAGTTGGTTTAAAATACATCAACTCTAACCTAGATGTGTCTAATAATTTAGATGCTGTAAACTCATTTGCTGTAGATGTATCAGCCTACTATCGTTCTGAGGAAGAAAACTACGGAACCTTTAACGGTCGTTACCGTTTAGGTATTAATGTAGCTAACATCGGACCAAAAGTAAGCTACACTCCGAATACAGAAAGCTTTATTCCTACCAACTTAAAATTAGGAGGTGGATTTGACTTTATCTTCGACGACTATAACTTATTAGGATTAAATGTAGAATTCACTAAGTTATTAGTGCCTTCTAGCCCAAATTCAACTCGTGGTTGGTTTGATGGAATGTTTACTTCTTTAGGAGACCGTAGTTTTAGTGAAGAATTACAAGAAGTTACTTGGGCACTTGGAGCTGAGTACTTGTACAACAAAGCCTTTGCCTTACGAGCGGGGTATTTCCACGAAAGTGAAAATAAAGGAAACCGTCAGTATTTTACAATGGGGGCAGGTTTCAAAGCACGTTCATTCTCTTTAGACTTATCGTACTTGATGAATACCTCAGATGTTAACAACCCATTAGAGAACACTTTGCGTTTCTCTTTATCATTTGATTTAGGACAAATTTACGACGACTATTAATATAATTTTTTTTAGTAACTTCGTACCAAATATAAAAGCTGTCTGAAATGACGGCTTTTTTCGACTTTATACTTTATGAAAAAAATAGACATTGCTACCTCAGCACTAATTTTTGACGAGCTTTCACAAATGCCAGAAAGTGATCAAACTCTAATGAACGCAGCAATTGAAGCTAGAGCCAAGGCCTATGCTCCGTATTCTAATTTTCAAGTTGGAGCGGCAATTCTTTTGGAAACTGGAGAAATTGTAAGCGGGAACAATCAGGAAAATGCCGCCTACCCTTCAGGAATGTGTGCCGAACGAGTAGCTATCTGGAAAGCAGGTTCTACGTATCCGAATATGGTCGTAAAGAAAATCGCGATTTCCGCGGCTTCTAACACGAGTACCGTTGACAAGCCCGTAGGTCCCTGTGGAGCCTGCCGACAAACCTTATCGGAATACGAAATCAATCAAAAACAACCCATCGAAGTTTTGTTCATGGGCGAAGTAGGAAAAATTGTAAAAACAGAGTCCTTACTCTCCCTACTACCGTTTTCATTTGACAGTTCATATCTGTAAATATAAATGGCCATTTTTGTGATATTCATAAAAATGGCCATTCTTTTTAAAATTTAATTTTTATTCTTAAATAATTTGTCGTCCTTGTACGTTTACAAGTAAACTCGAGTACAATGATGAAGGCCGTTATTACAGGAACAGGAACCTATATTCCAACTATTACGAAAAAGAACGAACAATTTAACAACGAACATTTCCTACTTCCTGACGGGTCTAGTATCAACGATTCCAACCCCATTATCATTGAAAAATTTAAAGATATTACTGGAATCAAAGCCCGACGCTATGCGGAACAGACTTATAACACTTCTGATCTCGGATTTTTTGCCGCTCAAAAGGCTATCGAAACCGCCAATATTGATCCAGAAACCATCGATTATATCATCTTTGCTCATAATTTCGGAGATGTAAAACACCAAACCGTACAAAGCGATTTACTCCCGAGCTTAGCATCACGGGTAAAGCACCTATTACAAATTCAGAATCCAAACTGCATTGCCTATGACATTTTATTCGGATGTCCTGGTTGGGTACAAGGCGTTATTCAAGCCCAAGCATTTATCAAAGCGGGCATCGCCAAAAGAGCGCTGGTAATCGGAGCCGAAACACTGTCGAGAGTAATTGACAAGTACGATCGCGACTCTATGATTTACGGTGACGGTGCAGGAGCTTGTATCGTAGAAAAGAAAGAACACGGCAGCGCTGGGATCCTAAGCCATGCCAGCCAAACTTTTGCCAAAGACGAAGCCTATCACCTATTCTATGGTAGTTCTTACAATCCTACTGACGATCCTTCTATACGCTATATCAAAATGTTTGGCCGAAAAATATACGAGTTCGCGCTGACCAGAGTACCTCAAGCCATGAAATCAGCCCTGGATGAAAGTAATATCCCTATCACCGACCTCAAAAAAATCTTTATTCACCAAGCCAATGAAAAAATGGACGAAGCTATAGTAAAGCGATTTTATCGCCTGTACAAAATGGCCGTACCAGAGAATATCATGCCTATGAGTATCTACAAACTCGGGAATAGTAGTGTTGCCACGGTACCCACTTTATTAGATTTAGTCCTCAGAGGTCAAATTGACGATCAAGAAGTACAACCAGGTGATGTTATCATGCTTGCCTCTGTCGGAGCAGGAATGAACATCAACGCCATCGTATACCAATATTAGTAGGAAAAAAAATGAGTCGGTAGCACGCAAATCTAAAATGGAAATATTATTTTTGCGGATGCAACAACACAATGTACTTATATTAGATTTCGGATCGCAATATACCCAGTTAATTGCGCGCCGTGTAAGGGAACTCAACATTTATTGTGAGATACACCCCTTCAACAAAATTCCCGCTAACTTAGACGATTTTAAAGCCGTGATTTTATCAGGAAGTCCTTCTTCTGTTCGTTCAGACGAAGCACCTCACCCTGACTTGTCAGAGATTCGCGGAAAAAAACCGCTATTAGCCGTTTGTTATGGCGCTCAATATTTAGCTCATTTCTCAGGTGGTCTAGTGGCCCCATCAAATACCAGAGAATACGGAAGAGCGAATTTGTCGTTTATCAAAGAGGACGAGGTATTCTTTGACGCCATTCAAGAAGGAAGTCAAGTATGGATGAGCCATTCTGATACCATCAAAGACCTTCCTACTAATGGAGTTTTACTGGCGAGCACTCACGACGTAATTAACGCCGCATACAAAATTGAAGGAGAAACTACCTATGCCATTCAATTCCACCCTGAAGTATACCATTCTACTGACGGAAAACGCCTGTTAGAAAACTTTTTAGTACGCATCGCTGGTGTGGCCCAAAACTGGACCCCAGATTCTTTTGTTGACGAAACCGTTGCGGCCTTAAAAGCTAAAATTGGTAATGATAAAGTAGTTCTCGGTTTATCAGGAGGTGTAGACTCTACGGTAGCAGCTG
Organism: Tenacibaculum sp. AWR4_210; assembly: GCF_056160945.1. Lineage (NCBI taxonomy): Bacteria > Pseudomonadati > Bacteroidota > Flavobacteriia > Flavobacteriales > Flavobacteriaceae > Tenacibaculum > Tenacibaculum sp. AWR4_210. The sequence goes on from NZ_JBSWYF010000011.1 coordinate 77,182, forward strand.
TCTTACTTCACAAAGCTATAGGTAGCAACCTGCACTGTATTTTTGTGAACAATGGCCTTTTGAGGAAAAATGAATTTACCGCCGTTCTCGACCAATACGAAGGTATGGGACTCAACGTAAAAGGAGTGGATGCCTCAGAACGCTTTTTAAACGAGCTTGCCGGTTTATCAGACCCCGAAGCTAAACGAAAAGCCATCGGAAAAGTATTCATCGATGTCTTTGATGACGAAGCACACCAAATTGAAGATGCTAAGTGGTTAGGACAAGGGACTATTTACCCAGATGTAATCGAGTCTGTATCTGTAAACGGAGGACCTTCGGCAACCATTAAAAGTCATCACAACGTAGGGGGACTTCCTGATTTCATGAAGTTAAAAGTAGTTGAGCCTCTCCGCATGATTTTTAAAGACGAGGTACGAAGAGTTGGAGCTTCAATGGGGATCGACAAGGAACTATTAGGAAGACATCCTTTTCCAGGACCTGGATTAGCAATTCGTATCTTGGGAGATATTACCGCTGAAAAAGTACGTATCTTACAAGAAGTTGATGCCATTTTTATCAACGGACTCAAAGAAGACGGACTGTACGATAAAGTATGGCAAGCAGGAGCTATTCTACTCCCTGTAAACTCTGTTGGAGTTATGGGTGACGAACGTACCTATGAAAAAGTAGTTGCACTCCGCGCGGTAGAAAGTACCGACGGTATGACTGCTGATTGGGTGAACTTGCCATATGAGTTTTTACAAAAAACATCGAATAAAATTATCAATAACGTAAAAGGAGTGAACAGAGTCGTTTACGATATCAGCTCTAAACCACCTGCAACAATTGAGTGGGAATAACGTTACATATACAAAGAATTAAGTAAAGTTTTAGAAGTAAATGAAGAAGTTACAATTTTTAATTTTATCAGGAATATTGACCTTCACCATCTCTTGTGGTCAACAAAAGCGATTTGTTTCCTATAAAATTCAAGAGGGCGAAACTATGGAAGATGTAGCCAAACGCCTCGAAATTAATCGCGAAGATTTAATGCGATTGAATCCGGATGTCGGTCAAAATCCATCTCCTAATACGGTCATTGTCATTCCTAACCCTAAGATTAAAAAGGGTAATTCTTCTGCTTCTAACTCCTCTGATACCTACGCAGTCGTTGATGAAACTCCATCAGAACCCACTGGTACTAAAAACAGTGAAGAAAGCAGTACTACGAGTAATTCCGAAACTTCAGAAGGAGCCGAAGTTAGTTATCAAACTAAGGTCGTTACCAAATACGAAACACACGAAGTAAAACCAGGTGAAACCGTATATCGCATCACTAAAAATTACGGGATTACTAAGGAAGAACTCATCGCGTTAAACCCAGAATTCCCTGGAATTCAAAACAACGTATTAAGTATTGGACAGGTATTAAAAGTCAAGGCTATCGAAGAGACCATTACCCTTGATAAAGAAACCGTTTTAGAGCAATACCTTACCCATACCGTTCAGAGTAAAGAAACGGTATTTAGTATCACCAGACGCTATAATATTACCAAGGAAGACTTGTTGCAGCTCAATCCTGAATACCCTGAGCTTAAAGACAACGCTTTGGCAATAGGTCAATTACTAAAAATTAAACCTATTGAGGAAGCGAAAACTATTGAGGATATCAAATTTTACAGAGATAGTATCCAACTTGACACAGAAATCAACTTGGCAATTTTACTACCGTTCAAATCACAAGCCTACGATACTTTAAGTGCCAAAAAGATATTTACCAATAACAAATTGGGGAATATGGTGACCGATTTTTACTTAGGGGCTACTATGGCTATTGACTCGTTAAAAAAACAAGGTATTAACATCAATACCCAAGTATTCGATACGGGGAATCGCGGTAAAAATATCGAGGCGATCATCGACAACGACGAACTCGACAACGCCGATGTTGTTATCGGTCCATTTTATTCCGATAAAGTAACTGCGGTAAGCAAACACGTGAATGCACCTGTGATATTCCCGCACTATTCAAATAAGCAACACAAGCTTTCGGGAGGTAAAATAATAAAAGTAGCTCCTGAAAAAGAAGATTACGCGAATTACCTAAGTAACTATATGAAGGCTAATTATCACGGAGAGACTATTTTTCTAGTCGGCGATTCGCAAGCAGATTCTAAAAAGACCATCCAACTCTTACACCAAAACCTCAAACAGCACGATTCTATCCGTGCAATACACAGCTTGTACCCAAAGGACGGATACATTAAAAAAGAGCGTTTTACTAATAAGATGAAAGCGGGTACAAAAAACTGGGTCGTAATAGTATCTAATGATAAGGTTGCCGTTGCTGATGCTTTAAACAGCATGATTGGGCTTCCAGACGATATGGAGGTGCAAGTGTTTGCTGTAGAAAAGAACAAGGCGTATAACAGCATTGATAACAACAAGCTCGCCAACATCAACTTTACTTATGTGACGGCACAATACGCTGATGAAGCCTCACAAGAAATTCTGAATTTTAATAAAAAATACCAAGCGAAAAACAACGCACTTCCTTCTGACTATGCCATCAAAGGATTTGATATTACCTATGACACACTGATGCGTTTGGCATCAGGAAATAGTTTATCAGCTACTTTTAAAGAAGGAATCTCCTTCCGTTTGGAAAACAAATTCGACTACCGTAAAAAGTTATTTGGAACCACCAGTAACCACGGTTTGTTTATCGTTCAATACAATAGAGACTTGAGCTTAAAACGACTAAAGTAAGCTTCTTGCTAAACCGTATAAAAAAACCTCGAACAACATTCTTCTTCGAGGTTTTTTTATATGCTTTCTTTAGCGCTTATACATTTTATCGTAGTAATCCTGATATGCTCCAGAAACTACGGCTTTCACCCACTCTGGGTGTTCCAGGTACCATTGTACTGTTGCCCTTAGACCTTGTTCAAAATCCAAACTAGGACTCCAATTCAACTCTCTTTTTATCTTCGAGGCATCTATGGCATAACGGTAATCGTGACCTTTTCTATCTGTAACAAATTGTATCAAGGACTCCGAATGACCAATGGGGTTTCCGAGCAAAGCATCTGTCACCTCAATCAATAACTTTACGAGTGCTAAATTACTGTACTCATTATCTCCTCCGATAGCGTAGGTTTCCCCGATTTTCCCTCTGTGCAACACAACATCGATTGCTCGAGCGTGGTCTTCTACATACAACCAATCTCGCACATTACTTCCATCGCCGTAAATCGGCAGTGGTTTTCCATTACAGATATTATTAATACACAGTGGAATTAGCTTTTCAGGAAACTGATTCGGCCCGTAATTATTAGAACAATTAGAAATTACGATCGGTAATTGATAGGTATCGTAAAACGCTCTTACAAAATGATCTGACGAAGCCTTAGATGCTGAATATGGAGAATGTGGATCGTAGGCTGTTGATTCATCAAAATACCCTTCGTGACTTAGGCTACCAAACACTTCATCCGTTGAAATATGGTAGAATAACTTACCTGAGAAATCACCTTCCCAAGCCAAACGAGCTTCTTGCAATAAGGTCAAAGTTCCCATGACATTTGTACGTGCGAAATGCAAAGGATCTTCGATAGACCTGTCCACATGAGATTCCGCTGCCAAATGCACTACCGTATCAAACCGATGCTCTTTAAACAACTTCTTAACTAATGACGCATCACAAATATCTCCCTTTACAAAGCTGTAATTGGGTGCCGCTTGCACACTTGTTAGATTGTTTAAATTTCCTGCATAACTCAAACTATCAAGATTTACTAGTTGATAGTTTGGGTACTTCTCTACCAATAATTTGATTACATGAGATCCTATAAAACCAGCACCACCGGTCACCAAAATTCGCTTCATCTATTATTTCTTATTTGCTGCTACTATATTCATTAAATACTGCCCGTAATCACTTTTTGCGAGTGGTTTTGCCAGTTTTTCCAATTGGGCCAAATCTATATACTTCATGTAGTAAGCAATTTCTTCAATACACGCAACTTTCAGACCTTGGCGTTTTTCTATGGTTTCAATAAACTGGCCTGCTTCCATCAACGAATCATGAGTTCCTGTATCGAGCCAAGCAAAGCCTCTACCCATCAAGGAAACTTTCAAGTTTGAAGCTTCTAAATAGGCTTGATTAACACTTGTTATTTCTAATTCTCCACGTGCTGAAGGCACTACTTTTTCCGCAATATCCACTACTGAATTCGGATAGAAATACAAGCCTACCACCGCGTAATTTGACGCCGGTACCACAGGTTTTTCTACGATAGATTTAGCGGTTCCTTCTTCGTCAAAACTCACGACACCATACCGTTGTGGGTCTTTTACATAATACCCAAAAATAGTCGCCTTTTTTTGTTGCGTTACCATAGTCACGGCTGCATTTAACATTTCAGGCAATCCGTGCCCATAGAAGATGTTATCTCCTAAGATCAAACACACGTCATCGCTCCCAATAAACTCCTTCCCGATTATAAAAGCTTGGGCCAAACCATCGGGTGAAGGCTGTTGTTCATAGCTCAAAGAAACTCCTAACTCTTGGCCATCTCCCAACAACTGTTCAAAGTTTGGCAGGTCGTGAGGTGTCGAAATAATGAGAATTTCACGAATACCCGCCAGCATTAATACCGACAATGGATAGTAAATCATCGGTTTGTCATAAATTGGTAAGAGCTGTTTAGATACGGCCCTCGTAATGGGATACAATCGAGTTCCTGCACCTCCTGCTAAAATAATTCCTTTCATTGGGACTACTACTAAATTCTAAGCTAAGGTATCCATTCTGAGATATGAAAACAAAAAAGCTCAGAGATATCTGAGCTTTTTATAATTATTTTATCAATTTGAGTATTGCGTTTTTAATTCGCAATCTGTCATCATCAGTCAAATTAGACCCTGACGGTAAACAAAGTCCATGATCGAACAACGATTCCGCAACCCGATCTCCATAGTATGGATATTCCTCAAAGATGGGTTGTAAATGCATAGGTTTCCAAAGCGGTCTCGATTCGATGTTTTCTTCCTCCAATGCCAATCGAAGTGTTTCTCTCGAAAAACCGGCTAACGTTTCATCTACTACTATTGCAGATAACCAATGATTGGAATGATAACGTTCATTAGGTTCTTTTAAAATAGTAACTCCTGACACATTTTCAAACAAATCGTGATAAAACCTATGATTATCTCTACGAAATCCAACATGCTTATCCAATACTTCCATTTGTCCTCTACCAATTCCAGCCGATATATTACTCATACGGTAATTATATCCGATATGACTATGTTGATAATGTGGTGCAGCATCTCTTGCCTGAGTTGCCAAAAAAACTGCCTTTTTCTTATCCTCTTCCTGATTGCAAACCAAAGCACCTCCTCCAGAAGTCGTGATTATTTTATTTCCATTGAATGACAGTATTCCGAAATCTCCAAAAGTTCCACAACTTTGGTTATCAAATCTAGAACCAAGTGCCTCTGCGGCATCTTCAATAAGTACTATTTCGTATTTTTTAGCTATCGAAACAATTTCGGAAAGTTTTGCTGGCATTCCGTACAAATGCACTGCAATAATAGCTTTAGGTTTCTTCCCTTTTTTTATTCTGTCTTGAATTGCTATTTCCAATGCTTCAGGACACAAGTTCCAAGTGTCTCGTTCGCTATCGATAAATACCGGAATTGCTCCTTGATATCGTATTGGATTTGCAGAAGCTGAAAACGTCATGCTCTGACAAATTACCTCATCTCCTACTCCTACATTTGCGAGTATTAACGCTAAGTGAATTGCAGAAGTACCAGAAACCAAACAAGCTACCTTTTTCCCCTCTCCAACATAATTTTCTAGATCCTTTTCAAATCCAGCGACATTAGGTCCCAAAGGTGCTACCCAATTAGTTTCAAAAGCTTCTTGTACATATTTTTGTTCACCTCCTCCCATATGAGGTGAGGATAACCATATTTTTTCTTTCATTTTACTAATAATTTCTTCGAAAAACGGTTTTTAAAATTAGGTTTATATCACCTATAAAACTTCGATTATAATAATAATCTAGATTAATTCTAACCTTTTCAGGATAAATAACTTCATCGTTATATTTTTTAGGGTCCTTTTCATTTGCCAGAAGCTCTTCTTCATTGGAAAATTTTAAGCTTGCTGGCCCAGTAATTCCAGGCTTCAATTTCAAAATTAACCTATCTTCACCTTTGAGTTTATCAGCATAACCAGGAACATCAGGTCTAGGCCCCACAAAACTCATATCTCCTTTTAACACATTCCATAGTGCTGGTAACTCATCTATTTTATACTTCCTTAACGCGGCACCCAATTTTGTAATTCTCTTCTCTCCTGCAACTGAAACAGAACTTCCTGTATGCGATGAGATCATTGTCCTAAACTTATATAGAACAAATAACTTGCCATGTAAGCCCACTCTTTTTTGGGTGAATATAGCACCCCCATCAGGCATTTTAACCCTAATAAGGATGTATACAACTAGTAAAAAAGGAAAAAGGATTACCAATCCAAACAAAGCAAAAACCTTATCAAAAACCAACTTCATAACTTATTAACGAATTTTAAACAACAACAAAATTTTAAGGATATTTTCGGGCAAATACATGATAATAAAGTGCCTCAGAGAATATCGATAAAAACTTAATCCAGAGACATATTTCTTCTTGATTAAAATATTAAATTTTTGTTCTTTCTTCCTTCTATCAATAATTTTATCTTCATATCTAAACTGCAACAACGGTTTTTTGATATTCCTAATTTTAATATTTTGATTAGCAGCTCGTAACCACAATTCATAGTCCTGACTTTTTTGTAACATTTCATCATAAAACCCAATTTTACTGAAGACAGTTGCTCTAAACATAACACTAGGATGAATCAATTCACAATTTTCTAATAAGGATCTAAAATCTACATTAGGCATCACCTTTTTATACCCTATAAGCTTTGAATCATTATCTATAAGATCAGCTTCAGAACCGAGTATGTCAACATCTGTATAATCTTTCAAATAACTAATTTGTTTCTCAAATCTATATAAATAGGATATATCATCAGCATCCATTCTCGCGACAAATTCAACCTTTAAATCGAGTGCCCTTTTTACTCCTTTATTTAATGCCGTAGGCAACCCCACATTCTTTTCTAATCTTATTACTTCAACTCTTTTGTCATGGATTGTTTTGAGAAAATCTTCTTGATTACTATTTAAAGGTCCATCAAGGACCAAAATCAACCAAAAATCTCTAAAGCTTTGATTCAAAATACTATCAACAGCCAATTTTAGGAGTTCTAAATTATCTCCTTTATAAGTAGGCAAAACTACAGCTAACTTAGTCATTTAATTTTATCATATATAAATTACGAACTCCTTCATGTACAGAATCAAAAAATACCATCTCTCCATTTGAACTAAACCTAGGATGCAAATCACATCTAGTCTCTCCATAATAGTCTAATGACTCATAAAACTCCCCAATTTTTTCCAATTTATTTTTATCTAGATGATAGATAAACAACTCTTTCATTCTAGATTTGTTAGGGTAGGTATCAAATAAAACTTTATCCTCGTAATAACTAGGATGCCCATCTCCATATTGATCTAACTTTCCTTCTCCCAAAATCGACTTAATTCTTGACTTTACATCTAAAACAAAAAACTTATCACCTAAATTTTCATCTCTCAAATAAGCAATAATAGTATCATTATCCTTCCAACAACAATGACTAACCATACCATCATCTGATAACTTAGTAATAGTATCGCCGTTTTTAGAACTCACATACAAAGTATCGAATCTTTGACCATTAGGGGTAAACCATCTATGCATGAACATAAACTTTGTCCCATCTGGTGATATCATTATATGATTAAACTTATGACGAGCATCAGTCATAGAATTTTTGAAATTTGATTTAATAATACTTGATAAGCTAATTGAAAGTTCAGATTTACCAGTGGATAGGTCAAGGATATAAATTCCATCATTACCGTTATCTTTCCAATCGATTAAGCTCTTCTTGTTAAAATAAGCATAATCTCCCCTAGCAATATTTAATCTTTCAAAATTCAAACTCAATGCATAATCTCTGGTTGAATCATAAATTGGTCTATTAAAAATCTTTAATTCAGAAGATTCAATATTATAAATTTTTGCTCCATAATCCTTTCTTTTATCATCGTAATAGTTATAAATAAATTCATGATCTGAAATCCACATTAATTTACATCCTTGTTGCCAATTATAAGAATTAATTGAATCGACGATTTTATACGAATTATCCAAAATTGACCAAACAACAATATTTATTTCTTTCATTGGGTTCGGAACTTCCTTTGTCGAAAACGATGAAGACTGAAAAATAACATGACTATTTAATCTATTAATTGGCGTTTTATCATAATATCCAAAAAAAGACTCTTCTTCATTATAGCTAATCTTATTAAGTTTAAAATCACTCTTAAAACTATAGTCCTTTCTATAGATTAAATAGTTCAACTCTTGATATTTCCTTTTAACCCATACTTTAAAGTCTGGGTTAGAAGATAACAATCTTGCTATTCCTTTTTCAATAAAATTATAATTACTAGACATAAAAAATTATTTTCTTTTTAACAATCCAAAATATATTCCAAACGAATAAAAATTCATCGTAACCATTGAAATAATAGCTCTTTTAAAATCAAATTTTTTGTAGATAAGATTAAACAAAAACAATACACCAAAAATTACTGAAGTAACGTTCAAATCAAAATATATCAATACACTCAACAATAATGGCAGCTGAATAAAATGAAGCCAATACCTCATAATTACGACCTTAATTGTTCTCCTAGTTAACGGTGAATTTGCTATTACCATTCCTGGTATAAAAATATTTCTCGTTAGCAGATATCTTTTAACGAAAGAAACTTTTTTTGTTTTATAATCCTTGTGGATAGCCATGGTAGTGTTAATTCTCTTAACATCATAACCTAATGCCAATACTCTTAACATCAAATCAAATTCCTCACCTATTCTGTACTTATCTGAAAATCCTCCTGCTAATAAAAACTGTTTTCTCTTATAAATAAAAGTTCCTCCAACCCCATCATAAATATTCTCTTCTTCTCGTTTTACCCCCCAATAATTAGAGTTCATCCAGGTTACTTGACCTTCTTTGTCAATTACATTAAAAATCAATTCACCACCAACTCCTACCACGCAAGGATTTGTTTTTAAATATTTTAATGCGGTAACCAACCAATTTTCGTCCACCTGTGTATCTCCATCTAAAAAAAACACATATTCTGTATCCAACAACTCTACCCCAGCATTTCTGGCAATTCCTGGACTACATTTTCCTGTTAATTGTATAAACTCTACATTATGCTTCCTTGCGATATTTAGTGAATTATCCTCTGAGTCACTATCTACATATACCAGTTTGACCTCTTCGTTAAAGTTCTTTTTAAATACTTTAACAGATTTTTTGACAGATAAAAAAGTTTCCTCTAAAACCTTCTCTTCGTTTTTTCCTATAACAACTATTCCTAGTATATTTTTTTTCATCAATTAAACAATTCTAAGTTATACTGATAAGGTACCAAAAAATACCTCTCTCCATTTAAATAAATAGTTCTCCAATAATATCCGACTATCAATATTGTCAACAACAAAAAAACAAATCGTTTCAACTCAACACTCTTAAAACTTGCCAAAATTAATGGGATTAATATTAAATGGATAACAAAAAAGTAGTTATTTATTCTCGTAAATAACATATAAAACGTTCCTTCTCCATGGAGTAAAGCTAAAGCTATGAAAATAAATGAAAATAGATTCATATTAAGCAATAGAGACCTATATTTTTCTGGTAAATTTATTTTCCTTTCAAAAAGTATAATACACAATGACAATACAAAAAATAAAAATATTGCAAGACTGGCTTGGACATCATATTCTCGACTTCTATTCAAATAATGTGCATACGGGGTGAAACTTAGTAATTTAGGTATCAGTAATCCAAAAGCTACAGATGTTGTGATAAGTAAAATTTTTTTCTTAAAACCGATATTCTTTCCAAGAATAAAATAAAAGGGTATTAAAAAAAATGCCGATGCATGTGCCATAAATCCGGTAGCTACTAAAAGTAATAGATACTTCCTAAAATTTCTTTCGATAACATATTTTAAACTGTATGCAAAAACAGCAATTGCAATCGATTGTCTTAAACCATTAAAAGAAGCGAAATAATAGGGACTAATACATAAAAATATAAGCATCGCTAAATAAAAGTTAGCCTTAAAATACTTTACGAACTTATAAATATATATTTGGTAGAATACCGAACAAAATAAAAACATCAACTGAGAAGTTCCCCCGATAAAAACAATACCTTTAATTAAAAACACAAAGCCTAGTTCTTTCAAAAATAATATATCAAAATCACTATTTTCAACTAAGTGAAAAATTCTTTCGTAGGATTCATAATCAATTCCTACCTTATACCTCAATCCAGAGAATCCGATAAATAAACAAGAAATTAAAAGCTCATAAAAATAATTATGTTTTCCCGTTACTCCTAACCCGGTAAGAATAAATAATAATCCAAGTAGATAAAAATATGCTTCCATTTATTTTACTAAAATACTGATGGCCTCATCGATATTGTTAACATTTTTATAATACTCATCTTTTTTGAATACAAACTTATTTACTGCTCTTTGTACCAATTTGAAACAAAATTTACATAGACTAATGGCCAGTCCAAAATAAAAATGTGATTTTTTAACTTTTCTAAAACTTTCTTTTAATATGATATTTTTAATAGATCGATTATTTAACAACGAAACAAAAATGAAATAATTTATATCAAAAGAGTCCATCTCTTTATCTAATCCAAAATCCATAGCAGCTTTCATTCCGCTCTCCCCCCAAATAGTTTCTACACTATAGAACTCAGGTATTTTGTAATGCCATTGATAATCTTGTTTGTACTTTAAATGAGGAGCATCTGATAACTTCCCCCTATGTCCCCCTTGTTGATTCTGAGAAGTAGTACTTTGAGGGCATGCTCCTGCAATGGATATGGGTAAATTGATAATTACGTGGTTTTTCACTAAAGAAGCTAATGATATTGTAGAATAAATATCTGGTGACAGTCCACCAAAATACACCCCTATTTTTTCCTTCACCTTTTCTAACAACGATCGGTGAATAATTCCGTGATATAACCTTGGCAAATAATACTGTTGATAATCGATTATCCCATAGTTAAACAACTTTGATATGGTTTTTGGAACATCAATACTTGTTATCTTAGATGTATTTTTAAATCTCGATACCCTTAACGTACCATTATTATCTCCATTGGGCCAAATATAGGCAGGAAGACAAGTAGTACAAATCGATTCAATATGCTTTTGCTTAGCGTACTCAACCATTTCAAATAAAAACGGTAAAACTGAATCATCATCTCCTATCATACAGATATACTCGCCAATTGTTCTCTCTGCGGATAAATTGATGTTTTCAATAGAAGATAATGGTGATCCTATATAAAAATATTTTAATCTAGAATCGTTTAGACTCAAGACAAACTCTTGCAATGAATCATCATCAGAATTATCTTGAATTACTAGTTCAAAATTTTCATATGAATTGGCAAGAATTGTTTTAATTGCCTCTTTACAATACTTTTGTCTATTCCTAGTAGGAATACATATACTCAATAGCGGGTTCTCCTCTATTTTCATGTTTAATTCTTTTTAAATTTTGATAGTTTTCCATTTATAAACTTAAAGACATCTATCCCCATTTCAACTTTCATTAAATATGTCGTAGTAAACAAACTAACAAACACGAGTATTAAAGCCAAAATTAGTTTTATCCAAAATATCATCGAATACTCAACTATAAGAGCTGCTAGAAAAGTATACAACAATACTAATCCAATAAAACTCATCGTTTTTCTGTGTAGTTTTATATTGAATAAATTCAAGTTTATGAGATACATAATCCCAAAATGAATAAGTATCAAAAATGTATGCGCTATACCCAATCCTTTTAGCCCCCATAAATTAAATCCAACAATAAAAACGATCAGGTGAATAAATCTATAAATCAAAGAAACTATTAAAAACAATTTTGCTTTTGATTTTGCAACCAGAATCATATCCATTGGATTTGATGCTATAGTAAAAAGCACCCCGTAAATAGCATAAATAATGAAATCATTTGCTAAAATAAATTTTTTAGAGTAAAATAGTTCTAAAAAAAAATTAGAGCATAACAAGAAACAAACAACCAATGGTCCCAACATTAAAAAACCAACTTTAATTTGGCGATTTAACTCCTTCTCAAGCAATAAATCGTCTTGATTTATTGCAGATATTCTAGGGTAATAATCCGTGATCAATGCTGTTATGACAATACCAAAATACCCTGTTAAAATAGTGCTACCTACTTGAAACATTCCTACAATTTCAATTGTAGAATGTTTTAATATATAGGATTTTAATAAAAATTCAACAAAAAATGCTAAAAATGAAGTTATCATTATTGTGGCCCCCATCTTTAACATTAACCTGCTATCATTCCAAACGGTTTTCGCGGAAACAACCACCTTCTTTATTTTCAAATTATACACAAACAACTTTGGAACAAGAAAATAAAACAGGCTCACAAATAGCAATGCAAAAACAATCCCCTGATGTTTAAAGTAATAATAGACTATTGCTGCAAAAAAACACCCTATCAAGGTTGATAGGATACTCGATTTCGCCAAAGCATGTAAATGCCTTAAACCTTTTAGAATTGATAACTGAATCTCACCTAGAATATAAAAAAACACCGTGATAGACACCACTAAGAACTCATGGGTATGCTCCGTATCATTAAATATCCAAAAGCTTAACTTAGGAGCTAAAAACACGGTCAACAATAACCCAAAAATTCCTGTATAAGTTCCTAATCTATTAACAATTTGAACCTTTTTCGATAGTTCTGGTTTTCCGTTTAACTCGGAAATATCCTTTACACTACTCTGAGAAACACCCACGTCACCAAAAGTCTTCAAGGTATTGATAGCTGATTGATACATCCCTATCATTCCAATACCACTCGGTCCTAAAAAAACTGCTACTAACTTATTTAAAACAATCTTAATCAGAACATTAACAACTTGTACTCCACCAAAAAGAAATGTCGATTTAAAAATTCCTTTATATCCCTCCTTTGTACTACTCAAGTCTATTTCTTTTTATTTTGACTAAACTAAATGGTCCCAGAATCCACATGAATATTTTGTCCGGTAATCGAAATAGCTTTATCGGAAAGCAAAAATTCAACAGTTTCCGCGACAGATTCAACAGATGTAGGAATTTTCAAACTAGTTCTTTTATAGATTCTATTCTTTTGATCAGCACTCAAGGTACTAGACATATTTGTCTCCATAAATCCTGCCACTAGGGCATTAGATCTAATTCCTCTTTCTCCCCATTCTCTAGCCAAATTCTTTGAGAATGCTTCTAGGGCACCTTTAGTAGAGGCATACATCGCTAACCCTTTATATCCGGTATGAACACTTATAGAAGAAAGGTGAACGATACTCCCTTTTATCCTGTTTAATAACATTTGTCGAATAACATATTTCGTCAATATTAACGGAGAATAAACGTTAACCTTGTACATTTTATCCAAGCTTTCGAGACTCATATTAGTGATTATGTCATCGTACGCCATTGCTGCATTGTTAACATAGCCATGTAAAGGAGTAGTAAGTCCTATAAAAGACTTAAAAACTACATCTCGTATATCTTCTGGATTGGATAAATCATACTGCAGTATTTTTAAATCATCTAAGAATTGATCCTTCAAGAGTTCTAATTCAGGACTTAAACTTCTATTAACAGCATAAACACAATATCCTTTAGCTAATAAGTCTTTTGTTATACACAATCCGAGTCCTTTAGAGGCTCCTGTTACTAAAATATTTTTTTTCATTCTATCTCTTCTTTTTTCCTGAACGGGTTTTCTCAATACTATCTACGACTCTAATTTTTCTTGGAATTTTAAATCCTTGTAATTTTTTTAATAAAAATTCTCTTAATTCAGAAATAACTAACTCTTCTTTACATATTACATCTGCACAGAGAATATTACCCAAAACCGAATTACTTTTTCCGTATACAATGGAGTCGGTGATTTTGGGATAACTACTCAAAGCTTGTTCTACTTCTGATGGATTCACTTTATAACCTCCAACATTAATCATCTCATTTTTTCGAGAGACAAATCTTATCCTCATTGGAGAACCTTCATCAACTATTTCAACTATGTCTCCTGTTGGGTACCATCCATCTATCAGTTTTTCTTCAACACCTTCACCTAACAAATCTCCTTTTAAAAATAACTCGTTATCCAGAATTTTCACTAAAGAACGATCTTTATCACCTACTATAAAACACTCACCATCAGACACTAAAATATTCCCTGCTTCTGTTGACGCGTATATATTTAGGAGTTTTGCATTGGGAAAAAGCTCTTTTAAACTTGTTTTAAGATTCAAATCGAACTTCTCTCCTCCGGATGTGATTCTGCTGACGGTCAAAAATTCTGAATTTGTCGGTGATAATAATCTTAAAAAGGTAGGAGTTGCAGATATATGAGTTATCTCATGTGTTTGAATACTATTCAGAACTTGCTCCTTACTTAATTCGAATAATCTTACGAGCGTATTTTGATTGAGCAATGCTTGAAAAAACACCTGAATACCAGCGATATGAGTTGGATTAAATGCATAACCCCAAACATCATTTTCATGTTTTTCTGACACTCTACAACCTCTCGTTAAACTCTCAAAACTGTGACTAACTTTTTTGGGTAGTCCTGTCGTTCCTGAAGTAAACAAAGTAAGTTTCCACAATTTTGTTTCTTTAATTCTAATCAAAATTTCCGAAAAACTTTCAAAAGAACAACGTTGAACAGGAACAACCTTCGATATGTCTACTTCCCCAACCAACTTACTAATTTCATCTTCTGAGAAATCAGAATCGAGAAGACAAATTTCTATATCATGAACTAAAGAAATTATAATCGTTTTGAAAATATCATAATAGCTTTCCGATTTCAGATACAATGGCAAATCTTGTGCTAGATTTACATCTTTTACCAAATCCTCATAGTCAACTCGAAAATCATGAAAATTATCCAAATAAAAACTTGACATCTTTTATTTTTTTAACTTAACGAACAATTCTCCTATTGTATCTATTAATCCATTCTCAAATACGTCTACATCAAAAATTGCTTCCAGCCTAACCGTTAGTTCAGCCAGGTCAAAAGAATCGAGACCTAAATCTTCTCTAAACTTATCGTCTTCTTTAAGAGAATCCAACTTCGATTCTCCTTTATTCATTCGTATTTCATTGACTACATCTAAAACCTTATCCTGCATTATTTTATTTTTTTTAATCTTAATTTATTCTCTATAAACTCTTTGATCGGGATTGCTGGAACCCCTATCCACATATTTTGTCCAGAACTTTTCAAGTCGCTTACTACTGCACTTCCAACAGAAACCAATGTGTCACTATCAATAGTTACATCATGTGACACTGCAACTCCAACACCTATATAAGAATCATCACCAATATCAACTCCACTCGACAAATTGACACCTGTTCCAAAAGCACAGTGGTCTCCTATCTTTGATTCATGAGCTACATTACATGAATAGGCTAAATGAACATTCTTTCCTATCACTGTATTACTACCCAATACACAATATGCATTAATTACAACACCTTCCTCCAAACTCACATTGTCATACAACACAGCTGTTGGGTGTACTAAAGTTGCGAATTTTAATCCTGTATTCTTCTTAACATCGTCAAAGATTTTTCGTCTAATTAATCTATTATTTGGATTAGCAATTGACGAGACGAAATAAACATTTTCATAATGGTCAGCGGAGGCTATCGTTCCAAGTATCTCTATTCCTAATTTTGTTTTACCATGCAATTCTGGGTTATCATCAAGGTACCCAACAATCTCCCAGACAGTCTCTTCACTATTGCGATTAATAGCATTAACTATGCTAACAATATCTTCGCCAGATCCACCAGCTCCCAAAATAATTAATTTGTTCATAATTCTTATTTACGCTTAAATCTCACCTTTTCGATGTACAATATCCCCTTATCATCTTCTATTGCCCCATTAGGATATGGATCTTCAAGACAACGGAAAAAATTATACAAATCCTCTGTACTCAATTCCATCAATTTCGTTTTAGACAAAATACTATCTTTAGGAGTTCTTTTCTTTCTAACGATATTTTCTTCTGGCCATTTTTTCCACTCTATAGAAGGATAATCATCCAGAAATCTATTAAATAACACCTTACTAGTCGATGTCATTTGTTCTAAAATATCCTCCATATTTCCAGTTAGATCTAAATCAACTTCATGAGAATATAAGCAATTATGAGTATGAGCTCTAGGAGAATTTTCTTCGTAAGTAAAACTGAATACACGATGTTTTGTTCTTGTAATCCCGTCAAGAATTTGCAACTGAATTGGAGAACCATAAGAATATCTATCTAGCTCAGCACAGTGTACTCCAATAGCATCAATATTTTTCAAAACTTCACTTCCAAGTTCATCACTCCACCCACAAGAAATAATTAAATCATAATCTTTTAAATCTAATCTCTCAAGTTCATCACTTGTTTTACATAATACACTTTTATCTACTTTTGGATGTCTCTCTACTGTTTTATAAACATCGATTGACCATTCTCTGTATGCTAAAAATACTACTTTCATAATTGTACTAATTTTTTATCTAAATCAAACCACCAACCACTAGGTAAGGCAATATATTTATTCATAAATTCCGTCACGCCTTTCAAAGGTTCTGTATTGTTAAAAACAGAATAGATATTATTATTTATATGAACACTAGAAGCATAAATTCCTTTATCTCTAAACTCCTTCAAAATAGATCGCTTATCTCCTGTATTCAAAATAACTCCAAATACCCAATAATTAGGAATAGTCCCTTCTACAGGTTTCATAGGTGAAATTTTTGAATGACCTTCTAAAATCTCCCTCCAAATACGTGCATTTTCTTTTTGTTTTAGTAATAACAATTCCAATTTTGAAAACTGCTCCACTCCAATAAAAGCGTTAACCTCATTCATTAATGCTCCAAACCCTTCAACAGTAATATCGCATTTTGGGTTTATTTCATTCATATCGTCTCTAAACTTAGACCTGTCAATACCATAATCCCTAATCATTACAGCTCTATCATAAAGTTCTCTTGATCTAAAAGCCAAACCTCCACCATCAATAGTGTTAGGAAGCCTTACAGTCTGAAAAGAGAATACAGAAATATCAGCCCCTAAATTCCCTGATTTTTCACCTACATGTGTCGAACCAAAAGCTTCAACACAATCGTCAACTAAGTACAAGCCATATTCACGACACAGTTGAACCATAGCATCGACATATCCTAAATAGCCACAGTAATGATTATGAAAAATCGCTTTCGTCTTTGTCGTTATTTTTTCTTTTACGCTCTCTATATCTAAAGTCCCCGTAAAAGGGTCAATATCAGCCCATACAACCTTTATCCCTTTTGAAACAAATGGCTGATTAGATGCCAAACAACTTACTGGTGATGCAATAACTTCATCTCCTGGTTTTAAATCTAAAGTAGCTAAAACAACCAACAGAGCTTGATTATATGTAGATATACTCAAAAACAATTCATTAGAGATATACGTTTTGATTTTATCCTCAAACATCCTACCATACTTCCCGTACGATAATTTTCCAGAATAAAGTATTTCAGATAGCCCCTTCTCAATACCTTCTGGCATATAAGGTTTAAAAATTGGAATCATCTCTACCACCCCTTCTTTATTATTTCAACTATCATTTGTCGATCTTCTTCTTTAACCCAATACCCACATGGAATGTGAACTCTTTCATTTTCAAATTTATCTACATTAGGAAGATGAGTTTTAGACCCTGCAAAAATGGAATGCAAATCATTTCTCTTATGAAGCTCTGATGCCATAACACCATTACTTGCCATCATTTTGATAAAATTATCTCTATCTTCGACTTTTAAAGTGTATAACCAATATGAAGGCTTAGAATCTTTGTAATAATTTAAGAGTGTAAGACCTTCAATTTTGTTTAACTCATGGTCATAATATCTACCATTGTCTATATACCTTTCTATAATACTTCCAAGGCTTTCTAATTGAGTTATTCCTATGATTGCATTAACATTATTCATATGATACTTATACCCTTGAGTATTTATATCGTTCTCAAGTCTGCTTACTCCTTTTTTAATTCCAAACCATCTAATCAGTTTAGCTCTTTCAAAATCCTCTTCATCCCTGAGGCATAACATACCACCATCAACCGTAGTCATATGTTTTATCGCTTGGAATGAGAATGCCGTATACTTAAAATGATTCCCTAAATTCTTACCCTCAAATTTTGCACCTAATGCATGTGCCGAATCTTGAATAACAGGAATATTGTATTTTTCTTCAATATTTTTAAAACTTGTAATATCCACAGGTACACCTGCATAATCTACGACAACAATAGCTGAAGTCCTGTCTGTAATTTTACTCTCAACACTCTTCGGGCACAAATTACCAGTTTCTAAATCTATATCCGCCCAAACTATCTTTGCTCCAGTTTGAGATATTACAGTATTAGTTGGTTCCGCAGTAATGGCAGTCGAAATTACTTCATCTCCTTCCTTAACACCTGCCAAAATCAAAGCTATATGTAAGGCTGAAGAACCACTATTTACAGATAAATTGTACCTACTACCATTAAACTCTCCAAATTCCTTCTCAAATTGATCTACAACACTCCCCTGGGCAATATACCCTGAGTATAACACCTCTTCTAATTTAGGCATCAATACTTCTTTAGGAGGTAAAAGTGATTTAACTAAGGGTATCATTCTTCTTGTAATTATTTAATTCATTTTTCACATAGTCCAGTGTAAGTAACAACTCTTTCATTTGTTCTACATTCAACAAATCTGTATTATCTGAATTATACTCATCATTTTGAAGTCTTGGTCCATCTTCTTGAATATATTTTGTATAATTCAAATCACGAAAATCAGCCGGAATGCGATAGTAATCTCCCATATCAACCGCTTTTGACATTTCTTCCTTACCACACAAAGTTTCATACATTTTTTCTCCATGCCTTGCTCCAATTATCTTAATACCATTATCTGCATTAAACAATTCCTTCAACGCCATTGCAAGAGTGTATATGGTAGCTGAAGGCGACTTTTGAACAAAAATATCTCCACCTTCTGCATTTTCAAAAGCAAACTTTACCAAATCGACAGAGTCTTCTAAAGACATCATAAACCTCGTCATTTTCGAATTGGTGATTGTTAACTCCTTACCTTCTTTAATCTGTTTAATAAAAAGGGGAATTATAGAGCCTCTGGAGGCCATTACATTGCCATATCTCGTCGCACAAATAACAGATTTCATCTCTTGCACTCGATAATCACGTGCCTTCGATATAGCCAATTTTTCCATTAAAGCCTTGGACATTCCCATAGTATTAATTGGATAAACAGCCTTATCCGTACTTAGCACAACAACTTTCTTGACTTGATTAGAAACTGCAGCTTCTAACACATTTTCAGCCCCAATAAGATTTGTTTTTATGGTTTGCATTGGATAGAACTCACATGATGGCACCTGCTTTAGTGCCGCTGCATGAAATACAAAATCAACCCCACGCATTGCGCTATTGATACTATCGTAATCGCGTATATCTCCAACAATGAAATTTAATTTATCATTTTTATATTCAACACGCATGTCTTCTTGCTTTTTTTCATCTCTACTGAATACGCGAATTTCTTTTATTTCAGAATTTAAAAATCGTTCTAAAACCGCGTTTCCGAATGAACCAGTTCCACCTGTAATTAATAAAATTTTATCTTTAAACATAATTTATATACCATTTAACAAATTCTTTAACTCCTTTTTCTATCTGAGTTTGGGGTTTATAACCATAATCAGAGATCAATCTTGTAACATCTGCCCAAGTTTTCTGTACATCTCCTGCTTGCATAGGATACATTTCCTTATCTGCAACTTTATTAAAATTATTCTCTAGGGTAGCAATGAACTCCATCAATTTAACAGAATTATTATTCCCTATATTATACAGTTTGTAAAGTTCGATGGTTCTAGGTTCCGAAGTTAATACTTTATTGACCCCTTCAACAATATCGTCGACATATGTAAAATCTCTTTCCATATTTCCATTGTTGAAAACTTTAATTGCTCGATTATTAGTTATCGCATCAGCAAAAAGCATTGGTGCCATATCTGGTCGTCCCCAAGGACCATAAACAGTAAAAAAACGCAAACCTGTGGTAGGTATACCATATAAATGACTGTAGGTGTGAGCCATTAATTCGTTACTCTTTTTTGTGGCTGCATATAAACTGACAGGAGAATCTACACGATCTCCCTCTTCGAAAGGAATCTTTTTATTTGAACCATACACACTAGAACTACTTGCATAAACCAAATGTTTAATACCAAAAGACCTAGAGGCTTCTAGTATATTTAAAAACCCAACAATATTGCTCTGAATATACACATCCGGGTTTTCAATACTATACCTTACTCCGGCTTGAGCTGCTAAATTACATACGACATCAAAAGATTCTTCCTTGAATAAAGTAAACAAAGCTTCTTTGTCTTCTAAATTCAATCTTTCAAACTTGAAAGAGTCAAAGGTATTACTCTGAGTTATATTATAAAACTTTGTAGCTTCCTCACGTGATATTCCCAATTCCTTAAGACGTGCATACTTTAAATTGACATCGTAATAATCGTTGATATTGTCTACTCCTACTACTTCATGTCCTTGAGCCAAAAGGCTATTACTTAAATGATAGCCGATAAAGCCTGCGGCCCCAGTAACCAAAATCCTCATTAATTCTTCCCTATTTGATAGTATTCAAACCCTTTCTCTTCCAGATTAAACACATTGTATTGATTTCTCCCATCGAAAATGACTGGTTTCTTTAGCTGCTTTGAAATTTCATCAAAATCCGGAGATCTAAACTCCTTCCACTCCGTTAATAAAATCAACGCATCAGCATTTTCCAGTACATCATACTTGGCTTTTTTATAAGCGACACCATGCGTATCTTTCAAGTAAAAATGAGCCGCTTCATCCATAGCTTTCGGATCGTAGGCATTGACTTTAGCTCCTCGCTTCACCAATTCTTTAATGACGTATATAGCCGGAGCTTCACGCATGTCATCAGTTCCTGGTTTAAAAGCTAGCCCCCATACCCCAAAGGTCATCCCTGTCAAATCTTCACCATACTTCCTCACAATCTTCTCAGAAATAACAAATTTTTGACGGTCATTTACATCTTCTACTGATTTTATCAATTGAGCATTGTAATCATGCTCCTCCGCAATTTTTTTTAAAGCCTTAACATCCTTCGGGAAACACGAGCCCCCATAACCCGCGCCAGGATATATAAAACTATACCCGATTCGAGCATCAGAACCTATCCCGATACGTACATTATTAACATCTGCTCCAACTCTCTCACAAATATTAGATATCTCATTCATAAATGAGATCTTTGTTGCTAACATTGCGTTCGCTGCGTATTTTGTCATCTCTGCTGATTTAATATCCATACCGATAAATCGATCATGAGACATTGTAAATGGAGCGTATAATTGCTTCATTTTATCAAAAGCGTAGTCTGAATCAGCTCCGATTACCACTCTATCTGGCTTCATGAAATCATTGATAGCATCTCCTTCCTTCAAAAATTCCGGATTCGAAACTACATCGAACTGAATTTGTTCCTCTCTTTTTTGCAATTCTTCAAAAATCGTTGCTTTTACTTTATCTGCAGTTCCTACAGGTACAGTTGACTTATCTACAACAATCAATCTTTTTTCCATTGATTGTCCTATTTCTCTAGCTACAGCTAACACATATTGTAAATCAGCAGAACCATCTTCCCCCATAGGTGTTCCAACAGCTATAAAAACTATTTCAGCATCTTTAATTGCCTCTTCTAGACTAGTTGTAAAGAATAAGTTCTCGTTCTTCACATTTTTTAAAACCATTGCTTCTAAGCCTGGTTCGTAGATTGGAATCACCCCCTCGTGTAACTTTTTAATTTTATCCCTGTCGATATCTACACAAGTAACTTTATTTCCCATTTCTGAAAAACAAGTTCCTGAAACTAGTCCTACATAACCAGTACCAATTACGGCTATATTCATTTATTTATTGTTTATCCTTAGATTTTAAACTTTCTTTATCGTGAACTTCCTTTCTTAATCCACTACTTGAAAATCTGTGCTCTCTTTTGTTGAAGTACAGTTTTATACCTTTTTTCTCACAATAGTCTCTCCCCGTAAACAGCTTACTCGCATACTCATCTCCAATAACTCTCACATCTATATGAAAAGATCTTAATATATCTTCTAAATCCTGCTCCGTAGTATAAGGAACGATTTCATCTACATACTTACAACCTTTTAGCTGTATATATCGTTCAACAACAGATTGCACTGGTCTGTTTTTTTCTGGTCTATCAATGGTGGGATCAGTTTGAAGGCCACAAATCAAATAATCACATTGTCGCTTGGCCTCTTCAAGCATTTTAATGTGCCCCGCGTGAAGTAAGTCGAAAGCACTAAAAGTAATACCGATTTTCATTTTCTTCTCTCTTTTTAAAGGACAAATATATGTCTTCTTTTATAATAAAAAATGTTTTTCTCCTAATTTTACAGTTTTTTTACACCTGATATCATACACAAGTTCAATGGATTTCCTTGCAGCTTGAATCCCATATCCACCCCCACTTAGAACATCCTCATAACTCACTGTGTGCAAATCAGTAAAACCTTCACTAAATTCAATTTCTTGATTATTCACAGTTATTGATCTATATGTTTTTTTACCTTCCGCCACACAAAAATCAGGCAACTTTCCACCATCAATTGACAGATACCAACGCACTCGTGCTTTTTCAAATTCAAGATAACCCGACATTGTTTTTTCATCTTTATAATGCACAAAATTTTCCTGTACTTTACCAAAAACCCATCCGAGCATATCAAAAAAATGAACTCCAATATTTAGGGCTACACCTCCTGATTTAGACACATCTCCTTTCCAAGAAACATCATACCAACTCCCCCTAGAAACAATATAGGTCAAATCGACTTCGTATTTTGTATTAATTCCACTATTTAACACCTGTTTTTTTAAACCCTGTATAGCAGGATGATATCGCAATTGTAAAATAGAATACACACTCCCTTCAGACTCTGACTCAATCGACTCCAATGCATCCAAATTCCATGGATTTAACACCAGAGGCTTCTCACAAATTGCACTAGCCCCACTTCGCAATCCCATTCTTATATGAGAATCATGTAAGTAATTTGGAGTACAAATACTTAAGAAATCTAGATTTACATTTGCCTGCCTCTTCAACTTCTCAAGATGACGATCAAAGCGTTCAAACTCTACAAAAAAGTCTGCTTCAGGGAAATACGAATCAAGTATCCCAACACTATCAAACTTATCCAAAGCCGCCAATAAATCACCACCAACCTCTTTAATAGCCTTTAAATGTCGTGGAGCAACATAGCCCGCAACCCCTATAATAGCAAAGTTCTTCATAATATTAGTTTAACAGCTCAATCTAACAAAACCCTATTTTCTATTATTTTCAAACACGCTAACCCTATCTTCAATCTTTCTATACCAATCTTTCCCCTCATCACACTGAGCTATTCCATTTTCATCAAATTCAAGACGTATACCTGATCTACTCACCCACCCAATGTGTCTAGCTGGGTTCCCAACTAACAAAGCGAAAGGAGCGACATCTTTAGTTACTACAGCACCTGCACCGATCATTGCAAAAGCCCCTAATCGAACCCCACAAATTACAGTCGCATTTGCCCCAACTGACACTCCACGCTCTAAATAGGTTTCCTGATACTCTTTTTTTCTTACGATATGACTTCTCGGATTTTTAACATTGGTAAATACTGCAGAAGGACCTATAAAAACATCGTCATCACATATAACGCCAGAATAAATTGAAACATTATTTTGCACCTTAACATTCCCCCCCAAAACTACACCTGGATGAATAACGACATTTTGCCCTAAATTACAACCCTCCCCAATTACAGAATCAGACATAACATGAGAAAAATGCCAAATCTTTACCCCTTTGCATATAATCGCACCATCATCTACCACAGCCGTATCATGTACAAAATAATCCATAAAAGTTACTTATAATTTATCTCTTTAAAACTAACCACAGATCCCCTACAACCTTGCGTCTACAACCTCACTAGACCAAGTTCCTTTTACATCGTAAACTACAGAATTCTCTTCTCGATAAAGACCTAAGTCCATTTTTTCAAACTCACTATGAGCAACAGCCAACACGACAGCATCAAACTTAACATCTGGAACCCTCGGAGAAAGCACCATTCCAAACTCTGCCTGAACATCCTCTGCCCTTGCCCACGGATCGTAAACAACTACATCTGTACCAAACCCCTTTAATCCTCGAACCAAATCTACCACCTTAGTATTCCTAACATCGGGGCAATTTTCCTTGAATGTTACTCCCAAAACTAAAACTTTAGCATTCCGCACCAATATATCATGTTGAATCATCAACTTAACTACCTCTGTTGCCACATACTCTCCCATCCCATCATTCAACCTGCGACCTGCTAAAATGATTTCCGGATGATACCCTTTTGACTGAGCCTTCTGAGCTAAATAATACGGATCCACCCCGATACAATGCCCTCCAACTAAACCAGGCTTAAAGGGCAGAAAATTCCACTTAGTCGCAGCTGCTCTCAAAACCTCACCAGTATCTATCTCTAGGAGATTAAAAATCTTAGCTAATTCATTCACAAAAGCGATATTAATATCTCGCTGACAATTCTCAATTATCTTTGATGCTTCCGCTACTTTTATTGAACTAGCCATATAAGTCCCAGCTTTAATAACTGATTTATACAACTGATCAATCTTAAAAGCTATTTCTGGTGTGGATCCCGAGGTTACTTTTAAAATATTCTCTACAGTCCTCACCTTATCTCCTGGGCTAATGCGTTCTGGAGAATACCCTACAAAGAAGTCACGATTAAAAACCAATTTCGACTCCTTCTCTACAACTGGAATACAATCTTCTTCCGTTGCTCCTGGGTACACCGTTGATTCGTAAATCACAACTCCTCCTTTTTTTATCCATCTCGCCACGGTACCGCTAGCAGCTAGTAAAGGACCTAATATCGGTTGATTGTTTTTATCTACTGAGGTAGGTACTGTGATAATAAAATAATCACACCCTTCTAAAGCGCCTTCTATCGAAGTAACAAACAATCCTTTTTCAACATTTCTATCCGCAACCAACACCTCTTTCAAAGTACTATCTTCCACCTCTAAAGTCTTATCAACCCCACCTTTTAGCTCTTGTACTCGCTGATTATTGATATCAAAACCAATCACCTTATACTTCGCTGCAAATAAACTTGCCAATGGCAAACCAACATAACCTAAACCAATAACACCTATCACAGGATTACTCATGTATATAACTTAAAAATTTAAACAACGAATTTACAAAAAGAGGAATGAATTGCACAACAAATGCTTAGAAATGAAAAAACCTCACTAGACAACTAGTGAGGTTTTGTATCTGTGGGCGCGAAGGGATTCGAACCCCTGACCCCTTGGGTGTAAACCAAGTGCTCTGAACCAACTGAGCTACGCGCCCTGATGCAATTAACTTTAAAGAGTTGTGGGCGCGAAGGGATTCGAACCCCTGACCCCTTGGGTGTAAACCAAGTGCTCTGAACCAACTGAGCTACGCGCCCTTTTTGTTAATTGCTGATTGCGGGTGCAAATATATGACCCTTTTTTGAATTGACAAGGGCTTTTTTCATTTTTTTTCATCACAAAACCTCAGCAACCACGAAAGTACTACCTCCTACATACCCAATATCACCCTCTTTTAAATTCATTAACAAGGACTTATAAGCTTCCGCTACCGATGAAAATTTTTTTCCAAAAATTTTATTTTTTTTTGCCCTTGCTTGCAATTCCTCCACTTCCATAGCCCTAGGAATGTCCGGAGCACAAAAATAATAGTGAGCATTTTCTGGAAACATCGGTAAAATTTCATCAATATTTTTATCAGAAACTACCCCCAATAGAATATGAAGGTCTTTATAAGACTCCTTTTTTAATTGTTCAAGGGTGTAAAAAAGCCCTTCTTTGTTATGAGCAGTATCACAAATAACCTTAGGTGCCTCTTGTAAAACTTGCCATCTCCCTTTCAAGTTGGTATTTTGAACTACCTTTTTCAATCCAACACGCAGTACCTCTTCAGAAATTACAAAGCCCTTTAAGGTTTGTAAAGCCGTAACCGCCGTCCTGACATTATTATATTGATAAGTCCCTAACAGATCCGTTTCGTAGTCCATCGGTCCTTGGTCAGAAGCAAAGAGGATGGGGGCTTCACACATCGTTGCCTTTTCCATAAATACCGCGGTCGTTTCCTCTTGCCGTTCTCCAATCACCACCGGTATTTGAGGTTTGATGATCCCAGCCTTTTCAAAAGCGATCTTTTCAAGGGTATCCCCTAGCATCTGCACATGATCCAATCCAATATTGGTAATAACCGATACTTCTGGAGTAATAATGTTGGTAGAATCTAATCGACCTCCCAAACCAACTTCAATGATGGCAATATCTACCGCTGCTTTCGCAAAAGCTTCAAAGGCCATGCCTACCGTCATTTCAAAAAATGACAGTCCTTGGGCTTCCATAAAGTCTCTGTGGGAAGCTACGAAATCTGTAACAGCAGCTTTCGAGAGCTCTTGCCCGTTGATACGAATGCGTTCTGTAAAGTTTTTTAAATGCGGAGATGTATACAAACCTACCTTATAACCTGCTTCCTGCAATACAGAAGCGAGCATATGACTGGTCGATCCCTTTCCATTTGTTCCTCCTACATGAATTGATTTAAATTGGTCTTGAGGATTCCCGAGGTACTCCGCCAAGGCCACTATATTGGTCAAATCTTTTTTGAACGCTGCTTTACCCTGTCGCTGATACATGGGTAACTGGGCGAACATCCAGTCTAAAGTTTGCTGATATGTCATAATCGCAATGCCCTCTCTTGTTATTGAGCAAGTGAAAATTTATAAATTATCGTTCCTTTTTGCCTACTCGGTGCGTTTCCGTCTGGATTCCACTTTGTTCTCAAAGCCGCTTCCTTTGCAGGCTTTAATAAGCAGGGAGAAGTATTCGTAGAACCTTTTACCCCAGGAATGGCCTTTATTACTTTACCATTTTTATCTACCTCTATACTCACTACGACGATTCCCTCTTGTTGGCAATCGGGCTTTTCTATAGGCTTTGATAACGCTTTTCTTCCCGCCAAGTTGTAATTACCGCCAGAACCGCTACCTGCCTTACCGTAGTATTTTGAAGAATTGGCATCGCCATTTTTATTTCCTTTGGTTCCTTCTTGTGCATCATCGCCTTCACCGGCAGCTCCTTTGTCAGAAGTACCGTTTAACAAACTGTTCAAAGCATCACTCGCCGCCTTAGAAGGCTTAGGTTTCTCCTTTTCTTTAGGTTTTGGTGTTTCTTTCTTAGGAGTCTCAACAGTTTTTTCTACCGTTTCTTCTTTGGTTTGATCGTTTTTCTCAACAACCGGGACATCTTCTGCCGACTCATCAGTAATGACATCTTCCTGTGCCGTTTCTTGAGGCGTATCCTGAACTTCTTCCTGTGGCTGCACCTGTTCTTCAGTAACCTCTTTCGTGCTCGATTGCTGTTGGGTGTGCTCTACAGGATCTCCACGTCCTACCTCTGAATTTCCGAAATTAATCGCCAAACCGTATTCGATAGGTGGGTCCAAGTACTTCATCCCATAATTAAAGATGCCAAACAATAACAACAATAAAATCAAAAGTGTCAGTACTGCGGATTTCTTTTTATGTTTTGTATCTAAAAACGCCATTTATTTTCCTTTAACAGCTAAAATCATTTTTAGCTTATTTCTATTTGCGATATCAATAACCTTCATAATTTGCTTATAAGGTACGTTCTGATCTCCTCGTATTACTACCGTTTTCTTTTTGTCTGCTCCTACCTTAGTGAGGAGTGTTCTCTCCAAATTGGTTTTCGAAACTTTAGACTTATCGATGTAAAAGACGGAGTTTTTAGTAATCGTCACAGCTACTGAAGTATTGTTCTCTGTTTTACCTCCTGCTTTCGGCAATAAAACATCAATAGCACTTACCGTAACCAGGGTCGATGTCAACATGAAAAATATCAGTAATAAAAATACGATATCCGTCATTGACGACATATTAAAACTCGGATCTACTTTATTTCTTCCTCGTAAATTCATTATACTGGTTCGTTTAATAGATCTAAAAACTCTACTGACTTAGCCTCCATTTGATATACCACCTTATCGGTACGTACCACCAAATGGTTATAAGTAATATATGCGATAATCCCTACAATTAACCCAGCAACGGTGGTCGTCATTGCCGTGTAAAGCCCATCAGACAACATCTTGATATCTATTTGACCTCCAGAGTTCGCTATTTCATGAATGGCAACAATCATTCCAATTACCGTTCCTAAAAACCCTATCATCGGAGCTGCTCCAGCAATGGTAGCCAATACACTGACGTTTTTCTCCAACTGATAGACTTCTAACTTACCTGCATTTTCGATGGCTTTATTGATATCATCTAACGGTTTTCCGATTCTCGAAATTCCCTTTCCGATGAGTCTTGCTGTTGGGGTATTGGTATTATCACACAAAGACTTTGCGCTTTCCAATTTACCATTGGTCACGTGATCCTTGATTTGATTCATAAAGTTTTTATCTACATTGGCCGCTGCTTTAATAGCAAAAAATCGCTCAAAATAAATATAGAGTGCAACCGCTAACAGTACAAATAATAGGGCGATGATAAGCTGTCCTCCTACACCTCCATCCATAATCAATTTATAGATCGATAAGGTTTTTTCTTCTGACACTTCTTCCAAAGCTGCTGCTTGATCTTGAAAATATGCTAACATTAAATAAGGTTTAAGTTTTAAATTACTAACGAATGAGTTCTTTTTTAATTGTTTAAAAAAAATCCTGAATTGTACAATTCAGGATTTAAAAATATAAAATAAATAGACTTTTTAATTTACGACAGCATTAATTTTACCATTACATAGCCTAATCCTCCTAGAACGATGGTATAAGGCAAGGCCATTTTAACCATTTTTCCATATGATAAATTAATCAAAGGTGCTAGCGATGACGTCAATAAGAATAAAAATGCCGCCTGACCATTAGGTGTTGCTACACTCGGTAAATTGGTTCCAGTATTAATAGCGATAGCTAATTTTTCAAAATGCTCTCTATCGATAACACCGCTTTCAAATGCATTTTGTACCTCTCCAATATATACGGTTGCCACAAATACATTATCACTAATAGCCGATAAGAATCCGTTAGCGATATAGAACAACCCTGGCTGTGACGCTGGATCCTGCTCTAAAGCCCAATGAATAATAGGACTGAACAAGTGTTGATCGTGAATCATTGCTACGATGACAAAGAATACAACTAACAGCCCCGTAAATGGCAATGCCTCTTCAAAAGCATGTCCTAATTGATGTTCATCGATAATTCCCATAAAGGCCGTTTGAACGATGATCAAAGCGAGTCCGATAAATCCGACAGGTGCAATGTGTAAAGCCAATCCTGCAATCAATAAGATAGCTGAAACTCCCTGTACGATTAAACCGTATTTCTGTTTTTCGGTACGTTTTGCATCTTCTTCTTCGGTATATCTCTCAATAATCTCAGCCGCTACGTTCGGAAGTTTTGCTCCAAATCCAAACCATCCTGTGGTTTCGAGTACTGCTGTTGTTGCCAAACCTGCCAGTAAAACAGGAATCGTAATAGGAGCCATTTTCACAAAGAACTGAACAAAATCCCAGCCCAAACGCTCACCAATAAGTAAGTTCTGTGGTTCTCCTACTAAAGTACAAACACCTCCAAGAGCTGTCCCTACTACTCCGTGCATGATTAAACTTCTCAAAAAGCTACGGAACTGCTCAAGGGTTTCCCCACTCAATTCCTTTCTATCGAGAATTCCGTCATCATCGTAATCTTCTGAACTCGAATGAATTTTGTGATACACTCCATAGAATCCAACCGCTACACTAATTAATACAGCTGTTACCGTAAGTGCATCTAAAAATGCTGACAATACCGCTGCTAAAAACACAAAGAGTAAGGATAATACTAATTTCGATTTAATTTTTGTAAACACCTTACTGAAAATATACATCAATAGGGGTTTCATAAAATAAATCCCAGCAACCATAAACACTAACAGTAATACTACTTCAAGGTTATGATCCACTTCTTTGTAGGCATTTTTCGGGGAAGTCAATCCTAATGCCAGTGCCTGGATGGCCAATAATCCTCCCGATTGTAAGGGATAACACTTCAGTGCCATCGCCAGAGTAAAGATGAACTCAGCAATAAAAAGCCAAGCAGTAACCTGCTTTCCGATTACAAAAAAGGAAAAGACATTAAAAATTAAGAAACCAATCATGGTCATTTTAAACCATTTTGGACTCGCCCCTAAAAAATATTTAAACATGGTATTGTTATTTTACGCTTCTACAGTAGCTCTTTTAAAGCTATTTCAAAAGCAGTTTCACTTATTTTAGTTTTCGAAGCACTACGTGCAAAGGTTCTTTGCAGTGCTTTCTTTATTGTATTTGAAGTATCGTCAAAAATAGCACGATCTGTCATTTCTACTCTACGCTCCATGAAGTAAGCAAATACTCTTGCCATACCACAATTAGAAATAAAGTCAGGAATTAAACTCACCTTGCTATCAGTATCTTCCATGATTGGACCGAAGAAAATTTCTTTGTCAGCAAACGGAACATTAGCACCACATGAAATCACTTCCAAACCAGTACTAATCATTTGATTAATCTGATCTTGAGTTACTAAACGAGAAGCCGCACAAGGTGCAAAAATCTCACAAGGTAAATTCCATATTCTACTGTTCATTTCTTCGAATGGGATCATATTTTCGGCAACCAAGGTGTTCCCGTCTTTCTGTAAGTACAAGGCCTTAATTTCTTCAAAGGTGAATCCTTCTTCATTGATTACTCCTCCTACTCGGTCGATAATCCCTACTACTTTTGCTCCCATTTGAGCCAGGTAAAATGCTGCTGCTGCACCAACATTACCAAACCCTTGCACAATAGCTCTTTTACCTGCTACATTACCTCCGTAAATGTCGTAGTAATGACGAACTGCCTCTGCTACTCCATACCCGGTAATCATGTCTGCAACGGTGTATTTTCTGGCAATACTCGGAGATAAATCAGCATCTTCTAATACCTTGATTACTCCGTGTCTCAATTGCCCAATTCTGTTAATTTTATCTGCTTCTGTTGGCTTAAAGTGTCCGTTAAACACTCCTTCTTGTGGGTGCCAAACTCCGCTATCTTCTGTGATTGGAATCACTTCGTGAATTTCATCGACATTTAAATCACCTCCTGTTCCGTAGTAATTTTTTAACAAAGGAGCTACCGCCTTATACCAGCGTTCCAACACTCCTTTTTTACGAGGGTCGTGTGGATCAAAATTTATTCCCGATTTTGCTCCTCCAATGGCAGGTCCAGAAACGGTAAATTTAACCTCCATCGTTTTTGCTAAAGACATCACTTCGTACTTGTCTAGGCCTTTTCTCATTCTCGTTCCTCCACCTGCAGCACCTCCTCGCAATGAGTTGATTACTGTCCATCCCTCAGCTTCAGTTTCCGAATCTTTCCAATTAAAAACGATTTCTGGTTGTTTTTCTTCGTATTTTTTTAATAGTTCTTTCATTGTGTATAAAAATAATATTCAACTTTACTGCTATTCTTTTTCTTAGCGCTGTACTTGTTTGTAATGTTCCCCCCGAAGGGGCCTTAAAGCTGATTCATTTTTAACTAGTTTAGGGATTTATTCAATTCTACAAACTTACCATAAAAAAATAGGTTATTGCTATAAAAATTGACCTTCGCTTATTATTTCCACAGAAAAGTTTCTGTTCCATAAAAGAATATTCCCACTCGATTTTGTCGAGGGCTAAAATACGGTGGAAACTTTAAAGAAAGAAAAAGTTTCCATAATTTTTACACAGTTTTAACATTCCGTGAATGCTGCCTGAGTACCCCCTTGAGGCTCAAATATTTCACCCGAACTGTGATCCTTCACAGCCCCTGTTACTGCCGCTAAGCAGTTGACCTGTCCTTCCATCCTTAGCAGGCCAAGTAAAGCAAAAATCAATGCCTCCTTATAATTGATAAGGGCATCCTCTCCTTTTACTACCCTTCCTTTTGCATAAAATTCTATGCGCTCCATGAGATAGGTATTAAAAGTTCCTCCTCCTGTCACCAGACAAATAGCTCCTGTTCCCAAACAGCTACCAATCTGAAAAGCTGCGTGTTCAACAACGGTATGTAAAATACTCGGAATTGGGACGGGCCGCTCCGTTAAGATCGGAAACACCTCGGCTAAAACCCATTCTAATCCCAGTGATTTCGGTGGTTGCCACTGATAGTATTCCAGTAAATTTAGTCGCTCAAACAGCTCAACATCCAGGGTACCTGTTCTTGCTAAAGTCCCTTTGTCATCGTATTCTAAATTCAACTGACGCGTAAATTTATTCAGTACGATATTAACAGGGCCTATATCATAGGCTATTCGCTTTCCGTTCTCCTCATACGATATGTTGGCAAAACCTCCCAGATTCATACAATGTGTATAGTCATCGAACAAAAGTTGGTCTCCAATCGGAACCAGAGGAGCTCCTTGGCCTCCCAAAGCCACGTCCTGTGTTCTAAAGTCACAAACGACTTTTTGTCCGGTTGTATTCGCTATTACCTGTCCATCTCCTATTTGCAAAGTGACACCTACCTCGGGTTGGTGTAATACGGTGTGCCCATGTGAAGCAATGAAATCT
The DNA here is from genome assembly GCF_056160945.1 of Tenacibaculum sp. AWR4_210. Taxonomy (NCBI): domain Bacteria; kingdom Pseudomonadati; phylum Bacteroidota; class Flavobacteriia; order Flavobacteriales; family Flavobacteriaceae; genus Tenacibaculum; species Tenacibaculum sp. AWR4_210. Next base: position 110,372 of record NZ_JBSWYF010000011.1, read on the forward strand.
ACTCTTGAAATCCCATGAGCCTTCATAAATTCATTAATTACTTCTCCTAGTAACACACCATAAGCTGTCGTTAACTCCGCATGTTCAGCACTTGATTTCCCGATGGCTTCCTGTAATCTCGTCCGCCACGAATTCGAATAGGCAACTGTTTGACAAGCGAGAATCTCATAATTTTTATAATTCTCCCGTGCTATTTTTACATAGACAAGATCTATTCCATCTAAAGAAGTTCCAGACATAAGCCCAATACAGTAATGGTATTTTTTCATTGACAAGCTAGCTTTTTCTACTTCAAAGGTATACTGAAAAACTCATATTAACAATTTGTAATCACGGAGTATGTAATATTCGTATTCTCTCATTCTAAGAAATCATTCCTCTTAAAAAAGACAGGTAAAAATATAGTTGATTAACAGATTATAAAAAAAACACCCAAGAATTGTTCTAAATAGATTTAATAGTCCTTCTCTTTTGAAAATTTGACTATAAACAAGTATATTTGGGGACAAATTTTACGAATTTAACAATAATATTAAACAATAGATGGATTTTAACCTTACTGAAGAGCATTTAATGATTCGCGATGCTGCACGTGATTTTGCACAAACCGAATTATTACCAGGAGTCATTGAAAGAGATGAAAAACAAGAGTTCCCTAATGAATTAGTTAGAAAAATGGGAGAGCTCGGATTTATGGGAGTGATGGTAGATCCGAAATACGGAGGAAGTGGAATGGATACCATTTCTTACGTGTTAATTATGGAAGAATTGTCAAAAATTGACGCTTCGGCCTCGGTAATGGTTTCTGTAAACAATTCATTAGTGTGTTATGGATTGGAAAGCTATGGTACCGAAGAACAAAAACAAAAATACTTGACAAAATTAGCCACTGGTGAACAAATTGGTGCCTTTTGTTTAAGCGAACCTGAAGCGGGAAGTGATGCTACCTCTCAGGCAACTACTGCTGAAGATAAAGGAGATTACTACTTGTTGAACGGTACAAAAAACTGGATTACCAATGGAGGTCGTGCAGATGTATTTTTGGTAATCGCACAAACTGACAGAAGTAAAGGACACCGCGGAATCAACGCTTTCATCGTAGAAAAAGGTATGGAAGGATTCCATGTTGGGCCTAAAGAAGATAAATTAGGAATTAGAGGTTCAGATACGCATACTTTACAGTTTAACGATGTAAAGGTTCCTAAAGAAAATCGTATTGGAGAAGATGGATTCGGATTCAAATTCGCCATGAAAACACTTTCAGGAGGACGTATTGGTATTGCTGCTCAAGCTTTAGGAATTGCATCAGGAGCCTATGAATTAGCCTTAAAATATTCAAAAGAACGCAAAGCTTTTGGTACGGAAATTTGTAACCACCAAGCTATCGCATTCAAATTGGCTGACATGTATACAGAAATTGCCGCTGCAAGGCATTTAGTAATGCAATCTGCCTGTGATAAAGATGCGGGTGCCAACTACGACCGTTCGGGAGCTATGGCTAAATTATACGCATCTAAAGTAGCCATGGAACAGACTGTTGAAGCTGTGCAAATTCACGGAGGAAACGGATTCGTTAAAGAATACCACGTAGAACGTTTAATGCGTGATGCTAAAATCACACAGATTTACGAAGGAACTTCAGAAATCCAGAAAATCGTTATCTCAAGAAGCTTGATCAAAGAATAGTTTCTTAAAAACTTAATATCAAAAGCTCGTCATCACTTGACGAGCTTTTTTTATAGGATTGATTTGTCCTTAATAATGATTAATTTTTATACCATAGTTTTTTTAGTGAGTTCTTATTTTTGAGAGCTAAAAATTTAAACTATATGAAAATTAAAAGAATGCTAATCGTCCTCTGTTTGGCGATTACAGCCGCATGCTCAAATGACGAACCAGCAGACAACCCTACAGGAGGAAATCCTTCAAATGGAGGATCAACACCAACTCCTTCTTCCATTGCTACCGTAACAAAATTAGATGCCTTTACAACTTTACCTTTAGAGGCCATCCATTTTGTCAATGCGACAACTGGGTATGCCGTTGCGAGTAAGCTGAATTCAGGCGGTTCAAAATCTTCCTCTATTTACAAAACTACAGACGGGGCAAATACCTGGACTAAGATCTACAGTACTTCCTTGTTTAACATTGCTAAAATCAAGTCAAAAGATGCCAATTTTCTAATGGCCATCGCTCCTACAGGAGAGGTTTTAACAACTAGGGATGCTGGTAGTACCTGGAGTTTAAACAATGCCTTAACAGGTAAAAACTACCATTTAACAGATTTGACCTTTCATACAGGGGATGATGAAATCTATATTGTAGGCTACCATGAAACGACGAAAGACGGATTGATGTTTATCGGAATTAATGACGGTGCTATTTGGTCAAAAAACATCAATGCTGAACTTACAAACCTCGTTAAAGCAACTCCGTTAATGGCTACAGAATATTTAGCGGCTACCAAATTGCTCGTCTTTTCCGGAGGAACGAGTACTAAAGGAGCGCTCTTTACTTTGTACAAAGCAAAATACGAACGCGAAGGAAACTATACCGCAGCTCAATTAGTGGATGTTGCGGCCAAAGACGGAACTGTTATCGCTGTGGGTAACAACGGACTAGCCAATACAGGAAGTGAGAAAGGAGTCATGTTTGGATCGGTACATAACGGTGACTGGAATGATGTTGATTACGGTCACAATAACAAACTTGTTGCAGTAGCCTTGACACCCTTATCTAAAAATGCGGTTGCCGTGGGACGAAATACAGCTTCTCAATCGACCGATGGAGAGTTTATCACCGTCTCAAAAGACAACGGAAATAGCTGGCATAGCATTAAACACAGTATTACCAACGGAGCTTGGAACGATGTTTATGCTTTAGATGCTGATACATTTATAGCAGTAGGAGCACAAGGAATGCTGGCAAAAATTGAAATCAAATAACAATACCCTAGAACGTCACTTCGGAATCGTTATGAAAAACTATGTTACATTCAAAACTACCGAGACATGCTGCCTCAGTAGTCCAAAATAACGATGCCTTTTGACATCTATTTAGTTTGATAAGCCCATCATTTTTGATGGGCTATTTTTTATCCGCCTATCGGAGTTAAACCTAAATCAGGTAGATTCCAACACATGGAAGTAAGCCTAAACTGCACGCGAATTTTCATTCGATACGAGTAACCTCCATTGTAAGAATGCCCCGTAACTCGGGTGTAGCCCGTAATGATATACCCTTTTCCAGGTCTCAGTGCTTGCGCCTTCGTTTTCCATCCGTCCATATGAGCATTTAACGCATAGGCAGGTGTACAACAATTTTTTATTTCAACCCAAAACTCACGATACACATAGGTGTTTCCAGGCGCCCAGTTACAATTGCCTAATGGTTCGGTTCGACATTGATTCATCATTGAAATCATGTTGTTTTGATGTACATAAGGACTTCCACTTCCCGAGGTATAGGAGCATCCATCATCTATTAAGCTGTTACACGGAGGAGATATGGGAGCCGCCATTTCTACATCCTTTCCTACCGTTGTTTTTGATTCGACTTCAACTCCGGTAGTACCGGAAGTATCTGGCGGTGTTACCAAATCTTCAGATGAACAACTGACGATTACCATACTTAACATTCCTAGTACTACCCATGATAGTACCGTTTTTTTTACGTTTAAAATTCTCATAATAAATTTGATTAGTTTACCTACTCTATTCTAAGGCTTTTCGGTAGCCACCTGTCTTATTTTTAGATCGATCTATTGGTAAGTGTTGGGGTAACTATTTTCATTACCCAATAAATTCTAAAAAAACAGGATTACAGCTCCTGAGAACTGTTGAGTATCCTAATTTTTTGATATCTTGAATCCATGAAAATTGAAGAAAAATTTGACAATCCCGTATGGACTGCACTAGAAGAAACCCATAAAAAATTTGCCCTTATCACCGATGAAGGACGTTTTTACCAACCCGAAATTTGCCCTTTCGCAGCAATTGGAGCCAACGATCAAATTGACAAAGCACTTGCTTTTTACGCCGATCAATGCAAGAATTTCTTTTTTGTCAACAAGGAGCCTATTCGTCGTCCCAACTTCCCAAGCCATCAAGAAGTTTTTTGCGACCAAATGATCTTGGAAAACTTTAATGCGCCAACCTACACGCATACTATTGTTCCCCTACAACAAAAAGATAAAAAGGCCCTCTACGACCTAGTATGGAAAGTGATGCCTGGCTATTACAAAGAAGAAACTTTTAGTATGGGAAATTACTACGGAGTTTTTGACAAAGAAAAACTTATAGCCGCCACAGGTGAACGATTGCAAACTCATGATTTTATCGAAGTCAGTGCAGTAGTAACAGATCCAGACTATCAACGCATGGGATTAGCCAAACAATTGGTGGGCCATACAACAGAGGGCATCATCGCACAAGGCAAAACTCCCATATTACACGTTGCTTCGTCCAATCAAGGAGCCATAGCACTCTATCGCAAATTAGGGTATATCTTTACTCAAAAAATGGTTTGGACGCACTTTATTCTTTAAAATCTACAGCATGTAGCTGCAAGCCCGAAGAAGGAGCGATTGTTTTCATAAATTCAATCGTGCTTTCGGGACGCAGTGATTCTTCAATATAGGCAAGGTCGTAATTTCCCTTTCCCAATTCAAACAGCGCTCCCATAATCAAACGTATTTGATTTCGCAAAAAACCAGTACCTCGTACAACGAGAACATAACTCTTTTTAGGAAAAAATGATGCCGTTAACTCCGTATTCTCAACAATCGTACACATGGCTATTTCACGTACTACCTGAGTGTGCTCGTTGGGTTTGGTACAATACCTTGTAAAGTTATGAGTACCTTCAAACAATCGGGCTCCACGTTGCATAAGCTCCAAGTTTAAGTCGTCCAAAATACCCGTGATAAACGGGGCACTAAATGGATGATTCTTCTCCCCAAAAGAAAAATAATATCGGTATTCTTTCTGTTTTGGATGCTGAATAATATTAAAAGTATGATCCGTTATTTCTTCCACTTCTAACAAACGAATATCTGCCGGGGAATTTCTGTTAAAAGACACTAAAAAATCATCAAAATCCAATACTTCATCGATAAACAACTGTACCGCGTAATTATTGGCAGATACCTTGGCATCCGTTCGGCCTACGCCAACAGTCTTTGTGCGAATGCCTGTACATACAAACTTAAGTGTCTTATCAATAGCCCAATGTACCGTTTTTAAATTAGGTTGTTTTTGCCAACCGTGAAAACGAAACCCCAAATATTCAATTCGCAATAAGTAAGTATGCTTGTAATTCATAACACAAAGCTACGATGAAAAAAATGGCCATACGAATTTAAGAAACAACCATAATTACCAATTTCACAATAAAAACATCAAAACACAAAATATAAATCAACAAAACAACCAAAAGAATAAAATAACACAATCAAAATAACTAAAAATTACATTTTTTTTGAAAAAATCTCATTTTTACTGATATAGTAATTTGGGACTTCTTTTTTGGGGATATTCTATTTTCCAATTTCATTGAAGCAACCATATTACAACATTCATATTTTTTGCTATTCTTTTTTGATTAGTACTCCCCGATTGAAAACGATTTCGGAGTACTCCAGGAGGCTAATCATTTGTTTTTTAGAATGTTTTACCCCAAATTTGTATAGTAACAAAACACAAAATTAATGATATACGTAATGAAGTCACTTCGAGATAAAAGAGGTTTTGACCATCGTCAGCTCGGCTCAATGGTTAAAAAAACACCACCCCTTCATCTTTTTTATACGTTGCTTTCTACTTCAAAACGCATACCTCTTAATCAAAACACGTTGCGACGGATGCACTCATCTGTACATGCTTTCTAAAGAGTAATTTACTCAAACACCTACGACGCTTATGAAGCCTTGTGGAAGCAAACTTTTTTGCTTCCCTAGAATTCTATTGCCCTAAACCAGCGCTATAAAACAAATAATACATGAAAAAAATCGAAGCCATTATCAGAAAATCTAAATTCCACGCCGTCAAAGAAGCACTGCACAAGGTCGGAGTTAACTTTTTCAGTTACTGGGACGTCACCGGACTTGGAAATGAAAAAGAAGGACACGTGTATCGAGGAATTACCTATAGTACAAGCGATATTCAACGACGTTACCTCTCTATAGTTGTCAATGATGATTTTAAAGAACCTGCCATCAATGCAATCCTGCAAGCCGCAAGTACTGGCGAAGTTGGAGATGGAAAAATTTTTGTTTCCAATATCGAAGAGAGCTATAGAATTCGAACTGCAGAAACCGGTAATGACACCCTAAACTAGATACCCTAACTACCATGAATACACTTACTACCAACAACCTATGGATGATGCTTTGTACAGCCCTCGTTTTCCTTATGCATCTCGGATTCACCTTCCTCGAGATAGGGCTTACGCGTCAAAAAAACACCATGAACATCCTATTTAAAAATATTTTCATCATTACCACAGGACTCCTATTGTACTGTCTTGTCGGTTTTAGTTTTATGTATCCTGGCTTTAGTAAAGATGCCCTAGGAATAATCGGATTTGCCGGTTGGGGGCTTCAAGCACCTTTGGCAGACGGAGTTTTAGATTTGAGTTATAACGAAAACTACACCTATTGGACTGACTTCCTTTTTCAAGGAATGTTTGCTGCCACAGCCGCAACTATCGTTTCAGGAGCCGTTGCGGAACGAATGAAGTTAGAACCTTTTATTCTTTTCACCATACTCTACGTCGGATGTATTTATCCCATTGCCGGATCCTGGAAATGGGGTGATGGATTCTTGAACCGCTTAGAAACTCCCTTTTACGATTTTGCAGGGTCAACCTTAGTGCACTCCGTAGGAGGCTGGGCCGCACTTGTTGCCGTTTGGCTTCTAGGTCCGCGTATTGGAAAATTTAAAAATGGAAAATCAATGGCCATTCCAGGACATAACTTGCCTATGGCTACCGCAGGAGTTCTGTTGTTGTGGTTTGGTTGGTTTGGGTTTAACGGCGGCTCCGTTCTTTCTGCCGATCCGTCAAAAACATCCCTCACCCTAGTAACGACCTCTTTGGCCGCTGCCTCTGGTGGTTTAGTTGCCTTTTTAATAACCACGTTTCGTTACAAGTACTACGATTTACCCATGTTTCTCAACGGGATTTTAGGTGGCTTGGTAGCCATTACAGCTGGTGCAGATGTTATGAGTCCTTCTGAAGCTATAACTATCGGTGCTGTTGCTGGTGGCTTAATCGTCATGGCCGTACTACTCATCGATTCTCTACAATTAGACGACCCAGTAGGCGCGATTGCCGTTCACCTGATTTGTGGCGTATGGGGAACACTCGCAGTAGGAATTGTCGGTGATTTAGCGAGTTGGAAACAATTCACCTCGCAGTTACTAGGAGTTGCCAGCTATGCTTTAGTATGCATCGTCAGCTCCTTTGCAATATTAAAACTTTTGAAAATCGTTATCGGACTCCGTGTTTCTGAAAAGGAAGAACGCGAAGGTCTCGATAAAAATGAACATGGAATAAATGCTTATCCAGAATTCAGATTAAACGATTAAAATTATTATTTATGGAAGATCAAGGCCTGTATTTAAAAGAGTTTGAAACTGCCAATTGTGGAGCTGGTTTCATTTGTAACCTTCATGGAAAAACCTCTCATAGTATCATCCACAACGCTCTCGATATCCTAGTCCGACTAGAACATAGAGGCGCCGTAAGTGCCGATGGAAAAACAGGAGATGGCGCCGGTATACTCATCGATATACCACATGACTACTTTGCCAGAGTCTGTGAGTTTCCACTCCCTAACTTTCGAGAGTACGCAGTTGGAATGCTATTTATGCCTACAAAAACAACACAACAACGTTTTTGTAAAGAAATTTTTGAAACCGAGTTAAACGAGCAGAATATCAGTATTCTCGGTTGGCGAAAGGTTCCGGTTAACAATGCCGTTCTGGGTAGTATCGCTGCCGAAACAGAACCAGCCATAGTTCAAGTATTTCTTAAAAAACAGTCTGATATCAGTGATTTTGAATTTCAAAAAAAATTGTATGCTGCTCGCAAAGTGACGGAACAAAAAATTGCTCGTTCCAGACTCTCTCAAGCGAATTACTTCTATGTTTCTTCACTGTCTACTCATACCATTATTTACAAAGGACTCCTCATTCCTGAAGATATTGGTCCCTACTATCTCGACCTTCAAGAAACGGATGTCGTTACGCGTTTAGCGCTAGTACATCAGCGCTTTTCAACCAACACCTTTCCGGCATGGGAACTAGCACAACCTTTTCGTTACCTCTGTCACAACGGAGAAATCAACACCTTGAAAGGAAATATTAGTCGAATGAAAGCCCGAGAAGAGCTCATGGCAAGTCCGGCATTCCAAGATAAAATATCCGACATGGTGCCTATTATTCCCCCAGGTAAATCTGATTCGGCATCGATGGACATGGCTGCCGAACTCCTACTAATGACTGGAAGAACCTTGCCAGAGGCATTGATGATGATGGTACCAGAAGCTTGGGAAAAAGCGAAGAATATGAACCCGAAGAAAAAAGCTTTCTACGAATACCACTCCTGTATTATGGAGCCCTGGGATGGCCCGGCATCCATTCCGTTTACCGATGGAAATTATATTGGAGCCATCCTCGACAGAAATGGACTCCGCCCATCGAGGTATACGGTAACTACGGACGGTCTCGTTATCATGGCCTCTGAAACCGGTGTTATAGAAGTTCCTCCGCACAAGGTCGTAAAACACGGAAGGCTGGAACCGGGAAAAATGTTTTTGGTAGATATGAACGAGGGACGCATCGTAGAAGACAGCGAAATCAAAAATAAGATTGTCGCCCAATATCCCTACGAAACTTGGTTAGAAGAACACAGACTCCCGCTCGCCAAAATACCGTATACCCAAAATCCTCCAAACCAAGATACCATCCAATACCAAACGCGACTCAAGGCATTTGGATATACCACAGAAGATATACAAACCATCATCAGCCCGATGCTTACTAAGGGAAAAGAGGCTATTGGTTCTATGGGAACGGATACCCCATTAGCTGTTTTGTCATCCAAGCCGCAACTTTTATACAATTACTTTAAGCAATTGTTCGCACAGGTTACCAATCCTCCACTAGACGGTATCCGAGAAGAAATTATCACAGATATCAGTCTTGCCATCGGGGGAGATCGCAATATTTTTGACATTGTTCCAGAACAAGCCAAAAAGCTCCGTATTCAAAACCCCGTAATTTCAAATGAGGATTTAGATAAAATAAAGCATATTCACCATCCTGATTTCTCAGCCGTAACCCTTCCGTTACTCTACAAAATAAACAAAGGTGTAAACGGCTTAGAGCACGCCTTGGAGCAACTGTTGTTTAAGGCGGAAAAAGCCGTTGACGCAGGAGCTAATATACTCATACTCTCAGACAGAAACATTACCGCTAAAAAAGCTGCTATTCCAGCCTTGCTCGCTTGCTCATTTTTACATCACTCCTTAAATCAAAAGGGAAAACGTTCGAAGTTTGGTATCGTCATAGAGACTGCAGAAGCTCGTGAACCGCATCATTTTGCAACCCTATTTGGTTATGGAGCTAGCGCTATCAACCCTTATTTGGTGAATGAAATCATCACCCACGAAGTGACCAATAAGAATGACATCAATCTTACCAAACAAACGGCCATTGCTAACTACAATACCGCTATTGGTAAAGGTATCCTAAAAATTATGAATAAGATAGGAATCTCTACCTTGCATTCGTATCGCGCTTCACAAATTTTCGAAATTTTAGGACTGAAAAAATCCTTTGTCAACAAGTACTTTCCTAATACTCCTAGCCGTATAGAAGGCATCGGTTTATACGTCCTTGAAAAGGATATCAGCAAACGCCATCGCAAAGCTTTTGATACTGAACAACCAGTATCTTCACTAGCACTGCCCATTGGAGGTGACTATCGATGGCGCCGAACCGGAGAACACCACTTATTTAATCCAAACAGCATCGCAAAACTACAGCAAGCAGTTCGATCAAATAGTAAAGAAAAATACCGTGTATATGCCGAGCTTATCAATAATCAGAGTAAACAATTGATGACCTTGCGTGGACTTCTCGAATTTACCAATCTCGACCCCATTCCAATTGAAGAGGTAGAACCGTGGACAGCCATAGTAAAACGCTTCAAGACAGGTGCCATGTCTTTGGGGTCTATCAGTCAAGAAGCGCATGAAAATCTAGCATTGGCAATGAACAGAATTGGAGGTAAGAGCAATTCCGGTGAAGGTGGTGAAGCAATCGAGCGCAGTACTCCCTTAGCCAATGGGGACTCAAAAAATAGTGCCATTAAGCAAGTTGCGTCAGGCCGATTCGGAGTTTCTAGTTACTACCTGAGCACTGCCAAAGAAATTCAGATAAAAATGGCACAAGGAGCTAAACCCGGTGAAGGAGGACAACTGCCAGGGGAAAAAGTATTTCCATGGATTGCCAAAGTGCGTAACTCAACACCCTTTGTCGGACTTATTTCACCTCCTCCCCATCACGATATCTATTCTATTGAGGATCTCGCACAACTAATATACGACTTAAAAAATGCCAACAGACACGCACGTATTAACGTTAAACTCGTTTCGAAAGTAGGCGTTGGTACCATTGCAGCTGGAGTTGCGAAAGCAAAAGCCGATGTCATACTAGTTTCTGGCTATGATGGTGGAACAGGAGCTTCCCCATTGACTTCCTTAAAACACGCAGGCCTTCCTTGGGAACTCGGTATAGCCGAAGCACAGCAAACACTTGTGTTAAATAACCTGAGAAGTCGTGTTGTATTAGAATGTGATGGACAGCTAAAAACCGGACGCGATGTTGCCATTGCTGCCCTACTCGGAGCTGAAGAGTTCGGATTTGCCACTGCCCCTTTAGTTGCATCTGGGTGCATCATGATGCGAGCCTGTCACCTCAATACCTGTCCTGTAGGAATTGCGACCCAAGATCCTGAATTGCGTAAAAACTTCAAAGGAACTCCAGAACACGTTATAAACTTTATGTATTTCGTTGCTGAAGAGTTAAGAGAAATTATGGCAACATTAGGTTTTCGTACACTAGATGACATGGTAGGCCAAGTTCAAAAACTCCAAGCCAAAAAGGCTATAGAACACTACAAAGCCAAAGGGATTGATGTTAGTGCTTTGCTATTCCGTCCAAATACGGATAGCCCCGTTCGCAATACCACCCAACAAAACCACCATTTGGAACAAACGCTAGATCATCAAATCATTAAAGACATCCTCCCTAAAATTTCCCTTAAAAAGGAGATTACAAAGCATTACCAGATCAAGAATACCCATCGAAGTGTCGGAACCATGCTGTCGTATGAGCTTTCAAAAAGGTTTGGTCCTTCAGGACTTACTCAACAGCAGGTACAGTTGCAATTTGAAGGATCTGCAGGACAGAGTTTTGGTGCTTTTTTGACTAACGGAGTTACACTAGCCTTGGCTGGAGACACCAATGATTATCTCGGAAAAGGATTGTCAGGAGGAACCCTCATAATTAGTAAACCCACAGCCTCAAAATTTAAAGCCCACGAAAATATTATTACTGGTAATGTCAGTTTGTACGGAGCCATTGCAGGAGAGGTCTACATCAACGGACTGGCAGGTGAACGTTTTGCAGTTCGCAACTCTGGAGCACATGCCGTAGTAGAGGGGTTAGGTGATCACGGCTGTGAATACATGACAGGAGGTCGAGTGTTTATACTTGGAGCCGTCGGTAAAAACTTTGGGGCAGGTATGAGCGGAGGCATTGCCTATATCTATCAACCCACAACTACTGATCAGACTCTTTTTAACACAGAGTCCATAGATCTAGACCCACTTAACTTTGACGATAAGCAACTCGTTTTACAGTACGTTAAAAAGCATTATGAATGCACAAAAAGTGATCGCGCCCGATTTCTTTTAGAAAACTGGCATACTAGCCAGCATGACTTTATTAAAGTCTTTCCAAAAGAATACAAAAAAATAGTACAAGAACAACAACAAAACATCAATCAGTTAACAGCATAATTATGGGACAAATAGGAGGATTTAAAATACATCAACGCACCAATGAACAACGATTACCCGCCAAGCAACGCATACTAAACTACGACGAATATACCATTCCTCTTCCCGAGGACACCCAGCGCAAACAAGCTTCTCGTTGTATGGATTGTGGAGTCCCATTTTGCCATAGTGCCTGTCCGTTAGGAAACCTAATTCCAGATTTCAATCACAACGTTCATCTCGAAAACTACAGAGAGGCTCTTGAAATATTGCACAGTACTAACAACTTCCCTGAATTTACCGGAAGGCTTTGTCCCGCTCCCTGTGAAAAAGCCTGTGTTTTAGGAATTATTAAAGAACCTGTAGCCATAGAAAATATTGAAAAATCACTGGTTGAAAAAGGTTTTAGCAAAGGGTGGATAACACCTCAAATCCCCAAATTTCGAACTGGGAAAAAGGTTGCTATTGTTGGTTCCGGACCAGCTGGATTGGCTGCTGCACAACAATTAAATAGGTTAGGCCATTGGGTAACGGTATTTGAACGAGCAGATGCCTTAGGAGGACTTTTACGTTACGGGATTCCCAACTTCAAATTAGAAAAACACCTTATTGACCGACGAATTGATCAATTAAAAGCAGAAGGAATACAATTTCAAACAAACGCCGAAGTAGGTAAAAACATTCCTGTTTCCCACCTCGAATCGTATAATGCAACCCTTTTATGTGGTGGTGCTAGTACCCCCAGAAACCTCCCAATAATGCCCCGTAAAGTGAAAGGCGTTCATCAGGCCATGGAATACCTTACCTTTCAAACAAAATCCCTCTTTCAATCCCTTGCCCCCAAACCTGAATTGGATGCAAAAAACAAAACAGTGATTGTTATTGGTGGAGGCGATACTGGATCTGATTGTATCGGAACCGCCAACCGACAAGGAGCACACAAGGTTATTAATTTCGAAATTCTTCCCAAACCACCCAAATTCAGAAGTACGACCACTCCATGGCCCTTCTGGCCTTTACAGCTAAAAACTACCAGTTCCCATGAAGAAGGTTGCGAACGTAACTGGTTAATAAGTACTAAAGAGTTTATGACGGATAAAAATGGAAATTTGACTGCTCTGAAAACCGTTGAAGTTTCTTGGGAAGTTACCGATGGTACTCATAGACTTAAAGAAAAGCCCAATTCTGAGAAGATTTGGCCTTGCGATATGGTTTTACTTGCATTAGGGTTTACAGGTCCGGAAAACAGCTTAGCGAAACAATTAGGAATACAACTGAATTCAAATTCGACCTATTCGGATACTCAATACCAAACCAATGTCGAATCGATTTTTACGGCTGGTGATATGCGACGTGGTCAATCATTGATTGTTTGGGCCATTGCTGAAGGAAGAAATGCCGCTGATGCGGTTAACCGTTATTTAAATAAAAAGACACTCAGAGAATCGAGTATTAAAAATGAAGATCATTTATTAAGGGCATAAAAAAAACCTCACTACGGATGTAATGAGGTTTTAAAAGAAAGGCGACGACCTACTCTCCCACCAGTGGCAGTACCATCGGCGCTAA
>NZ_JBSWYF010000012.1:0-107308 GCF_056160945.1 Tenacibaculum sp. AWR4_210
ATGGAATTTCGAAAACGAGCGGTACGCAGTAATTTCCTTGTTTGAACTTGATTTTTTGTTTCGTTTTGTATCGAAGACAAAATGAAAATTATAATGTTTAAAAGTACTTTCATTCTTGTTAAGTAATACAAGTTATAAAACAAACAAAACCACAACAGTACTGCAGTGGTTTCATCTTTATTACTTTAAAATTCAATTTCTAATTGCTTACACTTGCTCAGTACTAGTTAAAAACTAGCACTATCAATTACGTTGATATACCAGTACCATATTGATGCTTTGATATAAGACTATAAAGCTAAAAAAGCATATTCTTAAAATATTAAAACAAAGCTACATAATTAAATATAACATTGTTTAATACTTATCTAAATCTCTGATTAAAAATCCAAGCTATCTAGCTTTTATAACTTCAACTTATTCATCCATTCTACTTGTCCCAATCATTTATATAAACTTTAAGTAATTTATATAAAACAACAATAGAAATACTGAAAGTTAAAGAATAAGCAAGTATTGCCATTTCAGACTTACCTCTATATTTCCCAAATACTAAAGAATCTAAATTGTACCATGATATAGTAAGTAAGACAAGAAGTAATAAAGAAAAAATTATAGTAGTTACTTTAAAAAGGTTATTCATTATGTTATTTTTTAATTGATATACATTTACACTATGTTCTCCACCAGTTCCATTATCATCACCCGGATCTACTAAATCTGAAACCTCAATGGATTTATCATTTAATTTAGGGGATTATATGGTGAAAATCGCTTCTATTGCTATCAAAACTCCCATTACCTAAAAAACTAAAAATTGCAACGCAAGGTACAACGGTTTTGGTAGTTTCTTGTTTATAGTATCTACTAATTTTAAGTTCACTATGCTAATTATCATACATACCTCCTTTTATTGTAAATGCCCCCGCATTAAATCCTGATGTTTTTATAGCCTGCCCTTCAGCCACAGAAACTTTTATAGAAAAACCTCCATTATCTTTAGCTTTAAAAACGAGAAACTTTCTTAAAAACAACAGAACCACAACATCTCTGATGTGACCTTATCTTATATTACTTTTAAAACCTAATTTCTAATCACTTACTCATTACCGCCACTAGCAAGAATTCTAGAGGGAGTAGGGTATCTTTTAATCTGTAAGATTTAAGGACTTATTCAGATAAGAAAAACCCACAAATTCGGATTTTGTTATTCTTAATACGAAGCTGCATTATTATAGCTATTATGGTTTATAATACTTCTAATATTAATTTACTATTAAGTCATTCTACCCCCTATTACACTCCTAATTCGTAACATTTTGTTTATTTATTTTTTCTAAATAATTAATAAGGTCAATAACCCCCAGAATTTTCTTTTTCTCTATGTTATTCAGTGAACTATAATTAGATGAATTAGATATGTACTTAAATTTATATATGCCTTTACTTTTTATAAGCAAAACATATGTATCATTACTAATATCATACGAACATATCTGCATTATTCTCTTTTTCTCAACAGTAAATACTTTTTTTTCAAACTCACTTACACCATAATCTGATGTTGTAAAAGTTCTACTATTTTCTCCCTCTATTTCAAGCGTTGTCATTTTTTTATCGTTATCTATAGACCATCTTATAAGCTTATGACTTTTTTTATTACCACCACTATAAAATATTTTTAAGATATCTAAATTGCGATTTTCCTTTAAGAAAGAGGATAGTTCGCTTTTAAAATATTTAAATGTATTCTCATCAACGCCAAAGTCTTTATAAATCAATTTACAATTATCATTTTGATATTCATTTTTTTTTACAAAGCTAGATTTACAACTAAATAAAATTACAATTAACAATAAACTAAATCTATTCATAATTTAATTCTTTCTATAATTTTTATACCCTTTTTTAATTGCGCTAAAAGTAATATGTTTTTGCATCCTTGTTGGGTTTAAGTCTAAATGGATTTACACTAAGCGGAATATTTTAATACACCTAACGAAGAGGATCTTTTTCAACTGTTGTATCAATCTGAGCTCTTATTCTGTTGGTTACATGTCTTACTTCTTTTTCTTCAATTCTCCTTATTCTGTCAACTTGTAAAAGATAAGAGTCAAAATCTATATTTTCTAAATGCTAATAGTACCTATATTCGAGAGGAGATTATCGCCGTTCCTATCCATTCACCTTAAATGTCCTAAGGAAATTATTATTAAAAGACGGTTCGTATTTGATTGGGGATGTAACAATGTTACTTAACTTATCTGATAATAGAAACCAACAATTACAGAAACAGCAATCAAAACAGAAAGCCAAAAATTTAGAACGAGTTACCATAAGAAAGATTCAGTTACACCATATTCTCAATAGAAAACATCAAAGTTTAAAACCTTCGAAAACAGATAGGATAAAAGAGAATAAAAAATGATTAAACAGTAAAAAAAATAGAAAATAATGTTCGCTTTTTTTTGACGACGTATCAAAAATAGACAACAGAAACTTTAAGTCATCTCTTAAAAATCGAATACTAAATTGTAACTTATTTTCTTGTCATTTCCTAGATAAAAAAACGCAAACATTTACGTACTATCACGGCAACCCCAAACAGAAAACCACCTACTAATCAACATATTAACCTTTTGACTATCTAAATTCAAATTTAACAGATAAGCTATCTATTTTCACTCCATAATTTGGAATAATTTTAATTACACATTCTGGTTCATACCATTCAGAGGTAATTACTTTGTTAAATTCATTATTCATTTCTATTATTTGAAAATTATCATCATTTTTATTACCATAATAAAACTTAAACTTTCCATTAGAATAACCTTTTATCTTTATTATTAATCTAGTAATCAAATCTTCTGAATCAACTTTCAAAGTATCAACTAGTTCAGATTTAATTGAACTGTAGTAATTAACCTTAATACTTTCTTTATAACTACTTTGACATGAAAATATTAAAAGTACAGTAATTACAATTAAATAAAACTTTTTACTCATTATGAAATTTATATTTTCGATTGAATTGTCTCTTTTTTTATTACTCCATAAATTTTCTTTTAACAAAAAAAGAATTTACCTTTTTTGTTAGAGCTCACTAATTTATTTTTTTTATTTATTATTCGACCACCACTATTGCTAATTCTTTCATAATTATTTTAACAAAATCTTATATGCTTGCATTTGGATTCGTCTTTCCAACTTCAATACCAATTGTATTATTAGGAACATCCATATAAAGGTCTGCCATTTGATTCCATGGTACGGAATGCTCATGAGCATCTGACCATACTTCTGTATTCTTTGCTTCATTACTTTAAATATTCGGGACCTGTAAGAGGATATGCCTAAAAGCATCAGAAAGATTCCCTCTAAGATTATGATCAATGATTTGACCAACCATATTCGTTACTATTTTTACATTTTTCTCTTTATCTCATCAACTACCTAATCTGGTTTTTCCTCATTTTATTGAATGACCTCAGCAATTCTTGTTTTTGAACTAACTTCTCCAATTCCGGCATTTTTTGAGTAAAAACACACATAGTTTTCAAAGAATAAAGTAAATATTGTTGTTTATCTCCTAGTTTAAAAAACGAGAAACTCTCTTAAAAACAAGAAAACCACAACAGTTCTGCTGTGGCTTTATCTTCAGTATTTTTAAAATTAATTCCTCTTTTCTTAGTCAAAGAGACTACTAGAAAGGATACTAGCAGGAACGGATTTATTTTCGACTTGTAGACTTTTGTGCAAACTAAGAAATAGCGAGTGAAGAAATGGAATTGCGGTGAGATAGCACAAGAGCATAGAATTTCGAAAACGAGCGGTACGCAGTAATTTCCTTGTTTGGACTTGATTTTTTGTTTCGTTTTGTATCTAAGACAAAATGATAATAATAATGTTTAAAAATACTTTTTTATTGTTAAGCAATACAAATTATAAAACAAACAAAACCACAACAATCCTGCTGTGGCTTTATCTTTATTATTTTGAAAATTTAATTTCTACCTGTATACTCATAGCAGTCACTAGAAAGGATACTAGCTGGAACGGATATACTTTCAACTTGTAGACTTTTGTGCAAACTAAGAAATAGCGAGTGAAGAAATGAAATTGCGGTGTGATAGCACAAGAGCATGGAAGTTCGAAAACGAGCGGTACGCAGTAATTACCTTGTTTGGACTTGATTTTTTGTTTCGTTTTGTATCTAAGACAAAATGAAAATAACAGTGTTTAAAAGTACTTTCATTCTTGTTATGAAATACAAGTTATAAAACAAACAAAACCAAAACATCTCTGCTGTGGCTTTTTCGCTATTATTTTTAAACTATAATACTTGTCATTGCAAATGGCTTTTTTAGTACCGTTTTCTATTTAAAATTTCTTTAACTAATTTCCATTACACTATCGCTAAATGTCAATTAACGGGGAATAACAACTTTTTAGCCTCTTTTATATTTGGTTCAATATTCAATTTAAAAACACTAGCTAAGACTTCCAACCAATGACCTTTATCATGGCTATTATGAAAAGAAGCTCCATAAATAACAGCACTATTAGGATAAGCTATTATTCCTTTTTCTTTACATATTTCTGAAAAAACGATTGATAAAACTTCTTTATTTAGCTCCAATGATTGATATTTTTTTGGAAGAAAATCCACCGTAAAAAATATTGACAAACACAAATTTGATACATCCTTATAATCAATATTATCTGGTAAAGATTCATTGAGATACAAAAGAAAATCTTTAAAGTTATTATTTATTAAATTTTTAACCATAATTACTGCTACTTTATTAGTTGGTTATTTCATTCAAACGATTGTGTATCCACTCAATTTGTCTTGGAAGCGTTTCATTTACTTCTTTGGCTAATCCATGTGGGTTAGGAGTATGACCTCTACTAATCTCTCTTACAATTTGGTCATTTCCATTTTGAAGTTGTATTTGAACTTCTTTCAAAACTTTTTCTAACCTGCCTTTTTCAACTTTTAACGTTTGTATGGCTTCATCTGACAGTTTAGCTGTTATTTTAACAACATCATCACTTTTGTCAAACAATTTAAAAATATTACCAAACTTGGTCAATAACGCTGGTAAAAATAAATTAACATCAAAAGTATGTATAAAAGCATTTAATCTATTTTAAGGCTTCACCAAATCCATTGACTCCCCATCTAGATAATAAAATCTTTACCATTCTCGTCATAACCTACTGTAAGTCTATTCCCTCCAAAATTAGGGTCTTCTCCCAACATAGCAGCAGTATTTCTCGCCTGAGAATAGTAGTTTCCCCAATCTTCTTCAGTTTCACAGCTTAAACATTCATCATCAGAACCATCTGCTCTTCTTGTATTATCGTACTCTCCATTTTCACAATCAACATTCCAAGGATTACCATCAAAATCATAAATAATTTGACTAGCGGCACCATTAGAATCTGCATAAAAAATAGGATCATTGTCAAAAGCCTGATAGGAAGAAAATTCATAATGTGTAACTGGATCAATTGAAGTCCATCCAGCAATAGCAGAGTCATAACTTCTAACATCCATTTCATACAAGTCTAGACCTAAAGACTCTTCTAACTCCACACAATTGTATTTAAATTTTTGAACCGTAGCATTCCAAACGGCGGATAATAGTTATTTTATCTCATCAACTACCTAACCTGGTTTTTCCTCATTTTATTGAATGACCTCAGCAATTTTTCTATTTGGAGTAACTCCTCTAGTCCCGGCAATTTTCAAGTAAAAATACACATAGTTTTCAAAGAACAAAGGTTGTATTCCTGTTAATCTTCTTGTTACATTCTCTTCTTATTGGTTCGTACTCTTTTTCACTTAAAGCGAGACTTATTAACAGCTACAAAATCACAACAGTTCTAATGTGGGTTTATCTTATACTATTTCTTAAATTGATTCCTCTTTTATTAGTCAAAAAGACTACTAGAAAGGATACTAGCAGGAACGGATTTATTTTCGACTTGTAGACTTTTGTGCAAACTAAGAAATAGCGCGTGAAGAAATGTAATTGCGGTGCGGTAGCACAAGAGCATGGAATTTCGAAAACGAGCGGTACGCAGTAATTTCCTTGTTTGAACTTGATTTTTTGTTTCGTTTTGGATCGAAGACAAAATGAAAATTATAATGTTTAAAAGTACTTTCATCCTTGTTAAGTAATACAAGTTATAAAACAAACAAAACCACAACAATCCTGCTGTGGCTTTATCTTTATTATTTTGAAAATTTAATTTCTACCTGCATACTCATAGCGGTCACTAGAAAGGATACTAGCTGGAACGGATATATTTTCAACTTGTAGACTTTTGTGCAAACTAAGAAATAGCGAGTGAAGAAATGAAATTGCGGTGCGGTAGCACCAAAGCATGGGATTTCGAAAACGAGCGGTACGCAGTAATTTCCTTGTTTGGACTTGATTTTTTGTTTCCTTTTGTATCTAAGACAAAATGAAAATAATAGTATTTAAAAGTACTTTTATTGTTAAGCAATACAAGTTATAAAAACAAACAAAACTACAACAGTACTGCGTTGGTTTCATCTTTATTATTTCTTAAATTAATTCCTATTTCTTTAGTCATTACCATCAGAAAGAATTCCTAACAGGAACAGACATATCTTCGGCTTATAGCCTTATGAAGGCTAGTATTTGTGCAAACTAAGAAATAGCGAGTAAAGAAATGAAATTGCGGTGCGATAGCATAAGAGCATGAAATTTCGAAAACGAGCGGGCAGTAATTTCCTTGTTTGGATTTGATTTTTTGTTCGTTTTGTATCTAAGACAAAATGAAAATAATAATGTTTAAAAATACTTTCATTCTTGTTAAGCAATACAAGTTATAAAAACAAACAAAACTACAACAGTACTGCTGTGGCTTTATCTTTATTATTTTGAAAATTTAATTTCTACCTGCATACTCATAGCAGTCACTAGAAAGGATGCTAGCTGGAACGGATATATTTTCAACTTGTAGACTTTTGTGCAAACTAAGAAATAGCGAGTGAAGATAACTTAATACAAACGCTAAGTTATTATAAAAATCCGCATCTGGTGAACTACTAGCAGTTACATATCCATCGCCATCAAACTCTACTACAGGAAAAAACTGAACATACCTCTGATTCCAATAGTAATATGCAGTAACTAAAATTAAGGCTCCAACAACAGTTATTTTTTTCATTACTTTTATTTTTAACACATACTTACTCGCAACAAAGCTAGTGGCTATTTTTTACTTCTTGTATACATTTTATTCTAAGTCAAACGAATTTTAAAAAAGACGCACATTTTTACAAATTATTTTACCTTTTTAAAACACGTTTTCATTCTATCTAGAAAGCCCGTTAAAAACTCCTTATTTGATGTATCAAACTTTGTAAAAAAATGATCCTCTAAACCTATATAATCACTCATCAACTTATGTTCACTGCGTAATTTATAGAGTATTATCGTATAATTTCCATCCGTTATCGATAAAGTATCTTTATGTGCTATAGTTAACTTACCTACGAAGCTTTTATTCGAGCTTGACTCTTTTGTATAAAAAAACAAAGAATCCTGAGTAATTTCATATTTTGTTGGAGACAACAGTCCCCCTAAATTTGAATACCGATATAGGGTATTCGTACTGAAAAAAAGTTCTGTATATTCAAACAACTCTTCCGATTTTCCTTCCCTCAACGAATCTGCATGGTAAACAACCCAATCTCCAGTGATAACATTCTCTTTCTTTGATTCTTCTTTTTTAACACAAAAGATAGATACTACAACTAAAATTACGACTCCTACAACAGTTATTTTTTTCATTGCTTTTCTTTTTTATCCATAACTACTCACTAAAAATCTTGTGAGTTATTTTTGACTTCTTGCATGCATTTTATTCTCAGCAAACGAATTTAAAAAAGACGCACATTTTTACAAATTATTTTACGAGTAAACAGTTCTTGCAAGAGGAAACTTACACCGTAAACATGTTCCCGTTAAATTCCATTTTGGCTTATTCGACGAAAAAAAATTCTACTCTCAATAAAGAAAAGGTAATATCTTTAGACATCATCATTTTTCATATCATGATAGCACAGGTAAAAAATTTGTTTCTCACTTGGGAAGTAAAATTCTCATCTTATGCTTACCTCAATTATCAGCTTTCAGACTATCTATGTTTATTATTAACATATTAGGATTAACCGAATCTCTCTTTACAATATTCTTCTCGTTTTTTAAGTCCTCTTCTACCCCTTTAGCAAAATAATACATATCAACTGCATACTCAACAACGAGAACAAGAACAGTAATCAAAACAATTAACAATATGAATTTACCTTTTTTCATGTAGACTAAACTTTATCTTTTTAATTTTGGACAACTTTTCTTTTATCTTAGGTTTTTAGTTTTTTAAGAATAATTATTCGGAACTGGGTTAAAATCTAAAGGAGAATCGACATTCTAATTTATGACCTCCTTTTCCTTAAGCCCACTTTTTTCTGTTATAGATCGAGTAACTAAAATTACGCCTCCTACAACAGTTATTTTTTTCATTGCTTTTCTTTTTTATCCATAACTACTCACTAAAAATCTTGTGAGTTATTATCGACTTCTTGCATGCATTTTATTCTCAGCAAACGAATTTAAAAAAGACCCAGGTTTTTACAAATTATTTAACGATTAAACAGTTCTTACAAGAGGTAACTTACACCTTATAATTGTCGACTCCTTAAAAAAGCGGACAAAAAAGTTTTAAGAGGCAATTATATCTAAAAATAGCTTCAAAGGTAAAGTAGATAGTAAAAGCAATTACCTTTTTTAGTTGCATATAGGAAAGAAACTAAATATATTTCACCTCTAAACAGAGACTATTTAAATCTTTACCTAAGATCCATTTTTTACGACTCAACTATTAAGAAAAGAAAGCCTCCTTTATTAAATGAAAATCTCACAAAACACTGTATTAAAAACCTCTTTCTTATTTATAACCTACTATCTATTAAATGCCATACTAAGCGCAACTTTGTATCTAACCCTGGGAAAAGAAATAATAGAAAACCCTCATATCAACGCAGATCTACTATTACTAATTGACACATTCGTTTACTCAATTTCTTTCTTATTTTTTTATTTCATCATTTTTAGGAAAGAGAATTACATCAATGATTTTAACAAAAGGAATATATTACCCCAAATTATAACCGTTTGCTCTCTTATTTTATTTTATCGCATTCTTATAGACCCTTTTTATAGAGTAGATATAATAATGGGAATAGAACAAGTCCCAGATTTTAAAGAAAGTATATCCACCCCTATAAAAAACACACTTACTGTATTAAACACTGTACTGATTATTCCTTTTCTTGAAGAATTAGTTTTTAGAAAATTTATTCTCGGGAAACTTAGAAAACAAAACTCAATGCTATTTGCTATATTATTATCTAGTTTTCTGTTTTCATTAAATCATTTAAGTTTGATAACTATAAATTACAGCTCGTTATTCAATAGCTTCTTTCTAGGTATCATTCTAGGGGTTATTTTTGTTCGATACGGCTTATTATACTCAATAATAGCACATATTTTCTTCAATCTTTTATGGTTTTTGATAAAAGAATACAGTCATATATATTGGAATATTGAAAGAATAATGAATTTTAACCTACTCTATTTTACATGTACAGGTTTAGCGTTGTTTATAATTATAGTTCTTGTAAGAAGACTACTAAAAACCAGAGATTGACCTTTGTTTGATCTCCTCCCGAATTTAGGTGCTGTTAGCAATTAGAAAATCAGCGTTATTTACACTATTTTAAAAACATACTGTTCGCCATTACAAATGGCGTTTTTAGTAACGTTTTCTATTGAAAACTCCTTTAACCAATTATTACGCTATAGCTAGATGTCAATCTTCGAAGAGTTAATAATTATGACAAAAGTAATCCAACTCTAAATTTTTATTGATAATTCCAACTATTTCTGATAAATCATTATCGTGATTATAAACCTCCCTTTTTAGTACGCCATTAATTTTTAGACTATATTTATAAGCATCTCATTAATAATTGCTCTTAATTAAATCAGAATCCTCAATTTTATGTACTAAAGAATCAATAAAATCTCCATCTTTTTTATTAATATTAAACCTGATTGTCTCTAAAATTTCTAATGCTTCTTTTTAATAAATTGTATCGCTTTTACTTAAAATCTATTGCTACATCTATCTTGATATTTGTATTCTCTTTAATGTAAATCTGATGTATACAATTTTGAGGGCTTTTTATTTCCAAGTATATCGTATCGTCAATTTTATTTTTACAAAAAATTGATAAAAATAAGAGCAAGATAAATTTATAGGCTTTCATCGATGATTATTTTTTTGTGTTTTTTAATATTGGAAGTCCTAACTTTTTTCGCTGTTCATTAGTAGGACCAAATCCATAAAAAATTTTTCTTTTATTTTCTTTTCTTAAATCAATTTCTATGGGAGAACCTTGTAGGCTATATCCGTTTGGTCCAATAGATTCCAATTCCTTTACAAGATAACTCTCAGATTTCTTTATTCCATCAGGATCAATAAACCTGAGAAAATTATTAAACGCATCACTATACGGCGAGTGTCTGCGTATTTCATTTATCAGTAGCTCTAAACTCATCTATCTAAAGCTAAATCGTAGTTACGAGCATCGAAGTTGTGTCTGTTTAATCTACTACCCGTTACCGTTTATTTACCTTCTTTATGATTAAAAATCCATTTGTATGACAACAGCATTACAATGTGCAAAACCAGATATCCATGACCTTTTACTTTTTGAGGTAGCGACAGTTGATCTAAATCACTCATAGTTTCTCCTATTAAAAGTCCTAACTTATATGAGGTGTACTGGTCAATAAATGCAATTATAAATAATAGTATCGCTAAAAGGTAGATAGCATACTGCTTATTGATAACCTTAACTAACTTGTTATAACTAAATTTAAAAAAGAAAATTGATATTCCTATTATTCCAATAAGACTTAGGTAATAATAGATAGTTGATAAGTTATTTTTTAATCCTAAAAAATTAACTATCGAATACAGGAAACTGAATATTTTAATGACAAAAATATACAATACGATTCCAAGTGCTATTTTTTGATTGTTATTCATATTTTATTGATTAATAATTCATGCTATAGTTTTTTTGAATATTATTAAGCTTTTGGTCTAGATGCTATTTTATTAGCTTTTTCATAATTTGATACACCTCTGCCACTTACTTGAGGGTCAAGTTTATTCATTTTATCAGCTTTTTCTATTCCAGCACCAAAAGCGCTGCCAGTTTCATTTTGAACTCGACTAAATACTATGCCAGGATCAATTTTCAGTTCACCTTTATAGCTTTCTCCATAGCCAACATTATCAGCTAAATCATTCGTACTTTCACCTTAACTGATTTGACCTTCATAATTTTCAAAATTGTAACCATCTTTAGTTTTCCCATTTTCTTTTAATTCTGTAATAAAAGCTTCCTCATTATTAATAACATAAACTTCACAGTTTTCATCCTAATATTTTTAATAACTACAGCAATTCTAGTTTTTGAAGTAACTCTGCTAGTTCCGGCAATTTTCAAGTAAAAATACACAAAGTTTTCTCAGAATAAAGGGAATATTGTTGTTTATCCTCTAGCCTTAAAAACTAGAAACTTTCTTAAAAACCACAACAGCTCTACTGTGGGTTTATCTTCATTATTTTGAAAAAT
Organism: Tenacibaculum sp. AWR4_210; assembly: GCF_056160945.1. NCBI lineage: Bacteria > Pseudomonadati > Bacteroidota > Flavobacteriia > Flavobacteriales > Flavobacteriaceae > Tenacibaculum > Tenacibaculum sp. AWR4_210. Next base: position 11,759 of record NZ_JBSWYF010000012.1, read on the forward strand.
TAGCCACTAGAAAGGATTCCAGTGAGAGCAGACATATCTTCGGCGTTTAGGTTTATGAAGGTAAGTATTTGTGCAAACTAAGAAATAGCGAGAGAAGAAATGGAATTACGGTGCGATAGCATAAGAGCATGGAATTTCAAAAACGAGCGGTACGCAGAAATTTCCTAGTTTGGACTTGATTTTTGTTTCGTTTTGTATCTAAGATAAAATGAAAATAATAGTGTTTAAACGACCTTCTATTTTTGTTAAGTAATACAAGTTATAAAAGAGTCAAAACCACAACATTTCTGATGTGGCTCTATTTTAATATTTCTAAAAATTTATTTTCTAATTACTTACTCTTGCTCAGTACTATTTAAAAACTAGCACTAGCAATTACGCTGACATACTAGCACCATCAGGGATAACTATCTACCTATTAAAGATGGTCGATTGAGACTTAACAATTCTCCACATATCTCCTTTTTTCATATCATATCCTAGGATACCTTTATTTTTACTCCAATATAATTTATCTATAAAATTATCTCTAAAATTATAAGTAGTATCCCTAGAAGTCATAACATATACTTTTTCTTGTAAGTTGAAAGCATCTCCAGACATGATAGATTGGATATTACTATTATTATCACTATAAAAACAAGCTTTTTTAAGTTCTAAACTATAACTTAGAAGAGTAGTGTCTTTTCCGTAAGATGATATTTCAAGTATTTTATGCAAAAATTTATTATCCTCACCATTTTCAATATCAGAAACATAAACATGAAGTGATTCAATAACCGTTGGTAATAAATCTAGAGGGTCAGTTGGCATCTTCCGAATTGCAATCTCAGATATTATCAAAGTATCTAAAAAACCTTTATTAGATTTAAAAACTAATAAATCGTTTTTCTTATATGGTTGCCAAGAATAATCTTCTTTAGATAAATTAAATTGACGATGTTGTTTATCATCACATGAAACTAAGATGATGATAAGAAAAAAAAACACTTTCTTACTGAACATTTATTTGGGTGTTTTGAACAAAAATCTCCTATTAATTTTAATATTGCTTGCCAATTATCTGTTACATTATGTCCGCCTCTATTTCCTAATGCTCCTCCTGCAGGTGGTTGACCTTCACCTCCCATAATGTCTTTACCGTCAAAATAAGTAATTCCCTTTATTCTACCAAAAGAACTACCTCCATTACTATAAAACACCTGCTGAAAAAGAGTTAGAAATTAAAATCAATAATTATATAAAAATCGCTTAAGAATTTATACCAAATTTACTAGGTAGTCCAAAAACTCTATAGAACAAAAATAAGGAGCGTTAAAGTAGAGAAAAAGAAGAGTACTATTTCTATATTGCAAGATAAAATATACATGACTAAACTAAAATATGAACAAAAAGTAAAAAACCTATGCAATGCCATAGATATTGCTATCACTTCTTTTGAAAATTACCCACCAAAAGGCTTTAATCAGTCAAGCGTCGATCATATGATTAACACCTACAGAAATTGGAAAAAAGGGATTATTAATGCAAAGAGTAGATACCAGAATGTTAAAAGTTTAGAATACGATATTCAAAACGTATTTACTTTTTTTCAAGAAAGTTCTGGGAAAACAATAAACTACTTTTGGGAACAAATAGAAGAAAAAAATCTACCATATAAACGTGAGAATAAATTAGCAAAAATCCTTTCTAAAAAGAAAATTAAAAATCATTTAGAGTACGATTACGTTTTGGATTCAATAATTCCTTTTCATCAAAAAAGTCTTATAACTGTTGAAGAAATAAGACTTTTAAATGAGATGATAAAAGACTTTGAAGAAAAAGCAAATAATTAAACTTCTTCTTTTCCCTGATTGTTTAAATAGCCAGCTAAATCATATACTGTTTTTATTTCTAGATTTAAATTTTCAGTATCAAATAATTGATATGAAATACCATTTTTATTTTCATTTCGGCAAGAAGTAAGTGATAAAATGACACATGCGAGTATTATATAATATTTCATTATTTCTTTTTATTTAGTTGATAATTATCTTTAGTTACTCTTCTAATAGACATATTACTTCTTGCTCATACACCTTCAGGTTGGCTTCCTGTTTCCGCGGTACGCAGTAATTCCCTTGTTTGGACTTGATTTTTTGTTTCGTTTTGTATCGAAGACAAAATGAAAATTAGAGTATTTAAAAATACTTTATTCTTATTAAGCAATACAAGTTATAAAACAAACAAAACCACAACAGCTCTGCTGTAGCTTCATCTTATATTATTTCTTAAATTAATTCCTATTTCTTTAGTCATTACCATCAGAAAGAATTCCTAACAGGAACAGATATATCTTCAGCTTGTAGCCTTATGAAGGCAAGTATTTGTGCAAACTAAGAAATAGCGAGTGAAGAAATGGAATTGCGGTGCGATAGCACAATAGCATAGAATTTCGAAAACGAGCGGTACGCAGTAATTTCCTTGTTTGGACTTGATTTTTTGTTTCGTTTTGTATCGAAGACAAAATGAAAATTATAGTAATTAAAAGTACTTTTATTCTTGTTAAACAATACAAGTTATAAAACAAAAAAAACCACAACAGTACTGCAATAGTTTCATCTTTATTACTATAAAATTCAATTTCTAATTACTTACTCATTACCTCCATTAGAATTCTCTTTAGTGGGATCGGATATCTTTTCGGCTTATAAGCTTATGACGGTAAGCATTTGTGCAAACTAAGAAATAGCGAGTGAAGAAATGTAATTGCGGTGCGGTAGCATGAGTGCATGGAATCTCGAAAACGAGCGGTACGCAGTAATTTCCTTGTTTGCACTTGATTTTTTGTTTCGTTTTGTATCTAAGACAAAATGAAAATAATTGTATTTAAAAATACTTTTATTCTTGTTAAGCAATACAAGTTATAAAACAAACAAAACCACAACAGCTCTGCTGTAGATTCATCTTATATTATTTTTTAAATTAATTCCTTTTTCTTTAATCATCACCACCAGAAAGAGTTCTAGCAGGAACAGACATATCTTCGGCTTTTAGCCTTATAAAAGAAAGTATTTGTGCAAACTAAGAAATAGCGAATGAAGAAATGAAATTGCGGTACGGTAGCATGAGTGCATGGAATTTCGAAAACGAGCGGTACGCAGTAATTTCCTTGTTTGAACTTGATTTTATGCTTCCTTTTGTATCTAAGATAAAAGGAAAATAATAGTATTTAAAAATACTTTATTCTTATTAAGCAATACAAGTTATAAAACAAAACCACAACAGCTCTGCTGTAGCTTCATCTTATAATATTTTTTAAATCAATTCCTTTTTCTTTAGTCATCACCACCAGAAAGAATTTCTAGCAGGAACAGATATATCTTCAGCTTTTAGCCTTATGAAGGTAAGTATTTGTACAAACTAAGAAATAGCGAGTGAAGAAATGGAACTGCGGTGCGATAGCACAAGAGCATGGAATTTCGAAAACGAGCGGTACGCAGTAATTTCCTTGTTTGCACTTGATTTTTTGTTTCGTTTTGTATCTAAGACAAAATGAAAACAATAATGTTTAAAAATACTTTCATTCTTGTTAAGCAATACAAATTATAAAACAAACAAAACCACAACAATCCTGCTGTGGCTTTATCTTTATTATTTTTAAAAGTTAATTTCTGTATTGCTTACTCATACTCGGTACCAGTTACAAACTGGCGGGAATGGTGTTAGTTTTTGACACAACCCAATTTAGTTATAAATAAGCTCTTGTTTTGAAACTAATTTTACTGACCCTGAATTTGAATTGAACATATATACATAGCTAACTCCAAAATCAGGTCTATTTGAATAATCAAAAGCTTTCTTACTCTCAAAAATCTCAGCAAAAAATATACTGTCTTGTATTTCAGAAAAAAATATTTGAACAATCCCACATTTTTTGATGTTTAATTTCTGAAGTTCTATATTTCTTAAATTCTCATTATCTCCATTATTAGCTATCTCCTCTAATGTTATTGGATTAATAGAATTCAGTTCTTTTTTAAAAAAATTAGCTAACTTGGAGTATGTTATAATTTCATCAGATACATGATACTTTTTTCTATTTTTTGTTATTGATTTATATTCTTTGCTATCTAATATAACATTCAAAGACTCTCCATATGTATCAATTTCAGTAGATTTTTGATTAGTAAATATTAAAGTTATTATTGCTACGAAAAAAAACTTAATGTTCATATTACAAATATATTATATTTAAATAGTTATTCTTTTAGTTCTTCTTACTGATCTACCCTTTCTACTAGTTGTTCGATATCTAAAATTAACATATTTACTTGAGCCTGATTGAATGGTTTTAATATCTCAGGCTTTTTCTGCGATTGGGCAAAATTAAAAAGAAGCAGACCTCCTTTGGGTATATTCTTATGTTACCAAAAAACATTGATAAACAAACCTGTAATTTCGTGAGTTTTCAAACTTTCCAAATTGTCCATAGATTCCCTAACAAAACCACCTTAAAAAATGATTTCTATGTTTTCAAAACAATAGAAAGCTATTTGTTTTTTTCTTCATTCCTATATTCCTTCCTTTTTACAAGGATTCCTTTTTTATTATGCTTTTCTACCTTTCTAATACTACCATTCGGATAATAAAAAAATTAACTTCTCCTTCGGTTTTCCTTAATTATTGAATAGCCGCAGTAACTCTTCTATTTTAAGTAACTCTGCTAGTTCCAGCAATTTTTCTGATAAAAATACACAAAGTACTCCAAGATTAAAGGCAATACCAATGTTTAGCTTCTGGCTCGAAAAACGAGAAACTTTCTTGAAAAGTACAAAACCACGATATGGCTTTTGTAGTTTTGTTAAATAAAGTTCTTTAATCATATCTTTTACTCGTTACAGACTGAAGGAAGAAGATGAAACTTGCTGACTATTGGTCAATTTTCACAGTTTGAGGTTCTATTTTTCCATTAACTAAATAGTTCATATTTATTACAGCTAATAAAATTATTGGCGCTCGATAAACTATTTTTTTTAAAATTTTTGTCCTCTGTTGCCTCAATCACTTTATGAAGTAAGATTAAATCATCATTTCCTTTAAGTTCCATTTCACCAAAGATCTGATGCTGTTCTAAAAGATCTGAATCAATGTTCTTGTTCTTTACTAACAACTTATACGGACATAATTGAAAAATAGAATATAAATTGTTGTAATTCATCTCGAATTTAGATTCTTCGAGTAATTTATTTATCTTTTCTAGTGCTAATTTTTTGTCACTCTCCTTTAATTTTGAAAAAAAATCAAAAAATGAATTCTTTTTTGTGTTTTTCAATAATTTGTCATCTATAAGCACTTTTTCTACTTCTAGCATCAAATCATAAAAACTTACTTCGTTCTTAATTCCATAAAAACTCTCAACACTAGCTGAATATGCCTCATTAACACAGTTCATTAATTCCATCTCCACTTTTTTATCTTGTGTCGAACATGATAAGAAGAACAGAATCATAATTAAAAAATATTTATTCATCATTTTTTGAAAAACGGTTTAAATTCCCAATATGAATGGAATTAATAACATAATTACATGGAGGACGAAAAACAAGTACCCTCCAATTCTACTATAAAAGATTGATTTGTCAATTTCAAAATTTGATTCTCCTAACTTGCAATTTATAAAATGAGAAAATAATATTAACAAAAGAGCTATTATTACCGTTATTAAAACACTATTTTTATTCTTGAATAGATTATTGTATTTATAATTGCTATTCGTAGCTACACTTATTAAAAAAAGGAAAAAACTACTTCAATTTCTTAAAGTAGTTTTCCATAAAAAAATCTAAAATTAATTCTTATTTCTTTTTAGTAGTAAACATCCGAAGGTTGGAAGATGATTCATTTATCAATGATATAGAAAAAGGCTCTTTAGTGTTAAATATTCTTATCTCATCATCTTTTGTACCTGTATATAAAATCAAAACATCTCCCTTTTGGACAATTTTATAAATTAAAACACCACTTTCAGACGTATTTCTAAAATCAATGTAAGAAACCCTCCCATTTGAGTCCTCAAAAATAATATTATCGTCTTTCTTCAATTCAATGATAAAATAAATCAATAATATTACAATTAAGACTCTACTAAACTTTAGCTCTAGTGATCTAATTCCCATATTTTTAACTAGCAACCTTAACTTTTGATACATTACTTTTTTTTACTCGTTATTTATTAAAATTTATATGCTGAATGACTTTTATATTTCTCAGAGAATCTGTCAATTTTCTAAACCTTTCTGCAGCTGTGGCATAATATCTCTATTGACAGGCTATAACACTCTCTTCAAGAACCTACCCAAAAAACTTACTACCAACAACCTAACTCTACACAATACTATTCTATTCCCAATAGAAGAAATGTTGTTATTGGACCTGTAATGTTCCATTCCAAAAGGACTAGTAGTTACTTTATCTCATCAACTACCTAAACTAGTTTTCCCTCATTTTATTGAATAACCACAGCAATTCTTTTATTTGAAGTAACTTTCCCAATTCCGGCAATTTTCAAGTAAAAATACACAAAATTTTCTCAGAATAAAGGAAATATTGTTGTTCATCCTCTAGCTTTAAAAACGAGAAACTTTCTTAAAAACAAACAAAACCACAACAGCTCTACTGTGGGTTTATCTTCATTATTTTAAAAAGCTAGCCACTAGAAAGGATTCTAGAGAGACCAGATATATCTTTAGCGTTTAGGTTTATGACCGTAAGCATTTGCACAGACTAAGAAATAGCAAGTGAAGAAATGAAATTGCGGTGCGATAGCACAATAGCATAGAATTTCGAAAACGAGCGGTACGCAGTAATTTCCTTGTTTGGACTTGATTTTTTGTTTCGTTTTGTATCGAAGACAAAATGAAAATTATAGTAATTAAAAGTACTTTTATTCTTGTTAAACAATACAAGTTATAAAACAAAAAAAACCACAACAGTACTGCAATAGTTTCATCTTTATTACTATAAAATTCAATTTCTAATTACTTACTCATTACCTCCATTAGAATTCTCTTTAGTGGGATCGGATATCTTTTCGGCTTATAAGCTTATGACGGTAAGCATTTGTGCAAACTAAGAAATAGCGAGTGAAGAAATGAAATTGCGGTGCGGTAGCACAAGAGCATGGAATTTCGAAATCGAGCGGTACGCAGTAATTTCCTTGTTTGGACTTGATTTTATGCTTCCTTTTGTATCTAAGATAAAAGGAAAATAATAGTATTTAAAAATACTTTATTCTTGTTAAGCAATACAAGTTATGAAGCAAACATTACTTTAACATTCTCGCCCCATCTGAGGGAACTTGAAAAATGATTGAAGTACATTCTACTCATATTTCGCGTTATGAACGTAATTTAACTTCTCCAACTATTGAAATGGCTAATAAAATTACTAATGCTTTAAAAATAAGTTTAGATTACCTTGTAGGTAATACCAATTTAGAACTTGACACAGAGACTTTAAAACGAGTAGAGGATATTGCTAAATTGTCTAATGATAATAAAAAGCATCTCTATATTCTTTTAGATGCGCTTATTCCTGATTTTAAAACTAAAGAAGCTTATTCATAAAACAAAAACAACGTTATATAATTATTATATAACGTTGTTTATAATTTATCTAATTCTTAGGATTCTCTTATTTGATAAAAGGAAACATTTTCTTCTTCCTTATTATTAAGTTTCCTGGAAAAAAAACCTCTAACTCACTGAAAACAAGACATGATACATTTACTACTTGATCAGTGTTTAAAAAAAATTTAATAAAATGGTATTTTCCAAAAAACAACCAATCCGTTCTCTTATCATAAGCAGGAGGAGTTAACCATAATTCTATTTTTTTTATATCTTTTATCTCAAACTCTATAGATTTTCCTTCTTTGGTATAAATATATAAGTTATCATTTTTTTTTAAAGTCACTCCGATACTATTTCTTTTATGATTATCATATAAAAGCAACACAGGAAGTGCAAAAATTATACACCAACTTAAAAAGAAAGCTAACAAAACCAATAAATTAGATTCTAAATTTTTATCACCATCTATTCTCATTAAAATTAATATTGTAATTAAACCTATTGAGAATGATGATAAAAGAATATTATAGAAATATTTTTTTTTACTTTTTTTATTTAATTTAAAAATCATAATCTAGTTAACTGTAAATTAACGTGGTATCCATCCACCTCCTGTTGGCATAGTTATAGAAATATCTGCTTTAATATAATTCCAGATCTTACCAAATTCATACCATTTTGTATTAGCTCTTGTAGGGTTAAGCTTTTTCAACTCTTTGTTAGCTCTTTCAAAGTCTTTGTATATCATATTACCGACATAAAAGACACCACCTACTAAAATACCTGCGGGTCCTCCATAAGCAAACCCTGCATACATACTAGCTCCAGTACCTACCATATTGAAAGCATAACGACCTCCCGACATTTCTCCATTAATAACTTGCTTTGTGCTAACAAAAGTCGTAACTGCATGACCAATAGGTCCAAGAGGTTTTAGTACACCTCCAACAAACTTCAATGCCTTAAACGGAACTTTAACTCTAGCTACCCATCGCCCAATCAATCTTCCTGCTTTATCATAAACAGGAATTATTGAAATCACTGTAGACTGTTTTAAGTAAGGTATAGTACTATTAGTTGAATTAATACCTAACTTTAATAATGCCCAATCAAAATCGGCTGTACCATCATGATAAGTGTATTGGTCTCCTTTTTTATATTTTTTGCTAGGATCTTCTTTACCAACAATAGATAAACCATTTTTAGAACCATCCCAATTATCAATATCCGTAACCATATAAACGTTATTATCCCCATCATCTCTATGATCAACAACTCTACCACTTGGATCAATAAACGTAGAGGCTATAACCTCAGAATCAGCTCCAGAAGGATCAGAAAAAATAATAGGATTATTATCAAAGGCATTATAAGTCGACTTTGAATGATGAGTTACAGGGTCTATAGAAGTCCATCTTGCAATAGCTGGATCGTATTGGCGCATATCCATCTCCAATAGATTCAACCCAAGAGATTCTTCTAACTCTATTCCATTATACCCAAACTTCTGTGCCGTATTATTTCCTAAGGCTGAGACGTTGTTATTATATCCTTTGTGTTTAAGTCCAAACGGATAGTAATTAGCTTCCTCTACAATCTCGGAATTAGCTGTTATCACTCCATCCTTATTCGCATCAGTATACGTCAAACGGACATTCCCTAAATGATCCTTGTATTGATATACATAAGTAAACAATCCATTTGTCTTTTTAAAATAACCTTCAGGTTGAGCTCCGAACTGAAATTCATTGTTTTTATATACATAACTCCCCACATAGGAATGCTTGGTAACCGTTCCTTGATCAGTTACCTGCTTCTGAATTTTTACACCAGAAGCATCGTAAATATAGTGTATTTTCTTGGTATTCGCATTATTAAACATTACTTCTGTAGGTAGATTTAAATGGTTGTACTTAATACTGGTAATCCCTTTGTTGGCATCAGAAAGCATATTTCCATTAACATCATAGCTATAATCAGCCCCAGTTTGAGTACCATCCTTAAATCCAATAGTTTTGTTGGCGCTGTCCGTTACCTTACTTAGCTTATTCCCTTCATCGTAAGCATAGGTTAAATTATCCATCACACCAAAACTGGTCGCATTGGTATTGGTATGTCCCTTACGAAGTAAATTCAAAATATTTCCATTTTTATCATAGCTAATGCCCGAAACATTGTACTTATCGTCTCCTAAGCCGGTAGCACTTACAATTCTATTTAAAGCATCGTAATTATAATGATAGCTACGTTTGGTTTTATCCTGACTCAGGGTCGACCAGCTCGTTTGACTGATGTTTCCATTAAATAACTTTGTTCCTGTTGTATTGGTATTATAAGCGATCTCGAAATTAAACAGATCGTTATCTACCTTATTATCTTCGTTAATTTTTCGGAGCCACCCACGTATATTATAGCTGTAATCTACTGTTTGTAAGGCCTGTGATTTACCTCCCACCTTCTTCGTTTTTAACTGCCCTAAAGCATCATACACATTGGTTACTAAGGTTTCTGCTTCCTGGTTATTGATTTGCTGTACCTGCTTTAGCAAACGTCCTGCATGATCGTATTCAAACACGTCCTCGGTTACAATGACCGCTTGCCCTTGCCTTTGATGCGTCGTTTTAGACTTCTTAGTTTTTCCAATAAAATCCAAAGCGGTCTCGACGATATCCGTGGTTTGTAAAAAATTATTGTGAGCATAAGCATATAATGGCCTCGCTTTTTCATCATAACAAGTAACACTGGTTATCCAGTATGAATTTTCAAGAGTTTCCGTATCTAGTATACGCGTTTTTGTCACCGTTGCTAAGCCTTGTACTCTTGTAGTTACCTGCTGACTGTAAACCTGTGTAGGCAATGCTATCCCTTCCAATACCTGATGATAGCTATCATAATATGCAATGGTCAACAACTTTGTGTTACTAACTGGAAAATGAGCATTCGTATAAAACATTCCCAATGCGTTTTTGGTTGAAGTTCGTGTCTCATAATTATGATTCGCTGCAGTATGTGTAGCATCCCAGTGGGCCTGCATCGCTACCTGGGTTAAGGCTGTAGTATGTTGGTAACTACCGGTATAAACAACCCTACCCAACACATCATACTTGGTAAACAACCATTGATGCTTATTACGCTGTAAGGCATCTTGAGTCATTACTGGGCGATCCAAACTATCATAAATCACATACTCCCAGTCCTTCCCTGGGATCTTTTTCTTTACCAAACGGTTGCGGTAATCGTAAATATATTGGTAGCCTAATGCATCTAATCCTGTTTTCACATCTGTTAAGGTACCTGTACCCGCATTCATTTTAGGACTCAAAACATAGGTCAAATTCCCATAATCATCATATATATAATAAGTATCGTGAGGTATGAACCGATCTACTATAGCATCTGCTGTAGGTGCTTCCAAATAGGTTCTTTTTAACAAAACCTGTCCTTGCTTATTTTTAAATTCCTCGGTAGTATGTAATTTTGATGAGGTACCTGAATGGTTTTCATCTTTTACCACATTTTTTGTCAAGGTTCCTGCAGCATAAAAGCTCGTCCCTCCTGTTAAGCTTGGTGTATATACCTTATTCGCTAAAGTTAAACTCACTCCAAACAACCGTACTTCATCAGCTTTATTGGTCCCGTACTCCATTTCTATTTCATGACCACTCCCCATGCGCCATTCCTGTCCTGGGGCAGCCTGCTTTAACACTCGCGATAAAGGAGAATTCTCTAACTCTTTTTTCGAATAAGCTGTAATATTGTTTATATCGGTAACTCCAGCAAAATCTTCGGGATAGGCATTTTTATAATAGGTTTGGGTCGCTACCTTTGCTCCTACCTGTATGCTACCTGTAGCCGAACTCGCAGCATAGGGTAAAAACTCCACTACTTGGCGTCCGTAATCATCGTACTCCACATGGGTAACAATATCCTTTTGGCTCGGCGATTGACCAATGGCAATGCTTTGCTTGGTTCTTCCCAATCCATCCAAATACACCACCTGATCGATTACTGATTGATTTTTAGTAATCGTTGGAGAAGTCGTTGCCTCCTGAAAAACTCGCGTAAAAACGTAATTCTCATTACTTAAATTGATCGGGGTATAAACTTGATCTACAATCGTAGCTTTAAACGTTGCTCCTGATTTGATCCAGGTTGTCGGTAAAAAGGTTATACTCTGAGTTGCTTTTAGCGAGTCTTTTACCGTCACCGTATAATTGGACTTCACCAAATTATCCGGAATTTGTTGCGCAAATACTACTCCCGATATCAGGAATAGCAAATTCAATAGTTTTTTCATAGCGCTTAGTTTTTATAGTTGTATTTATGCTCCTTTAATATGTTTCCTTGACTGTCTTTTACGTATTGAAGTCTGTTATACGCGTCGTAGTGATAGGTCATTTTTTGTCCTCTCGGATCAGTTATCGTTGAAACCCCTACCAATGGAATATAGGTATATGAACTCACTTGTGCTGTTGGCAAATTAGCACGTAATTTCGTCATCACTTCCTGCAATCCCGCCTCATCCATCGTTTGTAAATACCCCAAGTTATCTGTACTTTGTTTTCCTAAAGCAGTCATCACTTGTGCATAGCTTGCATTTTCAACTTTAGCAATAGGCTGGGTATAATCATACCCCCATAAGTAGGTAATACGCGTCCCGTCTTGTTTACTTACTTCTCTGGGATTTCCTTTACTATCATAAGAATGGAAAGTCATTCTATTTTCCAATGTAGACGTTCCTTTAGAAATTTGAATTAGTTCTGGTAATATCAGTGACCCAAAAGACTTGTAATTGGTACGTTGTACAGATAATTTTTGTCCGTTTTTATAGGTCTCTACTTGAAGAGGTATTGCATGTTGATGCCTTCTCACCAATTCATCTACTGCCTGAGAGGCCGAAGTATTCAATCCTGAAAGCTGGGCCTTATCACCTGGATAAAACATTTTAGAAATAATTGTACCTCCTTTGCTATCTCTTGTTTCCGTTCTGCTTAACTGTAAATGTTGAACGTTGTCATAAAAATAATTTACAACATTTGTAATTGGGTTTTCACCGTTAACATCGTAAAGTGTTTCCGTCTTTTTATTCAAATAATGCCAATACGAGTATGTTTTATACTTATAGATATGTAAATTTCTTATTAGAGAAGAATAAGAAACTAACTCACCCTCTCTTCTGTTGTAGCAAGGATTCACCGAATACCTTACTATAAGATTATGACTTCCAAATGCATGACATTTCATATTCCCAACAGTAAGCGGTCCCTTGTTATTTTGACCAGGACTAAACAAGGTTACAGGGTCTAAAAGACCTCCTGTTGAAATTTCATGTGTATGATTCGTCAGACATTGCCATATCGGTTTTCCTGGATAGGCCACATCTGTTGCACTACATTTGTAAGTAGGGGTCGCAGGTCGTGTTCCCACAAAATTATACGCCTCAGAAACACTGTAATTTGAAATTTCTGAAACAGTTCTATCAAGCTTATAATCATTTACAACTTCCTTTATCGTTTTTGGAAGAGCATTCGGAGCCGAAGGTTTTGACAAAAACTTTACGCTTTTCTCTAAACCGTGATCCCATCCGAAATTTGTAAAGTTAGACATAGCTCTGTCCTCTCCTAGTAACGTTTCTCCAGGACGATTTCTATGAATAATAAACTTATGCTCTTTTCCTCCTATCTCAAAATTGTCACCTCCGTAACTTACAAAAACCTTGCTATAATAGACATTACTACTTCCTGAATTAACTATAGGAAAGGTCCCTGAAGTATTCAAGATAGAAAAACCTTGAGACCTATAAGAGGGTGCCAGGCCAGTCATCAATTTGTACTGCGTATAATAAGAAACATGGCCTAAACCAGCACGAGTTGCATCCCCTGAAGATTGGTCTTTTTGTTCCAACGACTTAAAATAATAATACCTTTTACTTGTTAACTTCTGTGAGTCAGAATCATAACTTTGAACCCTAGCAATTCTATTTCCTCCCGTAGGTAAATTTTTAAAGCTACCTATCGTTTTCGTTGCCTTTGCTATAACATTCGCTGTAATACACTTAGAAGAATCTCCATTCGGATCTCTTAGAACTACAACTTTATACGTTTTAGCTGGCTGTATAAAAGCCTGCTCATTAAGGTTCGTGTCATTTGTAAACACTTTCTGATAAACTACCTTTTCTGATCCTCCCGTGATCTCATATATTTTTACTATGGCCGAAGCCTTAATCTTAGGGAAATCCAAGCAGCCTTCTGCGGTATTAACATATCCAGAAACCTGACCTGTTAGCGTTACAGGTACTAATTGCCCGAGAGGTAATTGATAATCTTTTAAGTCAAGAATTCCACTACTATGAGTATTCGGTCCTCTTTTTGATGCCAATGCAGTTATATACACATCTTTACTTTCGGTTCCATAATAATCATTACCTTCGTATTCAAACTTCGTAAATCCTTTAGTCGGAAATGTTATTTTATTTAAGAGACCTATTTTTGAAAACGATGCATCTGGTCTCCTATCTGCTAAATTAGTTATGTGTTTTTTAAATACAGGGTAAGCATCACCTAAATCAGGAAGTAAAATTCCTCCACTAGATAAATTACCGACTCCTTTTCCATTATAAAATCCCCAATAATCCTGACTAATAGCAAACCTCTTCGGGAATCGGTGCATATTTTCATAATCAAAAGCGTATTTTTTCGCAGTGTTTTTCATTGACACACTTTCCAAAAAAACTCTTTTATTACTCGTAAAGGTATAATTCAAATTAGCTTCTTCTATACTTTTACCTCCTTCATCTAAAAGACGAATTCGTTTTACTAACATGAAATTCAATATTCCTGCAGGGTGGGTTAAAGAATTATCAAATACCACCTTCCCTCTACTAGCATTATTACTACTAATTTCTATTAAGCGTTTGGATTGTACACGATGAACCGTTTCACAAGTAGAAACTCCTGTGGTCACAGGAAACTCCGAATCTCCTAAAGGATAAGAAGTTGCCAATTTTAAACTTTGAGTATAATTTGAGGTATAGGTATATTCATCATTTTTATCATCATATCGAAAATAAACCTCATCTCCTTTCGGATGCGTTATCTTTGTCAAATACCATGACGTGGTGTACCCTTGTTCTGGAGGTGAAACCACTCCATTATCACAGCGACTTTTTGCATATGTCCTTTCTTGTGCGTTAAATTCGTATTGTACACCGTCTTCTGTAGTTAATTTAAAGTTATTTCTCCCTAGGCTGAAATCTCTCTCAATCCTTAAGTTCGTATGAGGAACGGTTCTATAAACCCCTTCATTATCCATAACGATCTTTCCTGACCTTCCTTGGATATTATAAGAGAACAAATCCGACTCTGAGTCTATATAATCTTTTTTCCCTGAATTGTATAGAAAAGATACAATCTCAGGCTTTACGTTAATAGTAGGCTCATCAATAGAAGGTTGCTTATTCAAAGCCGCTATCGGTAACAAATCAACTCTGTTAATTTCCTCAATCGGGTGCATTCTTCTGTAATTCTCATCTTCCTTTCCTTTAACTATTCTGGAAATAACTCCACCAACAGTTAAACTCCAGCCCAATCCGACATTCGAACTCATTTGGTCCACCTTAATTCCATTGGAACTATAGTCTAAACTAATCGGCACTTGGATATTTTTTGTTCCATAAACAGTAATCGGAACGTTTACCATTGGGGTTCCTGTATACAGTCCTACAGGAAATTCTCCGTATTTGGTCATTTCAAAAGCAGTTGGCGATGGTGGTACTAACTTCGGTAAATCCGCACTTGGCTTTACTCCATTATCTTGCCCATATCCCAACAATGCATACCCTAGCATTACAGCAATGCTTAGCACTCTTGTTTTCATAAATAAAATGTGATTTTAGCAATTATTAATTTTTCATATACGCAGTTGCAAAGATATATTTTTTATCAAATACACCAGCACCGACCACTTATTTTTTTCTTTTTTCTTCTTTAAGCCAACTGTTTACAAGGACTCCTCTGCTATTAACCTTTTTTTTTCATAAAATGTTTGGATATCTAAAATATATTTTAAAGATTTGTCACAAACAAATAAACGACAGTATATCATGTTACAAAACGTATGGCAAGGTTTCTATTTTTACTTTTACTTTTTTAGTAAGAGGAGAGACTTTATACCGTATTGTTAACTAGCATCAAAATAATATAAACTATAAAGTCTCGATTACATCGAGGCTTTTTTTTTGCTTTAAAAATGAGAAAAATAGCCATTCAAGGAATCAGAGGTAGCAACCACCATATCGTTGCCAATAAATACTACGGAACAGACATCGCCCTCAACGAGTGCTTGTCGTTTGACGCATTGACAGACAGTCTGTTGCAAGGACATGCTGACGAAGCCGTTATGGCCATCGAAAACACCATCGCAGGCTCTATTATTCCGAATTACGCCTTGATTGACAAGCACAACTTGCACATTGCCGGTGAGTATTACCTGCCTATACACCACCACCTTATGGCACTGCCCAACCAAAATATGGAGGCTATTAAGGAAGTGTGTTCACACCCCATGGCCCTTTTGCAATGCAAGGAATTCTTTAAGCAATACCCCTTTATCAAACTCGTAGAAGACGTTGATACCTCAGCTGTGGCAAAAACAATCAGTGAGCAACAGCTCCCAGGTGTGGCTGCCATTGCCCCAAAAATTGCCGCAGACATCTTTGGTTTGGAAGTGCTCGAAGACGAAATTCAAACCATGAAGGACAACGAAACACGCTTCGTAATTTTAAAAACCGAAGCTCCTGAAAATGGCATCGACCAAATTGACAAGGCTTCCTTGCGATTTGAGCTCGACCACAAACGCGGGAGCTTGGCTACTGTGTTAAATATTATGAGCGATTGTAAATTAAACCTAACAAAAATTCAATCGCTTCCCATTATAGAAACCCCTTGGAAGTACGCGTTTTTCGTAGACGTTACTTTTCAAGAATATCAAGATTACCAAAAGGCCAAATCCGTACTAGAGATTATGGCCAACAATTTTAAAATATTAGGAGAATACAAAAACGGACGATTATGATCACTTTTGCAAATCGCTTAAACACCGTTCAGGAGTACTACTTTTCTAAAAAGCTAAAAGAAGTACGCAGCCTTGCTGCCCAAGGTCATCCCATTATTAATATGGGAATCGGGAGCCCTGACCTCCCTCCACCCCCAAACGTATTACAGGCCATACAAAACAGTCTGTACGAAACTGGCGCGCATAAGTATCAGAGCTATCAAGGCCTACCAGAATTCAGAGCAGCTGTAGCCCGTTTTTACCAAGATCACTACGGCGTTGACATTGATCCAGCATCCGAAGTGCTCCCCCTAATGGGAAGCAAAGAAGGCATCATGCATATATCATTAGCCTTCTTGAACGAAGGAGATGGTGTTTTGATTCCGAACCCCGGATACCCAACCTATAGTTCCGTAACCAATTTAGTAGGAGCCGAAGCAATTTTTTACGAACTCGATGCAGCAAACCAATGGCAGCCTAATTTCGAAGCCTTGGAGCAACTCGATTTGAGTAAGATAAAACTCATGTGGGTAAACTATCCGCACATGCCTACAGGCTCACAGCCCGTTACTGCGACCTATGAAAAGCTGATCGCCTTTGGTAAAAAACATCAAATCGTCATCGTCAATGACAATCCGTACAGCTTCATTTTAAACGAAACCCCCAGGAGTATTTTGGAAGTTCCCTGTGCTAAAGACATCGCCCTAGAACTAAACTCTTTGAGTAAATCGTTTAACATGGCAGGCTGGCGCGTAGGGAAACTGCTCGGAAGCGCTCATTTTTTAAACGAAGTACTCAAGGTAAAAACCCAAATGGACTCGGGCATGTTTTACGGAATTCAAAAAGGAGCCATCGAAGCCCTCAATTTAAAGCAACAGTGGTTTGACGAGCAAAATGAAATTTACGCGCGACGACAACGACGAATATTCCAGTTAGCAGACATCTTAGACTGCAACTATCAAAACGATGCTACCGGCATGTTTGTTTGGGCTCGTTTGCCCAAAGGAAAAACTTCGGAAAAAACAGTAGATGAGCTGCTCTATGACAAGCACATTTTTGTAGCTCCCGGAACTGTATTTGGTAGTCAAGGGGAAGGCTATATCCGCTTTTCACTGTGCGTACCCGAAGAAAAAATTAACGAAGCAATACAACGATTTTAAATGAACGTATTTATCATAGGATTAGGATTAATTGGAGGGAGCTTGGCGTTGGATATACGACGTGAATTTAAACAAGCACAACTATTTGGCATCGATACTAACGAGGAACACGTGTCGCAAGCGTTGGAACTCGGTATTATTGACAGCGCTGCCAGCATGGACGATTTAAACAAAGCCACCATCGTTATCGTTTCGGTACCTGTCGACATTTCTATTCGCGTATGCCAACAGGTATTGGATATGGTCAACGACCATGCCTTGGTGCTCGATGTCGGATCGACCAAAGAGGCCATATGCGATGCCTTGGCATCCCATCCAAAACGACGTAATTTCCTGGCAACTCACCCAATCGCGGGAACAGAGTTTTCAGGACCAAAAGCCGCATTGGAACACCTCTACCAAGGAAAAACCAACATCATTTGTGAGGTTGAAAAAACAGCTTTCAAATTGCAAGAGCGCGCCTTAGAAGTCTTTGCCAAAATTGGTATGCGCATTCGTTATATGGATGCGAAATCGCACGACAAACACATCGCCTACGTTTCTCACTTGTCGCATATCAGCTCATTTATGTTGGGAAAAACAGTAATCGAAAAAGAGAAAAATGAGCGCGATATTTTTGATATGGCAGGCAGTGGTTTTGCCTCTACCGTTCGCTTGGCAAAAAGTTCGCCCGCCATGTGGGCCCCCATTTTTAAGCAAAACAAAGGTAATGTCCTCGAAACACTAGAAGAGTACATTCAAAATCTACAACAATTTAGAGAATTAATGCTTCGCGATGATTTCGAAGAGATCTTTCGCGAAATGGAAAATACAAATCATATAAAACAAATATTAAACGGTATTCTACAAGAAGCCTAACAACAACAAGAGTATGGAAAATACAAAAGAATTAAGAACCTGGTTAAACGACATGCAATTATCTCACCCTTTAGTAATTGCGGGTCCCTGTAGTGCAGAAACAGAAGAGCAAGTCTTAAAAATTGCCCATGAGCTTAAAGACTCGGATGTAAATTACTACCGCGCAGGAATCTGGAAGCCTAGAACGCGACCAGGAAACTTTGAAGGTGTGGGGGCTTTAGGGCTCAAGTGGCTACAGAAGGTAAAGGAAGAAACAGGAATGAAAACCTGTACCGAAGTTGCCAATGCAACTCACGTAAAATTAGCCATTGAGCACGATGTTGACTTATTGTGGATCGGTGCCCGTTCAACCGTTAGTCCATTTATCATGCAAGAACTCGCTGATGCATTGGAAGGTACCGATAAAATTGTACTGGTAAAAAACCCGGTAAATCCAGATTTAGCTTTGTGGTTAGGAGGAATTGAACGCTTGTATTCCGCAAATATCAAGAAACTAGGAGCTATTCACCGTGGATTCTCGACCTACGAAAAATCGAAATACCGAAATATTCCGGAGTGGCAGTTGGCCATCGAGTTCCAAAACCGCTTTCCCGACTTACCTTTAATTTGTGATCCTTCGCATATTACGGGGAAAAGAGACATGGTTTTTGACGTTTCACAAATGGCCCTCGATTTAAATTTCGATGGTTTGATGATTGAAACGCATCTCGACCCAGACAATGCGTGGAGTGATGCCGCTCAGCAAGTAACTCCTGATACCTTAAAACAAATGATGATCGATTTACGCGTGAGAAAAGAAACCACTTCCGATAAGAGCTACCGCGAATCTCTCGAAAATTTGAGAGCACAAATTAACGTCGTAGATAACCAACTCATTGATATACTCGGTAAACGTATGAAAATAGCCGATAAAATCGGAGCCCTAAAGAAGGAGAAAAACGTGGCCGTATTACAATCAAAACGATGGAACGAAATTTTAGGAAACATGATTTTAGAGGGAGAAGATAGAGGCTTGAGTGAAGAATTTGTATTGAAAATGTTCAAAGCCATCCACCAAGAGAGTATCAATCACCAAGAAAAAATTATCAAAGGCTAAGACAAAGCTACCTTCGGGTAGCTTTTTTTACACCGCTACATTTTGTACTTTGCAGTTACCAAACTCACTTAAAATGAAGCCTATTAATACCATTGACGATGTCATCCGTGAATTGGAGTATATCGTACAATACGCCATAGACCACAACAGTACCACGGGTTACTTTGCCGCGTTGTATTTAAAGGTTACCAAAAAGGTAAAACAGGGCATTGCTGAAGGTTTTTTTGAAGACGGCCCTCGGATGGAAAAACTCGATGTCATTTTTGCCAAACGCTATATTGAAGCTTACCACCAATTTCGAAACGGCAAAACTCCCAGTATGGCTTGGACCAGAGCCTTTGCTTTAACAGATACCTTTTGGCCCATAGTACTGCAGCACCTGCTCGTAGGAATGAATGCCCATATCAATCTCGACCTAGGCATTGCTGCTGCCGAAGTGCAACGAGGAAAACCCATGGATGATTTATATACCGACTTCAACCGCATCAATCAAATTTTATCGTCACTAGTTACCGATGTAGAACGAGATTTGAGCAGTATCTGGCCCTTCTTAGCAAAGCTTTTGCGTTGGACGCGACACTTCGACAATTTCTTAATCGACTTTAGCATGGAACTAGCCAGAGATGGCGCCTGGAAATTTGCCGTAGCACTGGCCGACACCCCTGAAAAACAGCAACCGAAATTCATTGCTACCAGAGATGAAAAAGTAGCCAAAAAAGCTGAGATTATCACCCAGCCCGGATGGATAGTTAGGCTTTTGTTCGCCATTATTAGGCTCGGAGAAAAAGGCAGTGTTGCTCAAAAAATTCAAGATCTAAACTCCTAGAAAATTCGCGTTCGAGATTCAATTTTTATTCTCATCTTTGTTATATGATTGGAACCGTATACAAGTCTACCGGAAGTTGGTATTGGGTGATGAGTGAAAATACCTTGTACAAATGTAGAATCAAAGGAAAATTTAGAATCAAAGGTATCAAAAGTACCAACCCTATTGCCGTAGGCGATATTGTCAGTTTTGATATGGAAACCAAAACCGACGATGAAACGGGGGTAATTACCAAAATTCACGATCGCAAAAATTACATCGTTCGCAAATCGGTAAACCTATCCAAGCAAACGCATATTATTGCGGCAAATATCGACCAGGTGTTTTTGTTAATTACCATTGACAACCCACCTACCCTAACTACCTTTATTGACAGATTTCTGGTTACAGCAGAAGCGTATTCTGTTGATGTAGTCTTGGTTTTCAATAAAATTGATACTTATGAAATTGAGCAAAAGGCCGAAATTCTCTACCTGCGCGATATTTATGAGGCTATAGGATATACCTGTATTGAAGTATCTGCCTTGGAAGAAAAGAACATCGATACTATCAAAGGACTCATGACCTCAAAAGTGAGCATGTTTGCCGGCCATTCAGGTGTAGGAAAAACGACCTTGGTCAATGCCATTGAACCTGGGCTCAATTTAAAAACCAAAGAAATATCTGAACAACACAAGCAAGGACAGCACACGACCACCTTTGCTGAAATGTTCGAATTGAGTTTCGATGCCAGAATTATCGATACTCCTGGAATCAAAGGTTTTGGTGTAGTCGATATGGATAAAGATGAGTTGGGAGACTATTTCCCCGAATTTTTTGCCCTTAAACAACATTGTAAATTCAACAATTGCATTCACCTTAACGAACCTCATTGCGCTGTTAAAGAAGCGCTAGAAAACGAAGAAATTTCTTGGTCTCGCTACAAGAGCTACCTGCAAATATTAGAAGGAGAAGAAGAAAATTACCGAACAGATATCTGGAAATAACCCACTTTATGAAAGCTGTTATTCAACGCGTTAGTGAAGCTAGCGTAACCATTGACCACAATCGTGTTGCCGAAATCAAAGAAGGCTTGTTAATCCTTTTAGGTATCGTTGCTACTGACGAAGTAGACGATATAAATTGGTTAGCCAAAAAAATTGTAAACCTGCGTATTTTTAACGATGCTGAAGGAGTTATGAACACCGCCATCAATGCCACGAATGGTGATATCATTGTGGTGAGCCAGTTTACCTTACACGCCTCGACCAAAAAGGGAAACCGACCGAGCTATATCAAAGCGGCAAAACCGCCTGTCGCCATTCCGCTATACGAAGCTTTTGTAAAACAATTAGAACACGAATTGGGTAAACCTGTACAAACGGGTGAATTTGGAGCCGATATGAAAGTAGCCCTTTTAAACGACGGCCCAGTAACGATTATCATCGACACCAAAAACAAAGAATAATGCAATGGCTTTTATTAACATACATAGCCATAACCTTGTTAATAACTCCGAAACGACTACCCTCTTTAATTGTTTTCCTCCGAGTGAGCTCCCCAACAACGATTTTTCTGTTGGAATCCACCCTTGGTACGTACATCCACAACAGTGGGAGCAACAACTGCTGTCCATTTCACAACGATTAAAACATCCTCAGTGTTTGGCTTTGGGTGAATGCGGACTCGATCCGTTCGCAGATGCGCCTTTAGCACTGCAAGAACGCGTTTTTATCGCCCAGGTGCAACTTTCCGAAACTCATCAAAAGCCACTGATTATACACTGTGTCAAAGCCTTCCCGCGGTTGTTAGCACTTAAAAAACAGCTGCGTCCGCAACAAACTTGGATTGTACATGGGTTTACTAAAAGTGAACAATTAGCCATGACGTTGTTGCAACACGGCTGCTACCTTTCGTTCGGTGCAGCGCTATACCACCATCCAAAACTACAAGAATTCCTTCCTCGTATTCCCCTCGATAAGATCTTTTTAGAAACTGATGCCAGCACCTATACTATTCAAAACATTTACGCTAGATTTGCCGAGCTAAAAAATGAAAGTATTTCATTGATTGAGGCAGAAATATCTAAAAATTTTAAACGAGTATTTTCTTTATGAGTTGGTTAGAAAGAACAGAATTATTAGTGCAGGAAGAAGGACTTCAAAAAATTAAAGACGCCAATATACTAGTCGTCGGACTAGGAGGTGTAGGTTCCTTTGCAGCAGAGTTTATAGCCAGAGCAGGCGTTCAAAAAATGACCATCGTAGACGGCGATGTTTTTGACCCTACAAACATTAACAGACAGTTACCCGCCTTACACAGTACGGTCGGTAAGTCAAAAGCACAAACGGTGGCAGCCCGCCTACGCGACATCAACCCTACTATCGAATTGGAAGTGATTGAAGAATTTTTATCGCCAGAACGCGCGTACGAAATCATGGATCCAAAATTCAATTACGCCCTCGATTGTATCGATAGCATCACACCGAAACTCAACCTGATGATCGCCGCTAGGAGGAAAAAAGTAAAGCTCGTGAGCTCTATGGGGGCTGGGGGAAAACTCGACGCCAGCAAAATCAAAATCAAAGACATCAGTAAAACCAAACACTGTACCATGGCAAGAGTACTGCGCAAACGCCTTAAAGAGCACAATATTGACAAGGGAATTCGCGCCGTATACTCTGAAGAAATGCAACGTGCTAATAGCCTAAAGCTCACCGATGGTACCAACTTCAAAAAATCGTTTTACGGAACAATCAGTTATATGCCCGCCGCTTTTGGCTTACAAGCAGCTTCGTATGTAGTTAACAAATTAATAAGCAAAAAATAACTTCCACGGAAACTATATTTTATTTACATTTGTTCTAAATTAGAACAGATCAATCATTAAAACTAATATTATGAAGAAATCGATTTTTGCCATTGCTTTTTTAGCAGTTACTACCATCGCTTGTAAGAGTGAAAAGAACAAAGTAGAAACCAAAGAAGAAGTAAAAGACGTTAAACAAGTTGAAAACGTGATTAACTCTTACAAAGCCAATGTTGCTGAATCAACAATTTCTTGGAAAGGAACCAAACCTACAGGTGCTCACATGGGAACAATCGCTTTGGAAAACGGAGTGTTAGAGATCGAAAATGGCGCTGTAAAAGCCGGTGAGTTCACAGTAAACATGAAGTCTATTGTTTGTACAGACTTAGAGGCTGGTAAAGGTAAAGAAGATTTAGAAGGGCACTTAAAAGCTCCTGATTTCTTCGACGTTGAAAAATTCCCAACCGCTAAATTTGCAATCACAGGATCAGAGGTTAAAGACGGTAAATTACACATCACCGGAAATTTAACGGTAAAAGATGTTGTAAAAAGTATCACTATTCCTGCAACTATTACTGAAGGAGAAGGAACTGTTAACTTTAAAAGTGAAAACTTTAGCATTGACCGTACAGAGTTCGGAATTCAATACAAGTCTAAAAAATTCTTTGATAACTTAAAAGACAAGTTTATCAACGATTTAATTGAATTGTCATTTGATATCAAAGCAAAAAAATAAGCTACGCCTGTCGTACAAAAAAAGAGGTTGTTTTCACAACCTCTTTTTTTTTGACCTCAAGAACTGTCTTTTAGTCTATATATGCTTCTACCTCAAACAAGGTTTTAAAGTGTTTCAAAATTTTATCTTTCACCTCTTGCTCATCTACGGGCCTTCCTAGCTCAACATGCATCGAGGTCACGGCTTTTCCGCGAATTCCGCAAGGAATAATATTGTCAAAATATCCCAAATCGGCATTGACATTCAAGGCAAAACCGTGCATGGTAACCCAACGGCTTGCTCGGATTCCCATCGCACAGATTTTACGTGCAAAAGGAGTACCCACATCCAACCATACTCCTGTTTCGCCATCGCTGCGTTCCGATTCAATTCCGTACTCCGCTAAGGTTAAAATGATCGCTTCCTCTAACAATCGAAGGTATTTGTGTATATCGGTAAAAAAATTCTCAAGGTCTAAAATAGGATAGCCCACGAGCTGCCCTGGGCCGTGGTACGTAATATCTCCACCTCGGTTGATTTTGTAAAAACTAGCGCCCTTGGCTTCTAATTGTGCTTCGTTAAGCAATAGGTTTTGCATGTCTCCGGACTTTCCTAGCGTATACACATGTGGGTGCTCCACCCATAGAAAATGATTAGGCGTCACAATATCGGTATCCCCTGCTCTGCGGGCGCGTTTCATCGCAACGGTCGCATCGAGAAGTTCCGTTTGTAAATCCCAAGTTTCTTTGAAATCTTTATTCCCTAAGTCTTTTAATTTTACTAATTTATTCATACTTTAGCCGTTAACCCCAATTATTATTAAGAAATTCACCAAATTATTACATTATTAAACATAAACAATCACAGATGAGAAAATCACCCCTTCTGCTACTTTTGGCGGTTGCCTTCACTACGATAGGTACTGCACAAAATTACTGGAAAAAATCAAAACCCAATCAAGATTTCGAGAAAACCAGCACCTACCAAAGAGCTGCCTTTCCGAAAGACTTCCAACTCTTCACACTAGACATTACAGAATTTAGTAAAGCGTTGAGCACAAATGCCAGAGGTATCGCAAGTACCACCCTAGCATTACCTACGGCTACAGGTAAAATAGCCAACTTTAAAATTCGTGAAACATCGGTATTCGAAAGTGGCTTGGCAGCCAAATTTCCAATGATCAAATCGTATTCTGCTCAAGGAATAGAAGATCCTACTGCCACTGCAAAAATTAGTATCGGTACTGACGGTGCTCACATCATGGTGAGTTCTGCGCATCACGAGACTTTATTTATTGATCCGTATACCAAAGACAACAAAACATATATGTCGTATTTGCGTGGAAATGCGCCAAAAACTGACAATGGTTTTGAGTGTCAAGTAGAGGATCTTAAAGACGATGCCGTAAAAACTGGTAAATTAGCAGGTAGAAATGCTAATGACGGTAAATTACGTACCTTTAAAATTGCCATTGCTTGTACTGGTGAATACGCTCAGTTTCATCTAACACAACAAGGAGTAGCAGCTGGAGCTACTGATGCGGTTAAAAAAGCAGCAGTTCTATCAGCAATGAACACCACGATGACTCGTGTAAACCAAATTTACGAAAGAGATTTGGCCACTCGTATGATCATCGTAAATGATAATGACAAAATCATCTATTTAGATGCAGCTACCGACAACCTTTCAAATTCAAGTGCTAGTGCTTTGATCAACGAAAGTCAAACGGTTTGTGACGCTCAAATTGGATCGGCAAACTACGATATCGGTCATACCTTTAGTACCGGTGGTGGTGGATTAGCTGGACTAGGAGTTGTTTGTATTGCTGGGCAAAAAGGACGTGGAATTACAGGTCGCTCTCAACCTATCGGTGATCCTTATGACATCGATTATGTAGCGCATGAAATTGGACATCAGTTCGGTGCTACGCATACATTTAACAATGCCTGTGGAGGAAACAGAACTGGATCTACAGCTGTAGAGCCTGGTAGTGGTTCGACTATTATGGCTTATGCAGGTATTTGTAATCCTAATGTTCAAAGCAATAGTGACGATCATTTCCACGCTGTAAGTATCAAGCAGATGTGGGATAAAATCCAAAGTACTGCTAACTGTGCTGCTACGAGCAATACCGGAAACAATGCGCCAACTGCCAATGCCGGTAATGATGTAAGCATTCCTAAATCAACACCTTTTGTATTAAAAGCACAGGCTACTGATGCTGATGGTACAGGAAGTTTAACCTATAACTGGGAACAAACAGATACTGAAATCGCAACGATGCCTCCAGTAGCTGGTAGTTTAGGAGGACCATTATTCCGATCACTTTCTTCTAAATCTACTCCAGAACGTTATTTCCCAGCATTTAGTACCATTTTAGCCGGAAATACCTCAACTACTTGGGAAGTACTTCCTTCAGTAGCGAGAAGTATGAATTTCGCTGTTACAGTACGTGACAACCACGCAGGTGGAGGATCTACTGCTAGAGACGATATTAAAATTACTGTAGTAGATGCTGCGCCATTTACTGTAAACAACCAAGCAACTTGGGCTCAAAATACAGCAAGAGATATCACTTGGGTTGTAGGACAATCAAATGTTGCTCCGATCAACTGTCAAAAGGTAAACATCAAATTATCAGTAGACGGTGGAACTACATTTAGTATTGACTTAGCTACGAATACCGCAAATGACGGAAGCGAAAACATTACTTTACCTGCTAGCCTTGCAGACACTGACAATGCTATTATTAAAATTGAAGCAGCTGATAATATTTTCTATAATATCACTTCTAAATTTAAAATTAGTACTAGTCCTGACTTTGCCATCTCAAATAATACAGGAGATGCTAATGTTTGTAACACCAAAGCGACAGAGCAGAGCTTTGAAATTAAAATGGTTACCTCAAACGGATATGCTGAAACAGTAAACTACAGCGTTGCTGGAGTACCTGCTAATGCAACGAGTGCCTTTACTCCAACATCATTGAACGCTGCGGGAACTACCCAATTAAAGTTATCAAACTTAGATAACGTTGCTGCCGGTGATTATACCTTAACTGTAACGGCTAAAGGAACTACGATCACTAGAACCTTACAAATTAAACTCGGTGTATCGAACGCTTTATGTGCTTCAAATGGAACTACCCGTTACCAAACGAGTACTACCTATGTAAAGTTCAACACCATTGAAAAGGCGAGTCCAAACAAAACTGCTGGTTACAATGACTTCAAGACATTGACAACTGATGTTAAGAGAGGAGAAACTCACCAATTAACTGTAAGAACCAATACCGATTCTGGAGCACAAGCCTATTCAACAAAAACTTTTGCTTGGATTGACTGGAACCAAAACTGTCAGTTCGACGCAGGTGAAAAATTAGACTTAGGAACTGTTACTGGAGGAGCAGATACACAAACTACCTTGAGTCCATTAAACGTAGTAGTACCTAACGATGCTGAATTAGGATCAACTGTATTACGTGTTTCTACTAAGTATACTGGTGATGGAGACCCAAGTAGTTGTGAAACAAACTTTGACGGTGAAGTGGAAGACTATACTGTTGTTGTAAAAGACGCTACCGCTTCAACAGAAGATGTAGCCTTTGAAAACTTTAACCTTTTCCCGAACCCGTCAAATGGAACTATCAAATTGAGTTTTGCTGTAAAGTCTAACGACAAAGTAAGTGTACAATTATTTGATATTCGCGGACGTTTGGTAGAGCGTAAAGAATTTACCAACACACCATCAGTGTTTAACAAAGAATTGACTTTTGACCAAGTAAAATCAGGAATGTACTTGTTACAAATCCAAAATGGAGGTGCACAAACCACCAAAAAGTTAATGATTAACTAGTCAAAACACACCATATTGTAAAAAAGGTGAGCAGTTACTGCTCACCTTTTTCTTTTCAATTCAAATAAGTATATAACGTTTACAAGTTATATGTTACACTAAACATCCCTATACGAGGCTGTATAAAATAAGTACTGTTACTTACCAAAATGTCATTGCTACTGTTCTGATTAAGCCCATTAGCATCTAGTAAATTGGTAACTTCAATACGGTATTCCCAAGGACTGTCTTTTTTCTGATAACTGATATTCGCACGTAAAAAGCCGTATTTATCAATCGTTCTTCCTGAATTTACAACCTGATTAAAGGTATACTTTGCCGTAAAAGCAAAGGCTTTTAAGAAATACACATCCGTATTGATAAAGGGACTATGAGTAGTAAAAGTATTCTTGACACCTCCAATATCAGATCGATTTATTGTCACGTTGTATCCGACATCAAAATTCGGTGCATCTCTAAAATTAGTACTGAAGCGGGTACGATAGCTCTGCGAAAACGTTTTGGTTAAACGGTTACTCACTGCATTGGTAAAGCGATTGGTTAACAAACTGTTTGATTTTGCATAAGTTATATTCGCTCCCAAACGAAGTTTAAACTTTCGAAAGCTCTTCTGAAAATTAGCATTCCCTGACAAACTTTCATCAGCAAACTGCGAATTAATCGACGTCCTTACCTGGTTCACTCCAATAAACTCCGAGTTCGACTTGATAGCATCAATGCGTTTACTGTAGTTTATAGAGGCAAAAACATTGGTATAGTTAAACATATTAAAGCTGAAATAACTCAGATTCACATTGTGCGACAAGGAATTTTCCAATTCTCTATTTCCAGAATACAAGCTGTTGTAGTTATTAAACACATAGCCCTCAGCCAATTGATTGACATCCGTAAAACTGGTTTGCATTGCATATCGCAGCTGTAGGGTTTCTGACTTTTTTAAGTTCACCTTGATCGAGGCATCCGGTAAAATTCTGGTAAACTGCTGCTGTGCAACCGTCCCTAACTGCGTGTTCTTTGCAATATAAGTATGTGCATTAAACCCTTGATTAAAGGTAAAAATCCCCGTGATAAACTTGTAGTGAATTCCAGCGTAAACATCCCCGAAGTAATACGACACATCATTACTCGTATTGGCAGCAGTAATCTGATTTTTGTTACCATTTAAAATTTCGTAGATATTGGAGTTAAAGTTTTGCTCACTTTGGGTAGTACCTACGGTGACATTTAAATTGCTCTTCGCGTTCAGTACGTAGTAATAATCCAATTTCGCATCGATCTTATTCGTTTTAATACGCTTGCTCTGCTCTACATTGAATGGATCGGCACTCGGATTTAATCCTATCAAATTAGCAAAAGCCAGCTTTTTCAATTCAGCATTGTAAAAAGGATCTTCGTCCTGCCATAGGTGTTGAGCTTCAAAAGAAAAGATATGCTTCTCGTTCAGCGTGTAGTAATAATTTAAATTCTGGTTGACAGAATAGGGCGCTTGTTGTGAGTACTGTGATACCGGTACCAACTCATCCGTTCCGTCTAAGAACAGGCGACGTGATAAGGTTTGAATGTCCTGCTTTTGCTGAGATACCTTCGCAAAAATATCGTAATCAAACTGGTTGTCGGCATTCGGTTTATAGCTAGAGCTCACTTTAAAAAGCCCTAAGTCACTGTTTTGAATAGTGGCATTTTCTGTGGTCTCCCTGTCAATGATTTGATTGGCATTCGCTGGCAAGTTTGTTCTACTAATACCGGTATTTGAATAAATGTTCTCGGTGTTCTCCTGCATTTCCGTTCTATTACCCGAGTAAATAGCGAATCCGCTAATGTCCCAAGTTTTCTTAGGTGCATAACTGAAATTGACGGCTCCAAATTGGGATTCGATATTTTTAGCTCGGTTATTTCTCAAGGTTAGAAAGGAAATGTCGTTAGAACTCACATTAAAATTCGTTCCTGTGCTTGCTGCTACCCCTCTAAATCCACCGGTGAATTTAAAATAGTCACGCATGGTAAAAGGTACTTCCCCTATATTATTCACATCTGTAATGATGTTTAAACTGTATTTCGGACTGTAGTAAAAGAGTTTCGGATGGGCTAAATACCGCGATGTTTCGGTAGCCATACCCACACCAGCTGTTACTTCTCCAAACCAAAAATTCTTTTTTCCTTCTTTTAGTTTTAAATTGATAACGACATTGTCCTCGTTATCAGTAACAGAACTCAATTGACGGATTTCACTGTGATTTTTAAGGACTTCTACCTTGTCAATGGCATTGGCCGGAATATTTTTCGTCGCTAATTTACTATCGCCATCAAAAAAATCCTTTCCTTCTACCATTACTTTTTGAACGGTTTTTCCTTCTACCTCAATCTCCCCATCGTCATTGACTTCCACGCCAGGTAACTTCTGTAAAACATCTCCTAACTTTTTTTCAGTTCCACTTTTAAAACTGTCGGCATCGTAAACTATGGTATCACCTTTAACCGTGACTGGCATGGTGTACGTAATATTAACTTCGTCTAAGGTTTCATCACTGTACAACACAAAATCTTTGCTCAGTGAAACCTCCGTAGTTTGTAGGGTAGTACTCAACGTCTTTTTACCGACATAACTAACTTTTACATCGTAATTCGCATTCTTTTTTAAAGACAACTTGTAATTTCCTTTGGAATCAGTAAACCCGTAGGAGTCCAACTTTTTTGTCAGTTTATTAATAGCAATAACATTTGCCATTTCCAAGGGGGCTCCGATACTATCTTTTACCACCCCTGTTATTGAAATCTGGGCTGTAGTTGCCCAGGCCGTCATCATTAGGATGACTGCTATGAATATATTTTTCATGTTAAATTGTTCGAATTTTTAAAATCGTCCGCGTCCTCTTCCATTACCGCCTCCGCGCCTTCTCTGGAACATCTCGCGCATCTCCTCCATCTTCTTTTTGATGATTTTGTTGTACTCTTCTCGGGTCACCTTCTCCCCTTTGGTCGGTTCTTTAAGCGCTATTTTTTCTTGAGGATTTAATACAATTTCGGAGCACAATAGCGTGGTGCGACCTTCATTGACCTCTAAAATCAGCCCAGGTAACCCCCAGTAACTTCCAGGTCCACTACTCACCGGTATTTGAGGAGTATACCAAGCTGTTACCAAAATCTCTTTTGGGCGTTTCTTTTCTGGTTGTTTTTCCTTTTTTTTACCTCTGGGCTTACGACGCATCGAGCGCCAATCAAAAGCTGTATTCTTTTTGAGTAGCGTAGCTTTAAAACAGGTGTATTTCCCAATTTGTTTGGTTTCACCCGTCATTTCCCAAGCTAGTTTTTCTTTGGGTTCTTCTATTAAAAACTTTTTCCCAAAGAATTCTACTGCAGCCAAAACCTTGGGCTCCTGAACGTCTTTAAAGGTCGTTTCTCCCCCACTAAAACCTCCAAAACGAGATCCTCTTGATCCGGGAGCCTGCAGTTTTGCCTCTTCTTTATATACGGATTGCTTCGTTGTAAAATGCAGGGTATAGGTCTTTTCTAAAAAGTTTTTCATGCGTTCTTTGATTCGCTTTTTGCGTTCTTCGGACATATCATTCCCAAAAGCATTCATATCGAAGGTCGTTTTTGACTGATATACTGCTTTTCCTTGAAACGCTTTTTGCGACCAAGCCCCCATGCTCCCTAACAAGCACAGTACAATTGCGTATTTTCTCATCTGTTTGGTTTTTACAAGTTATCTTAAATCTCTTAGAAGTAAGACTCTTGTAAGCTCCAAAGGTTTAATCGGTTAGAAAATTATCCTTGAATTTCAATGTGTACCGAGTTTCCATCATTGGATCTCCTTCTATTCTTAAATCGCTCCATCATGTCTTTAGTATGTTCTTCCATGATTGTCTCAAACTTTTTTTGACTGACCTTCTTTCCTTTTCTAGGTTCTTTGATTTCGATGGTTTCTTTAGGATTTAAAACAATTTCTGTACACACTATCGTTTGTTTCCCATCTTGAATTTCTAAAATTAACCCCGGTAACCCCCAAAAACTCTCCGGACCGTTACTCACTGGAATTTCTGGAGTATACCAAGCAACGGTTTCAATAGTGATTATTTCTTCTTTGTCACCGTCCTTATCTCCGTCACCAAAGGCTATAGTCCTTCTCGTTTCCGTTCGTTTTCT
Source organism: Tenacibaculum sp. AWR4_210 (assembly GCF_056160945.1). Lineage (NCBI taxonomy): Bacteria > Pseudomonadati > Bacteroidota > Flavobacteriia > Flavobacteriales > Flavobacteriaceae > Tenacibaculum > Tenacibaculum sp. AWR4_210. The sequence continues at coordinate 43,864 of NZ_JBSWYF010000012.1, forward strand.
AGTTGCTTTGTAACAGGTGTACTTTCCAATATTCTTCGTTTCTCCTGTCATTTCCCATCCGTAGTTCGGCAAATCGTCTTTGATCAAAAATCGCTTACCACTGATTTCTGTTTTATTAGCATAGCGTTTTTCCTTAATGTTCTTGTACAGTATATCATTACCTCCACCGTTACCCATGATCTGGATTTGCATACCTCCCATCTGCTGCTGTGGTGACGAAAGTGCTTCGTTTTCCTTATAGGTAGACTCATTTTTAGTAAAATTCAATGTAAATGTCTTTTGGAACTGACGCATCAGCTGTGCCTTTAACTGCTTTTGCAACGCACTGTTCTCTCCTCCTTGCTTATCCCCTAATTTAAAATCAATTTTACGGTGAGTTTTGTACACCGCTTTTCCTCGAAAATCTTGTGCAAATACTCCAATACTCAAAAAAAGGAGTCCTAATAATACTTTAGTTTTCATCTATGTAGTTTTTAAAATTTGTAGCCATTTTTATCAGTTGTTTTACGCTCTTTTGACCTTTAGCAATCATCTTTTCTAAGTTAGCTGCCGTGTCTTCAATGCGAATTCCAAAATTCGCTTTGCTAATCTTTTTCTCTGGATCTTCAGGAAGGCGAATTTCAAACCCTAAACACAGTTTATCATCGGCTTTTGCTCCTTCAAAAATCTCATAAACATCCTTCCAGTTTACCGTTTTAAATTCCTCTGGGCTCGTTACACTAAAAGTCAAAGCCGTTACCTTGTGCTCCTTAATGGTTGCGGAAGCCCCAGAATTCTGAGCCGTCAGCCCTAGTGTTATTAATAAAAAAGTCATGTACAACATTGCTTTCATAATGATTGGTTTTTTGATTTCTGAGACAAAGGTGCTGCGAACTTCCCTACTTTTGCGTTAAGTAGTGTTAACGAGTGTTAACCGATTCTTTTTCTTTCCAATAAGCTAGTATCTTTGTACTATGAAACGCAGCCGCTTTAACTGGATATTGTACTTTATAAGTGCCACGATACTCGTCACTATCGGGGTACAACTGTATTGGAATTTCAAGAATTACCAACAAAACAAACAATACGTTGTCACGGAAATTCAAGAGAGCTTAAACAAATCGATAGAGGAGTATTTTGCCAGTTTAACCAAAGAGAACTTCTTTGCCATAGTCGAACCCAAATCAAGAGTTTCCAGCGATAAACGACAAACCGTGTTTGACAGTATCATGGCTACCATAAAAGACGACATCATTCCCAAAAAACTGGGTAACAAAAAGAAAAAATTCGAAGTTTCCGCGATAGAGTTTGGAGCCAGTTCTGACGATGACTTTCAAAAAATGGACAGTGTTTTTTTCGACTCCATAGTCAAGGAAGCACGTACCCTCAGTAAAAAATTACCTGTTCATACCGATTTAGAGCACCACTTGGAAATCGCTCCTGAAAAGGTTTCGGAAATCCGTGTATATTCGGGTCAAAAATCTGTCGACAGTTTAAAATTTATCAAAGGACTACAAACAGTTTACATTTCTATTAAAAATGAAACTATCAATCACCAAAAGCTCGATAGCTTACTCCAAAATGAATTGCGCAAAAAAGGAATCGCCAGTGACTATTACCTAGAACACCACAAAGGTGAAAAACAAATTTATATCGGTGCTAAAGACAGTACCAAAGTCTATCCGATTCAAACGACGGCAAGGTCTACCTATTTAAAACCTGACGAAACCATCGCTCTCTTTGCTGTTAACCCCACAAAAGAAGCCTTAAAAAGGAGTTCGACAGGCATCTTGCTCTCCTTGGCTTTTTCCCTAGCCATTATCGCCAGCCTGTTTTACCTCCTCAGGGTTATCAATCAACAAAAAGAACTCGCTGAAATTAAAAATGACCTGATCAGTAATATTACCCACGAATTTAAAACGCCAATCACCACAGTATCCACAGCTATTGAAGCTATCGATCAGTTCAACATCATTGACGATAAGGAAAAAACGAAAAAGTTTTTGGCACTCTCAGCTGTTCAATTGAAAAAGCTACATCAAATGGTCGAAAAGTTACTAGAAACAGCTACGCTCGACAGCGAAAAATTACTCTTAAAAAAGGAACCTACAGACTTGGTAGAGCTGGCAGAAAAAACCGTTCAAAAACACGTATTAATCAGCCGTGAAAAATCGATTAAATTCACCACAAACAGCGATACCTACCAGACAAATTTAGATGCCTTCCACTTTGAAAACGCCTTGTCAAACCTCATTGACAATGCCGTAAAGTACGGGGGAAATCAAATAGAAGTGCACTTACACCAAGTTTTATCACAGGTCGAAATCTCTGTGGTAGACAACGGTTCAGGAATCGACAAACACCAGCAAGAACGAATTTTTGACAAATTTTATCGTGTTCCCAAAGGAAATACTCACGACGTAAAAGGCTTTGGTATCGGTCTGTATTACACCAAAAAAATCGTAGAGAAACACGGCGGGACCCTGAGCTTGACCTCCAACCCGCAACAAACCACCTTTAAAATAAACTTATGAGTTCAAAAATAACCCTCTTACTCGCCGAAGATGAACCCAGCTTAGGGCACATAGTGAAAGAAAGTTTAGAAACGAGAGACTTTGAAGTATTTCACGCTGTGGACGGAGAAGAAGCTTGGCAATTGTATACTGAAAAGCAACCCGAAGTACTGGTATTGGACGTTATGATGCCGAAAAAAGACGGTTTTACACTCGCACGAGAAATTCGCGCCCATGACGCACAAATCCCCATCATATTTTTGACTGCCAAATCGCAAACAAAAGATGTCTTGGAAGGCTTTCAGCACGGGGGTAATGACTACCTCAAAAAACCGTTTTCTATGGAAGAGTTAATTGTTAGAATTCACGCCTTGCTCGATCGTGTAAAAATAAAAAATGATCACAGCAATATTGCCATAGGAGCTTTTGCTTTTGACTATCCTAAGCAAACATTAGAAATTGATGGAACCTCTATTTTACTCACGCATCGAGAAGCGGCCTTACTATTCCATTTGAGCCAGAAAAAAAATGAGATCCTCGACCGTTCCTTTATCTTACAAAAACTTTGGGGTAACGACGACTTCTTCAATGCCCGTAGTATGGATGTATTTATCTCAAAGCTGCGCAAAAAATTACAAGTCGATCCTGATATCCAAATTTTAAACATTCGAGGTTACGGGTATAAATTGATTTGTTAAACTGCTTTCTTAATTTATTTTTTTATGTAATTTTACGCCCTGAAATTCACAAATTATGCACGTAGCTATTGCCGGAAATATAGGAGCGGGAAAAACCACTTTAACAAAATTATTAGCCAAACACTATCAATGGGAGCCTCACTTTGAAGCTGTCGATGAAAATCCGTATCTCGATGATTTTTACGGTGAAATGGAACGTTGGTCATTTAATTTACAGGTATACTTCCTCAATAGCAGATTTCGTCAGATTTTAGAATTACGCCAATCGGGTAAAAAAATTATCCAAGACCGTACTATTTATGAAGATGCGCATATTTTTGCGCCCAACTTACACGCCATGGGCTTGATGACCAACAGAGACTTTAGCAACTATTCCTCGTTGTTTGAACTCATGGAAAACTTAGTAACCCCACCTGATTTACTCATCTATTTGCGTGCGGATATCTCTACCTTGGTAGGGCAAATCCACAAAAGAGGCAGAGAGTACGAAAACTCTATTAGCATTGACTACTTGAGTCGCTTAAACGAACGATACGAAGCGTGGATTAGTGGTTACAACAAAGGAAAATTACTCATCATTGAAGTAGATGAGTTAGATTTTGTTGAAAACCAAGAAGACTTAGGATACATCATCGATAAAATCGATGCTCAGATTAACGGGTTATTTTAACCCTCTTCTAAATTCACTTAATAAAATAGCCGTGGCGGTAGCTACATTTAAACTTTCTGTTTTTTGTAGACTACCAAAACGCGGTATACTCAAAACACGGTCAACACAGGTTCGCACCGCATCCGATACCCCGTTGGCTTCATTCCCCATCACCAAAACACCGTTTGTAGGCAATTCAGCAGTATACACGTTTGTTCCGTCCATATCTGCAATATAAACCGGCTGTGCCGTACTTTCTAAAAACGAAACTAAGTCGGTATATTGAATGTTTACCCGCGTTATAGAACCCATCGTAGCCTGAATCACTTTTGAATTATAACAGTCTACGGTATTCTTAGAGCAGAGCAACTGCCCCACACCAAACCAATCGCAAAGACGAATAATGGTTCCTAAATTCCCCGGATCGTTGATGCCGTCCAACACTACGGTCAAATCGTTTGACACTGAGGTAGGCGCTTCCGGAATTTCAAACAATGCCAATACTTTGTTTGGCGACTTTAAACTGCTTACTTTTTTTAAATCCGCTTCGCTAATCAAGCTTACTGCAATGTTTGAGGCCCATTCTAAATCTGCATCAGTAGTGTACAATGCTCGGCAATTTAAACTAGAATTCAAAAGTTCTTGAACTACTTTAATTCCTTCGGCTACAAACAAATTGTGCTTTTGCCTATACTTTTTTTGCTGTAAACTAGTTATTAGTTTGGTATTGTTTTTGGATAAACTCATTAAATAATTTTTAACAACCTAAACCACCAAAAAAGTAGTATTTTTGGTACTTAAATTCGCGCCGCAAAGTTAATGAAAAAACTTTCTACTTATTGTATCTTATTCCTTGTACTAAGTTCGTGTAACACGATTAAATACGTTAAGAAAAACGAGCTTTTACTTACCAAAAACACAGTAATTGTAGACAGTGTTAAGACCTCTGATTTGGAAATCAACGAATTGCTGCTGCAGCGTCCGAATGCCAAAACTTTTGGTTTACCGCTCTCCCTGCATTTTTACAACATCGGTAATCCAGAAGGACCACAAACTCCGAGTGCTTGGGGTAAAAAACACCCGAGAACCTATAATTTTTTTAAAGGCCTTTTTTCAGAGAAGCAGAGTATTTCTGTGGCAAAGTCGGCAATTAGTTTTAACAATTGGTTTTTAAAAAGTGGGCAAGCACCGGTAATTATTCAGGATAAAAAAACGAGAGCAACGCTCTTAAACCTGAAAACTTACTTTCAAAACGAAGGGTATTTTAAGGCCAAACTGCGTGCAGAAAAAGACTCAGTAGGAACTCGAAGAGGTAAAATCACCTATTACATTCAAAAGGGAGCACCGCTAATGCTCGATACCATCACCCGAGAAATTAAATCGCCCGTTCTCGATTCTATATACAAAACCACCAAACTTGCGAGTTTTCTAAAAGCAAACGATCAATACAAAGATCAAAACTTTATTGACGAGGCCAACAGGCTGACAAAATTATTTAGGAACAACGGTATTTATCACTTTGACAAAAATAACAGTATCGATTTCTACATCGCTGATACGGCTGCCGCCAAAACCAATGTCGAACTCGTTATTTCTGATCGCATCGTAGAACAGAACGGTGATTATGTTGCGCAGCCATACAAGGTACAAACCATCAAAGACATTCACGTGGTTACGGATTATTCGTACAGCATGAAAGACGAGGGGTTTAAAGACTCTACAAACTATCAAGGTATTCATTTTTGGGCGCATAAAAAACTCAAATACAATCCTAAATACTTAGCGCAATCGCTGTTTATGAAACCGAATTCTATATACAGTGACACCTTGCGTAAGCTTACGCGAACGCATTTGCGAGGACTTAAAAACTTTAAATCGACCTCCATACGTTTCCGAGAGCTCAACGACCATGAACTAGAGGCCACGATACTGCTCTCCCCCATTGAAAAATACACGCTTGGTTTTGACACAGAACTCTCGCGTTCCAACATCCGAAACTTTGATATTTCTGGAAAGTTTTCATTGATTAACCGAAACACCTTTAAAGGGGCCGAGATTTTCAAATTTTCCGTTTTAGGATCGTACTTTAATTCCAACAACGGTCCAGGTTGGGAACTCGGAGGTGATATTTCTTTGGAAATCCCAAGGTTTATGGCACCTTTTGGACTGCATAAATTTGTTCCGAAACGCATGTTTCCGAGAACGAAATTTTACGGAGGTATCAATATTCAGAAAAACATAGGTCTCGACAAGCAAAATATTTCGGTGGGAATCGACTACAAATGGCAATTTGACAAGCGCAAAACCATACAGCTCGAATTGTTAAATGCTCAATATATTCGAAACTTAAACACCGAAAACTACTTTTTAATTTACCGTTCCGAATACGACAAACTCAACGCAGCAGCCATAAAGCAATCTGGAAATGGACTTCCTGCCAATCAAATTTCGGAATTCAACAATATTAAAAACCGCATAGAGGCCATGCTCGATGACGGTGCCTTTGGAGCCGCTTACCCACAAGCCTACTTACAAACTTTTAATAGTTTTAACCGTTTTCAAATTATTACCTCGGATTTCTTAATCCCTGAAATTGCCTATAGTTTTACCTTTAACAACCAACAAGGAATCAAAGATCAAAGCTTTTCATTCTTCAAAATTCGCGTTGCCAACTCTGGAAATGTCATGGGCTTACTGAGCAATCAGGTTGACGATTTTAAGCAACCTACCGTATTTAAAATACCGGTAGCTCAGTACTTCAAAACCGATATTGAATACAAAAAATACTGGCGTTTAAGCGAAAACTCACTGTTAGCTCACCGAACGTTTCTAGGTGCTATTTTCACCTACAACAACTCTGGTATTCCCTTTAACAGAAGTTATTTTGCTGGAGGTAGTAACGACATTCGCGCTTGGAGAACCTACGACCTAGGTCCGGGTACGCGTCCACCGGTATTGGAATACAATATTGGAAGTTTAAAATTCTTGACGAGTTTTGAATACCGATTCGATGTTTTAGGGGCACTCAAAGGGGCTTTATTCGTCGATGCCGGAAACATTTGGGACCTCGGAAAGATTCAGGAAGAAGATGCGCGATTTAAAGGGTTTAGCTCTGTAAAAGACCTCGCTGTTGGCGGTGGTTTTGGAATGCGTTACGACTTCAAATTTTTGGTCGCTCGTTTAGATTTAGGATTCAAAATGCACGAACCGTATTTACCGTCCAACCAACGCTGGTTTAGCAATTTCGGTTTTTCAAAGTCAGTACTCAACATCGGAATCAACTACCCATTCTAATAAAACGTTGTAGTAAAAAAATCATCATCCTTGGTTAAAAAAGTGTAGATTTGCTTTTGAATAACAATCATAACTAAAATAATATACTGATGATTAAAGCTGGAGTTGCCACTGGTAGAGAAGTACAAGAAATTTTTAAACTTGCAAAAGAGAAAAGTTTTGCACTACCTGCTGTAAACGTAGTAGGCTCAAACACTATTAATACGGTACTAGAAACTGCTAAAGAGCTGAATTCACCTGTTATCATTCAATTCTCAAACGGAGGAGCTCAGTTCAACGCTGGAAAAGGCTTGTCAAACGAAGATCAAAAAGCGGCGATTGCTGGTGCTGTTGCTGGAGCGAAGCACATTCACTTAATGGCGGAAGCCTATGGTATTCCAGTAATTTTACACACCGACCACGCTGCAAAAAAATTACTTCCTTGGATTGACGGTTTATTAGATGCAAGTGAACAACACTTTAAAGAAACAGGAAAGCCCTTATACAGCTCTCACATGATTGATTTAAGTGAGGAGCCCTTAGAAGAAAACATCGCGATTTGTAAAGAATACTTAGCGCGTATGAGTAAAATGGGAATGACCTTAGAAATAGAATTAGGAATTACTGGAGGAGAAGAAGACGGAGTAGACAATACGGATGTTGACAGCTCTAAATTATACACACAACCTGAAGAGGTAGCCTTTGCTTACGAAGAGTTAATGCAAGTGAGTGATCAGTTCACTATTGCGGCTGCTTTTGGAAACGTTCACGGGGTATACAAGCCAGGGAATGTAAAATTAACACCTAAAATCTTAAAAAATTCTCAAGAATTTATCACCGAGAAATACCAAGTTGCTGAAAACACTATCGACTTCGTATTCCACGGAGGATCAGGGTCTACCCTTGAAGAAATTCGCGAAGCTATCGGTTACGGTGTTATTAAAATGAACATCGATACGGACCTTCAATATGCATTTACTGAAGGAGTACGTGATTATATGAAAGAAAAATCTGCATATTTGCAATCACAAATTGGTAACCCAGAAGGAGACGATGTTCCTAACAAGAAATATTACGACCCTCGTAAATGGTTACGTGAAGGAGAGCAAACTTTTAAAGCGAGATTAAAGCAAGCTTTTGAAGATTTAAATAACGTAAATACGTTATAAAAGATTTTTGTATCTTGACCAGCTAAAAGAGAAAGAAAACCAAATACTATAACAAATAACTAAAGAGCATTATTATGGCTTGGTTTAAACGTAAAGACAAAGGAATTCACACCCCAACTGAGGAGAAGAAAGACACGCCCAAAGGCTTGTGGTACAAAACCCCAAGTGGGAAGATAATTGACACAGACGAATTAAAGAAGAACTTATACGTAAGTCCTGAAGATGGCTACCACGTACGTATTGGAAGTAACGAGTACTTTGAACTGTTCTTTGACAATAATGAATTTGAAGAGTTAAATCCGAATTTAACAGCAGAAGATCCATTAAACTTCAAGGATACCAAAAAATACCCTGAGCGCTTAAAAGACGCTCAAAAGAAAACGGGATTAAAAGATGCTGTACGTACAGCTGTTGGTAAATCTCAAGGAAAAGATATCGTTATTGCCTCTATGGATTTTGCCTTTATCGGTGGATCTATGGGAAGCGTTGTTGGTGAAAAAATAGCCCGTGCTATCGATTTCGCCATCGAAAAAGAACTGCCTTTCTTGATGATTTCAAAATCGGGAGGTGCACGTATGATGGAAGCTTCTTTATCACTCATGCAATTGGTAAAGACCTCTGCAAAGCTCGCGCAGTTAGCAGATGCTAAAGTTCCGTACATTTCATTGTGTACTGATCCTACTACAGGAGGAACTACCGCTTCATTTGCCATGTTAGGAGATATTAATATTGCAGAGCCAAACGCCTTGATTGCTTTTGCTGGTCCACGTGTTGTTAAAGACACTACAGGAAAAGAATTACCAGAAGGTTTCCAACGTTCTGAATTTGTATTAGAACACGGATTCTTAGACGCTATTTACGAGCGTAAAGACTTGAAAAAACAAGTAAACTTATACATTGATTTGATTCAAAATCAACCGATAAGAGCCTAAATAAAAAAGCCAGCACTTCGCTGGCTTTCTTTTTCCCCTAAAAAATAAATTCCCCGTTTGTTAAATTAAGGCAATTTGATACTCTAATAACCTTTTATTTACTTTATTATTGTAAGCAGCCCTGCGTTAAAATTTCCTTAATACAACTCCACAACAAAGATCCCTCGCAAGTAAACGCTAGCAACCCCGCTACGCTATTAACAAATTGTCAATAACTTCTTCGAGAAAAACCTTTGAAATAGGCAGTTTCCAAAGAGAAATAAAAAAAATAATTGTACATTTGCACCTTCAATGAAAAAACATTGAGTACATAAGAATCATTTAAACAATATTGGCATGTATTTGACTAAAGAAGTAAAACAAGAAATTTTCGCAAAACACGGTAAAGGAAACAACGATACCGGTACTGCAGAAGGACAAATCGCTTTGTTCACATTTAGAATCAACCACTTAACGGAGCACTTAAAAAGAAACCGTAAGGATTTCAACACTGAGCGTTCATTAGTAAAGATGGTAGGTAAGCGTAGAAGCTTATTAGATTACTTAAAGAAGAAAGAAATCAACAGATATCGTGCGATTATCAAAGAATTAGGTATTAGAAAATAACCTTACAAAAAGAGGCAGGGCTTACCTGCCTCTTTTTTATTGTTCATTATTCAATAAATTTCAGTACTTTTAACCTAGCTGTTGTTTATTTTCAGCAATTTAAAAAGTATTTATACTTCCATTGAAACAACAACAAACACACAACACAACAACAAAAAACGATTTAAAGAATTTTAGAAAAAACATTTATGATTCCAAAAGTATTTAGCCAAGTTATCGAACTTGGAGATGGAAGAACCATTACATTAGAAACTGGAAAATTAGCAAAACAAGCAGACGGTTCTGTTGTTGTTAGAATGGGAGATACGATGTTATTGGCGACTGTAGTGTCGGCAAGAACCTCTAATCCAGACATTGACTTTTTACCTTTAACAGTAGATTACAGAGAGAAATTTGCTGCCTCAGGACGTTACCCTGGAGGATTTATGAAGCGTGAAGCGCGTCCGAGTAATGAAGAAATCTTAACCATGCGTTTAGTTGACCGTGTATTGCGTCCTTTATTCCCTAAAGATTACCACGCTGAAACACAGGTAATGATCCAATTAATGTCGCATGACGAAAACGTGATGCCAGACGCTTTAGCTGGTTTAGCGGCTTCTACTGCTATTCAATTATCAGACATTCCTTTCGAAGCTCCGATTTCAGAAGTGCGCGTAGCACGTGTAAACGGAGAGTTCATCGTAAACCCAAATTACGAACAACTTAAAGAAGCAGATATCGACCTTATGGTAGGAGCTTCTAAAGATTTCGTTGCCATGGTAGAAGGTGAAATGGAAGAAGTTTCAGAAGAAGAGATGGCAGATGCTATCAAAGTAGCTCACGAAGCTATTAAAGTACAGTGTGAAGCTCAGGTAGCCCTAGCAGAAGCTGTTGGTAAAAAAGAAACTAGAGAGTACGAAGGAGAAGCTTCTGACGAAGCACTTGAGGCACAAATTAACGAAGCTGCTTACCAAAAGTGTTACGAAATCGCTAAAAGAGGGACTTCTAAACAAGAACGTGGAGAAGCGTTTTCTTTGGTAAAAGAAGAAATCTTAGCCACCTTTAGCGAAGAAGAATTAGAAGAAAAAGGAGATTTAATCTCTAAATACTTTAGCAGAGCGCACAAAGCTGCGGTTCGCGATTTAACGTTAAACGAAGGATTGCGTTTAGACGGTAGAACAACTACCGATATTCGTCCAATTTGGTGTGAAGTTGATTATTTACCGAGAACTCACGGTTCATCGATCTTTACACGTGGGGAAACACAAGCATTAGCAACGGTTACCTTAGGTACTTCTCGTGATGCTAACATGATTGATTCACCTACAATTCAAGACGAAGAGCGCTTTTACTTACACTATAACTTCCCTCCATTTTCAACGGGTGAGGCACGTCCATTAAGAGGAACGTCTCGTCGTGAAATCGGACACGGAAACTTAGCACAACGCGCGTTGAAAAAGATGATTCCTGAAGATTGTCCTTATACAGTACGTGTTGTATCTGAAGTATTAGAATCAAACGGTTCTTCTTCTATGGCAACTGTGTGTTCAGGAACCATGGCCTTGATGGATGCTGGAGTTCAAATGAAGAAGCCTGTATCAGGAATCGCTATGGGATTAATTTCTGACGGAGATCGCTACGCTGTATTATCAGATATCTTAGGAGATGAAGATCACTTAGGAGATATGGACTTTAAAGTTACAGGTACTGCAGACGGAATCACCGCTTGTCAGATGGACATTAAAATCAAAGGTTTATCATACGAAATCTTAGTAAAAGCACTTAAGCAAGCACGCGAAGGTCGTTTACACATCTTACAAAAATTAGTAGATACGATTGAGCAACCAAACGCAGATGTAAAAGCGCATGCACCTAAGATGGTTACAGTACGTATTCCTGGTGAATACATCGGAGCCGTTATCGGACCTGGTGGAAAACACATCCAAGAATTACAAAAAGAATCTGAAACTACGATTGTTATCAACGAAGACGAAACTACGGAAGAAGGAATCGTTGAAATTTTAGGAACCAACCAAGAAGGAATTGACAAGGTATTAGCTAGAATTCAAGCAATTACATTCAAACCAGAAAGAGGAAGTGTTTACGAAGTAAAAGTCGTTAAGATTTTAGAATTTGGTGCTGTAGTTGAGTATCAAGAGGCTCCAGGTAATGAGGTATTATTACACATTTCTGAATTGGCTTGGGAGCGTACTAACAACGTAGAAGACGTTGTAAAACTCGGTGACCTACTCGACGTTAAATACTTCGGTGTGGATCCGAAAACGAGAAAAGAGAAAGTTTCTAGAAAGGCATTGTTACCAAGACCTCCTAGAGCTGAGAAAAAACCAAGACCGGAAAAAAAGCAGACAGAGAAATCTGAAAGCAAACAATAAAAACTAAAAAAGGCTACCAAAATTGGTAGCCTTTTTAAATTAAGAGATTTTTGTGAATTATAAGATCTAATTCCCCAATTAGAATCTTAGCAAAAAACCTTACTCTATTAAGAAATTCATTAGTAAAACAATTCAAAAAAAGATTACCCTACTTTTATTTTTAAAAATTTTATTTTTTTTATTCGCTAATTGATTTGGTTTTATTTTTCTTTGCACTCTACAAATGAAAATACAACGAATTACATATCTATCCTTAGGGACCAATCAAGGAGATAAGCTCGACAACCTTCAACAGGCTGTCAATAGTATCGCTACTAAAATTGGAGCTGTTTTACAGGTAGCTCCCGTTTACGAAACTCCTTCGTGGGGATTTGAAAGCAGTGCATTTTACAATACCTGTGTAAAAGTTTCTACCAACCTCCCTCCGGAAGCTCTTTTGACCGCTATTTTAGCCATCGAGCAAGAACTGGGAAGGGTTCGTAACAACTCGGGAGAATACAGTGATAGAAGTATCGATATCGATGTATTGCTGTTTGATGATGAGATCATCTTTTCGAAAAATCTCATCGTACCTCACCCCAGAATGTTGGAACGAAAGTTTGCCTTGGCTCCCTTGGCCGACATCGCTCCCAACAAAATGCACCCCATTGCCAAAGCAAAGTTGATAAACTGCCTTCGCGATTGTACCGACACTTCAGAAATTAAACGAATAGACGCCGTAGTACAGCGCCCTATTCCAATTACTGAAAAGTACAATTACATCGCTATCGAAGGGAATATCGGTGCCGGAAAAACCTCGTTGACCAATATGATGGCCGATGAGTTCAATGCTAAAATTGTTTTGGAACGCTTTGCGGACAATCCGTTTTTGCCAAAGTTTTACGAAGACAACGAACGCTATGCCTTTCCGCTTGAAATGAGTTTTTTGGCCGACAGGTATCAACAACTATCAGACGATTTAGCTCAATTTGACCTGTTTAAAAACTTTATAGTTTCAGATTACTACATTTTTAAGTCGTTGATATTTGCCCAAATCACCTTGCAAAAAGAAGAGTACAAACTCTATCGCAAAATGTTTGATTTGATGTACAAAGAGATAACCAAACCAGATTTGTACGTATATCTCTACCAAAATACCAACAGGCTGTTACAAAACATCAAAAAGCGCGGTCGTGAATACGAGCAAAATATTGAAGCTAGCTACTTGCAAAAAATTCACGATGGCTACGTCAATTTCATTAAGACACAGCAACAAGATTTAAACGTCCTCATCATTGATGTGTCGAATTTAGATTTTGTCAACAATGCTAACGACTACGAGTATATTATCAATACGATAAAGAATCACGAATAAAAAAAAGCTGTCCGAAGACAGCTTTTTTATTTTTTTACCAGTTCTAATTTCTCTGCAAAATAATCACAGAAATCACGCATGGTAGCACTCATTTTTTCATCGTTGGTGGCTCTTTCGAAGCTGTTTGCCATCGATACTAAGGTTTGGTGATAAAACTGTTTCATTTCATCTACTGGCATATCCTTCGTCCACAAGTCCATACGCAGGGTATCTTTTTGCTTGTGATCCCAAACAGACAACATGATGGCTTTTGAATATTGATCTGTGATTCCACCGTCTTCAGCACTCCACTGAATTTCTTCTGGAATTCTATTCTCGTCTAAGCCTACTTTAAAAGTAATTTTCGATGTGTGTTCTACGCTCATTATCTTCTCGGTTTGTATTTTGATTTTGCAAAAATTTGCTCTTCGTTTGTTTTTATTAGTTCTTGCAAAGATACGTCATTATTTTCCATAAATGCGTTCACAATCTGCAGCCCTATCCAAGCTCCTATCTGTCCCGGTGAATCGTTGTCATGAGCCATGTAAAACTTAGAAAATGGAGCGAGGTCCAAAAAGCGACGATCCAAACTTTTATCGGTGCTGTACAAGAGATCTTTTCCTACAAAATAACGCCAAACCTCCTCTTCATTTGCCGATGCCCATGCTAATTTTTCAGGACTGTAGCCCAGTAATACCGGTTCAGCCACAAAAGGTAAGTACTGACTCAATACATATAGCTGTTTCCCCCTGTTGACCACCTTCTCTATAAAACGCCTTCCCGTAGTTATGCGAACCTGCTGTTGTACCAGTGCATTGGCAACATCCACCACGATGCGTTCTCTGGTGTTATTGTGGCGAATATACCCCGGATAATCTCCGTAAAACTCGTGTGCCTCACCGAGGTAAGCATCGAGAGAAATCACCAATACTTCACCGTTGTAAATCACTCTGTGCTGATAATCGATATTAGAAATAACAGTAAATACTTCGGGTTCTAAAAAATTGGGGTTGTAGTGTTTTACATACTGAAAAAAGCGAACCAGATCCGCTTCAACATCGTCAAACTTCTTGAATACTTTGTGCGTTTCACGGTACAATTCCAACTCGTCTTTATCCGTCCTCTTTCGTTCCCATACACTATCGTTCTCAGCGGGGAACATTTTCGGATACTTCGCTTTTAATGCTGGGAGCTCCAGTTCTTGATTTCCGTAAAAATCAACTTCAAAACGCTCCACATTCATGGTTACGGGTATTTTAGAAACATCTATCGATGGTTTCTTTTCCTTAAAACAAGCCGTTAGCAGCAGACTAATTGCCACGAATCCTAATATTTTTCGCATGAAACTTAGTATATTTACAGTTGAGATTAGAACGTCGAAATTACTAAAATAGTTTTAGCCTTTAAAACTAGTTAACTTCAAAAAATCAAAATTCAATGAATACAGCTAAAGTTGCCGATCACATTATTCAATGGTTAAAGAGCTATGCTGAAAATGCAAAAGTAAACGGATTTGTCGTTGGAATATCTGGAGGTATTGACAGCGCCTTAACTTCCACACTTTGTGCAGAAACTGGCTTGCCTACCCTCTGTGTTGAACTGCCTATACACCAAGCGGAAAGCCAAGTAAACAGAGCTAATGAGCACATTGCTCAATTGCGCGAACGCTATCCTAATGTGAGCGAAGCAGAAGTAAATTTAACCAGCACCTTTGAAGATTTTAAAACTGTAGTTCCCGCGGTAGCATCGTCACCAAAAGTAGATTTGGCACTCGCCAATACACGTGCCAGACTGCGTATGACCACCTTGTATTACTTTGCCGGACTTCACGGATTACTCGTAGCAGGTACCGGAAACAAAGTAGAAGATTTTGGCGTAGGATTTTTTACCAAATACGGAGACGGAGGTGTTGACCTAAGTCCGATAGCCGATTTAGTAAAATCAGAGGTATACGAGCTCGCAGCTCATTTAAACGTCCCACAATCTATACAAGAGGCACAGCCTACTGATGGATTATTTGGCGACAGCCGAACTGACGAAGACCAAATTGGCGCATCGTATGATGAATTAGAATGGGCAATGGACATGCAGGCACAAGGAAAAACAGCTGATGATTTTGACGGTAGAAAATTGGAAGTGTTCACTATTTACACCCGCTTAAACCGAATCAATCAGCATAAAATGGTTCCGATACCCGTATGTGAAATACCTAAAGAATTAAAGTAAATTAACCGAAATTAACTGTTGTTTAATTCTTTTGTAGGCTCGTTTTTTTTGTCCGTTTGAAATTTTAAAGGGGAGTAAAATAATCAGCCGAATTAGCTCACAAAATTGCAGCAACTTTCTCATTTCTTATTTGATTTCTTGTTCTTTCCGTGCGCTAAATTACAAAAAAAAAACAAACTTATGTTAGGAATACATTAAGCTTATCCCCCTGTTTTTTAGGGGGATATTCCTATATTACTCGATTGAGCCTTTCGAAGAGTAAGCGTTTTAGGTCGGTATAATTCCCTATTTCTTCCAAATCAGGCACCACTTCACCTGATTGCATCTCTGTCATTATCCCTTGTATTTTCTTTTCTATGAGTACGCGTCTCAAATTTAGAATAGCATCTGTAACTAATTTGGGAAGTATTTTTTCTATTTCGGTAACAAATACCTCTTTGCGCTCCCAACTGCTCAAGGTATATTTTTCCTCGTCCATAAGAATGTTGGTCACCAAACTGGCTATTTCCGTATTCTCGTGCATAATTAGCTCATCTACCACAATCTTTTCACGTTGGTTCATTTGGCTTACCATTTCGTAATAGGTTAAACGAAACAACTCGTTGGAAAACTCAATTTCATCTTCTTGTAAATTGAGGTATAGCTCATTAGATACAGTATTTTGATATTCTTCTTTTTCCAGTATCGGACGCCCGTGTTTATCAAAAGCATCTACCCAGTTTTCAAAATCGACCAATTCATTCCCGTACAGCAATAAAATTCTGAGTATCTCCTTTTCCAAGATGCTCACTTGGTCAATTTTTTGTTGTGCTCGGCTCCCTGCTCTTCCTTTAATGAGCTCCATTCCTTTACCTTCGCGCCCCTTACTAGCCAAGCGTTCTTGTACGGAAGGACGCGGACCAGCACTGCCACTATTGGCTCTTCTCGTCCCTGCTCCTTTGTTGAGCAATTGAGCGAGTTCACTCGCTAAAACCTGTTCGGAAATATCCATGATATTCGCACACTCCTGTACGTATACTTCACGTTGAATTCCGTCTGGAATCTTTGAGATACTCGTAACAATATCACGGATCAATCCAGCTTTTTTAACAGGATCGTTCTCCGCCTCCTTCATCAGCAAAGACACCTTAAATTCAATAAAGTCTTGTGCTTTGTCGTTTAGGTATTGCTTGAGTTCAGCACTTGAATTGGCACGCGCAAAACTGTCCGGATCTTCTCCTTCTGGAAATGAGACTACCTTGACATTCATACCCTGTTCCAGAATCAAATCAATCCCTCGTAGTGAAGCCCTGATTCCGGCAGCATCTCCATCAAATAGTACGGTAATATTCTTAGTCAGTCGATTGATAAGACGAATCTGATCGGGGGTCAAGGCCGTTCCGGACGATGCCACCACGTTTTCTACACCCGCTTGATGAAAAGAAATCACATCTGTATAACCTTCTACCAAGTAACAATTGTCTTGTTTTGCAATTTCCTTTTTGGCCAAATACAGTCCGTACAGAATTTTACTCTTGTGATAAATCGGGCTTTCTGGTGAATTTAAATACTTTGCCGCTTTTTTATCATTGGTCAAAATACGTCCTCCGAATCCTAAAATACGTCCAGACATACTGTGAATAGGAAACATTACCCTTCCTTTAAAGCGGTCAAATTTACGCAGTGAAGTCCCTCCCTCTTTAACGATTGTCAATCCGGTTTCTTTGAGGTATTTAAGATCGTATCCCTTTTTTAAAGCGGCATTGGTAAAATTATCCCATTCATCCTTACAGTACCCCAAATCGAACTTCTCAATGGTTTCCTCTCGAAACCCGCGTTCTTTAAAATAAGACAGTCCTATGGCCCTACCGCTCTGGGTATTCATTAAAACATCGTGGAAATAATCTTTAGCGAATTTCGAAACTAAGAACATGCTTTCTCGCTCGTTCATTTGTTCTTTTTGCTCGTCGCTCTGCTGAGTTTCCTCGATTTCTATATTGTATTTTTTGGCTAGCCAACGAATGGCTTCTGGGTAAGTATAATGCTCGTGTTCCATTAAAAAAGACACGGCATTCCCCCCTTTTCCGGTACTAAAGTCTTTCCATATTTGCTTGACCGGTGACACCACAAATGAAGGCGTTTTCTCATCTGTAAAAGGACTTAATCCTTTAAAATTGGATCCTGCCTTTTTCAGCTGTACAAATTCCCCAATAACTTCTTCTACACGAGAAATTTCAAAAACCTTGTCAATTGTATTTTGTGTAATCATAATAATCTAATGCCGTTGCAAAGATACGAGAATTGAATTGTGATAATTTTAAGAATATCTACAATAAATAAATTGTACAGATTCATTCAATTCTATAATTTTGCCGAAAATTCCCTTTTTTATGAAATTAATTAGTACATGCCTTGCTGCATTTTTATTGACGCTTCAACTCACTGCTCAGGAAACTATTCCTATCCCTGATGTTGGATTTGAAGAAGCTTTAATCGCCCTAAAATACGACTCCAATGGATTGACGGGAAATATTTTAGTTAGCGATATTAAGTACATCGTCAATTTAAATATCAACAACGCAACTAAAAACGAAAAACTACCTAATGTAAACTCTCCTATCAAGAGTTTAGAAGGTATTGAACACTTTAGTAATCTAAAGCGCTTAGACTGTGCTGAAAATGCCATTACCAAATTGGACCTTTCAAAAAACGCACAGTTAAACTTTTTGAATTGTAGCGATAACAAAATCGAGTATTTAGATTTGAGCAACAATCCAGAACTTTACGCCATCAATTGTGATTACAACAAACTAGGTACTTTACTACTCGGTGAAAAACCTGCATTAAAAGATTTGTATTGTAACAACAACCAATTGCAGTCATTAGACATCAGTGGATGTGCTACCTTGACCAATTTGGATGCGAGTTCAAACAAAATGAAAACACTCTTCATCAAAAAAGAGTATTACGATGCATTGTCAGAAGGGTGGTACAAAGATCCTAAAACGGCTTATGCTGAAAAATCAGGTGAAGCTTATTTTGACGACCAGCTAGCCCCTAAAAAAGAGGCTGCTCCTGCACCGAGTCAAAAACAAACGACAGCAACAACACCTGCAGCTACTGCCAGCACTACCAACTCGGCTAGCGCTAACGATTCTGCTGCGAGTTATTTTGAAAAGTTTAAAAAATCGGTAGTTGCAGAATACGATCAGTTGGTACTCGCACCAAAGCACTTGACTAAAACACAGTTAGACATCCAAGCGAAATACCACTTAAATCAAAAAGATTTGAGTACTTGGATTAGCCAATACGGAAAGTTGTCTCTTCACAATGTGGAACGCTCAAAATCGACCTATACGATTGATAGCTCTACGCATTTCCTTAAAAAGTTCAGACAATCAGCGATTGAAGAATACGAAAGTTTGATTTTAGATGCTGCCTACTTGCGTAGCAAACGCGAAGAAATTCAGAAAAAATACAATATTTCGGCAAGTGAATTCAATACTTGGTTAGGAAAATACGGGAAGCTCTCGTTAAAACAAGCACCTAAACCAGCAGAGAACGCTGCGGATTATTACAATAAATTTAAAAAGGCGGTCGTTGCGGAATACGAAATGGCCGTATTGAGTCCGGCACATTTGTTAAGTACCAAAGAAGCCGTTCAAAAGAAGTACAAACTAAGCGCCAAGGAATTGGGAGATTGGATTACTCAATTGAGTACGATTAACCGATAAGCTGTTTGCTTAACATACGAGACAAAAAAACCGCGGAGTTGTTCAACTCCGCGGTTTTTTTATTCAATCGATAGCTTCTTCGTTGTCGTTATTACGAAGCCGCACGTAATTTTGTCAAGGCATTTTTAGTGAGTTTATGCTCTGCATAAGCTTTATCAACAACAAATTCCTTCTCGTCTGCACTTGGCAGCTCGAACATGGCATCGGTTAAAATTGCCTCACATAGTGAACGCAACCCTCTTGCTCCTAACTTGTACTCTACTGCTTTTTCAACGATGAAATTCAAGGCTTCTTCAGTTACAGAAAAAGCGACATCGTCCATTTCAAAGAGTTTTGTATACTGTTTGATAATCGAATTTTTCGGTTCCGTTAAGATCGCCCTTAGGGTTTCAGCATCTAAGGGGTTCATATAACTCAATACTGGTAAACGTCCGATAATCTCAGGGATCAACCCGAAGTTTTTTAAATCAGAAGGAATGATGTATTGCAATAAATTTGATTCGTCAATTTTATCCTCATCAATAGAAGCACTATATCCAACCGCCTGCATATTCAATCGTTTACTAATAATACGATCGATACCCGAAAATGCACCTCCTGCGATAAAAAGGATGTCTTTAGTATTGACTTCTATAAACTTTTGTTCTGGGTGCTTACGTCCACCTTTTGGTGCCACATTTACCACAGCTCCTTCTAATAATTTCAACAAGGCCTGTTGTACCCCTTCTCCAGAAACATCTCTTGTAATAGACGGATTATCTCCTTTACGAGCAATTTTATCAATCTCGTCGATAAAAACAATACCGCGTTCAGCTTTGTCTACATCGTAGTCCGCAGCTTGCAACAAACGGCTTAAGATACTCTCTACATCTTCACCTACATATCCTGCCTGCGTCAACACGGTAGCATCGACGATAGAAAACGGAACGTTTAACATTTTTGCGATGGTACGAGCTACTAGGGTCTTCCCTGTTCCTGTTTCTCCTACCAAAACGATGTTCGACTTCTCGATTTCCACCTCATTTTCATCATCACGCGTTTGTAACAAGCGCTTGTAATGATTGTATACCGCTACAGACATGGCTCTTTTTGTTTGATCCTGTCCTATGATATATTCATCCAAAAAAGCTTTGATCTCTTTAGGCTTTTTCAAAGTGAGATCGTTAGACAAACTACTGGTGCGAGCCTCTGCGATTTCCTCTTCGACAATCCCGTGGGCTTGCTCGATACACTTATCGCAAATATGCGCATCCAATCCAGCGATTAACAAATCCGTTTCTGGTTTTTTACGACCACAAAAAGAACACTGTAAATTTTCTTCTTTCGACATTATTCTTACGTTAATTTAGTATTTAATCAAAAAGCCTACTAACAAAAAAGTAGGCCTTTGTTCTGTAATTTCTCAGAAATTACTTTCTTGATAGAATTTCATCTACCATTCCGTATGCTTTAGCTTCCTCAGCTTTCATCCAATAATCTCTATCAGAATCTGCGTGTACTTTATCGAAGTCTTGCCCTGAATGGTGTGAAATGATATTGTATAATTCCGTTTTTAACTTTCCTATTTCCTTAACAGTAATTTCCATATCAGAAGCCTGTCCTTGTGCCCCACCTAATGGTTGATGAATCATGATACGAGAGTGCGGTAATGCTGAACGCTTTCCTTTCTCTCCTGCACACATTAACACTGCTCCCATAGAGGCTGCCATTCCCGTACAAATAGTAGCTACATCTGGCTTGATAAACTGCATAGTATCGTAGATACCTAAACCTGCGTATACGCCACCTCCTGGTGAATTGATATAAATAGAAATATCCTTCGTCGCATCCACGCTTTCTAAGAACAATAACTGCGCTTGAATTACATTGGCTACTTGGTCGTTAATTCCAGTTCCAAGAAATATAATTCTATCCATCATCAAACGAGAAAAAACGTCCATCTGTGTAATGTTCAACTGGCGTTCTTCCATGATGTATGGGGTTAAACTACTGGTAATTTTTCCGTAGTAAGCACTGTTTATACCGTGGTGCTTAGTCGCGTATTTTTCGAATTCTTTTCCGTAATCCATTGTTTAAAGTTTTTCGGGTTATAAGATGTAAATATACTAACATTTTTTATTTTCTAGGAGCATAAGTTTATCGAACTGAGCCATTGAAATACTGCTTCTGTGCATCTCAAAACGACACGAGGCAAATTGTGAGGTTTCACGTGGTTGCTTTTGTCGATTACAACTTGAAACTCTCGGTATATCAAGGTGTATTTTCCCTAGAAAAACCATAAAAAAAGCCGCATCTAACGATGCGACTTAGGTATGTGCTTTACAGCGAGGTTTTATTGATTTGCATCAACGTTGTACACCTCTTTAATGAAATCTTCGTAAGAAACTTCTTTCGTATCGAAAGTCATGTTATCTTTAAAGAAAGATACTAACTTTTGAGAAACTAATTGCTCTTGTAAGCGACGTGCTTCTTCTTGGTTTGATAAAATTCTTCCAGCGATATCGTCTAATTCTTTCTCCTCTGGGTTCATGTTACCGAACTGAGCCATCTGTGCTTTGATGAATCCTTTTGCGTACTCTACCAATTCAGCATAATCAATTTTGATATCGTTATCTTTCATGATTTTACCTTCGATTAACTGGTAACGCAATCCTTTTTCAGACTTCTCGTACTCAGCAACCGCTTCTTCAGCAGTTAATTCTTTTTCACCAGCAGTTTGTAACCACTTTTGTAAAAATTCTTTTGGTAAGTCAAAGCTCGTATTTGCAACTAAACTCTCAGTAACAGCGTTCAATAACTGTTGGTCTGCTTGCTGTTGGAATTGCTTTTCTGCATCCTCTTTGATTTTCTCCTTTAACTCCGTTACATTCTTTACGCTTCCGTCAGCAAATAACTTATCGAATAACTCTTGATCTAACTCTGCTTTTTCAGTTTTGTTGATCTCTTCAACAGTCAATTGTACTTCTACGTCTAAATCGTGTGCCTCGTCGTGAGAAACTCCTAATACGTTTTGTAATTTATGTGCATCTTCGAAAAGCTCTTTAGATGCTAAAGTAACAACATCACCAACTTTTGCTCCAATAAACATTCCGCGGTTTGCATCTCCGTTTAATTCAGCGATTGCAAACGTCGCTTTCTTATCAATTCCTTTCTCTTCGTTCACGAAAGTACCTGTGATACTCGCTTGCTCTTCACCTGCCTCTAAAGAAATTAACTTTCCGTAACGTGTTTGAATGTTTTCTACTTCCTTCTCAATTAACTCTTCAGTAGCTACGATGTTGTACTGCTTTACAGTTTCTGCATTTAAATCAACGTTGAATTCAGGAGCTAATCCTAATTCGAACTCAAATGAGAATTGCTCAGCATCCCATGAAAACTCATCGTTTACTTTTGGTAACGGATTTCCTAAGATATCTAACTTCTCCTCTACTAAGAACTTGTTTAATGATTCTTGTAAAAGTTTGTTTACCTCATCAATCATTACTGCCTTACCGTACTGTTTTTTAACCATTCCCATTGGAACATGTCCTTTTCTAAATCCAGGAATAGTAGCTGTCTTACGGTAGTCATTTAATACTTTCGTTACTTTATCTTGATAATCCTCTGCAACAATATCAACTTTTACAATTGCATTTAAAGCATCTACGTTTTCTTTTGTTATGTTCATCTTAAAAATCTGTTTCTTTTAAAATCGGGGGCAAAATTACTACTTTTCTTATTGAGAACCAAGCCTTTTCACGAGAAGTAATTAATCGCCTAAATTATTAATTATTATATGGTCTTTTTAGGGGTATAAACAGCTTGGCTATCACTTAGTTTCCTCTTCTTTTATCAAAGAGAATAGTATGCTGCGGAAAATCCACAACATAAAACTGAACACAAAAGCGGTAAAAAAACCACTGACCGCAAATCCACTTACTAAACTTCCTGCGAGCATTACAATGAGGGCATTGATCACAAGTAAAAAGAACCCCAGTGTTACAATCGTCGCCGGTAAGGTAAAAAAGATTAATATAGGCCTGACAAAAGTATTGAGCAACGCCAACGTTACCGCTACAAAAAAGGCTGTCAAATAATCCGTTACCACAACACCGGGCAGTAATTTAGCCAAGACTAAAACCGCAACAGAAGTCAGTATTAATTTTAATAAAAGTTTCATACGCTATGGTTTTTATATCACTTTCTGTGATGTTTATAGTAACTTACCCTCCACAATTGTACCAAACCATAGAAACTGCACTTTTGTCAGTCTCTCTCGCTAATTTTAATCTAAACACATGAAAACTTTTCTTCAATCTTTTCATATACTCACCGCTGAGGACATCGAGAATTTCATGAAACACACGCGACGAAAAACCGTGCAAAAAGGTGCGTTTTTCGTTCATGAAAATGAACATTGCAATGAAGTGGCCTTTATTGAATCGGGCTTGTTTCGCTCGTTTTACCACAACAGCAATGGCGAGGAAGTTACCTATTGTTTTTTATCAGAACAATCCTTGCTCACCGCCTACTCAGCCTATATTACAGGACAACGCACCACTGAAAACATTCAGGCTTTGGCACCTTCGGAACTCGTATACATTTCAAAATCCGCACTGGAAGAGCTCCAAGAAAACAACGTCCGTTGGCTCACGGTATTCAAAACACTGGCTGAGCAAGAATACCTGAATTTAGAACGGCGAATTTTTACCTTACAGCGAGAAAGTGCAGAACAGCGCTACCTGCATTTATTGCAGCACCACCCAAAATACTTACTGGAAATTCCTCTCCAATACCTGGCCTCCTACTTGGGTATTAGCCAACGACATCTCAGCAGAATTCGGCAGCAGATCAAAAATTAGACAAATGTCCGGTGACTTCCTTTTTAAGCCTCGTTACTTTGCTAAAAACAACAGTCATGAAAAAAATTCTCATCATCAACGGACATCCAAATACGGAAAGCTTCAATCACAGTTTAGCTGCAGCCTACCAACAAGGAGCTCAAGATAGCAATGCTGAAGTAGCTGTGATCAATATTGCCGCTTTAGATTTTAACCCTAACCTCCGTTACGGCTATCGCAAGCGCACCTCTTTAGAACCAGACTTAGAACGGGCTATTGCCATGCTAAAAGCTGCAGAGCATTTGGTTTGGGTTTTTCCAACTTGGTGGGCTAGCTACCCCGCCATTATGAAAGGGTTTATCGACCGTACTTTTCTACCGGGTATCACCTTTGAAACACAGCAAAAATCGCCCTTTCCCAAGCCTTTGTTAAAGGGAAAGTCAGCAAGAGTCATCATTACCTCAGACACCCCAAAATGGTATGATTTTTTGTATATGAAACGTCCTGTTCACCATCAGTTTAACAAAGGAGTACTGGCTTTCTGTGGTGTTTCGCCCATCAAAACCACGTATATCTCAGTAATTAAAAACTCCAATGAAAAACAACGTGCCTCTTGGTTAAATCAGGTGTATGCATTGGGAAAAAAACAGCTTTAACTATAGGTTGTTTAGCCTTGAGGGGGAGAACGCCCCTCATTTTTCTTTTTCCTAGGCAACTCGTTTAATTATTTGTAATTTTACTCTATAAAAGAAAGAAAAATGATTGCTAAAAACAACTATCCAAAAAGCCCTACAATTCCTGAGGGCCTTACCAAACTACCCAACACTTACAAATTCAAAGCCTTTTTTGCCATTGTTGCCATTGTTTTGTTTTTTGCCCTGTACACCTCTTTGATAGTCGCCTTGTTTTACCTGACAAAACTGGCCATTACCTATCCTATGGGTTCCATAAACAAAATTACCATACTCCTAAAAATTGGAGCAATTGCTGGAGCCGGAATGCTATTCGTATTTACGCTAAAGTTCGTATTTAAACTTCGGAACCCTACGAGAACGAATCGATTAAAACTGGATTCCAATACACATCCAGAACTCTGGTCCTTTGTCCATCAAATTTGCGCAGAGACCGGAGCCCCAAAACCTAAAAACATCTATGTTGACCCCGATGTAAATGCCTATGTTTCGTATAGCAATATGTGGTTAAGCCTACTATTACCTATCAAAAAAGAGCTGACTATCGGTATCGGATTGATCGACAGCTTAAACCTTTCTGAATTCAAAGCAGTTATATCGCACGAGTTTGGACATTTCGCACAAAAATCTATGAAAATTGGTAGTTATATTCATTCTGCTAACACCATTATTCACGGTATGATTTACGATCGAGATAGCTGGGATTCAGCCTTGGAGAGCTGGAGAGCCTCAGACATCCGCTTATCACTTGCCGCATGGCTCATTACACCGGTAATTTGGGTTATTCGACAAACTCTGGCACTGTTTTACCAGCTCTTAAACATAATGTATTCTTCACTTTCGAGAGAAATGGAGTTTAATGCCGATAAAGTAGCCATCAGTACTTCTGGAAGTGACGCCATTATTTCGGCCTTGTGGAAACTTGACAGTGGCTTCGATTACTGGAATCAAACACTTAATCACGCATACCTGGCACTGTCCAAAGAGGTCTATTCAGAAAACTTGTATGTTCACAACCAAAAATTACACGAAGAACACCTTCCACATCAACAAAAAAAACTCGACGAACTGCAAGCACATCCGTTAGGAGGCATAGCCTATTTTACCACGACGAGTACTTCAAAGGTAGGTATGTATGCTAGTCACCCACCTAATGATCATCGTCAGGAAAGTGCCAAATTGCCTTATATCGCATGTGAGCAGGACTTAAGATCTCCTTGGATCTTGTTTTCAAACCCCGTACAACTTCAGCAAACTGTCACGGCACTTGTTTACAAAGAATACCTGCAAAAATCCCCTACTGAATTTTCTAGTCCTGAAGATTTCGAACATTTTATCACACAAGAAAAACTAGGAGATGATTTACTGCAAGAATACCATCACACCTTTGCAGAACGTCATTTACATTTGGAACCCATCGAAACACTCCTCAGTACATCTGATGCGATCACTGCTGTTTCAGCAACCACTATTACAGACTTAAAAGAGGAATTAAAAAAGCGAATGCAACCTTTTCAAGAAATTGGAATACTCATAGAACAAGCTGTAGCGATTGCTCAAGGTACGGCAACGAGTTCTTCATTTCATTTCCAGCAAAAGGAATACACTAAAAAAACAGTAGAAGAAGGCTACCTAAAACTACTGGAAGAAAGAGAACGCATCCTTCAGGAAGACTTTAAACAGTGGGACATCGATTTTTGCGTTATCCATCTCCACTTAGCTACTCGATTTGATTCTCGAGCTGACTTGTTACACCTGTATGAACAACACGCCTACTTTACAGAGCTCTACAGCACCGTTAACCGTTCAAAAATGGCAATCATGAGCGCTTTTCAAGAACTTCAAGAGCAAGGTCAATTCGAAGAAGGTGATCAAGTAAAGTTTAGCAATCTGGTGCGGGAAGTAGTGAGCTTACTCAACAAGTGCATTCAAAAAATTGACACACTCAACTTTAGTCCCCTTCCAAACATTGAAACAAAACAGGAACTGAAGACACTTGTACAGCCTTCGGGTGAATTGGTCATAGGAAGTGGTAATGTTTTTGAAAACCAACGCTTAGAAAATTGCATACAGCACATAGAAAAGGCAATCCATTCCTGTCATCGAATCGAGCAGAAAAGTATCGTACGCATTTTGAGCCATCACAAAAAACTGCACGAACAATTGCGAGCTTCCTGCGTGGATCAGGTAGTATAATATTGAGAAAAGAGAAATACCTTAGGCTATTTCTCTTTTTTATTCTTCAGCCTCCGCTGATTTTTTTGTCAAGTACACCATTTGAGACTCCAACACTTCATGAATTTCTGAATCTGTAGCCAACAAATCCATCAACTGTGTTTTAATTTCACTTTTCAATCGCAGTGTCTGGAATTTTGAATTGGTCTCATTGATCGGATTTTTCAATCCGCTAAACAAATGCATTTCTCCTTTTCCGGTAAGCAACCAGGTCGGGTTAATTTCAGGAAATGCAATGAGAATTTTGTTCAAAACATTGCTCTTAAATGAAGACTTTCTTCGAATAGCCGTTCCAATTGAATTGTTAGAAACTTGAACTTTCTCCTCAAAAGACTTCACATTTAAATGGTTACTTACAATAATTTTCTCAACTCTTTTGTAAGTTTCATCAATATAATCACCGAGTTTATTCATCAACTATATAACTTTATTCTAATTTTAACATTTTTTTGTTTGCAGTATTAGAGTTTTGCGTTATATTTGAAGCGCATTATTCACAAAACTCCTACAAATATAATTAATCAACTTGCTTTCTCAAGCAACTGACTCAATTTTTTGAGTATCAACGAGAAACAAGCTTGTTCCTATTCGGATAACAGCGATTCACTTTTTGCTACGAAATCCTGTTTTTGTCCAAAACTTTTACGAACTATACTTGGATCTTAGTTACTAAGACCGATATTTTTTGCTGAGCAAGGGATCGTTTTTTAAAATTTAAGTAATAAAAGTCTCATTCAAATTCTAAAAACATCAATATCCCGAGGACGAAAGCGGGGTGGATAGATTCATGCTACCGCCTCGCTTTTATTTATTTAGATTCTGTTAAGAACTCCGAAACAATCTCGTAAAATTCTTGTGGATTTTCTGCGTGTAACCAATGTCCAGCCTTACTCACCGTTTTGACGATAGCAGCCGGGAAATGCGCTTGAATCAACGGATAATCTTCTCGCTGAATATAGCTAGAACGCTCTCCTGCAACGAAGAGGGTTGCCCCTTCATACACCTCAAAAGCGGGTAAAGCACGTCCTACCTCACGGTTATTTTCTGTAAGTCCCTTTACATTGAATCGAAAATCCAGCACGCCTTTTTCTCGCCAATATACGCTGCGCATTAAAAATTGACGTACCCCAACTTCAGGAATCAAGACACTCAATCGTTCATCGACTAACTTTCTACTACTATCCACGCTAAAATCAACAGCATTTAAAGCGGCTAAAATTTCGTTGTGATGTGGCGGGTACTCTTTTGGACCAATATCTACGACAACGAGCTTTTCCACGAGTTCTGGATATTGTGTAGCAAAGAGCATAGCGGTTTTCCCACCCATTGAATGTCCTAGAACACAACATTTACTCAATCCTTTTGCTGTAATATAATGCAATAGATCTTCTACCAACACCTCGTAATCAAAGACGTCGCTATGAAAACTTCGACCGTGATTTCGCTGGTCAATCATGTGCACTTCAAATCCAATTTTAGACAGCGCTAACGCATGAGTTTTCCAGTTGTCTCCCATACCGAAATACCCGTGTAATATGAGCAATGGCGTCCCCGCTCCTACTACCTTACTGTGTAACATTTCCATAAACCCGATTTATCCTTTGAGTCGGTCCAAGTACATGTTCACCACGTTCTCTATACCGAGATAAATGCTTTCTGAAATTAAGGCATGTCCTATAGACACCTCGGCTAAATTTGGGATCTCACTTTTGAAAAATGCGATATTGTCCAAATTCAAATCATGTCCCGCGTTAATTCCTAAACCTAGCTCATGTGCGCGAATAGCTGCCTCTCGATAAGCCTTTACGCCCGCCGTGTTTCCGGCTTCAAAATCTTTCGCAAACTGCTCAGTATACAATTCTATTCTATCAGCCCCAGTAGTCGCTGCCGCTTCGATCAAAGCGAGATCCGTATCGATAAAAATCGATGTTCTGATACCAGCATCTTTAAAGGTTTTAATTACTTCTTTGAGGTAATCTTGGTGTGTTACCGTATCCCAACCAGCATTTGAGGTAAGTACTTCTTCCGAGTCAGGAACCAAAGTAACCTGGGTAGGTTTTATGTCCAGTACTAAATCGACAAATTGCGGAATTGGATTTCCTTCGATATTGTACTCCGTAGTCACTACGGATTTTAGATCATAGGCATCTTGATAACGGATATGACGCTGATCGGGTCTCGGATGAATCGTAATCCCTTGAGCACCAAAATCCTGAACATCTGCAGCAACCTTTAATAAATTAGGAACATTACCTCCTCGAGAGTTCCTTAGCGTTGCTATTTTATTTATATTTACACTTAGCTTTGTCATTGTAAAATACATTTGCTCTTTTTTTTGTAAAAAAAGCCGTTATTTTAAAGGGACAAAAGTAAACCATTAAATCATTTTAACCTATATTCGTACTAATGAATATTAACGATTTTATATTAAACGAAATAAAGGAACTCAGTTTGAATAATACCATTGCAGAAGCGCAAAGGGTATTTGAAAACCTCCCTATTACCCACATGCCTGTTGTCAACAATGGAAAACTCGTGGGATGTTTACCAGAAAGTGATATTCAAACAATTGACGACAAAGATGGCTTACTAAAAGAATACGATTACTTATTAGACCATTTTTACACCAACGAAAAGTCTACACTGCTAGATTTAGTGACACTTTTTGCCGACAATGACACCAATCTAATTCCCGTGCTAGACAAGCACTCGAATTACGCAGGTTATTACGAATTGGGAGATATACTCGACGCTTTTGCCGACAGTCCTTTTCTCCACATCGAAAGCGACACGCTGATTATTCAAAAAAACAAAAATGAATACAGCATGAGCGAAATTTCGCAAATCATTGAAAGTAATAAATCAAAGCTCCTCGGCATGTACATCTCTGGGCAAGAGCAAGACACGCTTCAAATTACCCTAAAGATTGTAACTGACGAACTCAATGAAATTATCCAAACGTTTAGAAGGTACAACTACACCCTCATCACTCAGCACGAAGACGACACCTATCTCGAAGAATTAAAAGATAGAGCGCGTTATTTGCGCAAGTATTTAGACATGTAATTTACCCTTCATCAACTCATTCTATTAACGTGAAAAAAATAGCCATTTACGGTCAGGCCTATACGGTTACTGCTGCTACTGAAATAAAAATTCTACTCTCCGTTTTACACAAACATCAGATTGTCGTTTTTTTTGAAAAGAAATTTTACGACTTGCTTCAAGATCACGGAACCCTGGGTAAAAAATACCCAACTTATTCGCATTTTGATGAATTATCTGATTCTTTTGATGTGATGTTCACCCTAGGGGGTGACGGTACCATTTTAAGAGCGGTTACCTATATCAGGAATTTGAACATACCGATTATGGGAATCAACACAGGGCGCTTGGGCTTTTTAGCTACCGTGCAAAAAAACCAAATAGAGCCTGCTATTGAACTCTTGTTAAAAAAGGAATACACCATCCAAGAACGCAGCTTGCTACAAATAGAGACCACACCGGAAACAACGGCTTTTTCAGAAGTAAATTTTGCCCTAAATGAGGTGACCATCGCGCGTCGTAACACCACCTCGATGATTGGTATCAAAACCTATTTGGATGGGGAGTACCTCACTAACTACTGGGCCGATGGCTTAATAATCTCCACTCCTACGGGGTCAACGGGATACTCGTTGAGTTGTGGCGGACCAGTAATTTTACCCAACTCCAAGAGTTTCGTAGTTACGCCGATAGCCCCGCATAACTTAAATGCGCGTCCTATGGTTATTCCGGACACCACAAATATCGAACTCGAAGTCAGCGCTCGTGAAAAGGATTTCCTGATCACTTTGGACTCTCGAATTGCAACCGTGGAACAAGAAACGAAGATTCACATTCAAAAAGCACCTTTTACAATAAAAACCATACTTCCCAAGAATCAATCGTACCTCAAAACCTTACGAAGCAAACTTTTATGGGGAGAAGATACCAGAAATGATGCATTATAACGGGGCTTCCTTACAATAAAAATCAAATTTAAAAGTTAATCAAAAAAGACAGATTATTAACTTTTTAAAGCAAATTCAATTCGCTATATTTGCACGCTATTTTTAAAATGAAAAGACACATTTTATTCATATTATTCGCACTTTTAACCGCAAACTTAAGTGCCCAAAGCCACGAAATAGGGCTCTCTTTTGGAGGTGCTAATTTCATTGGCGATATCGGTAGGACCAATTATGTATATCCAACCGACTTTGCTGGTGGTCTTATTTACAAATACAACTTAAACCCTAGAATAGCCCTGAGAGGAAGCTACAACTACATTCCAGTATCAGGAGATGACAGTCAATCTGAAAACGCCTATCGCAAGGCAGCTGGCAGAAGTTTTAAAAATACAATTCACGAATTTGCAGCGGGAGTAGAAGTTAATTTTTACGACTACAATATCGCCGATAATAGAACCTCTTATACTCCGTACATCTTTGCAAAACTCGCAGCATTTAGCTACAAGAGTCCTGTAGAGTATTTAGGAAATAACAACGTTCGCTTAAAAAATAGCTTTTCATACGCATTACCGGTTGGTGTGGGTATCAAAGGACAACTTATAGGAGATATAGCTATTTCATTTGAAATTGGAGCGCGCTACAGTTTTACAGATGAATTAGACTACAGTACTCCAACAATCAGTGATTTAGATTTCGCTGGTAATGGAAATGATTGGTACGTATTTTCGGGTATATCATTGGTATACACCTTTGGACGTCCCCAATGTTACAGCGGTTTAACACAATAAACATATGGAAGAAAAACTACGACGCATTAATTTACACAAGAAACCGAATCATATCGCAGTTATTATGGACGGGAATGGACGCTGGGCGAAGGGTAAAGGAATGCAACGTGTTTTTGGGCATAGAAATGCCTTAACTGCAATTAGAGAAACGGCTGATACTGCCTCAGAGCTAGATATCGAATACGTAACACTCTACGCCTTTTCAACTGAAAACTGGAATCGTCCGAAACTAGAAGTAGACGCTTTAATGAGTCTGCTCGTTTCTACGCTAAAAAAAGAACTCCCTGAATTTATGAGAAAAAACGTTCGCGTTAATGCCATAGGTGACCTCAACAGTTTACCTACTAACGCGCAACGAGTACTTGCTCATGTCATTGATCAGACTAAGGATAATAGCAAAATAACCCTCACCTTTGCACTGAGTTACGGTGCCCGTGAGGAAATTGTTAATGCTATTAAAAACATATCTAAAAAAGTTGTTAATAATGAAATAGATATCGAAAAAATTAACGAGAAAATTATAAATACTCATTTATATACGTTTAATTTGCCTGACGTTGATTTAATGATACGTACAAGTGGGGAACAACGAATAAGTAATTTTCTATTATGGCAAATGGCTTATGCAGAACTCTATTTTACAGAGGTGCTATGGCCAGACTTTAGAAGAGAAGATCTTTTAGATGCTATTTTAGATTATCAAAACAGGGAAAGACGATTTGGAAAAACAAGTGAACAGATTGAAGAGACCAATGAATAGATATTCATTTTTTATTGCAGTAGTACTTACTGCATTTTTTACAGTAACAGTACAAGGACAAGAAACAGCTCAAGACAGTACCAAAACTGCAAGTGGCAAAATTTCGTATGAAAAAGGGAAGCAATATACCTTAGGAGGAATCACCGTTACAGGGCTCCAAAAATTTAGCGAACAAACCGTGCGTGTATACACCGGATTGGCAAAAGGGCAACCTATCAAACTTCCGGGAGATAAATTGACCAGTGCTATCAAAAAGTTATACGAGAGTAAACAATTTAGCGAGGTTGATGTATACTTAGCGAAACGCGACGGTAATACCGTTTACCTTCAATTTGATGTAACCGAACTCCCACAGTTGTCAGATATTACAATTACTGGTGTAAGTAAATCAAAGCGTAAAGACATCCGTAAAGAGACGGAACTTAAAAAAGGGATGATGGTTACGGACAACCTTATCGTTACTACCCGAAACTACATTAAGAAAAAATTTACGGACAAGGGATACTTGAAGACAAAAGTATCTGTAGATACTCAAAAAGATACCGCGGATATCAATACCGTTAGCATGCGTATTTTTATCGACCGCGGAAACCGAATCAAAATCAAACAAATCAACTTCGAAGGTAACGAAGCCATGTCTGATGGGAAGCTCAGAGGAGCCATGAAAAATACCAAGCGTAAGTTCTTTGGTAGATTCTGGAAATCTTCAAAATACATTATTGATGACTACAAGGAAGACTTGGAGAGCATACTCGAAATGTACAGCGAAAAAGGATATCGCGATGCCCGTATCCTCTCTGACAAAGTTACTTGGAATGACGACAATACCATTAACCTTGAAATCAAACTAGAAGAAGGACGTCAGTACCGATTTGCCGATATCTTATTTGTAGGAAACAAGAGTTATACCGACGAGCAATTACGTGCTATTTTGAGAATTGACAAGGGAGATGTTTATAACGGAAAAGTATTAAAGGAGCGTATCTCTGGTGATGGAACACCTTCTTCACAAGATATTCAAACGCTTTACCACAATAGCGGTTATTTATTTTCACAAGTAAATGCCGTTGAAACCAAGGTAAAAAACGATTCGATTACGGTTGAGGTTCGTATCCGAGAAGACGAGCAAGCGACCATCAAAAAGGTTAGTGTCGTAGGAAACTTAAAGACCAATGACCACGTTATTTATAGAGAATTACGCGTAAAACCAGGTGACTTATTTAGTCGTGCCAATATTATCCGTTCGATTCGTGAAATTGGACAGTTAGGATTTTTTGACGCCAATGTAACGCCTGACGTGAAACCAAACTATCAAGATAAAACTGCTGATATCGAATTTTCAGTAGTAGAAAAAGGAGGTAGTCAAATCGAACTCCAAGGAGGATATGGTGGAGGATCATTCATCGGAACTCTCGGACTTTCATTTAACAACTTCTCGTTTAGAAACATCTTCAATAAAGACGCTTATAAACCTTTACCTATGGGTGACGGACAAAGCTTATCATTGCGTTTACAAGCGAGTAGAACCTTTAACACGTACAGCTTTTCATTTACAGAGCCTTGGTTAGGAGGAAAAACACCACAGTCTTTATCATTTTCTGTGTACTTCTCTAATCAATACCGTTTTGATTTCAGAACAAATAACGTAAACAAAAATGAAAGCTTAAGCATCATTGGTGCACAAGTAGGACTCGGAAAGCGTTTGAGCTGGCCAGATGATTATTTCCAATTATCACAATCGATAAGTTACCAACGTATTGAACTGCAAAATTACGGGTACCGCGTTGGATCATCAAATGCTATTTTAAGCCAAGGAGACTTAAACAACCTCGCCTATTCGGTTGCTTTGACGAGAAACTCGGCAGGTCCAAGTTTGATTTTCCCAACCTACGGTTCGGAATTTACACTACGTGCTAAAGCGACGTTCCCATACTCATTGGTGAATGGAAAAGACTACACACGTCCT
The DNA here is from genome assembly GCF_056160945.1 of Tenacibaculum sp. AWR4_210. NCBI lineage: Bacteria > Pseudomonadati > Bacteroidota > Flavobacteriia > Flavobacteriales > Flavobacteriaceae > Tenacibaculum > Tenacibaculum sp. AWR4_210. The sequence goes on from NZ_JBSWYF010000012.1 coordinate 78,580, forward strand.
GCTGATCTATTACAAGGATCACCAGAAGAGCAAGCTTATTTTGCCGATAAATACAAATGGTTAGAATACTATAAAATTTCAGCAAAAGGAAAGTGGTATACAGAATTAGCTAAAAAATTAGTCCTTATGTCTAACTTCGAAATTGGATATTTAGGAACCTATAACAACGAATTAGGATTGACTCCAGTAGAAAGATACTTCGTAGGAGGAGATGGAATTGCACAAGGGCAATTAGACGGTAGAGAAACTATTGGATTAAGAGGATACGAAAACAATAGAATTTCATCTATTGACGGAGGATCTATCTACAACAAATTCCAATTAGAATTGCGTTATTCAATCACAGATAAGCCATCAGCATCGATATATACTTTAGGATTTTTAGAAGCAGGTAATTCTTATGACAATTTTAGCGATTTTAATCCGTTTAGATTAAAGCGTTCAGCTGGATTAGGAATTCGTATCTTCATGCCTGCCTTTGGATTGTTAGGTATTGACTTTGCGCACGGGTTTGATCCATTACCGGGTCTTGAAAATGCGGTGAATCCTCAGAAATCTGGATGGCAAACACATTTTATTATTGGAAGACAGTTCTAAAACCTTACATTTGTAATGTGACTGGTTTTTTGGCACGGTTTTTTCTAAACACATTATAACAAAGATGAAAAAAAACATTCTATTAGTCGTTCTTTTACTTATTGTATCTGTTGCTTCAGCGCAAAAGAGTCAGCGTACTGCTTACATTGATATGGAGTATATACTCCAAAACATTCCAGATTATATCGATGCGCAAAATGCACTCAATGCCAAGGTGGAAAAATGGAAAACTCGATTGGATAAAGAAGCGCGAGCAATAGAAGTGATGAAAACCGATTTGGCCAATGAAAAAGCCATTTTGACAAAAGATCTAATTGATGAGCGCGAAGAAGACATCAAAGTAAAGCAAGAAGCCTTGCGCAGGTTAGAGTCGTTGTACTTCGGTCCGAGAGGTGATTTGTTCAACTTGAGAAAACAGTTGATTCAGCCGATTCAAGACCAGGTATACAATTCGGTTCAGAATATAGCTAAGCGTAAAAAATACGATTTCGTATTTGATAAATCTTCCGATTTAATTATGCTGTATTCTAATAAAAAACACGATATTAGCGACCTTGTTGTAAAGATGATTAATATTGATCAGCGCCAACAAGACAAGAAAGATAAGATTGCAGCGAAAAAAGCGCTGCTAAAAGACGGTGGAAAATCTGACAAACAGTTGGAAATAGAGCGCAAAAAAGAAGAAAAGCGCCAAGAAAAACTAACGGCTCGTCAAAAGAAAGCTAAACAAATTGAAGAAAAGCGCAAAGCCCGTTTAGCAGCTCGAGCAGCCAAGAGAAAATTATTATTAGAGAAGCGCGCAGCCCTCAAAAAGGCTCAAGAAGAAAAGAAAAAACAAGAAGCTCAACAAAAAGAAGAAGAAGAAAAGAGCAAATAAATCAAGAATAAAGACAATAATTAAATCAAAACAACAGAAATGAAACATTTAAAGACGTTATTATTAGTTGCAATTTTTACAGTTGGATTGGGTGGTGTTGCGAACGCACAAAAAACTGCACATATTAACACTGATAAATTATTAGCAGAGATGCCTGCAACTAAGGCAATGAAGGCGGAGCTTGAAAAATTGAATAAAACTTACCGTGACGATATTGAAGCTATGTACAAGAAGTTAGAAGCTAAAATTAAAAAGTACGAAGCTGAAGGTAAGGGACAAACACAAGAAGTTAACCAAAAAAGAGCTATCGAAGTACAACAAGATAGATTAAAAATTTCTCAAGCTGAGCAAACTGCAGCTAAAGAAATGCAAAAGAAATACCAAGAGAAGACAATTCCAATTTTAAAGAAAGCTGAAGACGCGATCAAAGCTGTAGCTTCTGAAAAAGGAATTATCTACGTATTAGATGCGGCTCCTGGAAAAGGATTAATCGTATTTGACAAAGGTGAAGATATCTACAATGCTGTAAAAACTAAATTAGGATTCTAAGAATAGTTTCTAGATATAAATTATAAAAAACCCACTATTAATTTAGCGGGTTTTTTACTTTTGTAAGGTTATGGAACATCGACAAAACGCTATCGGTATTTTTGACTCTGGAATTGGAGGTACTTCAATTTGGAGAGAAATTCAACAACAACTACCTAACGAGCACACACTGTATTTATCAGACAGTAAAAATGCTCCTTACGGACAACGTTCTGTTGACGAAATTCTGGCACTCTCTATCAAAAACACTGAATTTTTGCTGGACCAAAATTGCAAATTGATAGTGGTTGCTTGTAATACCGCTACCACTAATGCTATCGGCTATCTCCGGGCGCATTACGACGTTCCTTTCATCGGCATAGAACCCGCCATCAAACCAGCTTCTATCGCAACAAAATCGAAGGTCGTAGGAATTTTGGCCACTCAGGGAACACTCAACAGTACACTCTTTGAAAAAACCAGTGCACAACTAGATGCAGATCTCCTCATCGTGGAACAGGTGGGTGAAGGACTCGTAAACCTCATTGAAAACGGAGCCATATCGAGCCCCGAAATGACCGCATTACTAGAGCGCTACCTGAGCCCCATGCTCAATGCAAATGCCGATTGTATCGTTTTAGGCTGTACGCATTATCCCTACCTCTACCCTCAAATAGCAGCCATAACAGGACCCGACGTACAAATTATCGATTCAGGACATGCCGTGGCACTCCAAACGAAAAAAGTGCTCACAGCTAACCAACTACTAACCGATGCTTCAGGCTTAGCCCAACATCACTTCTATACCAATAAAAATCTCGAGGTATTACGAACTATCTTAAACGATGTAACCGTTCCTATAAACATCGAACTGCGCGATTTCTAAACACCCCTAGCCTCTGTACGGATCGACGTAAAAGTGCTTAAATACTGTAGTATTCATAAAAAAAGTACCAGACATTCCCTGAAGGAATATTTAGTACTTTAAGTATCTTATTATTTGGCAACCTGTGCCTTTATAGTCGTTATTTCTGTAGGTATCCATTGGGTTTGCAAACGCAATAATACGCTTGTGTTCTCCCTTAAAAACTACCGTTAATATTAGGACATGCAGAAGCTCTAGGCTTTCGACACAAGATATCGATTCCGAGCGATAACTGATGGAAATTTCCGTTTGCAAACGTGAGATCTCCAGTTTGTTTGGTATAAGTATACGCAATCATAAACTGCTTGTAATTCACACCTACTATCGGTGTAATATATTCTGAATCTCCAAAAATTCGTCCGTCAAAACTCCTTCTAAAAGAGAGCGCAGCCCATAACTGGGTATTGCGAAATTTTTTGTACACCTTTAAATTGATATCAGCGATTTTCTCGCCAGTTTGTTCTTTAAACTGAAACATGAAAGAAGGCTCGTATTGCAGTTGCTCTTCGTCTCCAAAAAAGTACCCTGCACCGAGTATATAATTTCGCAAATTAAGAGACTCAAAATTATCGTTTAAGCTGTTCTTTGCCGACAGCAATAAATTTTTAACCGTAAAATAAGAAGAGAACCCTTGGTAGTGATACGCCATTCCAAAATCGGCATTAAAATACATACTACTTTCCACAACCTGACTTACCGCTGGATCGTTAAAAAAGGTACGTTGGTCTACCTGATTTTGAACCACACTCATCGACAATCCGAAAGATAGCTGATTAAAAAAGCTTTCATTCCCCATATCTAAATGATAGGCATAGGTACCTTGTACAGCCTTTTGCGAGTGATATCCGTTTTTATCATTGTACAACACAAATCCATACCCTGCTTTGGAATAATCACTTACTTTTGCGTGAAAACTCAAGGTTTGTAATTGCGGGGCATTCGGAATTCCTACCCACTGTTGACGTGCCGTTAATCGCACCTTTCCACACTCGCCAATACCTGCCGCAGCTGGGTGGATTAAAAAAACATTATCCGATAAATAATCGAAATAAATAGGTAGCGTTTCTTGAGCTTTGGCAGTATAGCCCATCAAAACGAATAGTAATAGTAAGGGTGTTACATTAAGTTTCATAAATTATGCAATAGGACTCCAAATATAAACAACCCGAACTAAATAAATGTTAATTTTTGTAAAAAGGACGTCTTTTTTCCTTATTTTTAGTAGTTTGAGCGGTATTCTGATGGTGTTACATTTTTCAATTCTTTAAACTTTCTATTAAAATTTGAGATATTTTTAAATCCAGATTTTTCAGATATTTCCGTAATTAAAAATTCCTTATTCTGTAATAATTTACACGCACGTTCCACGCGAATCTCATTCAAAAAGGTAAAATAAGTCTTATTCGTTCGCTGCTTAAAATAGCGACAAAAGGCATTGGGAGTCATGTTAGCAACTTCTGCCACCTCCTCGAGGTCTATTTTTTGCTCGTAGTTATTTAACGTATAATCCATTACCTTCCCCATGCGTTTCCCTTCATTATCCGTATACTTCTTATTGTACAGAAAAGTAGAGAGGCGCTGAATATCCGAACGTAATAATTCCTTTATTATTTTCATAAAATAAATAAAACGCTCAAAATCATCACTATCGCGCAAGCTATCAAAGTAACCAACGAGTAGGTCTTTATTAGAAATCACCTTAAAACTGGTTTTGGCTACATCAAAAAACGGTCGAATTTCCTTCACGTCTTCCAATTCAAAAAAATGATCACCAAAAGACTCCTTTGTAAAAAACAACGAAATCATAAATGACTCTTTCACCACGGATACATCACTCTTAAATACGTGTGGTTGGTTTCCTCCGATAACTAAAATATCGCGCTCCCGGTATTCATTCACCATATCTCCCACCAAAATAGCACCTTCCCCCCGCACCACATAACAAATTTGAATTTCATCGTGCTGATGTAACTTGTCGTAAAAATAAGGACCTTTATCCTCTTGATAAATGAGACCTATGTTCTTTGATTTCGGAATTTTAAAGGGTAATACTTTCATAATGGGTTTTTCTCAAATTTATTAAATATACACCTATTAACCATAAATTAACACAAAAGATGCTAATATAGTATTAGTTATGGATAAAAAGCCTGGTAAATACATCTATAAATGCCTCTAACTTTGTAAAAAAAATCAATCACAATGAGCATACAATGGAAAGGGGTTATGCCCGCCGTGACTACCAAGTTCACAGATCAAGACACTTTAGACCTCGCTATGTTTGAGGTAAACATCCAAGCACAGTTGGCAGCTGGAGTACATGGAATTATTTTAGGTGGAACCTTGGGAGAAGCTTCTACTTTAACCGATGAAGAAAAAAGTACCTTAGTCAAAGAAGCCGTGCGCATCGTTGACGGTCGTGTGCCCGTAATTATCAATATTGCAGAACAAACCACCAAAGGAGCTATTGCCGCTGCTAAAAAAGCAAAAGAAGACGGCGCTGCTGGGTTAATGATGTTACCACCGATGCGTTATAAAGCGGACGCTCGTGAAACTGTCGAATTTTTTACGCAAACTGCGAATGCTACAGATTTACCTATCATGGTGTACAACAATCCTGTAGATTACGGTATTGAAGTTACCTTAGACATGTTTGAAACACTGCTTCGCAACTGTCCAAACATTCAAGCAGTAAAAGAATCGACACGTGATATTTCAAATATTACACGTATCAAAAACAGGTTTGGTGATCGCTTAGCCATTTTAAGTGGTGTAGATACCCTAGCTCTTGAAAGTTTAGTACTTGGTGCTGACGGATGGGTAGCAGGACTTGTTTGTGCTTTTCCAGCAGAAACCGTAGCCATTTACGAATTGGTAAAAGCCAATAGAATTGACGAAGCCGTGGCTATCTATCGCTGGTTTTTACCGTTGTTAGAATTAGATATTAATGCTAAATTAGTACAAAATATTAAGCTTGCAGAAGTAGCGACAGGATTAGGTACGGAAACGGTAAGAGCTCCGAGATTACCATTAATAGGTGCAGAACGCGAAGAAGTTTTGGCCATTATTACCGAAGGAGTTGCCAACCGACCAACACTTCCTGATTACAAAAATGCAAGTGTAACTGTTTAACCCATTGCTTATACCAATTATATGATTTCAAAGACCATCACCTTGACAGGGCACAACTATATCGGTACTACCCCTTCAGCAGAAGGGAGTACTACTTTTCAAACGTTTAATCCACAAACCAATAGCAACAATCCTACTGTTTTCCACGAAGCTTCTTCAGAAGAAATCAACCGCGCCGTAGCTTTGGCAAGCAGCGCTTTTGAACAATTCAAAACCATTGACGGAGCTCGAAAAGCGGCTTTTTTAAGAGCTATCGCTGAGGAAATTATGAATCTAGGAGATGATTTAATTGATACCTATTGTTCGGAAACAGGCTTGCCTGAAGGTCGAGCCAAAGGCGAACGAGGACGCACAGTTTTTCAATTACAGTCTTTTGCTGATTTGGTTGCGGAAGGAGCTTGGGTAGAAGCTACGATCGATACGGCTATTCCGGATAGGACTCCAGCACCTAAACCCGATTTGAGAAGAATGAATGTCCCTATTGGTCCGGTTGTGGTCTTTGGAGCCAGTAATTTCCCACTCGCCTATTCTACAGCTGGTGGAGATACTGCCGCTGCATTAGCTGCAGGTTGTCCTGTGATCGTAAAATCGCATCCGATGCACGCCGGAACTGGTGAGTTGGTAGCCTCAGCAATTAGCAAAGCTGCACAACGTACGGAAATGCCTGAGGGAGTGTTTTCGAATCTCAATTCCAGCGGTATTGAAGTTGGACAGCAATTGGTACAACATGCACAGGTAAAGGCCGTTGGATTTACCGGAAGTATCAAAGGTGGTAGAGCACTGCTTGATTTAGCAGCCAAACGACCAGAACCTATTCCAGTTTTCGCGGAAATGGGAAGTATTAACCCGGTAATTTTACTCCCTGATGCCCTGAAAACAAGAGGTATTGAACTCGCAAAAACCTATGCTAATTCTATTACGCTCGGAACGGGACAATTTTGTACAAATCCAGGACTTTTATTGGCAATAGAGGATCCGAGTTTAGATGCCTTTATCAATACCTTGGCTAGTGAGCTTTTAGAAATAGCTCCGAGTTGCATGCTGCACCCGAACATAAAAAAAGCTTACGATACCAACAAAGAACGACTCACAAGTCAATCAGAAGTTACGGTAATTGCGGAGTACACTGAATCTTTACAAACGAACTACGCAGGGCAGGTAATTTCAAAAGTTACTGGAAGTCAATTCATCGCAAATCCTACGCTACATCACGAGGTATTTGGACCGAGTTCTCTAATTGTTGTTTGTAAAGATAAACAAGAACTTGAAAGTGTGGTTGCTAACCTAGAAGGTCAACTCACAGGAACAATTTTAGGAAATAATTTAGAAATAAATGAGTATAATTATTTACTTTCGCTCTTAAGTAATAAGGTGGGACGTATCATTTTTAACGGCGTTCCAACGGGGGTAGAAGTGTGTCCGTCTATGGTACACGGAGGTCCCTATCCTTCTTCAACAGATGCGAGATTTTCAGCTGTTGGAACAAGTTCTATAAAACGATGGGTAAGACCATTTAGCTATCAAAATTGGCCAAATGAGTTGTTACCGATTGAATTAAAAAATGAAAATTCATTAGGTATATTACGTTTAGTTAATAATGTATTAACAAACGATCATATATAAATTACTGACCTATGCCTCTCCTGAAAGGAAAAGTTTAGAAGGGTGTTTTTCCTTAAGGGAGGTTAGGTTGGAGTAAAAAAATATACCATGAGAAAAACATTTTTTTGTGTCGATGCACATACCTGTGGAAATCCAGTTCGAGTGGTAGCAGGTGGAGGCCCTAACTTACAAGGGGCGACAATGAGCGAAAAACGCCAGCATTTTTTAAAAGAGTACGATTGGATTCGAAAAGGATTAATGTTCGAACCCAGAGGTCACGATATGATGAGTGGTGCCATCCTATACCCTCCTCACAATCCCAATAACGATGTAGCTATATTATTTATTGAAACTTCCGGTTGTCTACCGATGTGTGGACACGGAACTATCGGAACTATTACCATCGCTATTGAAGAAGGGTTGATACAACCCAAAACCCCCGGTAAAGTGCTGATGGAAGCACCGGCAGGATTGGTTGCTATCGAATACCAACAAACCGGTACCAAAGTAGACTGGGTTCGCCTCACCAATGTAAAAAGTTATTTGGCTGCTGAAAATTTGAGTATTGACTGCCCTGAATTGGGCGAATTAACATTTGATGTAGCGTATGGTGGAAACTACTACGCTATTGTGGATCCGCAAAAAAACTTTAGCGGCATCCAAGATTTTACAGCCTCAAAAATAATTCAATATTCTCAAGAAGTTCGCAAGCGAATCAATGAGAAGTATCCTAATCAGTTTATTCATCCGGAAAACGATACGATCCGCGACGTGTCGCACATGCTTTGGACAGGAACACCAATTAACCCTGCATCCAGCGGTCGAAACGCCGTTTTCTATGGTGACAAGGCCATCGATCGCAGTCCCTGTGGAACAGGTACTTCTGCAAGAATGGCTCAATTATACGCCAAGGGAGCTCTCAAAAAAGGAGAAGAATTTGTCCATGAAAGTTTTATTGGGAGTACCTTTATTGGACGTATAGAAGACGAAGTAACCCTTGCGGGTAAAAAAGCCATTATCCCCAGTATTCAAGGCTGGGCAAAAGTATACGGTTACAATAATATCGTCATTGATGACGAAGACGATCCGTATGCACTAGGATTTCAAGTGATTTAACCTATGAGTAAAAAAATTATCATTATTGGAGGAGGTATCATTGGGTTGAGTACCGCCTATTACCTACATAAAGAAGGTCACGAAGTGAGTATCGTTGATCAATCGAATGGTAACAGCGGAGCCTCGTATGTCAATGCAGGGATCATCACCCCGAGCCATATTATTTCGTTGGCTGCCCCAGGTATGATTAACAAAGGAATAAAATGGATGCTCAGTAGTACGAGCCCTTTTGCTATAAAGCCTCGATTTGACATCGATTTTTTCAAATGGACCTGGCTGTTTAAAAAAGCTGCCACCCATCAAAAGGTTACACAGTCGATTCCGATTATTAAAGACATCAATGTTTTTAGTAAAGAATTGTATCAAGAACTCAAAACTACCGCTGATTTTGATTTTCACTTTCAGCCCAAAGGGCTCATGATGTATTATCAAACAGACAAAGCAGGTGAAGAGGAATGGAGTGTTGGACAACGCGCCATCCAAGAAGGTTTGCGCGTGGAGTTGTTAGATAGCAAAGGAATTCAACAGTACGAACCTGAGGTTGATGTGAATGCTAAAGGAGCGGTATACTACCATTCCGATGCTCATATGACTCCTTGTGAATACATGAAACAACTGAAAACCTATTTGAGTGCACAGGGTGTTAAAATATTTACCCAAGAAGCCGTTAATGACTTCAAGTATACGGGTAAAAAAATCACTGGAATCTCAACGGACACCCAAGAATTACACGCCGATGAATTTGTTTTGGCTGCCGGCTCATGGACACCTTTATTAGCCAAAAAACTCGGTATTAACCTTCCTGTTCAAGCGGGTAAAGGATATCGAATAAATGCCACTCAGAAAACGGGCATACAAATCCCAGCTATTTTAATGGAAGCCAAAGTCGCTGTGACTCCTATGCATGGATTCACCCGATTTGCCGGTACCATGGAAATTGGAGGAATTAACGATACCATTTCAACAAAGCGCGTGCAAACCATAGCCAGCGCAGCTTCGAAGTATTACAACGGACTACAACTAGAACAATCAGCAGTTGACAGTGCTGCCTGTGGCCTACGCTCGTGTTCACCAGATGGTCTTCCGTATATAGGAACAACTAAAGACTTTGACAACCTACATGTCGGTACTGGTCATGCCATGATGGGCTGGAGCCTAGGCCCCGCTACCGGGAAACTCCTTTCAGAAATCATCTCTGAAAAAAGTAGTAGCTTGGATCTCAAACCATTTTCACCTGATCGTTACAACTAAAAAAAAACCACTGAATATTTCAGTGGTTTTTTTTGATCTTAAAACGGGACTACCAGGTAAATCCGTAACTGATGCTCAATGCAAATTGATTGCTAGTTGTACTAAATTTTGCCCTAGTATCAGCAGCAGCGGTGCGGTGTAGCACTTCTCCTTCAAGCTGTGCATCATTTGCGGAATAATAGTACTTTAATCCGAAAACGAGCACATTTCCACTTTGTAAATGTTTGACTAGGTTTACTTCTGGTACGATGTACACATTCCCAGCATTCTTAGTTATAAAGCGACTGGTTACCTGATCGTCAGCGTTACCGGCCTCAGCGGTTGCAGCATCTTTGTGTACAAAACTCAATGCAGCCCCCAGTCCTAAATTCAACTCAAATTGCTTTGGTAGGCGCAACACATAAGCCGCTCCTAGTAAGGCCGTATGGGTTAAAAATGTATTCGACACCGTTAATTCCTTTCTCGAAATACTCGCCGAAAAATCCGTTTGGTTATAGCCTATTTTATACCCTAAACGAACATCGATGTACGCTACTGGTTTAAAATTAAGAGAAGCAACCAAACCATGGCCGAAACTCGTTTGCATACTAGCATTGGTAAATACCGAACTTCGCTCTAACAAATCGGCCTCTAACAGTCCAAACTCATACCCCATTCGCAATTGGAATTGATTGTTTTCTTTGTTTTCCTGTCCGTAAACTACAGTGCTAAAAAAACACCCTAGCAACATCAAATACTTCAATGCATTCATATTATTGTTTTTTTAGATTAATAGAAGTTATATCGGAACCTGTGGAACAAAAATCAGAACTCACCCAGGCACCTTTCATGGCGTTTTTAGCATCGTTGATATTCAAGACATAAGTATTTTTCGTACAGTAGTTTCCACAACCAGGCTTGGGTCCGTTTTCTTCGTATTTTCCGTTGGTCTTAACCGTTAATGTTGAACCGTCTAAATTGAACAACAGCTTAAACTTTGCATAGTACTGTTGATCTGGAATATTCGCTAATCGAAGCTCTCCTTCAATGGTGTTTCCGCGGTGCTTGCTAATTGTTAGGGTGTAACGATAGTCGTCCGAGCAACAAACAGAACAGGTCATGGGACCATCCCAAACCCCCACTAAAAAACTACTCGTGTTCTCCTCATCTCCGTAACTAATGTCTACAGACTTCGAACAAGACAGGGTAATTAGCAGTATTAAGTATAAAAATCTTTTCATAAGAGGTTACTTTTAAAACGTAAACACATTCTGTAAGGTAAATGACGTTGCCGTCAAACCTGTACTGCGTTCGTAATTAGCGATTCTAAATTCTAGGGATTTAAACTGAAATTCTCTTCGTTTGTTCAGTTTAAAACTAAGCACTCCATTACCTGGGGAAAATTTTAATCCCACTCCGTATTTATTGGCATTAAAGGCTGATAAATCAAAATCGGAGGTATAGTACTCCGCTCCTAGCTCATGCTGCCCGTAAGGCTGAAAATACTTGGCTTTTGTTTGCGCATGATACCTGTAAAAAGGATACAGCGTAAATCCGCTACCTACTTTGAGCGGTGCTTCTATCTCAAAAGTGTGTGCCGTAATATCGAAATCGTCATTGTACAAGCGGTAATACAAACGTAGAATCGCAAAATTATTCACAAAGTAATTTGCGCGTAATCCTAGGGCACGTTTCACTCTTGATCGCGGCAATCGCTCCGATTTTACTAGTTTATACTGCTCTTGAACAATACCATCTCTAAAATACACACGGTGAAAGGGTGTATTTAAGATTCCTTTTTGAAATATCATTTCCCCCGTAATGGAAGCATTTAACCTTTGATTGATATTCCCTCCATAGGTCACCCCAATATTATAGGTAAATCGAGTATCGGTTTCATAGCCCTGATTGTTCCCATTGTTTTGCTTCGGAGTGTGATAATCGTCATCGTCATCTTTTACCTTAGCGTACATTCCCATCCCAGGCCTGTCATCATCATCGTCGTCGTCATCATCGTCGTCATCATCATCATCATCGTCGTCGTCATCGTCGTCATCGTCATATCCGCCACCACCTCCAGCACCGGTATTTCTTCCGTCTCTAATTTCACCAGGGTAGATCAACAGCCATTTATCGATAAAAATACCCGCGCTGATACTCAAAAACTTATTCCCGTCTTCAGCATCTTTCTGCCAGGTAATTTTACCGTAATTTGATGTCACATCAAACTCCTTTGAAAATCCGTACATTACCGAAACGGCTGTATTCTTTTCAGGAATGAGTCGACTAAAATTTAGCGAGGCGTATTTCCGAGTATCAGCAGCTGCTAAACTACTCGTATTTGCAGTAGTTGTTGTAGCGGTACTCGCCGAAGTGACAGCTCCGTATTTATCGATGTTTGCCGTACTGGCCGAGGTATAGTGATCAAGACCTAAAGTAATTCCGAAGGTCGACACTTTATTCACCGGGATAGATACGGAAATTTGCGGTGCATTATTATCCAATTTCTCCGTTCCTAAACCTCCCGTAACGGCACCGTTGTTTCCATCTTGTTCATAGTAATTATACAAGATATCAACCTGTACCTTGTCGAGTTGTTTTATTTTAGTTTGACTAAACAGCGAGGAGACATTCAAAAATAAAAGCAGGGCAATTGTCCTTTTTAATTGCATCCACAACCTCCTCCCGCTTTGCTTCCATTGGCTCCTGAAGCACCTTCTCTATAATTTTGAGAATTGATTTCATACTGTTCTATTTTCCTTGATGACAAAGCCATATCCTCATCATTAAGGTACATTTTTTGGTAGGGTTTTACACTAGAACACTGCGCCATTAGCAAGGCTACAGCTCCTATGATCCATAGTTTTTTCATGATTTTATTTAGTTTATTTTTAGGTTTTCAGAAGTGTGTAGTTCGTTTTTATCGTCAATTAATAAACACTCAATGCCGTTCAATTGATTTATTAGTGCCAATCCTCGTTCTTTTCCCATGACAAATACAGCCGTTGCCAAGGCATCGGCCAATTCGGTATTGGTACAAAAAATAGAAACGCTCTTTAAACCAGTTACCGGCCATCCTGTTTTGGGGTTAATGATATGGGAATAGCGTTTCCCATTAAATTCGATGTATTTCGCGTAGTTACCAGAAGTTACCACCGCGCTATTTACTAACTTAAAAGTGGCAGCATTTTTAAGTACTTTATTTGGGTCAGCAAGTTGGATTAACCATTTTTGGGTAAAAGGATGTGCTCCCCAGGTGGTTAAATCCCCCCCTGCATTGACCAATCCGGCAGAAACCTTTGCTTTGATTAACACTTGTTTTACTTTTTCCGCGACATAGCCTTTGCCGATAGAGCCAAAACCAATTCGCATGCCTTTTTTCTTTAAGAACACGGTTGATTTTTTCTTATCGATCAAAATATCTCGGTAATTAATCTTAGCTACTGATTTTACTACTGCCAAACTATCGGGCAATACTTTCATCGGTTCATTGAAATACCAAAGTTTATCTAAGGAGGCGAAACTGATATCAAAGTAACCTGCTGTCAACTGGCTAATGCGCTTGCTGCGCACGATCAAATCGAGTAATTCGGCATCGACCTTTACCGGTCGAATCCCTGCCATCCTATTGACTTCAGAAGTTTGAGAGTTCGATTTCCAAGAAGAAATTAAGTTCTCTACTCTCGTTGTTTCGGAAAGTGCAATCTTAAACAGCTGCTCGGCTTTCTTTTCACTATTTGCTACTACAGAAAATTCGAAATCTACGCCCATCAACAAGGCTTTCTTTTTGAATACCTGCTGGGCAAACGTCGTGTAGGTAGTTACCATGAGTACTACCAAATACTTACAATTCACTGTTGTTTACTTTAGGTAATTATCGACATAATAAGCTGCCGACTCGCTTTTGTAACCATCAATGGAAGTCAGTAACTGACGCTCTGAGTTTAAAATCACTACCAGGGGAAAAGAACCCATTTTATTGTATTGCTCTGCAATGGATTCTCGGTAACGGATTTGCTCTTTGGTTAAGGGTTTTCGATTACGTGGAAAGTCAATATTCACCAATATGTAATCAGTAGTTGCTTTTTGCTGAAACACCGTAGTTTCGAATACTTCGTTTTTAAGCTCTTTACAAGGTTTACACCAATCGGATCCAGAAAAATACAGTAATACTTTTTTGTTTTGACTTTTCGCTAGTGTTAAAGCTTCTTCAACATTGGTAAGCCATACTCCAGCTTTGGAGATCTGAGCATGCATTTGAAATACTGCAAAAAATAATAAGATAGGGGTAATTTTTTTGTTCATTTTCGTAAAATTTCACGCAAAAATAATTTTTATTTAGAATAAATAAATATAATTTTGGTGTTTTTTTATCCCTAATTTAAATTTAGTCTAAATATAGATGAAGAATCTACTACGCGCTCTCATAACCCTACTAGTTTGTACTATTAACCTACCAGCTCAAAACAAAACCCTCGGAACTGGTACAGGAACAAGCAGTTATACACCTATAGGAATTTCCAACAAATACAACTATAGTCAATTTATTTACCTCGGTGCCGAAATTAACCACTCAGGTCCCATCACGAGTTTGACCTTTAAACTCTCCAAATCGGGAAATCTCGATATTGAAAATTTCAAAAACTGGACAGTTAAGGTAAAAATGATCGCTGCTACTCAATTTACACAAGCGGCATCATGGCCATACAACGCCACTACGATTGACGGAATGACAACCGTATATAAAGGCCCTATAACTTACGATGAGGCCACCGGTTATATACGCATTCCATTTACTCAAAACTTCGATTTCGTAAGTACAAATAATTTAGTAGTGGAAGTCTTGGAAAACACTGCAGGAAGCGGCTCGTGGAGCGCTCCAAAATTTTTGAGTTATGTCACTACACATACGAGAGTACTTTACAAATACGTGTCCTTCGGATCCAGTACCATTGACCCAACTAGCTTTACCAGTGTCAGTAACACAGAAAAAAAAGTACCGCAAGTTGTTATTGGGTTTCAACCCTCCTATTCCACGACACCTGCTGATGCAAATAAATCAGACATCAGCATTGACAAGGCAGCGGTGGTTGCCAATGGAACCGAAAAAGCTACCATACGAGTGACCTTAAAAGATGCTCTCGGAAATCCGCTGAGTAAATCGGGAGGTGTACTTACTTTTTCATCACCTGCCGTGACTACCATCACTGATAATGCAGACGGAACTTACAGCGCTCAATTCAGTACGTCTCAAGCTGGTAACTACGCATTGACAGCAACGGTAACACAACCTGGGAAACCAGCTGTTACATTGGTAAAAACAATCAGTATTACGGCACTACCCAATACGGAAACTACAGTTAAAGACAGCAATTGCGGTAATGGAACTACACGTGATGTCCCAGCTAACTACGAAGAAAATTTTAGCGGAACCAAAAACAATAGCTGGAGTATGACGCTTTATAAAAAAGAAGAAATTTCCACTTCTTCGATAAATATAACCCACATAGGTTACTATACCTGTACTACAGGAACCATCAATCCTGCCAACAAACAGCGTATTTTTATGAAAGAGGTAACGGACACTAGTATCACCAATGCAGCCCATCCAGATCTTTCAGAATTTACCGAAGTATATAGTGGAAGTATCACTTGGAGCTCCGGTACCAAGGCTCAAACAACCATTGCATTGAATACACCGTTTACATTGAGTGGGACTAAAAACCTATTGGTATACTTTCTAAACGAACACGGTGATAATATCATCAACTCAGGCTTTACCAAAACTCCAAGTTTTGTTCGTAGTAACACCACTGCTTCCGAAAAAAGATTGGTCTATAAAAAATTTACTGTCGGAACAGATCAGAGCACGACTACTGGGACGCTGAGCAATTCATTTCCAAGTACCTATTTTAAACTAGCGCCACTAAAACAGACAAATACCTTTAACGCCACATTGACCAACAATTGGGGAGATGCAGGTAATTGGAGTACAGGTAAGATCCCTAGTAGTCAAGACAATGTAATTGTCGCTCAAAACGCAACTATCAATGTAAATAGTAGTGTTAAAGACTTAACGATTACTGCAGGGGCAGTCGTGACAATTCCAAGTACGAACAACCTCAGCATCCAAGGATACTTAACCAATAATGGCAGTTTAACTATTGACTCAAATAGCAGCCATAGCGGTTCATTAATCGTCCTCGGAACCAGCACAGGAAATGTAAAATATCAACGCTATATTACTACAGACCCAGCTAGCGACAAAGGATGGCACTTGCTTTCAAGTCCCGTAAAAGGACAACTGATCAGTGATTTCAAAGATGAATTGTTAACCAAAGCTACAAAGTACGCTTTTGCTCAGTACAAGAACAATCGAGCAGCTGCAACTCGCTGGGAATACCTGACAACGACCACCATTAACGGGCAAGAACTGGTTCCTTTAGAAGGATATTCAGTAAAAGTAAAAGCCGCTACCAAACTTTCATTGACCGGAACTTTGCATGCTGACCTAACCAAAGTGCTTACAGATGGAAGTGCCCACAGTGGCAATCGATGGAATCTTATTGGAAATCCATATACCGCAGCTCTCCAGGTAACCAACAGTACGGATCCGAACAAAAACTTTTTAAAAGTCAATATACAAGCCGCCTCTCTTGATCCGCTTCGATCGGGAATTTTTGTATGGAATGGGAGTCGCTACCAAGAAAAATCTGTAGATGATGCTGCGTTTTACCTGGCCCCTGGGCAAGCCTTTTTTGTGCATGCCAAAGATGGAGGAGCTTCACAGGTCGTATTCAACAGAACCATGTTGACCCATCAAAACAACCTAAGTCTTATGAGAACTGCTTCGAATGCCCTTACGGAAATCCAGCTTAGCATTGACGATACAAACAGCAGAAATACGACAAAAGTCAGATATATTCACGGAAAAACTACGGGATTAGACATTGGTTCAGACATTGCCACCTTTACAGCTACCCAGCAAAAAATAGGTATCTACACCCAACTTGTCTCTGGTGAATACACAGAAGACTTCGCCATTCAAGCACTACCGAATAGCGATTACGAAACGATGATCGTTCCTATTGGCACCTATATCCATAACAACAATGCTCGTGTATCTATTGGCGTACAACTCAACAAATTCCCGCAGGATATCACATGCTATTTGGAAGACAAAAAGACCGGAGAAATTGAAAAACTATCGGATGGGAAACAGCTTGTTAAAAATCTGAGTTCAGCAGATAACGGGACAGGACGTTTTTACCTACATACCAAAAGTTCAAAGGTATTAAGTACTACAGAAGTTCCAGTACGCGAAGTACTAACCTACTACAGCAACGGTCAGTTGATACTCAAAGGTTTTGAAGGGAACTGTCAAATTACCCTCTTTACAACTGCTGGTGCCTCTGTTTTCAATGAGAAAATTATTGGTAGTGGTGACAATAGCCTTCCTCTACCACAACTAACTCCTGGAATTTACCTGTGTAAGGTACACTCAAACTCACAAAACATTACAAAGAAAATACAAATCAACTAATGGAAAATTCCCCTAATAACATTTCCCGAAAAGCTGCCTTAAAAAAACTAGGACACTTCAGTAAATACGCGGCATTAACAGCATTAGGTACCTATACCTTATTGAGTCCTCAAAAAGCACAAGCAACAAGTCCTGAAGATCCAGGAACTAATTTCTAACCTGTTTGCTATGAAAAACACACTTTGTTTTCTGAGAATTTTGAAGGAAGAGTTTTGCGAATATGCAAGGCTCTTCCCTCTATCAGAAATCCTGCCTGAATGCTCTGTAAAGTATTTTCATACACTTCACCTCTTCTGTATTGGTCTTTACCTAATGATGCCCAGTCCAACCCTAATGGCGCAAGAGGTTCAAGTGGGTAGTACGGTATGCGGTTCATCTATTAACACCAACGTACCAGCTCGTTACGACGACGGTTCGTGGAATGGTGGTAAGAACAACAGTTGGTCATTGCTATTATACAAACAAGGCTCCTTAGTTAACAGTGCTAAAAAATTAGTCTCACTTAGTTTTTTTATCGACTGCGGCAGTAGTAAAAGTTATACCACTGTGAGTAATCAAAGAATTTATATTAAAGAAACAACGTTAACGGCACTACGTTCTAATAGCCATCCTGATCTAAGCAGCTTTACCAAAGTTTATGATGGAAGCGTTACTTGGAAGCGCGGCAACAGTTTAACGAATTCAAAAAATGTGATTAGGCTTCAAACGCCATTTCAGTATTCCGGAACTAAATCCTTATTAATTTATTTCGAAAACGAATCAGGAATTGGCGTGTCCATGTTTTCCAGTATTCCTTTTCTCTGGGATCATCAGGGAAACAATACCGTGGTTTATACCCAATACAAAGCCTCTAACAAAACTAGTAGTACGGGGAGTTTTGACAAAACCCTGCCTGTAACTTCTTTTACCTTTGAAAACTCAGGCACACCGCCAAACATAACCCTGCAGAGTAAGGCCGCTATTTGCGGTGCCGTTGCTTTCCAATTTACAGGCGTAACAGCAACCAACTATACCAGCCTCTCTTGGAGTACAGCTACAGGAGGTTCCTTTAATGATGCCACACTATTAAACCCTATGTACACCCCCAGCGCTGTGGATGTCAGTAATGGAAGTGTTGTTCTGACACTACATGCCTCCAATACTCACGGTACCACAACCGCAAATTACACACTAGATATCAACCAAATTCCCACTGCTAAAATTATCAAAAAATAACCCATGAAAAACTTTACTTTACTACCTATGCTCGTGCTACTCATATTGCACGGCATCACAGCTTTCGCTATTGACTTACCCAAACTTCCTAAGAGTAAAATAATACAGACTACGACAAACTACTCCTTTACTAGTTTAAGTGAAATTAGTTTATGCGTCGGTGAAAAACTCGCTTTAACAGCAGAAGACGCTGGTTCAGGAGCGAGCTACCTATGGAAAAAAGGGAGTAGTACAGTGTCGAATACACAAGATCTCATCATCAACAATGTAACACTCAGTCACGCGGGTATCTATACCTTAACTGTCATTAAAAATACCTGTACCAATACCGCTCAAATTGAAGTAAAAATCAATACTGCCCCAGCTACTCCTACCTTAACCCATACCGCCGCAACTTGTGCCAATGCCAGTTCGCATAGGATTAGCAACTACGATGCTAGTGTAAGTTATACCTTTAGCCCTGCTGGGCCTACTGTCAACGCAGGTGGAAACATCACTGGAATGGTTGCTGGGACAAATTATACCGTGAAAGCCACTAAAAACACTTGCGAATCATCAAACTCTAGTAGCTTTAGTGCGAATAACAAATTAGTTACCCCAGCAATCCCTTTGGTTACTACCAATTCGGCAACCTGTAGTAGTAAAGGAAGCAGTGCAATCACTAATTACGATGCTACGGTAACGTATATCTTTAGCCCTGCTGGGCCTAGTGTTGCCACGGGAGGTGCGATTTCCGGAATGACTATAGGAACGAATTATACTGTAAAAGCTCAAAAATTGACCTGTAGTTCAGTTGCTTCTAGTACATTCTCTATTGCAGCACAACTTCCAACGCCAGCAACTCCACTACTGGCGAGTACGGCAGCTACTTGTACTCGTAATGAAATTATCAAAATTACGAACTACGATGCCAGCCTGAGCTATACCTTTAATCCTGCAGGCCCTACTGTAAGTGCCACAGGAGAGGTATCGGGTATGACCATTGGTACTAACTATACTGTAAAAGCAGTAAAATCAGGCTGTTCTTCAGGTACTTCAACCGCATTTGATCAGGCTGCTCAACTCACAACTCCAGCCATACCAATCATCAACAGCACTGCTGCCACGTGTAGCCATGATGGTACTAGTAGCATACAAAACTACGATGCTGGAACTACCTATATTTTCAGTCCAACTGGGCCTAGTGTAGGGGCATCTGGAGCGATATCCGGAATGACTGTGGGAACCAGTTATACCGTCATTGCTCAAAAAAGCACCTGTCAATCAAATGCTTCCTCAGCATTTAGCAATACTGGACAGTTACCCGCACCTAAAGCGATTATTAAGAAAAAATAAGTTGGAACCAAGCGATTATGTCATGTCATAACATCAATAAAAAGGGCTTTGTTGCCAGGGTGTATCGGCAACTAGTATGTCTTTTGCTAGTCGTAAATAGCTACTCCCAGCCTTGTATGGCAAGAGCGCTAACGACCTTAGGCCAAAGTCACTCCTTAACAAGTAGTCTTCGAGAACTCACGCTTTGTGAGGGTGACGACCTGAAACTCACTGCGGAGTTTCAGGCTGGCGCTCGATATATCTGGGAAACAGCCGACAGTAAAATGATTGCAAATCGCGATCTAATTCGGCATAAAGTAACTCCGGCTATGCAAGGAACCTATACTTTGAGCGTGCTCTTGAACGGTTGTACAGCTACAGCTAAGGTACAGGTAAACATTATTCCCAAGCCCAACGCGGGGTCCGATGGCACCTTGGTATTGTTAGAAGGTCAAACTCCTAGTGAATCTATGCTGTTTAGCGCTCTTGGAGGACAACCTGATCTAGGAGGTACATGGACGCATAAGGGGCAACACTACACCTATACTGTTACCGGAAAGGCCCCGTGCAATACGAATGCTTCAGCACGCGTACACATCACTAACACCTTTCGAATTCCCAATGGATTTTCACCCAATGGTGATGCCATTAATGACGTATGGGTTACGCTCCCCAACATTAGCACTCAATACCCTCAAAATGAACTCCTAGTATTTAACCGAAGAAATGAAATCGTATACCAGGCAAGGCCTTATAAAAATGATTGGAATGGTAAAGCGACAAATAGCAGGGTTTTTAAGGCACAAGTTACACTGCCTGAAGGTCCTTACTACTACCTATTAGCTCTAAACGACAAATCAAAAACTGTATTAAAAGGATGGGTCTACATAAAATATTGATACACTATCGAAGGACGTTTTGTTTGCTAGGCATGATTACAAGCTTACTTACTCCTGCATTTTGCGCAGCGCAAAACCAGCCCGATTTCTCTGCATTTAGTTCCAATTTACAGGTCATAAATCCGGCGTTCAGTGGTAAAAACGGCGCTACGCAACTTGTTGCCCATCATCGCAAAGTATGGTCTGGAATGCAATACCCCATTCACTCTAGTCTTTTGGGGATTAGTGCCCCTGTGGGCGGAAACTGGGGATTAGGGATTCAGTTAGTGAACGACAATTTTCAGTTTTTCAACAACCACAGTATTACCGCAAACATCTCCTATGCCATTCAACTCAATCAATCTCATGATTTACTATTTGGCATGGGGATCACTGGGGAACAATTTGTGCCTGATTTTTCGGGTATACGCACTCATACTCCCAATGATCCAGAATTTATAAATGCACAGCGTACTAGCCGAGCCTCCTTAAGCATAGGAATTGCCTTGCGCAACTCGGATTACTACCTACATGCCGTGGGATTCAATCTTAGCAACCTCCACCGAAATACGTATCGGATCAATGCTGGAGGAGGGCTCTTTACCGACCTCAATGACTCGGTATACCTCACCAACAGTTTCTTACTGCGGATGGAACCCGGAACTCCTATGAATGCCGACATCACGAGTATGGTATCTTACCTCAGCAAGTATCATTTTGGTTTCGGATATCGCTGGAATAGCAGTGTTTCTATCAATGCGCTAATCGATGCCAATCCATGGCTTCAACTAGGATACTCATATGGTATTCCTACGAATACTTTATACACACATACATCGGGCAGTCATGAATTTTTCATGAGATTTTTTTTACTTCAAAAAAGATCCTCGCGATTTTCTTGGCGCCCCAATTGCTTTTAAACTATCACAAAAATGAAAAGACACTTACTATTTGTTCATAAAACGATTACGTATATGAAACCAATTACTTACTTACTCCTCTTATTTATCGGTATTCAAACCAGCTTTGCTCAAGACGGTGAGGTTACTGTGGGCAATCCGATTTGCGGCACCTCTATTACCAAAACGGCACCTGCTCGTTATGATTACGTACTTGAAAAGGAAAACAGTTGGGTTACCATGCTGTATACCTCAGCCCAAATAGGTGCTTCCGGAAAAATTAAAGCCCTCGCCTTTTTTGTGGATTGTAAAGTAGGCTCCGCCTGTAATTTTCAAACTGCTAAAAATCAAAAAATCTACATCAAAGAAGTAGACTATTCCGAGCTTCCTTCGGCCAACGAACCTGACTTGAGCACGTATACACTTGTTTATAGTGGTGACATTACCTGGAGACGAGGCGGTACTGTAGAAAACTCGAAAACACAAATTATTTTAGACAGTCCTTTCAACTACGGAGGATCTAAAAATTTAGCGATCTATTTCAGCAACGAAAATGACGAACCCCTTGGAAGCCCAATAGGCTGCGGTAGTTCACCTGCTTTTCTTTGGAACTATTCAGGTGCTAACACCGTGAGTTATGAGTTTTACAAAAAAGGTGGAAAGACTAAAAATGGGCGCTTAGACACCCAATTGCCCATGCTTCGATTTTATTTCGGTGATATTAACACAGACGACCATAGTCCGTCAGCGGAAAAATCGCTCATCACAGCAAACCCAACATCGATCAAAGCCAATGGTGTGGCTTCGAGTTTGATTACCGTACAACTTTACAATAAAAACGGTAGTATACTCAATCATGCCAATCAGCGGGTTACGTTGCAAACTACAGCAGGAAAACTCAGCAGTGTCACCGACAAAAAGAATGGGAGTTATACCGCTTACCTTACGAGTAGTACTCTTAAAGAAACAGCGACGATTACTGGAACCTTAAACGGTAATCCCATAACCGACACCGAAAAGGTTCGGTTTGTAAAAGACGGTTCAGGTAACCCTACTGATCCTACCGACCCGACCTCACCTAGCACACCAAATAACGGTTTACCCAAAGATCTAGTTCAAGGGTTTTCACCTGATGGCGATGGCGTCAATGATTATTGGGAAATATTCCCGAATGTGCTTTCAAAATACCCCAACAATGAACTTCTGATATTTAACAGACAGGGAAACAAGGTATACGAAGCGGCTCCTTACAACAATGAATGGAATGGAAAATCAACCGGAAAAATCACCATCGGTAGTGACCGAAAACTCCCTGTAGGTCCGTACTACTTCATTTTTAACACAGGTGAAAACAATCAAATTTTTAAAGGATGGGTATACTTAAACTACTAAAAAAAGACGTTATGAATATTAAAATTCTCGGTACGTTATTACTCTTAATCATCAGCGCTGAGGTAGTAGCTCAAAACACCGTTAACTACAACTTGTACAATTACAGTCTCAACCTCATTAACCCAGCTTTTGCTGGACGAGAGCGCAATACACAATTACTAATCAACTCTAGGATGCAATGGACTGGAGTTCCCGATGCGCCCAGAACGAATACGTTTGCCCTTACTATTCCCTTTAAAAACAACCTCGGTATAGGACTCAACGTAATCAGCGATAAGATTTTTGTTTTTAATCAAACCCAAGTGTCCTTAGACATTTCCTACCAACTCCAATTATCGGATGAACAACAATTACTATTTGGTATAAAAGCACAAGGAAACATCTATAGTGGAGCTATCGATCAAATTAAAATCGCTACCCAAAACGATGCCTTTTTTGCTGAAGCTGTAAACAAATTCAGTCCAAACTTCTCCGTTGGAGCGGCCATAGTACATGAAGATTATACGTTACATGCCGTTATCAAAGGAGTATTATTTGACAATCGCTACAAAGACATGCAAGGACTTAAAAAGAAAAACAGACTCGATATTGCCTTCGGAGGATTGTACAATTTACCCATCGATGACCGCTTTACCTTAGTCCCATCAATATTAGTTAACATTGCTCCAGGAGCTCCTTTGGCATTCGATCTAAACAACACCTTAAAAATCAACGACAAACACCAAGTAGGACTTTCGTATTCATGGAATAATTCCCTGCAACTAAACGGCCTTATCGGCATTTCAAAATGGTTAAAAATGGGCTATGGATATACCCATTACACCAATGAAATAAGCAGTTATCAAAGCGGTAGTCATGAATTGATGCTCTTGTGTAATATGGATACTATTTTTTAAAAAATTCGGAAACAAAAAAAACCACTGAGCAGCTCAGTGGTTTTTTTATTACTTTAATTTCTTCATCCAAAGGGTCCCTTTAATCAGCACCTGTATATTTGAATCCGTATAATTAGGACTCTGCAAATCTCCTTCATCATTCACGTGATTCCATTGCCAAGTAGCCCCGCCATCAGATGAATAACACGATTCTCCTCCTGCTCCTACAACATGTATCAAACCAGCATCCACCACTTTAAACGATTGCATAAGCGCCTCAAAAGGCAGTTTCCCGACTAAGCTAAACGTAGTTCCCCCATCGATAGTTTTATAAATTCTTCTTGAAAAAGCATCCCCAAGGTAAAACTCCTGATTATTTACATATTGAAAAATAGCTTCTTTACCGTGCGTTACAGGAAGATCTATCGTTTTCCAATGCTTCCCTGCATCGGTACTGAGGTGTAAAGCTCCTGTTTTTTTAGCATATAAATACATGGTATTACCAGCAACGTGTACCAGTTTACCTTCTGGCATAAAGGCTGCAAATTCATAAACGGCATTCCATGTTTGTCCACCGTTGGTCGTTTTCATCAATTTACTTTTTGCAGCGCCTTCTGAAACGATTACCCATCCTTCTCGAGCATCCATAAAATTATACCCCGATTTTAATCCTCCTGTTAACTGAAAAGGTTTCCACGAAGCTCCCCCATCAACACTACGAGTGCAATTAGATTGATCTTCTTCTAAACTAACGACGATACTTTTATCGGGTTGTAAATAAAAATTTGCTGTATCCGTTAACAGCACCGGAAGCTCCTTCCAACTCTTACCTCCGTCATTGGTTTTAAACAAGGCTGTTTTTTGTGAAATTGACTTTTCCGTAATAGCGTAAGCTTCTGTCGGTGACACAAACGAAACTTTCTTAAACGTTTTATCAAAAGCTACCTTAGTCCAAGCATCGTCTTGGACCTTGATATCGGTAGCCGACACCAACTTAGCTCCAATATAATACTTGATACTTCCACTTCCTTTGCCAGCAGAAGCAAACTTAATTTCTGAAGGTGTTTGCGAACTCAAAGAAAGCGCAGCTTCATTCCAGGTAATTTTGGTAATTTCATTTAGACCCGTTCCGGTCACGACAACTTCTTCTCCTTTTTTCACAATTTTTGGACTTACAGCAATTGTCGAAGCTTGTTTTAAACTTTCTGGAGTATCTGAACAACTCGTAAGCAGGGCAGCAAATGCCACTAGGGTCACCCCTTGTAATTTTTTCATAGTTTCAATTTTTAATTCGCTCTTTTAGCATCAAAAAACATACCAAAAAAGAAACTATACTAGTTAAAAAAACAATTAATTTTTCAAACGGGATTTAGGAATTCAAAATCAAGGAATTCATCATATTTACAACAGTACTAATACGAGTGACAGTGCAACCAGTACTCCAATTTTCACCCATTTTACTCGCTGCCAAAATAGCGCTGAGGTAATGTAATGGCGAAGCTTATCGGCAGTTAATGCCATTCCAGAAAACACTAAAAATGCCTGTACCATAAACAAAGCACCCAGTACAGTTATTTGTACGGCATACGGCCATCCTTCTTCCGCAACAAATTGCGGTAAAAATGCAATAAAAAACAAGGTCACTTTCGGATTGAGTACATTCATGACAACTCCTTTTTGAAAGAGTTTCCCAAACGACTCATTCACAGCTTCATCGGATTCCCATTGAACAGTTACTGCTGTTTTTTCTCGAAAAGCTGTATAAGCGAGGTACAACATATACAGTGCGCCCAATACTTTTATCCCTAACAAAATTTTGGGAGAGGTTTGCAAGATCAATGCTACACCCGTAGCAATACCTAGTGTATGCACAAGTACTCCCGATGCCAAGCCTGCGGATAGGCCTATACCTTGCCTTTTTCCTTTGGTTACGCTTTCAGTGACCACTAATAAATTGTCGGGTCCCGGCATAAGCGCTAAGCTGACAGCCGCAATAAGAAACGAAACAACTAAACTCAATTCCATAATTTTTAGTTTTTAGGTTACAACAAAATTAAAAGACACCCAATCGCCAAACGTATTAAAAACTACCTTTTTACTATGAATTTAGGTTTGTGAGTTTTCAAAGTATTCCTATTTTGCATCAAAAAGTTGTCTAGTATGTTACTCCGAATCGTATTTATTGTAGGAATTGTCATCTTGGCCTATATCGTATTTTGGTACAATTTGCTCATCATGTTTACCGAAACTTGAAGTACCATTTTAAACAGTTATTTATTTTACTACGTATTATACCTGTTTGCAAAGGACCTTCTTTTTGGGTGTATCTCAAAAAACCGACGCGCATTACTTTTAAACTGTATTGTTATCAGTACCAGTGCCATTTTTTTCCTCATTAATGGAAAATCTTTATTGAACCTTACGGACCATAATCTAGTTGTTTTTTACCTTTTTGTAGGAATGTCTGCTAGCTATTTGAGTACCTTTGTAGTACGCCTTAAAAAACTCGTATTTGCATGAAAAAGTTATTTCTAGATGATGTAAGAACCATTGATATGGTGTATCCTAACAGTTCGGAAGACGAATTTGACATCGTTCGTTCGTATTCAGCTTTTGTAGCCCATATCAAACAATACGGTTTGCCTGATTTTATCAGTTTCGATAACGATCTAGGACTGGATGAGCGCGGTGAAATCGCCCCTGATGGCCTGGCAGCCGCCAAATGGCTCGTATACGAATCAGGGTTCGATTTAAAAAACTTAACTTTTGCAGTCCACTCGGCCAACCCGGTAGCAGCAGAACAAATAAGAGGCTTATTAACCAATTACCTTCGTTTTTTACACGGTAACTAACGAAGCTTTTCTAATACTTTAAGAGCTATTGTTTCCGGATCTGCTTCTATTTGGTTGACCAAAACAACTACGCATCTCTGGCCAAACGGCTCATAGAGTATATACGAACTATATGCAATGGTTTCTCCTGAATGAAAATAACGAGGGCCATTTATCAATTCTTCAACAAAAATTCCAGCGCCATAATTTAGTCCGTCGTCTCCTTTTCCGGTTTTGAGCATGGCTTTCATCGAGGCTTCGGAGAGTACTTTGCCTCCAAACAGCGCTTCGTACCAACGTAGCATATCAAAGGCATTCGAAAATATACTACCCGCGGGTCCTGCAAGACTCTTAATTCCATTTCTTGAAAATTCTTTTAAACTCTTCCCTTTAGACAACCAAGAATAGGCTAAAGATGTATTTTTTGACGGAGTGCCCCAGTAAAAGGTATGCTTTAAACCCAAAGGAACCAGAATTTCCTCATTCAATAACTCAGCATAGCTTTTTTTAGTGACACGTTCTAGAATTAATCCGAGTATCGTATAATTGATATTGGAGTATTTGTATTGTGTACCAGGAGCAAAATACGGTTGTTTAAGTGCTGAAAAATAGGTAGAATTCGAAATAGCTTTTTCTGGCTCACTCAAAGCCCTATTGATCAAATCATCGGATTCATTCAAAGGATCATAAATACCGCTAGCATGATGTAATAATTGATTTACAGTAATGTTTTTATCAATGTGATTCACTTCAAATTCAGGCAGTAACTCCTCAATAGTCTGATTTGATGACAACAGGCCCTTTTCCATACACTTATACACCAAAACGGCTGTAAATGTTTTCGTATTACTTCCGATACCGAAGCTCATTTCTTCTGTAACTGGAACCTCTTTTTCTGAATTCCCATAAGCTCTTACCGTATAATTTCCTTTCCCATTAGCCACTCCAACAACGTATCCGCCATAGTCAATAAATTGCTCTTGATCGCTTGTGGCATCTGTAATTTTTTGCTTCA
Source organism: Tenacibaculum sp. AWR4_210 (assembly GCF_056160945.1). Lineage (NCBI taxonomy): Bacteria > Pseudomonadati > Bacteroidota > Flavobacteriia > Flavobacteriales > Flavobacteriaceae > Tenacibaculum > Tenacibaculum sp. AWR4_210. Next base: position 106,549 of record NZ_JBSWYF010000012.1, read on the forward strand.
TCGCATAATCGTTAATGGCTTTTTGGGTCAAGCTAGCCGGAAGCACGAGATTTGCCTTGGTATACAAACCAAGTACATCGGGTTTTTGAACTAAAGATACATAATTAGCCATGGTACTTTTAAACAATTCCCAACGCTTGATAGGTGTAAAATTATCATCCGCTGTTTTCACTTCTGTAATGAGTAAGTTCACTACTGCGCTTTGATGCAAGGGAGGCAACGAATTAATTGTATTTCGATACTCGTTCTCATACTTGACTTGTTGAGGATACCATTTACCTTTTAGCAAAGCATAGCGAACTTTTACTTTATGCCTAAGAATCATTTGAATACTCTTAACGTCCATCTCTAAACCGGCCAGTCCTTTTCCCATGGTCACATTGCGACGTGCGCGTATTTTTTTGTCTTCCAATAGCTTTTCATCTAGTACATAATCAAAACCCACAATCGCTTTTGAAGCCTTATCGATGAGTATCGACCCACTATAAGGTGTTTCTGCCTGCACTTGTTTAGGTTCAAACTCAAAAACGTACACTGCTCGTCCTAAATAGCTACTCGACTCTTTAAAAATGAAACTGTATTTCTCTAGATTTTCTAACTTTAAAAAATCGGCTCTTCTCTTCACTTTATCGCATGCCAACACTCCTAAAGGGCCCCCTGAAATAGAACAAGCCTCCAAATCTGCTACTAATTTTGAAGCTTTTGATCCTTGAGGTAATCCTAAGCCACGTTGAAACAATCCATATCGTACCTGTTGTGT
>NZ_JBSWYF010000013.1:0-86692 GCF_056160945.1 Tenacibaculum sp. AWR4_210
GCCCATTAGCGCCGATGGTACTGCCACTGGTGGGAGAGTAGGTCGTCGCCTTTCTTTTAAAACCTCATTACATTCGTAGTGAGGTTTTTTTATGCCTTAAATTGTAATCTTAGCAATTGATACAATGGTAAGAATAATCGATTTAAAAGGCTTATTATAGTATAATGAACTTCTGTGGTATTCGATCAAAATAATACCTTAAACAATGCTTAAAATTAGCTTTAGCCAAAGCTGTATGAAGTATTCAAGTAATAGAAGTAGTTATATATTTAATTTTGCAAAAAAAACCTCGAGTGAGATACTCGAGGTTTTTTATTTAGGTATTTTTTTTCTGCCATTCCCAAGCGGAACGCAGGGCATCGTCTAATGACTTTTCTGGTTGCCATTTAAGTTTAGAGGTAACCATAGTATTATCGGCAAATGCGGCGGTAACATCACCTTTTCGTCGTTCTACAATGGTGTAATTTAATTTTTGTTCAGTTACACGCTCAAATGACTCCACGATTTCTAGCACGGATAATCCAGTACCTGTTCCTACGTTATAGTATTCGTAATTTTCTGTATTTTCCTTATTTACTAATCGAGTAAGAGCGGCAATATGTGCCTTTGCTAAATCAACCACATGAATGTAGTCTCGAACAGCAGTTCCGTCTTTTGTGTCGTAATCATTACCAAAAATAGACAGCTCGTCGCGCAGGCCTATCGCAGTTTGGGTGATATACGGAATTAAATTCTGAGGAACACCTAAGGGAAGTTCACCTATATGAATAGAATCATGAGCTCCGATTGGGTTAAAATAGCGCAATGAAATAGCATTCAATTGATGGGCATTACACGCATCGATAATGATCTCTTCGCCAACTTGTTTTGTATTGCCGTATGGAGATAGAGCGGGTTTTGTTTTTTCTAACTCTGTTATTGGTAGGGTTTCTGCTTGTCCATAAACAGTACAGGAAGAACTAAAAATGAAATTTTTAATATTGTGTTTCACCATTTCTTGCAAAATGTAAACTAAGCTTCCTATATTATTTTCATAGTATTCTAAGGGCTTGTGGACACTTTCACCGACTGCCTTAAAAGCGGCAAAATGAATGATACCATCAATAGAAGTAGTAGCAAATAGTTGTTGAACATCGCTTTTATTTCTCAAATCAAGTTGATGGAAATCAGGTTTGATCCCACTGATTTTTTCAATGTTTTCAAGGACGTCAACCGTTGAATTTGATAAGTCGTCAACAACGATTACACGGTATCCAGATGCTTGTAATTCTACAACAGTATGTGATCCAATAAATCCTAATCCTCCAGTAACAAGTATGTTTTTCATAACTAGTTGATGAATGAGTTGATAGTACTAGAAATAAACTCAAGTTGCTCTTCGTCGAGTTCTGTATGCATTGGTAAGGAAATCACTTCTTGAACCAATTTATTGGTAGTTACGAAGTCTTCTTCCTTGTAACGCTCATCCATATAAGCTTTTTGAGCGTGAAGCGGTACAGGGTAGTAAATGGCATTAGGAATCCCTTGATCTAACAAATGTTGATGTAAGGCATCGCGTTTACCATTGGTAATTCTCAAAGTATATTGGTGAAATACGTGCGTGCTAAATGAACTGATTACTGGTGTAAGAATATTTGGGTTCTCTAAAAATGCATCACTGTAATACATTGCAGCTTTTCTTCTCGCTTCGCAATACGTATCTAAATGTGGTAATTTAGCTTTTAATACTGCAGCTTGTATGCTGTCTAATCGTGAATTAACGCCAACAACATCGTGGTAATAACGCTTGTACATTCCGTGGTTCACCATACCTCTTAAGGTATGCGCTAACTCGTCATCATTTGTAAAAATGGCACCACCATCACCGTAGCAACCGAGGTTTTTTGAAGGGAAGAACGAAGTGGTTCCAACGTGTCCTATACTTCCTGATTTTTGTGTGTGTCCATTGCTAAAGGTATAGTCAGCACCAATCGCTTGAGCGTTGTCTTCTATGACAAATAAGTTGTGTGCTTTAGCAACTTCTAATATGGCCTCCATGTTTGCACATTGTCCAAACAAATGAACAGGTACAATGGCTTTTGTTTTAGGGGTGATGGCGTTTTTAAGTGCATCAATAGACATGTTAAAAGTATCTTCTTCAACATCTACTAGTACAGGTGTTAAATTTAACAATCCAATTACTTCAACAGTTGCAGCAAAGGTGAAATCAACAGTGATGACTTCGTCTCCAGGTTTCAAACCCAACCCCATCATTGCTATTTGAAGAGCATCTGTACCATTTGCACATGGAATTACGTGTTTAACGCCTAAGTATTCTTCTAGATCTTTCTGAAATTCTTTTACATAAGGTCCATTTATATAGGCAGATGAATTCAATACTTCTTGAATAGAAGTATCGACTACGTCTTTTATTTGTTGATATTGACTTTGTAAGTCAACCATGTGAATTTTTTTCATTCTGATGAATTTTATCAGTCCAAAAATACGACTTAATTCTGTTATCTTTGATAGAAATATTTACTATCATGCGCGTACTAAAAAGATTGTTATTATTTGTATTGGGTCTAATTTTGTTATTGATTATCGGAGTTTGGATCTATTCGTTCTATGCGAGCCCTTCTTATGAAGGTCAATTGGAGCTTAAAGAATTGGAGAATCCAGTGGATGTATATTTTGATGATAACGGAATACCTCATATTTATGCCGAATCACAGTACGATGCCTACCAAACACTAGGATATGTACATGCGCAAGATCGCTTGTGGCAAATGGAATTGATTAGAAGAATTGCACCGGGTAGATTATCGGAGCTGTTTGGTGAAAAGTTACTTAAAGTAGATAGGTTTTTTAAAGGTTTGGGTATTGAAGATGCTACAGAAAAAGCACTGCAAAAACTAGATACGACATCAAAGGCCTACAAGCTTACGCAATCTTACTTAAAAGGCGTAAATGAGTTTATTGAGAACGGAAAAACACCCTTGGAGTATCATATGTTAGGGGTAGAAAAAGAACCCTATACGATTCGAGATGTTTATCACGTTTTCGGTTATATGGCGTTTAGCTTTGCCGTGGCGCACAAAACAGACCCATTACTAAATGAAGTCAAGGAAAAGCTGGGAGCTACGTATTTGGAAGAATTACTGGAGGCAACCGAAAGTAATGTGACCGCGATAAAAAATGCACCTGTTCAAAATGTAAAGGGTTCCATGATTACGGAAGTCCAGCAAGTTTTAGAAACGCTGCCAATTCCTACTTTTATAGGGAGTAATTCATGGGTAGTAGGGCCCAATAAAACGGCAAATAAGAAAGTAATTTTTGCCAATGATCCTCATATTGGGTATGCACAGCCAGCAGTGTGGTATCAATCGCATATCGTAACTCCTGATTATGAAATGTACGGCTTTAATTTAGCGTTAACACCCTTTCCGTTATTGGGACATAATAGGAATTACGCGTATGGTTTGACGATGTTTGAAAACGATGATGTCGACTTTTTTTACGAAGAAGACCATCCTTCAGATTCCACAAAATACGCTACGGAAAACGGTTATCAAAAATACCAAATAGCAACTAGGAAGATAAAAGTAAAAGGAGCAGAAGACGTTGTTTTTGAACAGCGAATAAGCAGGCATGGACCGTTAATGAACGAAGTTTTAGAAGGTCTAAATACAACTCGTCCTGTAGCGATGCAGTGGATTTATACCAAAGAAGAGAATCAATTACTCGATGTTGCTTATGAACTTTCGCATGCAAAGTCATTGGAAGGATTTAAACGGGGAGCTGCTAAGTTGCACGCGCCAGGATTGAATATGATGTACGGAGATGCAAGTGATAACATCGCTTGGTTTGCTGCTGGAAAACTTTATAAATACAGAGACAGTATAGAAACAAAAGTGTTTTTAGAAGGGAAGACAGGAAAGGATGAAATCGTTTCTTACCTGAACTTTGATAGCAATCCTCAGGCGGTAAATCCACCATGGAATTATGTCTATTCAGCAAATAATCAACCAGATTCTATTGCTGGGATGCTTTATCCAGGGTATTACCTACCTGAAGACCGAGCAAAGCGTATCGTTCACTTGTTGGAGTCGAAATCTGATATTACCCAAGAGGATATGGAAACCATGATCACGGATATTAGGTCGACCACGGCGCCAGAAATCAGTAACTATTTAATAACGAGTACGGAGCGAGATCATTTGAGTCCAAGTGCTTTAAAGGCATTGGAATTGTTGCAGTCTTGGGACGGTAAATTTGAATTGGAAGCCGTAGGGCCTGTAATTTACAACCGATGGTGGTATGAGTTTGTCAGTGGGACTTTTAAAGACGAACTAGGACCGGCGTTCAAGGTTTTTGTAAATACGCCCCTAGAAGAAAAGGTAATGGCGCAACAAGTGCGTAGAGTAAATTCGGTTTGGTGGGACGATATCAAAACCCCAGAAAAAGAAACGAAACGAGCAATAGTAACGGCGGCTTTCAATAGAACTGTGAGTTTTTTAAAGACACAACTAGGAGAAAATGTCGAAGATTGGAAGTGGAAACGCGTAATGAGTGTTGAACACGAGCATGCTATTGGCAAGGCGGGAGGCCTTTTGAGAAGCTTATTTAACGTAGGACCTTTTGTGTCTCGTGGTGGTGATCAGGTGATCAATAATCATATTTATAAAATTGATAGTACAGGATATTACAAGGTACATGCTGGACCTTCTACTAGGAGGATTATTGATTTTTCGAATATCGAGGGAGCAAAAGCCATTATTCCAACAGGGCAATCTGGAAATTTATTTAGTCCGTATTACGGAAATCAGGCGGAGAAATACGTCAATGGACAGTTCGTACCCATGTTGATAAATGAAGTAAAAATTAAAGAGGTTTCAAAAAAGTTGCGATGCAGTCCAGGAAGATAGAATAAAAAAAGGAGGTTTTAAAACCTCCTTTTTTTAGCTTATGTGATGATATACTTCTTCAAATGGAATTCGAAAGCGTTCTCCATAAACACCTTCGGGTTTACGAACACCACAAGAAACGATCATATTAATTTCTGCTTTTGATGGTATCTTAAGTAATTTTTTTACTCTTTTGGTATCTGAACCTTCCATTGGGCAGGTATCATATCCTTCAGCAGCCATAGACAGCATAAAGGTTTGTGCTGCTAAACCACAGGTTTTATGGGCTACGACACGCATATCGCTGGAGCGAACTTCACGATACATGGGTTTAAACAAGCCCACAATAGAAACGATGAGATATTTTATCCAACCCCAAATTCCAAAAAAGTCACTGTAGGTAAACGGAATGAGTTTGCCGTAGTAGTTTCGCGCAACTTTTTCTCTTGAGCTCTGCTGTTCTTTTGGAGTATTTGTTCCGAATACGCGATCCATATATGCTAGGTTCGCCTTAGCTCTTTTTCTCCAGAGATCTTTTCTTACGACAAAAACGACAAGTTGTTGAGCGGTTCTTGCTGCGTTCTGATTAAAACACAATGGAGCCAATTGAGCTATGAGTTCTGGCGAGCTTACGTGGTAAAATTCCCATAATTGCATATTACTGCTGTTCGGAGCTAAACTCGCTTGTGCAATACAGCGTTTCACTACAGCTGTATCCAGTTTTTTTTCAGGGTCATATACGCGAACCGATCGTCGGTAATCGATCGCTTCACTTACTGTTTTTGTATTCATAGGGAGAGGTTCAAGGCGATTAGCCAAATTTCATTAAGGTTTTGAGTTGTTTTAGTTTGCCTTTATAAGGAGCGTATCGAGTGGGAATATCCAACCAAGTACCGCGACTTACAACACCTTTGTGATGACTGAAAGTATCAAAACTTTGCTTTCCGTGGTATCCTCCAATACCGCTTTCACCAACGCCTCCAAAGGGAAGTCTATGGTTGGCAAAGTGAACAGTAGTGTCATTGATAGTTCCTCCTCCAAAAGAGTATCGTTGGATGATGCGTTTCGCAAAGGCTTTTTTTCCTGTAAATACGTAGAGTGCTAAAGGCTTGTCGTAAGTACCTATAATTCGTTCGAGGTCTTGTTCTGAATGAAAGGTTACTAAGGGTAATATAGGGCCAAAAATTTCTCCTTTCATCACTTCACTATCTAGTGAAGGTTCATCGATGAGGGTTGGAGCAATATAGCAATCTTCTCGGTTGCTAGTGCCACCGATCAAGCAAGTTTCATTTTCGAGCATTTTTGTCAATCGATCGAAATTTTTGGTATTGACAATTCTCGGAAAGTCCTCTGAATTTTCAGGATTCTCTCCGTAAGCTTTGGCAACTTCTTTTTTGAAAGCTTCCACGAAAGCGTCTTTCACACTCGGGTGAATAAGCAAGTAATCGGGAGCAATACAGGTTTGGCCTCCGTTGATGAACTTCCCCCAAACAATGCGTTTTGCGGCTAGGTCAATAGAGGCGCTATCGTCGACAATACAAGGGCTTTTACCACCCAACTCAAGCGTAACCGGAGTGAGGTGTTCGGCTGCAGCTTTGGCAACAATTTTTCCAACAGGAACACTTCCTGTAAAGAATAAATAGTCCCAGCGTTGTGCCAATAATTCTTGTGTTTCAGGAATGCCACCTTCTACCACGGCAACATGGCGTGAATCAAAAACGTTTTCAATAATGCTCTTGATGAGCGCACTGGTATTAGGAGTGAGTTCACTCGGTTTAAGCACCACTGTATTTCCTGCTGCGACAGCTCCAATTACAGGAGCTATGGCTAATTGGTAAGGGTAGTTCCAAGGAGCAATGATAAGCGTATTGCCATAAGGTTCCTTGTATATTTTTGCCGATGATGGAAAATTTAAAATAGAAGGACGTACGCGTTTGGGTTTACTCCAGCTACCCAAATTTTTGATGGCTAGCTTTAATTCAGAGAGTACAATACTGGTTTCTGTCATCACAGCTTCATACGCCGATTTTTTAAAGTCTTGATGTAGTGCAGCGACAATGTCATTTTCTCTTTTTACAAGTTCTGCCTGTAGGCGTTGTAAAGAGGATTTTCTGAAAGATAAATCCTTCGTTGTTTGACTGGCAAAAAAGGCCTTTTGTGCTAGCAGTAGTTCAGGGATATTCATAAATTAGTTTAATTCGCGAAGTTTTTTATTCATTAAGTTAAACCAGAGTGGGGGAAATAAAGCCAAGAGCATCATACCTGGGTATCCAGTTGGCATTTGTGGGCTCTCTGGTAGGGTTTTTAATAGTTGATAATGCTTACTACCGTTGTAATGATGGTCGGAATGACGAGATAGGTTGAACAGCATAAGCTTGCCTATAACGTGGTCAGAATTCCAAGAATGTGTTCTTTTGACACGTTCGTAACGACCGCGACTGTTTTGCTTTCTCAAGAGTCCGTAATGTTCTATGTAATTTACTGTTTCGAGCAGTAATATTCCCACAATGGAAGCAGCTACAAATGCGAAGAGCACCGTAGTTCCCAAGAAATAAAAAATCAGTCCTAACAGTACAACATTACAAAGCGTATAAATCAGCATTCTGTTTTGCCAATGAAAGGCAGGTCGCCCTGAAGCTACGAGCCGTTTGTTTTCAGCTTGCCACGCTTGCCAATAGCTTTGAAAGTGAGAGCGAAACCAAAATAAATACACGACTTCTCCTCGTCGAGCGGTTGCAGCATCCTTCGGGGTTGCCACATTCAAATGATGTCCGGCATTGTGGTAGGGAAGAAAATGTGTGTTTAGTGAACTTAAAAGGAGGATTTCTCCTAGAAATTCGTCAAAGCGATTGTTGCGATGTCCTAGTTCGTGTCCGACATTAATACCGATGACTCCACACATCAAACCCATAGCGAAAATGCGTCCGACAAACTCGGAACTGCTCAAGCCAGGCTCCTGAATGCTCAGGACAAACCAATAGAGATAGAGCAGTTGAACAGGAACGGTGAGGTAGAGTATCCATGTGTAAATAGGGTTTTCCTTTTCCTTGGCTTCTTGCGTTGTATCAAAGTTAGATTTGTCAGGTTTGAACAGGAATTCCATGAGTGGAACGAGTACAAAAAAGACGACTAACGGCAGGTAAACCCACAGTCCTCGTTGCGTAAAAGAAATGGATACCGTGAGTGGTAATATGAGAAAAGCAAGGAATTTTAAAGCCTTCATGGGATTAAATTTCCCTCAATATACGAAATTATAAGCAGGCTTCCCAAACTGGATCTTCAGGTAATGGAGCGGTAATGGAAATGAGTTCTTTACTTACTGGGTGCGTAAATGCGATCTTTCGAGCGTGTAAATGAATACTTCCGTTTTTATTACTGCGTGCAGCACCGTATTTTAAATCTCCTTTAATTGGGGTTCCTAACGACGATAATTGAACGCGTATCTGATGGTGACGACCTGTTTCTAAATCTACCTCCAAAAGGGTATAGTTCGATAGGTTTTTTAGCGTTTCGTAATGTAATACGGCTTTTTTACTCCCAGGAACTTCTTTTTTATGAGCGTAAGACTTATTGTTTTTAGGATTTTTTTTCAGGTAGTGTTCGAGGGTAGCCTTTGCTGGAATTTTCCCCTTTTTAACGACTGCCCAATAGGTCTTTTTGATTTCCTTCTCGCGAAGCATTTTATTGAGTCGTTCCAAAGCCTTTGACGTACGAGCGTAAATTACCACTCCAGAGGTAGGTCGGTCTAAGCGGTGTACGGTACCTAAAAACACATTCCCTGGTTTTTGGTATTTCTCCTTGATATAACTCTTGATAATATCGCTTAGCGGAAGGTCTCCCGTTTTATCTCCTTGGGTGATATCTCCAGCGCGCTTATTGACGATAAGCAAGTGGTTGTCTTCAAAAAGTACCTGTAAATTTTGCGGAGTAGTATGCATTTTATTTAAAATCAGAAGCGACGTCTTCGTTTACTTCTTCGATGAATTTTAAAAACTCAGTTCTTCCAAAACCACTTGAAGAAGACGTTATGAAAGTCATCGGAAGTGATTCCCAATAGTTCAATAATTTCTTCTTGTAAGAGGTAATTTGTTTGTTCAGTTTAGAACTTCCTAGCTTATCAGCTTTGGTAAATACGATTCCAAAAGGAATGCGATTTTCACCGAGAAACTGCATAAATTCTAAATCTATTTTTTGAGGATCATGCCTTGAATCAACCAAAACAAAAGTACAAACCAATTGCTCGCGTTCACGAAAATAATTTTCAATAAACGATTGGAATTTGGCTCTTTTCTTTTTGGAAACCTTTGCGTATCCGTACCCTGGTAAGTCAACCAAAAACCATTCATTATTAATTTTAAAATGATTAATCAGCTGCGTTTTTCCTGGTTTCCCTGATATTTTAGCCAAGTCTTTTCGTTCCATCAACATGTTGATTAATGATGATTTACCAACATTAGAACGACCGATAAAAGCGTATTCAGGAAGACGCTCTTTTGGGCACTTGGTTACATTTGTATTACTTATTACAAATTCTGCCGTTTTGATTTTCATACTTAAATATTTCGAGACTTAAACCAGTTTTCAAGAATTTCATTAAACTCCTCAGGAGTTTCCATCATTGCCGCATGACCACATTTGTCAATCCAAAACAAATCTGAGTCTGGAAGTAGCTTGTGGAAATCTTCAGCAACCTCCGGTGGGGTTACGGTATCCTGTTTCCCCCAAATGAGGCAGGTAGGCTGTTTGAGGTTAGGTAAGTCATTAGCCATATTATGACGAACGGCACTTTTGGCTATGGCCAAGGTGCGCACCAACGAGTTACGATCGTTGATGACTTCGTATACTTGATCCACTAATTCGTCAGTAGCTATATTCGGGTCGTAAAATACATCCCTCGTTTTATTGCGTACAAAATCTTTATCTCCTCTACGCGGATAATTATTTCCCATAGAGTTTTCATACAGTCCTGAACTTCCAGTAAGTACTAAAGCAGCAGCCTCTTCAGGATATTGCTTGATGTAGTACAAAGCGATGTGCCCACCGAGTGAGTTCCCCAATAAAATAACGTCTTTCAGGTTTTTATAGGCGATGAACTCATGTAAGAAATTTGCGAGATTTTTTACATTAGTCTTTAGTAATGGTAGGGTATATAAGGGGAGTTCAGGTATGAATACTTTGTATCCTTTTTCTGAAAAATATTGAAAAGTTGCGTCAAAATTACTCAATGCACCCATGAGTCCGTGTAGTACGATGATTGGTTTTCCTTCTCCTGCTTCTGCGTATGTAAATTTGCCTTCTTTCTTTAAATATTCAGTCATAAAAAGTTTGATTTGACTTAACGACAAATGTAGTTTTTTTTTAGGACTTTTTCATTTTAATTATCTGCCTTCTGAATTTTGTTGAGAAGCTGTTGATTTATAGTTAATTATGGGGTGGTGTAAAAATTATTAACAATGTGGTTTAAAGTGGGAAATTGTGGTATTTTTTTTATATTTTTGATGCAAACTATCGATTTGGAACGTGATAAGTCTTATTGGGACATATGAGTGTAAGATGGATGCGAAAGGCAGATTAATGATGCCAGCAGCGTTCAAAAAGCAGTTGGCCCCAGTATTGCAAGAAGGTTTTGTAGTGAAACGTTCTGTTTTTCAGCGTTGTTTAGAGGTCTATCCAAAACAAGAGTGGGATTTGGTGATGGCCAAGTTGAATAAATTAAATCGATTTGTTAAAAAGAATAACGATTTTATCCGACGATTCACCGCTGGTGTAAAAGTGGTTGAAGTGGATGCTAACGGAAGGATGTTGGTTGCTAAGGATCTCTGTCAGTTTGCAGGGTTGACGAAGGAACTCGTATTGTCGTCGGCAGTAAACATTATAGAAATTTGGGATAAAGACGCTTACGAACAAGTAATTGATGATGCTGTTGTTGATTTTGCTGATTTGGCAGAAGAAGTAATGGGAAATATAGATTTGGATGAATTATCATAGCCCGGTTTTATTAAAGGAAAGTGTGGATGCCTTAGCAATTAAGGAAGATGGAGTGTATGTTGATGTGACCTTTGGAGGAGGTGGGCATTCAAGAGAAATCTTGAGTAGATTGGGGCCTAATGGGCGCCTATTTGCGTTTGATCAAGATCCGGATGCGCAACAAAATAAAATAGAGGATCCACGGTTTGTGTTGATCGGAGAAAATTTTCGTTTTATTTCGAGGTTTTTGAGGTTTTATGGAGTGAAGAAAGTAGATGGCGTTTTGGGAGATCTCGGAGTTTCATCACATCAGTTTGATGCTGCTGAGCGTGGGTTTTCAACGCGTTTTGATGCAGACTTGGATATGAGAATGGATCAAAAGTCGCAATTGTCTGCAAAAGTGGTCGTAAACGATTACGAAGAAAAGCAATTGGCAGATGTCTTGTTTTTGTACGGTGAGTTGAGGAATGCTAGAGCGTTGGCGAAGGCAATTGTAGAAGCTCGATCGGAACGTCGTATTGAAACGAGTTTTCAGTTGAAAGAAGTATTACAGCGCTTTTTGCCGAAAGCGAAGGAACATAAAATCCTGGCGCAAATTTATCAAGCAGTGCGCATCGAGGTCAACCAAGAGTTGGAAGTGTTAAAAGAGTTTTTAATGCAGATCCCTGACTTGTTGAATGAAGATGGACGCCTTAGTGTGATCTCTTATCATTCCTTGGAAGATAGGTTGGTGAAGCGTTTTATCCGTACGGGCCTGTTTAGTGGAGAGCCAGAAAAAGATTTTTACGGGAATACCAATGAGCCTCTAAAGAAAGTGGGGAAAATGATTATTCCTACTAAAGAAGAGATTAAAGAAAATAATAGAGCTAGGAGTGCAAAGTTGCGTATTGCAACATTAAAGTAACGACCATGACGAAGTTGAAAGGTGGGATATACGATGTTTTAAGAGGAGGTTTCTTAACGGATGACAGCGCTTTTAAAAATTGGCGTATGTTAATCTTTGTCGTAGCGTTGTTGCTGGTAATGATTTCTAGTGCACACAGTGTAGATGCCAAGGTGATGAAGCTCGGAGAGCTGAATAAAGAAAAGAGGCGTTTGCGTGCAGAGTACGTAGATACGAGTACCATATTAATGAGAATGAAGTTGGAGAGTAGTATTCGTAAAAAAGTAAAAGGGAAAGGATTGAATCCTTTGGAAAAGCCACCGAAGAAAATTAAAGTAACAATAAATAAAGACTAATAATATTAATGGTAATAAAAAAAAGCATATTAAATAAGCTCTATGTAGTAGTTGTTTTAATGACGCTTTTTTTGGTAGTTATTGTATTTAGGATCATCAACCTCCAATATATAGAAGGAGATAAGTATAGACGATTAGCTAAACAGAATACCGTTAAAAACGATACAATATTTGCAAATAGAGGGAATGTCTATGCGGCGGATGGGAATTTATTGGCGACGTCAATGTCTAAATTCACCATCCGAATGGATGTGGTTACCGTAAAGCAATCGATATTCGAGAAAAATATCCGAGCGCTATCAGATTCGCTTTCGAATATGTTAGGGAAGCCTTCTAGTTATTATCAGAATAAGCTTCGTCAGGCGCAGCAACGTAAAAATCGTTATTTACTCATCGCTCGAAACGTAGGGTATAATGATTACGCTAAAATGAAGACCTTTCCGATATTTAATTTAGGAATGTTTAAGGGAGGCTTCATCGCTGAACAGCAAACAGTGCGAGTGCATCCTATTGGTAAGATTGCAGAGCGTACTATTGGGTATGATGATTATAGAGGAGGTGCCGGTATAGAAGGGGCCTTTGCTAGTTTTATGCAAGGTGAAAATGGTTGGAGGTTAAAGGAGAAGATTGCCAAGGGGCAGTGGAAACCTATTAACGATGGGAACGAAAAAGAACCTGTTGATGGTCATGATGTGATTACCACGATAGATGTAAATGTCCAGGATATTACCCATCATGCGTTGTTAAAGCAATTGGAGAAATTTAATGCAGAACACGGTTGTGCTGTAGTGATGGAGGTGAAAACGGGTAAAATTAGAGCCATTTCTAACCTAGGACGCACCTCTAAAGGAACCTATTACGAAAAGAGAAATTATGCGGTTTGGGAAAGTCATGAGCCTGGATCTACGTTTAAGCTGGCAAGTTTAATGGTGGCTTTAGAAGATCGAGTGATCGATACTTCTGCCATTGTAGACTGCGAGAAAGGGAAGATATTTATCAATAACCGAAAGGTTGAAGATAGTAAGCCAGGTGGGCATGGGAAAATTTCATTAGCACGAGTTTTTGAGGTGTCTTCCAATGTCGGAATTGTAAAAACGATTCGAAAGTATTACGATCGCAAGCCTAAAAAGTTTACAAACAGAATTAAAAAGTTTGGACTCGATCAGTTAACTGGGGTTAAAATTAAGGGAGAAGGTAAACCGTATATCCCGAACCCTTCTGAAAAGAGTTGGCACCCGATTTCGTTAGAGTGGATGGCTTGGGGGTATGGAGTTTCATTGACTCCTTTGCAAACCCTAGCTTTTTACAATGCTGTTGCCAATGATGGCAAACTAGTTAAGCCGTATTTCGTAAAAGAATTGCGTACGGGTAACAAAGTGGATAAGAGTTTTGGTACTGTTGTACTCAGCGATAAGATTGCCTCGCAAACAACCTTGAATAAGGTGAGGAAGATCATGGAAAATACCGTTAAAAAAGGAACGGCTAAAAATATATATTCTCCGAACTTCTCGATGGCAGGTAAAACGGGAACAGCTAAAAAGTGGATTCCAGCCAAGCGAGATGAACAAGGGAAATTGATTCAAGCAGGGCACTATTCAAGTGCGAAATACGTGGCGTCATTTGCCGGATTCTTTCCAGCAAAGAACCCAAAATATTCGTGCATCGTTGTTATTCATGAGCCTAAAAAGGCCTTAGGGTACTACGGATCAAAAGTAGCGGCTCCTGTTTTTAAAGAGATAGCTCACAAGATTTATACATCCACTCCAATTGATAATCAGTTGGTGAATGATACTATTTCTTATGCAGGCTTAGAAAAAGACTATCAGAAGTATTATAAGAAACTGAGTAAGTACAAAACAATAATGCCTAATGTCATTGGAATGAGCGGTATGGATGCCATTGCTCTTCTCGAGAATATGGGAATGAAAGTGAAGTTTTCTGGCATGGGCAGAGTGAAAGAACAATCCGTGGAGAACGGTATAAAATTGAAGAAAGGAACGACGATTTATTTAAAGCTAGCAGATTGAAGCAGGTAAAAGATATATTAGAGAAAGTTGATGTACATTCTGTTGTTGGTGACAGTAATGTACCGGTAGAGGCTATCTGCTTTGACAGTCGTTTGGTAAAAGCAGGGACTTTATTTGTCGCACAGCGAGGTGTGGCAGTGGATGGGCACGATTTTATAGCAAAAGCTATAGCGTCAGGTGCTCGTGCAGTGGTTTGTGAGCAGTTACCAGAAGAACAAGTTCAAGGAGTTACTTATGTAAAGGTGGGCAATGCAAGTCGTGCTTTAGCGGTCATTGCAGCAAATTTTTATAACCATCCGTCAGCAGAACTTACCTTGGTAGGGGTTACTGGGACCAATGGAAAAACAACCGTGGCATCGCTGTTGTATCAGTTGTTTGTCAATGCGGGTTATAAAGTTGGATTGTTGTCAACAGTAAGAGTAATGGTCGGAACTGAAGAGTTTCCGGCAACCCATACAACACCGGATTCTGTGAGTATCAATCACTATATGCGAACCATGGTAGATGCCGGTGTTACTCATTGTTTTATGGAGGTGAGTTCGCATGGAATTCATCAGTGTAGAACAGAGGCTTTGGAGTTTGATGGTGGTGTTTTTACCAATTTGTCACACGATCATTTGGATTATCACAACACGTTCGCAGCCTACAGAGATGTTAAAAAGGCCTTCTTTGACGGTTTGTCTAAAAAGGCATTTGCCTTGGTCAACAGCGATGATAAGAACGGAAACATCATGTTGCAAAATACCAAAGCTAAAAAGCTGAGTTATGCATTAAAATCATTGGCGGACTACAAAGGGAAAGTGCTCGAGAAGAGTTTTTCTGGAAGTTTGTTGACCGTGAATAATGTGGAACTGTGGATTAAGTTAATCGGAAGCTTTAACGCTTATAATGTACTAGCCATTTACGCAGTTGCTGTGGAGCTTGGTATGGATTCGTTTGAAGTATTGCGTTTGCTAAGTGAATTGGAAAGTGTGAGCGGTAGATTTCAATATACAGTTTCTCCTGAAGGGGTGACTGCAATTGTCGATTATGCACATACACCTGATGCGCTCAAAAATGTATTGCAGACTATTAATGATATCCGAACTGGAAAAGAACAGGTGATGACTGTTGTAGGATGCGGAGGAGATCGAGATAAAACCAAGCGACCCAAAATGGCTCAAATAGCGGCTCAGTTAAGTTCGCAGGCTATTTTTACGGCTGACAATCCTCGAACGGAGAATCCGCAAACAATTCTAGACGAAATGGAGGCGGGAGTACCTGAAGAGTACTATGCAAAAACGCTGACCATACTCGATAGAAGACAAGCCATTAAAACGGCTTGTAAGCTTGCAAAACCCGGCGACATCATACTAATTGCAGGAAAGGGGCATGAAACATATCAAGAAATTCAAGGAGAACGCCAGCATTTTGACGATATGGAGGAAGTAGTAATGTGTTTTAAACAATTAAAAGGATAAGGATAGATGCTGTATTATTTGTTTCAATATTTAGAGAAGGAATTTAATTTGACAGGAGCAAGTGTGTTCCAGTTCATCACTTTTAGAGCGGCGGCGGCATTTATTTTGTCTTTGTTAATCACCATGATTTTTGGAAAGCGAATCATTGACTTTCTAAGAAGACAGCAAGTAGGTGAAACCATCCGTGATTTGGGGTTGGAAGGTCAGAATGAAAAAGCGGGAACTCCTACCATGGGAGGACTCATTATAATTTTAGGAACCTTAGTGCCTGTACTGTTATTGGCAAAGCTAGAAAATATATACATCATATTATTATTGATAACTACCCTGTGGATGGGAGTTATCGGCTTTACAGACGATTATATTAAAGTCTTTAAAAAGGACAAACAGGGATTAAAAGGGAAGTTTAAAGTTTTAGGACAGGTTGGTTTAGGAATCATTGTAGGAGCCATGCTGTACTTCCATCAAGATGTCACCATTAAAGAGCAGCTACCGGTAGCACAGCAGGTAGTGCAAGCAAATGGGAAAAAACAAGTTTTCGGAGAAGCACATAAGTCGATTAAAACGACGGTTCCTTTTCTAAAAGATAACGAACTAGATTACGCAAAAGCGTTGAGCTTTTTAGGGGAGAACTTTAGAGATTACGGATGGATAGTGTTCATCTTTATTTCTGTATTCCTCGTAACGGCGGTATCTAACGGAGCTAATTTGACCGATGGTATTGACGGTTTAGCTGCAGGATCATCGGCGATTATGGTAGTTGCCTTAGCCATTTTTGCTTGGGTTTCAGGAAATATCATTTTTGCTGATTATTTAGACGTGATGTACATCCCTAATTCGGGAGAAATGACGGTGTTTATTTTTGCCTTTGCCGGGGCACTCATCGGATTTTTGTGGTACAATACCTACCCGGCTCAAGTGTTTATGGGAGATACGGGGAGTTTAACCATAGGAGGAGTAATTGCCGTTATAGCAATTGCGATACGAAAAGAATTATTATTACCAGTACTTGCAGGAATTTTTGTGGCGGAGAACTTATCAGTGATGTTACAGGTTTCGTATTTCAAGTACACAAAGAAAAAATACGGTGAAGGAAGGCGAATTTTTAAAATGTCGCCGCTGCACCATCACTATCAAAAATTAGGGTATCACGAAAGTAAAATCGTTACCAGATTTTGGATAGTAGGAATATTATTAGCAGTGTTTACTGTAGTAACGCTAAAATTGAGATAATGAAGAGATTGGTTGTGTTAGGTGGTGGAGAAAGCGGTGTAGGAACAGCGATTTTAGGAAAGCAAAAAGGCTTTGAGGTGTTTGTGTCAGATCGAGGAGAGATTGTCGATAAATACAAACGAGTGTTACAAGATCTCTCGGTAACTTTCGAAGAAGGAAGACATACAGAAGAGGAAATTTTAAAAGCCGATGTGGTGATGAAGAGTCCTGGAATTCCAGACCGCGTGCCACTGGTACAAAAGATAAAAGAACAGGGTATTCCCGTAGTTTCTGAAATTGAATTCGCTTCGAAATATACCGATGCGACCATTGTAGGAATAACGGGGTCCAATGGAAAAACAACGACGAGCATGCTAACCCACCACGTGTTGAAAAACGCAGGATTTAAGGTAGGTTTAGCTGGGAACATAGGAGATAGTTTTGCTAAACAAGTGGCAAACGAACAGGTAGATAATTACGTGTTAGAGTTGAGTAGTTTTCAACTCGATGGCATAGAGGAGTTCAGTCCGCATATTGCTGTAATTACGAATATAACTCCTGATCATCTCGATAGGTATGAGTATAAGTTTGAGAACTATATCGCCTCTAAACTGAGAATTACAGAGAATCAGACAGCAGCTGATTTTCTACTATACGATGCGGACGATGAGGTATTAGTGCGAGCTGTTAATTCAATTGAAACAGAGGCAACATTGGTTCCATTTTCTTTGGGTGAAGAACTGGAGTATGGTGCTTTTATTAAAGACAATACGATACAGTTAAATTTATTTGCCAAGGAAGAGCTAATGAAAGTTTCAGAGTTAAAATTACAGGGAAAACACAACACTAAAAACGCAATGGCAGCAGCGATGGCAGCGAGATTATTAAAAGCGAGAAAAGCCTCTATTGCTGAGAGCTTATCAGGGTTTGAAGGAGTAGAACACCGTTTGGAAAGCGTTCAGAGAACCAATGGAGTACAGTTCATTAATGATAGTAAGGCAACCAATGTCAATGCTGCGTTTTACGCACTCGAATGTATGGATGCTCCGACTATCTGGATCGTAGGTGGAGTTGATAAAGGAAATGATTATACCGATTTGCTTCCACTGGTACGTGAAAAGGTGAAGGCGATTGTTTGTTTAGGAATCGACAATACTAAAATTATTGACACGTTTGAGAACGTAGTCGATGAGTTAATTGAAACTGCTGGAGCTGAAGAAGCTGTCAAAGTAGCGTATAAATTAGCGGAAAAAGGCGATACCGTATTGTTATCACCTGCTTGTGCTAGTTTCGATTTATTTAAGAGCTACGAAGACAGAGGAACCAAGTTTAAAAACGCGGTTCGAAATTTATAAAAGACGATTATAGGAATAGATGAAGTCGATTTTTCAACATATCAAAGGAGATAGAGCTATTTGGGCCATTGTGGCAGCATTGGCAATATTTTCATTTATGCCCGTATACAGTGCAAGTACCAATTTGGTATATGTAGTGGGGAAAGGGTCGACTATTGGGCACCTGTTAAAGCACATAGTGCTCTTGATTACAGGTTTTGCCATCATTTACGGAGTGCATAAAATCCCCTATCGATATTTTAGTGGAGGAGCCGTACTCATGCTGCCTGTTGTGGTATTGTTGCTCGTAGTTACTTTGGCGCAAGGAACGACCATTGGTGGAGCCAATGCGAGTAGATGGATACGGATTCCATTTGTAGGAATAGGGTTTCAAACTTCTACTTTGGCAGGGGTTGTGCTTATGGTATACGTAGCGAGGTACTTGGCAAAGAACAAAGAGAAACGGATAGAGTTTAAAGATAGTTTGATTCAGCTATGGTTACCAGTAGGCATTATTTTAATGTTGGTGTTACCGGCGAATTTTTCAACAACAGCGATTGTATTTACCATGATTTTGTTGTTGACCTTTATAGGAGGTTACCCGTTAAAATACATCGGGTATATTTTAAGTATTGGATTGTTCTCGTTGCTGTTTTTTATTCTGGTAGCAAAAGCTTTTCCTGATGCAATGCCCAACCGTGTTGATACTTGGTTGAGTAGATTGGAAAACTTTTCGAAAGAAGGAGGAACGGAGAATTATCAAGTACAGAAGGCGAAAATAGCTATTGCAACGGGAGGTCCGTTGGGTAAAGGAGGAGGAAAAGGTGTACAGAAAAATTTCTTACCCCAGTCGTCTTCCGATTTTATCTATGCAATTATCGTAGAAGAATACGGATTATTAGGAGGAGGAATTGTCGTTTTTATGTACTTCCTACTCTTGTTTAGAATATTAGTCACCGCTAAAAAAGCGACGACTATTTTTGGAACACTCATGGTTATAGGGGTTGGAATTCCCATTGTATTTCAGGCGATAATTAACATGGCTGTTGCAGTGAATATATTACCAGTGACAGGACAAACACTACCCTTGATAAGTAGTGGAGGTACCTCGATTTGGATGACTTGTTTTGCACTCGGGATCATCCTGAGCGTGAGCGGATCAAAAGATGAAACAGAGGAGACGATCTTGGATGATAATCCCCTGGATATTTTACACGAAACCATTTAAATTGAATCGTGTAGTAAAAGAAATGGAAATTAATTTTTGGACATGCAGAAATCGTTAAGAGTCATTATTAGTGGAGGAGGAACAGGAGGGCATATTTATCCGGCAATTGCTATTGCGAACGAGATAAAGCTGCGCTACCCTGAGGCCGCTATTTTGTTTGTAGGGGCCAAAGATAAAATGGAAATGGAGAAGGTTCCTCAAGCAGGTTATGAAATTAAAGGATTGTGGATATCTGGAATTCAACGCAAGCTTACAGCGAAGAACTTGAGTTTTCCTTTTAAGTTGTTGAGTAGTTTGTGGAAGGCAGGGAGGATTGTTAAAAAGTTCAAACCGAATGTAGTGATAGGTACTGGTGGCTTTGCGAGCGGACCTACCTTGATGATGGCGAATAGAAAGGGAATTCCAACCTTAGTGCAGGAGCAAAACTCGTATCCCGGAATTACCAATAAGCTGGTAGGGAAAAAGGCGAGTAAAGTATGTGTGGCATACGATCATCTAGAACGTTTTTTTCCGGAAGAAAAACTAGTGAAAACAGGAAATCCCGTTCGACAGGATCTCTTGTTTATACACACCAAAACAGAAGAAGGAAAGGCCTTTTTTGAATTGGATACCGAACGAAAAACACTATTGGTTTTAGGAGGAAGTTTAGGAGCTCGAAGAATCAATGAATTGATAGAAGAGCAGTTGGATTTTTTTGCTGCCCAGGATGTTCAAGTTATATGGCAGTGTGGTAAATTGTATTACGAGCAATACAAAAAATACAACGAGCGAGAAGGGGTACAAGTACACGCCTTTTTAAATCGAATGGATTTGGCATATGCCGCAGCCGATTTTATTGTTTCTCGTGCAGGTGCAAGCTCGGTTTCTGAACTGTGTATTGTAGGGAAACCGACGATATTTATTCCTTCACCTAATGTGGCGGAGGATCACCAAACAAAGAACGCCAAAGCTATTGTAGATAAGCACGGTGCCATTTTGTTGAAAGAGCGTGAATTGCAAACATTTCCAATTGTGGTGGAAACCTTGTTAAAAGACAAGGGGAAGCAGGAAAGTTTGAGCGAAAATATAAAGATGTTGGCATTGCCCAACGCGACAAATGATATTGTCAATCAAGTGATAAAAATAATTAGTTAAAAGCCGTAGAAAGGTAGTTAATGAAGTTACAAGCGATACATAATGTATTTTTTATAGGAGTTGGAGGTATTGGAATGAGTGCCTTAGCTAGGTATTTTGTGGCCAATGGAAAACGCGTAGCGGGATATGATAAAACAGCTTCCCCGATAACGGAATCCTTGAGTGACCTCGGAGTAGAGGTGCATTACAAAGATGCCGTATCAGAAATTCCAATTGAGTTTTTATCTAGCGATAGTACTTTGGTGGTATACACACCTGCCGTTCCGAAAACACATACAGAACTTAATTATTTTCGTGACAACCATTTTACCGTTTTGAAACGCGCTGAGGTTTTAGGGCTCATTACCAAGGAAACATTTTGTTTTGGAGTAGCAGGAACTCATGGGAAAACCACGACTTCTGCAATTTTAGGACATTTGATGCAACCTGTAGGAGCGACTGCCTTTTTAGGTGGAATTACCGAAAATTACCAGTCTAATTTAATTTTAGGTAAAGAAGATATTAGTGTGGTGGAGGCCGATGAGTTTGATCGTTCGTTTTTGCATCTAGCACCTAACATCGCTTGTGTGACATCGATGGATGCTGACCATTTGGATATCTACGGAGAGGCTGCTGCATTGGAGAGTTCCTTTACAGATTTTGCCAATTCGGTTAGTGATACCTTGTTGGTAGCAAAAGGACTGCCCTTAAAAGGGTTAACCTATGCCGTAGACGAACCTGCTGATTATCGAGCTCATGATGTTCGTATAGAAGGAGCGAAGTACGTATTTGATGTGACAACGCCTACAAAGCAGTTAAAAGGATTGCAGTTTGGGTTACCCGGAAAGCACAACTTGATGAATGCTTTAGCAGCACTGGCTATGGCCGATGTTTACGGAGTTGACAGTGAAGTAATCAAAGCACAGTTAGAGAGTTTTAAAGGGGTGCACCGACGATTTTCGTATAAAATCCAATCGGAGGCAATGACGTTAATCGATGATTATGCCCACCACCCAACAGAAATTCAAGCGGTGGTACAGGCAGTCAGAGAATTGTATCCGGAAAAGAAAGTCATGGCAATTTTTCAGCCGCATCTGTTCAGTAGAACACGTGATTTTGCCGATGATTTCGCACGAGCATTGGCTGGGTTTGATGAATTGTATTTATTAGATATATATCCAGCGAGAGAATTGCCAATTCCAGGAATTACCTCGGAATGGTTGTTAGAGAAAATAGCGTTGGAAAACAAGCAATTGCTTCAAAAGAGCGAAGTGCTTACAACAGTAAAAGAAACGACCGCTTCAGTTATTGTTATGATTGGAGCAGGAGATATTGGTTTATTAGTAAATGAAGTAAAAGAAGCATTAAAACACAAATGTAGTAGCACACAGTGAAAAGACTATTAGTATACATAGCGTTTGTAGTATTGGTTGGATTCTTGTTCTTTTTGTACGGATTTACAGGAAAGCGTAATGGGGCAAAAAAGATAAAGAGACCGGTGATAGAATTTGCAGGAGGGAGTAATAACTTCTTGACACACAGTTCGGTGGATAAAATGTTAATACAAAATTCAAAATTTGTTGAAAACCAACCGAAAAGTGTAGTAGATTTACACCTTCTTGAAACGAATGTTTCAGCAAGCCCATACGTAGAAAATGCTACTGTGTTTCTAACCATCAATGGGGTGTTGAAAACCTTTATCAAACAACGAACGCCCATCGCTCGTATTGTCGATAAGGAAGAGCCTTATTACATTGATAAACACGGAGTAGAAATTCCTTTATCAATAAACCATTCGGCTCGAGTACCATTGGTTTCGGGAGTGGGGAATGTTGAGGAAATCAAAGAACTAATACAACTAATTACTATTATATCGAGTGACGACTTTTTTGCTAAAGAAGTTGTTGCAATTGACAAGAACGCCCAAAACGATTATGTTTTTGGAGTGCGTACCGGGAGTTATAAAATAGTTTTTGGTGGGCTAGCGAATGCGCAGTTGAAATTGAAAAAACTGAAAGCATTTTATAACAAAACACTTGTTGATGGATCGATAAGAAAGTACAAAAGTATTAACCTAAAGTATCACAACCAGGTTGTGTGCACAAAACAGTCTCAAGATGGAGAACAATAAATTAGCAGTTGGATTAGATATTGGTACAACAAAGATTGTTGCCATGATCGGTCGAAAAAACGAATATGGAAAACTTGAAGTTTTAGGTATTGGTAAAGCTAAAAGTTTAGGGGTTAAACGAGGAGTTGTGAACAACATTACTCAAACGATTCAGTCCATACAACAGGCAGTGGATGAAGCGCAGAGTGTTTCAGGTAAAATGATTGATGATGTCGTAGTAGGTATTGCCGGTCAACACATACGCAGTTTGCACCACAGTGATTATATCACTCGTGAAAAATCGGACGTGGTTATTGACGATACAGATATCGAAAACCTCGTCGGACAAGTACACAAATTAGTGATGCTTCCCGGTGAAGAAATAATTCACGTGTTACCACAGGAGTACAAAGTAGATAGCCAACCCGATATAAAGGAGCCTATTGGTATGTACGGAGGGCGTCTTGAGGCTAACTTTCACGTGGTAGTAGGGCAGGTATCGTCGATACGTAATATCGGACGCTGTGTAAAAAGCGCAGGCTTAGCATTGGCAGATATTACCCTAGAGCCCTTAGCATCTGCTTCAGCAGTGTTAAGTCAGGAAGAAAAAGAAGCCGGAGTGGCTTTAATAGATATAGGTGGAGGTACCACCGATTTGGCAATTTTTAAAGATGGAATTATACGACATACCGCAGTAATTCCATTTGGTGGTAATGTAATTACCGAAGATATAAAGGAAGGATGTTCCATTATTGAAAAACAGGCAGAACTACTCAAAATCAAGTTTGGATCAGCTTGGCCGGGAGAAAATAAAGAAACAGAAATCGTTTCTATTCCTGGTTTAAGAGGTAGAGAGCCAAAGGAAATTACGTTGAAAAACTTATCAAAGATAATACATGCTCGTGTCCAAGAGATTATCGAGCACGTGTATCTGGAAATAAAAAATTATGGACACGAAACCCAAAAAGGTAAACTCATCGCAGGGATAGTACTCACAGGTGGAGGCTCACAGTTAAAGCACTTGCGCCAACTTGTAGAATACATTACAGGGATGGACGTTCGTATAGGGTATCCGAATGAACATTTAGCAGGTGATTCTGACGAGGTACTCTCAAGTCCGGCCTATGCCACTGCTGTAGGTTTACTAATGGAAGGGTTAGAGAAACAAGCAAAAGAAGAAACTCGAGTGGAAGAAGAACCAGCTCCTTTAGAGCAGGAACCCGAAATGAAAGTGCCTTCGGAAGAAGAAGAACTAAAAGAAGAGCCTTTAGAAAAGGAAGAACCTAGGAAACCAAAATCTAAATCATTCTTTGAAAAATTTACAGAACGATTTAAAGAATTTTTAGATAATGCAGAATAATATTATAAGATATAGTACGTATAATAACTCCAACATCCCCTACTCGGAGTTGCTGAACAAAAATTTAAATTAAAAGAAAAGTTATTATGAGCGCAGAATTTGATAACATTTCATTCGACATGCCAAAAACACAGTCTAACGCGATCAAAGTGATCGGTGTTGGAGGGGGAGGTAGCAATGCAGTAAATCACATGTATAGTAAACAGATTCACGGAGTAGATTTCGTAATCTGTAATACAGATGCACAAGCATTGGAAAACAGTCCAATTCCGAATAAAATTCAGTTGGGAGCTCACTTAACCTCAGGGTTAGGTGCTGGTGCAAATCCTGAAATTGGAGCGCAAGCAGCCGCTGAAAGTATTCAAGAAATTCAACAGATGTTAAGTACACATACCAAAATGGTGTTTATCACCGCCGGTATGGGGGGAGGTACTGGTACTGGTGCCGCTCCTATCATTGCGAAAATCGCAAAAGATATGGACATCTTAACGGTAGGTATTGTTACCATGCCGTTCCAATTTGAAGGAAGAAGACGTGCAAAGCAAGCTCAAAATGGTATTGATGAGTTGCGTAATAACGTAGATTCTCTTATTGTTATTAATAACAATAAATTACGTGAAGTTTACGGTAATTTAGGATTCAAAGCAGGGTTCTCTAAGGCCGATGAGGTGTTAGCAACCGCTGCAAAGGGTATTGCAGAAGTAATTACCCATCACTATAAACAAAATATCGATTTACACGATGCTAAAACCGTGTTGTCTGATAGTGGAACTGCGATTATGGGATCGGCTAAAGAGTCAGGAGCCAATCGTGCACAAGCAGCCATTGTAAAAGCATTGGACTCACCGCTATTAAACGATAACAAAATTACCGGTGCTAAAAATGTATTGTTATTAATCGTATCAGGTGCCAACGAAGTTACCTTAGACGAGATTGGTGAAATCAATGATTACATCCAAGAAGAGGCTGGGTACGATGCCAATATTATTATGGGTATCGGTGAAGATGAAAGCTTGGAAGATGGATTGGCAGTTACCGTAGTAGCTACGGGTTTTGCAGCCGACCAACAGGGTAATATTACCAATACTGAAGTTAAGAAAATCGTACATACCTTAGAGGATGAACAAAAAGCAACCTATAGTTTTGACGATGCTAAAGTTGAAAAAGCGCCGGGTTTGCAAGAACCGTTGACAAAACGTCCTACTGATAAGGTGGTACACGTTTTAGAAGAGGAAACTCCAAAACAAAAGCCGACGACGGATTTGGTGTATACTTCAGAGTTTATCGAAAACATTCCAGTAACTTTTGAGGAAGTTACTATTGATACCATTTCAGAAGAAGATTTTATCATTACCAATGTTACTCCTGAACTTCCTCAGGATACTTTGGATGATAAGCCTCAGTACATTCAACAAGATTTGTTGTTTGACTTACCGTTGAATTCCTATGAAGAGGTAGCTCCAAAATCTAATTTGATAGAGACTACTGAAGATATCAAAGGAATCGATGTACAAGCGGAAAAAGTGAGTGCAGAACCAGTAAAAAAACGCTATGTGTTGGATGACTTTTCTGCTGAACCTACCATTGGTAAAAGCTCAAGACCTACCATTCAACAAGAGGTAGATGAGGCTTTGGAGTTTAAGGTGAAAACGCAAGTAGAAGACAAGTCTACTGCGGAAGGTTCAAATGATGAAGCTTCTCCGTTGAGCTTAACGATTTCTGAATTGCAGAAAAGAGCCCAAGAAAGACGTGAGAAAATGAAGGGTTTTAATTATAAGTTCGCCGATCAGGTGAGCAAGAATATCGATGAAATTGAACGTCAACCAGCGTACAAGCGCCTGGGAGTGGATATCGATGCCAACCGCGATATCAGCAAATCAGATACGGCGTTAAACACCGACAATAATGATTTATTGAAATCAAATAATTCGTTTTTACACGATAATGTTGACTAATTGAAAAAAAAAATTATAATTTTAGCACCCTATTGCGCTAAGGTGCTATAGTTAAATACGAGTAAAATGAGTATACAAGCAGAGCTAATGACAAAAATGAAAGAAGCTATGAAGTCAAAAGACACCGTAGCATTAACCGCTTTACGAGCGTTGAAGTCAGCATTTATGTTGATGAAGACTGAAAGTGGAGCAGGAGAATTGTCAGAAGCAGAAGAGTTAAAGGTTGTTCAGAAACAGGTAAAGCAACGTAAAGACAGTGCGACACTATTTGCCGAACAAGGAAGAGACGATTTAGCAGCTCCTGAATTGGCAGAAGCAGCCGTGCTTGAACAATTTTTACCAGAAGCCCTAAGTGCAGATGCACTGACGGCAATAGTCAAAGAAACCATTGCTGAGGTGGGTGCCGAAGGGATGAAAGATATGGGGAAAGTCATGGGCTTAGTTACCAAAAAGGTAGCTGGTCAAGCCGATGGAAAAACCATTTCATCTGAGGTGAAAGCTCAGCTTTCTTAGTTAAATATGCTGACCTTGTAGTTCAATTGGATAGAACATCAGATTTCGGCTCTGACGATGAGGGTTCGAGTCCTTCCTGGGTCACTGAAAGCCCTTGTAAACACTTAGTTTACGAGGGCTTTTTTATTGGTTTTAATGGCACATGGACGTCTTTCTCTACACGGATGCGTAGCTAGTCGCTTCCGTACGAGGACAATACTAATTGCCTGCTAGTTACTTCGATTATTTTCAATGCCGTTGTTAATAGTTGTTTTTACTACAAATAATAGCATTTTAGGATGGTGGCGCTTTTGAGTTTTGTTAATGCAAAGTGATTTTAGACATGACAAATGTCTAGTTTGTTTCCTATGGATTACCAGTGTTGATAGGATTATAAAGCGCGGTTACATGAGTTACAGCTCTAAAAATAGCAGTAGCATTCTGCGCTACTAATTGTAGCGTTAATTACTGTAAATTATAGTATTCTATCGGGGTGTTTTAATGTTTTGATTGTTAGTGGACCAGGGTTTTTAATTCCCAGCCTGCTAACAAATGAAATGAATGTTTGTTTGGTATTCGATTGCGTACTTTATAAATGAAGGAACTTCTAATCATGGAGGTATTCATGTTGCTATAATTTGTAGTATTTTTTGCTATAGGTTTCGTAGCTTTTAAGGAGGGAATTTGGAATGAATATTTGTAGGGACTCTCGTGATTTTAGAACATAGGAAACTTCCGTTGCTAGCTTACTTAACAACGGAAGTGATATAAGGTTAGTCGGTGATGCCAAAAACACGTTCAAGTATCGTGTCTAACAAGCACCATTTGGTAATGGCCGACTGCAGTAGATTGGCTCCGACAAAGGCGGTAAACCACAACCACATAGGGTTGACGTAATAGGCAAGTGTTAAGCTGCTCAGTACAAAACTACCGGCGACGGCTTTGATAATTCTAGTTTTCATGAGTTGGATGGTTTTTGCGTTCAATTAAATAATAAACCAAGGGCACCACAAGAAGGGTTAAGACAGTGGCGGTAATAGTACCTCCCATTAATGAAATGGCGAGCCCTTGGAAAATAGGATCAAATAAGATGACGAAAGCCCCGATAACTACGGTCCCGGCAGTCAAAACAATTGGAGTAGTACGCACTGCTCCGGCTTCAATAACAGCTTGTTTTAAAGGGATGCCCTCATCGAGTCTGAGATTGACAAAATCGATTAGTAATACCGAGTTTCGTACCATAATTCCGGCTAAAGCAATCATTCCTATAAATGAAGTAGCAGTGAAAAATGCGCCGAGTAGCCAATGTCCTACTATAATACCGACCATTGAAAGTGGAATGGCCACCATCATTACAATAGGAGCTTTAAAGTTTTGAAACCACCCTACAATAAGCATATAGATTATGATGATGACACCGCCAAAGGCAAGTCCTAAATCACGAAAAACTTCGAGTGTTATTTGCCATTCTCCATCCCATTTTACAGTGTATACTTGCTCATCATCAGGTTGGCTGGTATACAATTCAGCAATGGGTTTTTCATGAGGAAGTTTCAGTGTTTTTAATCGATCTGTCATTCCTAAGATCGCATAAACAGGACTTTCAAGAGCCCCTGCCATGTCAGCTGTCACGTAAACTACGCGCTTTTGATTTTTTCTGTAGATACTTTTTGCTCGTGTAGTTTTTTGAATGGTTACGAGGTCTCCAATTGGAATTACCGTACCTGTTGCACTTGGGATTCCCAACTGCAAAATATCATATAGTTGTGATTTTTCCTGCGCTGCCATTCTGAAAACTATGCCGATGGGTTGCACGGAATGCTCATTGTATAAATGACTGATAGGACGATTATTTAAGGCAGTGTTTAAGGTCTGTGTAATTTCCATTGGACTAATGCCGTATTGCATGGCTTTAGTTTTGTTGATGTTGGCTTCGTATTTTATTTGATTGGCAGCGGTCATTACATCGATGTCAACTACATCGGGCGTACGTGTCAAGAGTTGTTGAATACTATCAGCAAGTCGTTGTTGTACCTCGTAATTCGGACCGTAAACTTCTCCTACGATCGTGGCTAGCACGGGAGGTCCAGGAGGAACTTCTACAAGCTTTACGTTTGCGTTGAATTTGCGAGCAATTTTCTGAATGCCTGGTCGATATTTTTTTACGATAGCATGACTTTGTATGCTTCGTTCGTGTTTGTCGGTCAAGTTTACCTGGATATCTGCCATAAAGTGATCTTGTCGCAAATCGTAATGTCGTACCAGTCCGTTAAATGTAATTGGAGCAGCGGTTCCTACATAACTTTGGTAGTTAATTACTTCGGGTTGTGCAGCGATGTATTGTGAGATTTCCTTGGCTACAACAGCAGTGCGTTCTAATGTAGTTCCCTCGGGCATGTCGATAATTACTTGGAACTCGTTTTTGTTGTCGAAAGGAAGCATTTTTACAACCACAGCATTGGTGAAAAATAAGAACATCGATCCTAAGAGTAATACGAGGGTCCCTCCGAGAAATAACCAACGTTTTTTCGGGCTCTCGATCAGCGGTTTTTCCAGTCTTTCGTACAGTTTGTAGATGCGCGTTCCTTGCAAGGCTTCGGTCTCTGAAACAGGAGGTCCCTGACGTTTGTCTTTTTCTCGTAAAAACAGAAAACCTAAATAAGGGGTAATGGTCAGTGCTACAAACAAAGAAAGTAACATAGCTATGGAAGCTCCAATAGGCATAGGACTCATGTAGGGGCCCATTAAACCGGATACAAAAGCCATGGGGAGTACCGATGCAATGACGGTAAAG
The DNA here is from genome assembly GCF_056160945.1 of Tenacibaculum sp. AWR4_210. NCBI lineage: Bacteria > Pseudomonadati > Bacteroidota > Flavobacteriia > Flavobacteriales > Flavobacteriaceae > Tenacibaculum > Tenacibaculum sp. AWR4_210. Next base: position 29,178 of record NZ_JBSWYF010000013.1, read on the forward strand.
GTAGCTAAGATAGTTGGGTTTCCAACTTCGTTAATGGCATACAACGCGGCTTCTTTAAAAGGCAACAGCTTCATTTTAAAATGACGATGCATATTTTCAGCGATGATAATAGAATCGTCCACAACTATTCCGGTAACAAATACCAAAGCGAAGAGCGTAATTCTATTTAAAGTATAATCGAGCATATAATAGCTCAATAGCGTAAGTGCAAAGGTTACGGGTACCGATAGAAAAACGACCAAGCCTCCTCGCCATCCCATAGCCAACATGACCACTAAGGTAACCGCAATGATTGCCCCGATGAGGTGTAGTAATAATTCAGATACTTTTTGAGAAGCTGTTTCTCCGTAATTTCGCGTAATGCTTACGTTAACGTCGTCAGGAATGAGGTGTTTGCGAAGTGCTGTAATTCGCTGCTCAATGCGCGCTGCAATTTGCATAGCATCGGCGCCCTTACGCTTGGCGATAGCTAGGGTAATTGCTGGATATTCGGCAGGTGCTTTAGTCTTTTGCTCACTGGCTTTTCCGTAGCCAAAACTCACATAATTATTCGGAATTTCTGGGCCGTCATGCACCGTGGCAATTTGGTGTAAATACACAGGGCGCTGCTCAAAGGACCCTACGACTAGGTTAGCAACCTCCTCTTTTGATCTCAAAAAATTACCTGTGCTGATGTAGAATTCGGTATCACTTTGGATGAATCGACCGTTGGTTTGTTGGCTGTTGTTTGCGCGTATCATGTTAGCAACATCCAATAGTTTTAACCTGTAGTTGGCAATGTTGTTCTTATTGAGTACGACGCTCAACTCTCTACTGCGTCCTCCTATGATATCGATTTGCGCTACATCTTTTATTTTCTTGAGTTCTCCTCCGAGTTCTTCTGCTTGTTGTTTGAGTTCAAAATCGTTGTAATGCGAACTCCAAAGAGTGATCCCTAGCATGGGAACATCGTCAATAGCTCTGGCTTTGATCAGTGGCATGCTCACTCCTGGAGGCATTTGTCCCATATTTTTGTTGAGGGCTGTATGCAATTTAACCAGAGAGCGCTCAACGTCTTGGCCTACGTAGAACTGTATGATAACCATAGCTTGTTCTTCCATAGCTGTGGCGTACACGTATTCTACCCCTGGAATGTTACTGATGAGTTTTTCTAGGGGCTTAACAACTCTCGATTCTACTTCTTTGGGGCTGGCTCCGGGATAACTCAAAAAGAGATCCGCCATAGGAACCTCTATCTGAGGTTCTTCTTCTCTAGGAATTAAAAAAGAGCCGTAGATTCCGATGACCATAAACAAAATCATGAGGAGTATGGTCAGTTTTGAATCGATAAAATTCTTGGCTATTTTTCCTGCTAATCCTTCTTTCATATTATTAGGTGTAAAGTGCTAGTTTTGTATACGAACAGGTACTCCGTTGTATAATTTTCCTTGGCTGTTAGTAATGTATTGCTCCTCGGTATTAAGTCCGCTTAGAACTTCGGTTTTCGTATGCGATGATTTTCCAGTACGTATCCAACGGAGTATAGCAGTATTGCTTTGACTGAGAGTATAGATGCCTGTTAATTGCCCTTGACGCACCAGGGCCGCTGTCTGGATCCAGATGCTCTTTTGATTTTCTTGACGATCGAGCGCTTCAAAAGAAACAGTTGCATTCATACCAGAGTATAATGAGGTATTGGTTTTTGGGAGTGCAATGGTTGCAGCGTATTGACCACCGTTGTGATTTGACGAACTGCTCAACTTTTCGACAGTGCCCGTGAGTTGTTGGTTTAAAGCGTTGATAGCAATGCTTACGGTAGTTCCCTTTTTGACAAAAGCAATGTATTGCTCCGGAATGTTGGTGGTGACTTCAAAACGATCTGTGTTTTCAATACTCAGCAAAGGAGTTCCTGGATGCGCTATGTCCCCGGAATTTACAAATTTACTAACGACGGTTCCGGCATATGGAGCACGCAATGTAGTGTATTTAAATTGAGCTAAAATTTCTCGTTTTTGTTGTTTGGCGGTATTTAATTGATCGATTGCAATTTGATACTGAGTACTGATGTTGTCCAGTTCTTTTTGACTAGCACTTTTTTGGGAATAGAGCTTTTGAAATCGTTCGTAATCTCTTTTCACGTTTGTATAATGACTTTGTGCTCGTGAAATTTGAGCATCTATTTGGCCTACTTTGGCTTGTAAATCCGTAGCGTCAATTTGGAGCAGTACTTGTCCTTTTTTAACCACGTCACCTACAGCGACATAAATGCGTTGGATGTTCCCCATGACACGAGTGCTCAATTTTGTATGCTGACTCGCTTGCACCTTTCCAGTGGTACTAAAAGAACCAGAACTTACTGTCTGTGCTTTGGTTACAGTTACAGGAATTGAAACTGCAGGACTGTTGTTCGATTTGTTTTGGGAAGTACAACTGAGTAGGAGGGTTGTACTGAGTACGTATGTAATGGTTTTGATATTCATAATGATTATTCTCTTGTTAAAAAGGCTAGGTAATCTTGACTAGTATTGTATTGGTAAATAGCCTGAAAATAGGCGAGCTGTTTTCGAGCGTACAGGGTTTCGGCACGAAGTAAATCTGCTGTTTTTTCCAATCCTTCCCGAAATCTATTTCTCGTAATTTTCACTGATTCTTCAGCTTGTTTTAGCGCTGTGTTTTTAGTGATGATTTGTTGTTGTGCCAATTGAAACTGACGCACAGCAGTATCGAGTTCTACTTGTTTTTGAGAAGTGTATTGAGAAAGTGTCAAGTTTGATTTTTCGAGCATGGCCTTGCTTTTTTGAAGTTTAGCGATGCGTTGATAACCTGAAAATAGATCCCAGCTTAATTGTGCGCCTAGAGTATATCCATTGGCACTGCCGCCAAAGAGCTGTTGATCGAACATAGCGTAGCTGGCAAAGGCATTTAAGGTAGGTAGGAAGCTTAATTTTTGTGCTTTGTACAAGAGCGCGGTAGCTTTTTGAGCGCTGGAAACTGCGCGAATATCGGCACGTTGCTCCGAAAGTGTATAGTTGAATTGCGATACGGGGTTGGCAACCAAACTGTCTGTGGGTTGGAAGGTAATATCGGTACTACCATTGATTAAAAGACTGAGTTCTTCTGATTGATTTCGAATGGTGTTTTTGGCGTATTGCAGTTGGTTTTCCACTTCTAATACATGTACGGAAATTTCCAGCAGGTCGGTTTTGAGTAACATCCCCTGAGCTAGGTAATCTTGAACGAGCGTTTTGTTTGCCTTGGCAGAGGCTAAGCTTTTTTCAATGACTGCTCGTGTTTTTTGAGCGAGTTGTAACTGCATATAGCGTTGTGCTACTTGAAATGCAAGGTGTTCTTTGGAGCGTTGTTGTTGCCATTTTGAGGCCAGTAGTTGCTGTTGTCCAGCTTTCCGACGTTGCCATCCAGCTACTTGAATTACAGGTTGTCGTACAGTGAATTCTGTGGCAAAATTTGTGGTTCTGTTTGGATTGTTGAGTAAGCTGGGATTAAAATCACTAGGAGTTAAAATTTCTTGATTCAACTTACTTCCAAAGGCCATTAACGGATTGGTGGTTGTGATTCCGGTATGTTTGGCATTAATGCTAGGAAGGAACACGCTGGCGCTTTCTCGGTACTGCGCTTTAGAGATGCGAACGTCTTTATCGGCAATTTTAAGACCGACATTTTTTTCATAGGCCAGTTTAATGGCGGCATCTTTCGTTATATACCTCGTGGACTGTGAAAAACTCAAGGTACTCCCTATCAGGAAGGTGCAAAAACTAAGCAGGGTGGTTTTCATGTGTTAAAATTTATGAGCTGCAAAGTTAGGAGCCGAATAGAGGGATGTCAGTAACCATTGTTACAATAAAAAAAAACACCTAATGATAGATGTTTTTCAAGGGGATTCAAGTTGGATGAAGTTTAGGTTGTTTGTACTAAACTAAATAAAAATGGATTTTATACGTATGCAAATAGCAATAGTATTTAGGTGTTCACGTGTTTTGTAAACACGTGCGAAAATTACAAACTTTCCATGGAAGATAATGTAACAAATGTTACACAATTAGAGTTCCAATACTTTAATTTGATTTCGCTGTAAATTGATTTTTCCTTGTTTCTCTAATGACTTGAGCAGGCGTGAAATAACAACGCGTGAGGTGTGTAAGTCATTGGCAATTTGCTGATGTGTAACACTGATAACATCGTTGTGATTGACAAGCGCTTTGTCTTTTAAGTATTTAAAAAGGCGTTGGTCCATATTTAAGAAGGCAATTGAATCAACAGCTTCGATGAATTCTTGGAGTCTGTTGTGGTAACTTTGCAAAATAAACTCTTGCCAACTTTTGTATTTTCCGAGCCAATCGGCCATTTTCTCTTTTGGAATCATGAGAAGTTCCACATCAGTTTCTGATACTGCGCGAATTTTGCTCTTCGTTTGTCCCATACAGCACGATAGCGTAACAGCACAGGTATCACCTTTTTCAAGGTAGTACAAAACCAATTCGTCTCCCCGTTCGTCTTCTCGGAGTATTTTAATAGCTCCTTGTAAAAGAAGCGGAATAGAAACGATATAGCTATCTGTGTCGATGATTACACTTTCAGCCTTGTATTCTTTGTAAATCGCAATGTCGGCAATTTCTTTGAGTAGGTCATCTTCAAAAAGATACCCATAATTAAGTTTTAAATCTTCTAACAAGTGAATTTGTGATTGGTGTTTTGTAAAAATACTATTTTTTTGAGTAAAAATCTACTGCTTAAAATACGGATTATTTTTTTGGATTAGCCTGATAAATATCAGGAATTTCGGGCTTGTTTTTTATGAAATTTGAACTAGAAATAAGAATCAAAACAAAGAAATAATGAAAAAAAGAACACCAGTTTCAGTGATAATGACCAAGAATGTAATTACCTTAAATAAGACCGATGATTTAACAACCGCGGAGCAGTTGTTTAAGGAACACGGAATTCGTCATATCCCAGTAGTAAGTGGTAGTAGTATCGTAGGAATGTTGAGCTATACCGATTTGTTGAGAATAAGTTTTGCTGATGCCATTGACGAGGAAGAACAAGATGTGGATACTGTGGTGTATAACATGTTTACCATTGAGCAAGTAATGGCTAAGAACTTAGTTACTGTAAGCCCAACAAATACGATCAAAGAGGTCTCGGAAATTTTATCAAAACGAGAATTTCACGCCTTACCTGTAGTAGAAGAAGGGAACTTAGTAGGGATTGTGACTACCACAGATTTAATATACTATCTGTTGGAACAATTCAATTAAAAAGAAAGGCGAGGATAGTTCCTCGCCTTTTTTATGCTTAATTAATAAGTGCTTTTAGGTTTTCGATGGTTTCCGTTGGGTTCTCGCTTTTAAAAACAAAGCTTCCCGCAACGAGCACATCGGCTCCAACTTCAATGAGTTTATTCGCATTTTTATCGGTAACACCTCCGTCGATTTCGATTAAAGTGTTCGCGTTGCTAAACTCGATAAGATGTTTTAATTGGCTTACTTTTTTATACGTGTTTTCTATGAAGGATTGTCCTCCAAATCCTGGGTTGACACTCATGATACACACGAGATCCAAATCACCGATAATATCTTCTAAAACGGCAATGGGAGTGTGCGGATTTAAGGCTACTCCAGCCTTCATACCTGCCGCCTTAATTGCTTGTACCGTTCTGTGCAAGTGCGTACAGGCTTCGTAGTGTACTGTTAATATATCAGTTCCTAGGTCTGCAAAGGTTTGGATGTATTTATCAGGTTCAACAATCATTAAATGCACGTCAAGTGTTTTGTTGGCGTGTTGCCCAATAGCTTTGAGTACAGGCATTCCAAAAGAAATATTCGGAACAAAGACTCCATCCATAATATCGATGTGAAACCAGTCTGCTTTTGAATTGTTGACCATTTCTACATCGCGTTGTAAGTTTCCAAAATCAGCTGCTAATACTGAAGGAGCGACAAGTTTTTCCATTGTGGTGTTGTGTTGTTAATTTGCTGCAAATATAAACAAAAGCGCAAAAGATGTGGATTTGTAGAAAAAAGAAAACGCAGACCTAAGTCTGCGTTTTCTCAATGTGTTGTAGGCCCTAGTAGAGAACTACTAGCCACGGCTATTAACCTAAATAGGTCATTAATATTTTACTTCTCGAAGTGTGTTTTAAACGACGGATAGCTTTTTCTTTAATCTGTCTAACACGCTCACGAGTTAAATCAAAGGTTTCTCCAATTTCTTCTAAGGTCATTGGTTGGTGCTCTCCTAGGCCGAAGTACAATTTAACAACATCTGCCTCTCGAGGAGTTAAGGTTTCTAAAGCGCGATTAATTTCGATGCGAAGTGATTCGTGCAATAGTGTTTTATCTGGGTTAGGAGACTCTCCTGAGTTCAAGACATCGTATAAATTAGAGTCTTCTCCCTCGATTAAAGGCGCATCCATTGAGACGTGACGACCAGAGTTTTTCATCGATTCCTTAACGTCGTTCACGGTCATGTCTAACTTCTTTGCAATTTCTTCTGCACTTGGAGGACGTTCGTTTTCTTGCTCCAAGAAAGCGTACATCTTATTGATTTTATTGATAGAACCAATTTTATTCAAAGGCAAACGCACAATACGTGACTGTTCTGCCAAAGCTTGTAATATCGATTGACGAATCCACCATACAGCATACGAGATAAACTTAAATCCACGTGTTTCATCGAAACGCTTTGCCGCTTTGATCAATCCTAAGTTTCCTTCGTTAATCAAATCGGGTAATGTCAATCCTTGGTTTTGATATTGTTTAGCAACCGAAACCACAAAACGCAAGTTGGCTTTAGTCAATTTTTCTAAAGCTCTCTGATCTCCCGCCTTGATACGTTGTGCCAATTCTACTTCTTCATCTGCAGTAATTAAATCTACTTTTCCTATTTCTTGCAAATATTTATCTAATGAGGCGGTTTCCCTGTTGGTAACCTGCTTTGTAATCTTAAGTTGTCTCATGTAAGAAAAATTCTGTTTTTTTGTTTATTACTCACTCTCTACACTTACTTATACGCAGGAATGCTTCGAAATGTTACAAAAAAAATTATTTTTTTTCAATTTCTTTGAAGTTGTTAAAGAATTGTTAATTTTGATTAAATAATATGACGGAAGTGACTTGAGCTTAATACGAGTGTCTAACAGAGTATTACAAGTCTAAACAAACTATAACCGAACTTAGCCCTTGAAGAGTATTGATACTACAAATTGGACTGACGAAGAGCTAGTGGCCAAAATAGTAGAGAAAAATGATACTCATTTGTTCGCTGTTTTGTACGATCGCTATGCTGGCGTTGTTTATAATAAGTGTTACGGTTTCTCTAAAAACAAAGAGGAAGCGCAAGACTTGACGCACGATGTCTTTATCCGATTGTTTGTAAAATTGCGTACTTTTAAGGGGAAATCGAAATTTTCTACTTGGCTCTATTCTTTTACTTATAATTTTTGTGTGAATTACGTGCAGCGTAATAGCAATAAAAAAAAGGAAAAAGTAACTGTTGTTACCGATAATATAAAAGAAGAAGATAGTGGAGTAGATGAGATAGATGATGCCACCTTATTCGAGTTAAAGTCAGATAAACTGGCCAAAGCCCTCGAAATGATCCCAGCTGCTGAAAAAATGATTCTTTTGATGAAATATCAAGACGATATGAGCATCAAGGATATTTCGGCCGTGCTTGAAGTAGGAGAAAGCGCTGTAAAAATGCGTTTGAAGCGAGCGAAAGCAAAAGTCGTTAAAACGTATAATGAGTTGTAATGAGTATGGATAATCCATTTAAGAAAATATTACATAACGAGGAATTGCCCGAGGTATTGAGAAATAAAGTTCTCGATGACGTGGCAATGATTAAGCTTTCCATTGATATGGCTGACTTATTCGTGGTGAAATACCCGAATACAGTTGCCGACTTGATAGCGGGAGGAGGGACACCTGCAGATTCTAAAAAGAGCGATGCTAAGGAAGAGGATACGGAAGACGAAATAGAATAATAAGCATACAACAAAACTAGTACTATCATGATTTTACAAGAGCAATTAGCAGAGGCCCCTCAAGAAGTTGAAAAAACGGGAGCCCAAATTAATATTTTAAAGCCCTTCCAAAGAACGTTTAACGATATTATAGATTCATTGCCAACAGTTGTGGGGTTTATTGCCTTCGTATTGGCTTCGTGGATTTCTATAAAACTGTTTCTTTATATCGTTAGAAAAGCACTAGCTAAAACCAAGATTGACGAATGGTCAAGTAAGCTGAGCAAGACCAAGATTTTTGGCGATATGACAATCAATATAGTATTGACCAATGTTATCTTGACCGTATTGAAATGGTTTCTGATTTTTGTATTTGTGATGGTAGGAGCAGAGATGTTTGGGATGACTATGGTTTCTGATTTAATTAGAAGCTTTTTCAAAGTGCTTCCGAATTTATTGACCGCTCTTGGAATTTTTGTTGCCGGTGCCTATTTAGGAACCGTAGTAAAAAAAGCTATTCAATCCATGTTCAAATCCTTGGAGATTTCTGGAGGAAATGTTGTAGGGAACATCGCTTTTTACCTCATTGTGGTGTTTTTGTCAATCACAGCTTTAGATAAGGCCAATGTCGATACCTCAGTTATAAAAAATAACCTCACCTTATTAATCGGATCAGTTTTATTAGCGTTTACCATAGCCTTTGGTTTGGGAGCAAGAGATGCGGTAGGACGTTTGCTATTCGGATACTATTCACGAAAGAACATAGGTATCGGACAGCGCGTAGTTATTGGGGATGTTGAAGGAATCGTCATTGCCATTGACAATATATGTCTAACTGTTCAGACCCCAAATGAGAAGGTGATTTTACCGATTAAAGATGTGGTTAACAGTAAAATAGTTTGTAAAAAAGATTAAGGACTTTTAAAAAAATGTATATATTTGTGAATGAACTATTGTTTTAGATAACGATTAATGATAGATTTCGGGGGACTTCTATCTAATAGTGAAGTTTATCTTTACATTGTAAAGGCTGTCATCTTTGGCAGTCTTTATTTTTTTTTAAATTATTTGTGACTTGATACTAATAACGGTGTCCCATTCTATAGAGAGATAGATTTCGGGGGACTTCTATCTAATAAGGTTAAAAAGAAAAAGGCTTCCTGCAGGAAGCCTTTTTTATTAGGATAGTTGTAATAACTTATTCAAATGCTAAGTGTAAAAATACACCTCGAGTTCCCATAAAATCGATGGGGTCTGTCCATTGACTAGGGCTCGTATTGTCGTAACGCACTTCGTTGTTGATAGCAAATACACCGCGAATAGAAGGAGAAAACTTAAAGTAGTTTAGGTAAAAATCTACTCCAATTCCAATTTCGTACATGAAATTGTGCGTCGTAGTACGGAATTTACCGGCAAAGTTGTCATCGCTATTATTTTCATTACTAGAAAAATTGTAATCGTAAGAAACTCCTCCCAACACATAAGGACGGAAATTATTAATACGATTGGTACTTACTTTGAGTACTACAGGCAAATGTAAAAAGGTTGCACTGACTTCACGAGTTCTAATATTTTCGTTGGTACCACCAATGTGTTTAAAGGTTAGGGTTTTGGTGTTAGACATCAGTCCTGGTTCAAAGCGCAAATTTAAATTATTGTGCAATCGCAGGTCACCAATAAGCCCTACATTAAAACCTACAGAAGATTGTACTTCGATTTCAGGAGTACTGATAGTACTGGGTTTGTAAGCGACTTTATAGCCGTTTGAATTCAGCCCTAAGTAAAAACCGTAGTGAAAAGTAGGTTTATCAAAATTGGGTAAGTTCAAAACTTTCTCTACTTGTCCTATACTAGAACCTATACTTCCTAAAAGGAAAACGAAAACTAAAAATTTCTTCAACATATTACTTAGTAGCGGTATAAATTGACGCAACTCCGAAAGTTACGGGTAAATTCTTTGCATTCTTAAACCCATTTTTTTCTAAAATATTGTTGAACGCAGTCCCAAAAGGGAAAGAATTTGCACTTTCTGATAAATACGAATACGCAACCTTGTCTTTTGAAAACAATTTACCTACTAAAGGGAGGAAAATATTCGTATATAATTTATATCCTTGTTTAAAAGGAAACTTTGTTGGGTTTGAAGTTTCTAATACTACAAATTTCCCTCCCGGTTTTAATACGCGTAATATTTCTGTTAGACCTTTGTCTAAATTTTCAAAGTTTCGAACACCGAAAGATACGGTAATCGCATCAAAGGTATTGTCATCAAAAGGAATGTTCTCGCTGTCTCCAACAACCATTTCAATGGTCTTATCGAGTTTTGCGTGGCGTACCTTTTGCTTTCCTACTTCCAACATCCCCTCAGAGATATCGAGTCCTACGATACGTTCTGGTTGTAAATTTGACATCATCAAGGCCAGATCTCCTGTACCTGTGGCAATGTCTAATATTTGTTTCGGTTGGTTTTCGCCTACCAATTTAACAACCTTTTTTCTCCAGCTGATATCAATGCCCAAAGAAATGACACGGTTAAGTCCGTCGTAGTCTTTTGAAATGTTGTTAAACATTTGAGCTACTTGCTCTTTTTTTCCGAGCTCTGAATCTTTATAAGGTTTGATTTGTTCCGACATAGATCTGTTTCTTTCAGGATTATCCGTTTATGGCTACCACCTCGTTTACTTGGTTAGGTAACATTTCTTTTAACATGGTTTCGATTCCGTTCTTTAAGGTTACCGTCGATGAAGGACAACCACTACAAGCACCTTGGAGTAGTACACTTACCTTTTTAGTATTTTCATCGTAGGCGCGGAAAGCGATGTTTCCACCATCTGAAGCTACTGCCGGTTTGATGTATTCATCTAAGATGTCCACAATTTTTGATTCTATATCTGTCAAGTTTTCTTTAGGAACTTCTACGCTTTGAGGAGCTTCTTCTGCTTTTGGAAGTTCAGCAATAATCGTTTTTCCTTCTTGCAAATAGGTCCTGATAAATACGCGCACTTCTTGGTATACCTCATTCCATTCAATCATGTCGTATTTGGTAATAGAAATGTAATTTTCAGAAATGAAAATTTCCTTTACAAATGGAAAGTTGAATAAGGCCTGTGCCAGTGGAGATGATTTACTTGCTTCTTCGATGTTTTTGTATTCTACATCCGTTTGGGTAAGTGCCTTGTTCGTTCCGAATTTCATCACTCCTGGATTAGGAGTTACCTCTGCATATACTTCTACAGCCTCTTTGGGAGCAGTACTTTCTTTAACTACTGATTTTCCTTCTTGTAAAAAGGTTTCTATCTGTTCTTTTACTTGGTCTGCTACATCATCCCAACTAACGATGTCAAAACGTTGAATTGCGATAAAGTTTGCGGTAACAAATACTTTTTTAACAAAAGGAAGGTAAAATAACTGCTGTGCCAGTGGTGAGTTCTTGGCCTCATCTATATTGTTGTACTCGTAGCTTCCGCCATTAATTAAAATTGAATTGCTTACAAATTTAATAATGGTTTCATTATTAGTTTCTTGTATGTTTATCTTAATTGAATCCATAATCATTTAATGAATTGCAAAATTACGGTAAAAAACTGAGATTATTTGTCATAAAAAAAAGCCTCATTTTTAAATGAGGCTTTTGATATTGTACAGCGAAGCTTACAGGTTAATGGTTACAGTTCCTGTAATTCGAGAGGTGGTGTTGTTTAGGTTGATATCACCGAGGTTATACAAGGTTTGATATTCCTGGTTTTCGTATTTTCTGTAGGATAAATCAATCTTCATATTTCCAAAATTATAACCTACACCAGCAGAAAACCCTCTGATATTGTCTTTATTGTCATTACCACCGAGCGCAACGTTGAGGTTGGGGTTCTTTTCGTAGTGGTACCCACCGCGAATACTCATGCGATCCATGCGCCATTCGGTACCGACACTCAAGGCGTGACTACCGCGAAATTGCGTGGTAAAGTTTTGATTTGCTTCGATGAAATTGGTGTCGTTTTCTCTAAATTTAATGTTTCTAAAATCTTTATAGGTATAGTCAACACTTAACAATCCGTGTTTCCCAAAAACTAAAGCTCCACTTGCTGTTACTCTACTGTGGGTTTTAAATCGATATGCAAATCCATTGCGGATGCGGTCAATACCACCATTAATATTTAAGGCAGATACCGACGAAAGGCTCAGGTCATTTCTGTAATCTTCCGTGATTTCTTCGTACCACGTAGGAGTTTCATAGGCCAATCCTAAGCGAATGAATTTTTGAGGCTTATAAATGAATCCGATGGTAAATGAGAGTCCGTTTCCTTGAATATATGAATCTACGATATTAGAGGCATTTAGTACATTTCCGTTAACATCATCATTGGTTTCTTTAAGCAATGCCACTCTGTTAAAACTCAAGTCGTGAAAGTTTACCGAAGCTCCTAAGTACAGTTTATTTTGGTGCACAGCTGAAATTCCGATATTGAAAACACTCAACTGACCGCGTTGTTGCACGGAGTAACTTTGGTCAAGCGAACGGTCGAATTGAATTTTCGGACTGCGAGTATCGTTAAAATGTTCGGTGAATTTTAAAAATCCACTTTTTCCATTGGTTAAGTAAAAGGAGTCGTAGTCCGATTTTATTTTATAGTTTACGGTAAGCGCAAAACGGTTCCATTCAGAAGAACCTGTATTGTCAAACGTAAGGGTAGCTCCCGCCTGGTTCAGGTTAAAGTAATCGTTTTCAGCGGTGGCAGCATTTCCGTAAAAATTTGATTGATATGATAAATTGCGATTTCCTAAAGTAGCGCCAACACTGCTAATTTTTGCTACCGCACTACCTGCGGGGTTGATACTAAATGCCGAGATATCTCCTCCAAGAGCTCCAAAGGCTCCACTCATAGCTTCGTAACGAGCTGTACCAAAGTTATCGTCTCTTGAGAATATAAGGCCTAAATCATTGTAATCTAATGATTGCGAATAGGCACTAAAAGATGAGGCAACCGCAGTTGCAATAAGTAATAATCGTTTCATGTTGTTTCAGCTTAATTGGTTATGGTTCTCTACCTTCTACTTCTTGAACTCGAGCTTCTTGAGCTTCCTCTTGAGTAACTTCTGCTGCTTGAGCTAGAACTACGGCTAGGGCTGTAGCTTCTCGTGCTTCTCGATCTTGAAGGGCTATAGCTTCTAGTAGATGAACTTCTACTCGGTGTATAGCTTCTGGTAGAGCGTCGCGTTCTGCTAGGGGTATAGCTTCTAGTAGAATTCGAACGGCTTGGTGTATATCGTCTCGTATTCGAGGGTTTGTACCCTCCAGTTGAATAACGAGTATTGTTGTTGCGTACTCTTGATTTTTTAGTACCTCCTCGTGTAGGTTTGTGACCTCCGGTGGTATAGTTTCTTGTTGAACGTACTGAGCGTGTACTGCGAACATTTCTCGTGCTGCGCACATTGTTACTATATCCTCTTGATCTACGAGTTCTGGTACTTGTTCTATAACCGTTTGAGCGTCTTGATGCAATTGAACGGTTGGTGTATCGGTGTGTATTGTAAGCTCTTCTAGAAGTTACGGCACGGTATGGATTGGCACCGCGACGGTAATTTCTGTAATAGTAAGGACGTGCATTTCTGTAGTAAGGAGGGCAATTGAAATTATTCCATCCCCAGTAACTGTAACCGTAATACGGTTGGTAGAAGTCCCAGTAAGGATCATAGCCCCACGAGTTGAATCCCCAAACGGTATAACCTCTGCGCCACCAAGGACGATAGCTCCACGAGTTCCATCCCCAATCATTATACCATCCCCAAGAGGGTGCTGTATTGATATTGACAACTACGTCACTACTCGATTGGTATCCCCAAGGCTCATTGGCATTGTAAGTAATTCTCGTTCTCGGTTGTTGTTCATCAACTATATCTTCTTCAGGATCGAAATCTGTATCGTCAGAGCGGTAGTTTTCGATGTCGGTAAATACGTCTGTTCCGTTTAAGGTACCTAAGCGTTCTACCTCTTTGGTAAAGTAATTTTCTTCTTCCTCTTCTTCAATAACTTCGCGAGGAGCATTGCGCTCTACTTCCTCGTAAACTACAGGTTCGTCGTCGTAGATGCCATCATCATTACCCGCAATTGTTTGCGCCGATCCGCAGGAAGCTAAGGTGCTAATCATGAATCCTAGTACTAATAAAAACGGGAGCTTGGTTTTGGTGTAATCTATTTTCATCTCTGACAAATTTAAGTTAGAACGGTTTATTTTTACCTGCTTTGGCAAAATGCTATTTTTTGTTGGGCTTATAGGCTTTTTAATGTAGCTTTGCACAGATAATTTACGCATAAAAGATAACAATTTTTGTGCCAAACTTTTAATTATGAGCAAACATTTAACAAAAAGAGCAGAAGATTATTCTAAATGGTATAACGAGTTAATCGTTAAAGCGGATTTAGCTGAGACCTCGGCAGTTAGAGGGTGCATGGTGATCAAACCTTATGGTTTTGCGATCTGGGAAAACATGCAGGCTGAATTAGATAGAATGTTTAAAGAAACAGGACATCAAAACGCTTATTTCCCTCTTTTTGTGCCCAAGAGTTTGTTCGAGGCTGAAGAAAAGAATGCGGAAGGTTTTGCTAAGGAATGTGCCGTTGTTACACACTACCGTTTACAAACAGATCCTGACAGGGAAGGGAAGTTACGCGTGGATCCTGAAGCAAAATTGGAGGAAGAGCTAGTCGTGCGTCCTACTTCGGAAGCGATTATATGGAATACCTATAAAGGATGGATACAATCGCACAGAGATTTACCATTGTTAATTAACCAATGGGCCAATGTAGTGCGTTGGGAAATGAGAACGCGTTTGTTTTTGAGAACGGCTGAATTTTTATGGCAAGAAGGGCATACAGCCCATGCCACCAAAGCAGAAGCGTTAGTCGAAGCAAAACAAATGCAAGAAGTATACGCCACGTTTGCAGAGAACTTTATGGCAATGCCAGTAGTTCGCGGGGCTAAATCGGAAAGTGAACGCTTTGCTGGAGCTGATGAAACCTATACTATTGAAGCTTTAATGCAAGATGGTAAAGCCTTACAAGCGGGAACCTCACATTTCTTAGGGCAGAATTTTGCGAAAGCCTTTGATGTAAAGTATACTTCAAGAGAAGGAAAGCAAGAGTACGTTTGGGCTACGTCATGGGGAGTATCAACGCGTTTGATAGGAGGATTGATTATGACGCACTCAGACGATGCAGGGTTGGTATTACCACCGAAATTGGCGCCAATTCAAGTTGTTATTGTTCCTATATATAAAGGAGAAGAGCAATTAGATGCTATTAGTGATAAAGTACAACCTATGATTGCCGCATTTAAGGAGAAGGGAATCTCAGTAAAATTTGATCATCGAGATACTTTGCGTCCTGGAGCAAAATTTGCAGAGTACGAGATGAAAGGAGTTCCTGTACGTATTGCACTTGGTAAACGCGATCTTGAAAACGGTACTGTTGAGGTAGCGCGAAGAGATACTTTTGAAAAACAAACGATGAATCAGTCAGGTGTTGTGGAAGCTGTAGCAGCCTTGTTAGACGAGATTCAAGAAAGTTTGTATAATAAAGCACTTACCTACAGAAACGATCACATTACCGAGGTAAATACTTTTGAAGAGTTTAAAGACGCCATTGAAAACAAAGGTGGATTTGTATCTGCACACTGGGATGGTAGTATTGAAACAGAAGATAAAATCAAAGAATTGACAAAAGCAACGATTCGTTGTATTCCTAATGATGTAAAAGAGGAAAATGGTAGTTGTGTGCTAACTGGCAAGCCTTCAGGTAGAAGAGTGCTATTTGCAAAAGCATATTAAAAAAAAAACAAAAAAATGTGATAAAAGTTTTGGTGTAATTAAAAAGAGTTTCTATATTTGCACCCGCAATCACAAATGGTTGTTTTGGTCCGTTCGTCTAGGGGTTAGGACGCCAGGTTTTCATCCTGGTAACACGGGTTCGATTCCCGTACGGACTACAAAGTTTTAGCTTCGAACTTTATCGGAGCTTTTTTTATCAGAACAACGGACTGATAAAAAAAATAAAAAAAACCTTGCAAGTATAAAATTAAGTTGTATATTTGCACCCGCAATCACAAAGATTGTTTTGGTCCGTTCGTCTAGGGGTTAGGACGCCAGGTTTTCATCCTGGTAACACGGGTTCGATTCCCGTACGGACTACAAAGTTTTTTATAAACATATAAGAATTTAGGAAAATGGCAAATCATAAGTCAGCATTAAAGAGAATAAGAAGTAACGAGACTAAGCGCTTAAGAAACAAGTATCAGCATAAAACTACACGTAATGCTGTTAGAAAATTAAGAGCTGCGACAGATAAGAAGGAAGCAGAAGGAATGTTTTCGTCAGTTGTTTCTATGCTAGATAAATTAGCAAAAAACAACATTATTCATAAAAATAAAGCGGCTAATTTAAAGTCAAAGTTGGCTAAGCACGTAGCAGCTTTATAAAAAGTTTTAAGGTTAGTTAATAGTTAAAAAAGACGTTTCATCAGAAGCGTCTTTTTTGTGTTTGCATACTTTTTATCGGTCATACTGAATTGGCTGGACATTTATTAATTTATTCGTGAACAGTACTGATTGTTCGTTATGCCTGTGCTCCTTTCCTACGTTATTGCATCTGGCAGTAGTCTTGTCAAAAATACGTTACATCTATTTGGTAATCCTTTTCCTAGTCACCATTTCCTCTATAGCTGTCGATTATTTTCGTTAGGAAGCAACTAATTGCTCAGATTCATGAATTCCTTTATTTCAAATAAGAATGGGGTTAAATGCTTTTAACTAGATGCATTGCTCCAATGAATGAGAAGGCGGAAAGTCTACATTTGGTAAAATTTCCCAGTATATAGAGTGATGAACAGGCCTATATTCTATTTTGGGGAATTTGATAGCCCACTCTTGTTGATAAGCTGATAAAAAGAGGACTTCAACGTGAAAATTCCATAATCTGCGTGTTTATGAACAGGAGCATTTGCTTTTCTCGGGTATTGGATTACTAATATTTGTTAATAAGCAGCTGAACAGCCTACATTTTCTTAAATTTTTCTGGATTTCACACCGTTATCAACAGTCATTCGAGCCTTTTCAGAGTTATTTGATGGTTTAGCCTTGTTGATAAGCTGGTAAAAGAGGGAGTTCTCCTTGAAAATTTCATGATTTGGGAACTTATGAGCAGGAGCATTGGCTTTTTGAAGGCATCGGACGGCTTACGATTGTTAATAAGCAGCTGAAAAGCCTACATTTTTTAGTATTTTTTCCGGATGGTATACCGTTATCAACAGTCATTCGAGTTTTTTCAGAGTGATTTGATGGTTTATTCTTGTTGATAAGCTGATAAAAGAGGGAGTTCTCTTTGAAATTTCCATGATTTGGGAACTTATGAACAGGAGCATTGGCTTTTTGAGGGTATTAGATTGCTTACCGTTGTTAATAAGCAGCTGAAAAGCCCACATTTTTTAAAATTTTTCCGGATGGTATACCGTTATCAACAGTCATTGGAGTCTTTTTAGAATGATTTGATGATTTACCCTTGTTGATAAGCTGATAAATGGGGTATTTAGTGTGAAATTCCCATAATCTGTGTGTTTATGAACAGGAGCATTGGCTTTTTGAGGGTAATGGATTGCTGACCATTGTTAATAAGCTGTCCAAAAGCCTGCATTTTCTTAAATTTTCTGGATGGTATACCGTTATCAACAGTCATTCGAGCCTTTTTAAAGCGATTTGATAGTTGATTATTGTTGAAAAGTAGAGGAATAGTAGTTGTTTTGGTAAAATTCACTGCTAATGGACAGTTATCAACAGACTTTCGAGCTTTTCGAGGTGATTTGATCACTGACTTTGTTGATAAGCTGATAAATGGGGTATTTAGTGTGAAATTCCTGTGATTTTCGAGCTTATGAATAGGAGCATTGGCATATTTAGGTTATTTGATGGCTTACCATTGTTAATAAGCAGCTGAAAAGCTTGAGTTTTCTTAAATTTTTCTGGATTCCACACCGTTATCAACAGGTATTCGAGTCTTTTTAGAGTGATTTGATGGTTTGCCTTTGTTGATAAGCTGATAAATGGGGAGTTCCCCTTGAAATTTCCATAATCTGCATGCTTATGAACAGGAGTATTGGCTTTTTAAGGGCATCGGACCGCTTACCATTGTTAATAAGCAGCTGAAAAGCTTAAATTTTCTTAAATTTTTCTGGATGGTATACCGTTATTAACAGTCATTCGAGTCTTTTCAAAGTGATTTGATGGTTGATTATTGTTGAAAAGTAGGGGAATAGTAGTTGTTTTGGTAAAATTCACTGCTAATGGACAGTTATCAACAGCCTTTCGAGTTTTTCGAGGTGATTTGATCACTGATTTTTGTTGATAAGCTGATAAATGGGGGATTTAGTGTGAAATTCCTGTGATTTTCGAGCTTATGAACAGGAGCATTGGCTTTTTGAGGGCATCGGACCGCTTACCATTGTTAATAAGCAGCTGAAAAGCCTGCATTTTCTTAAATTTTCTGGATTGTATACAGTTATCAACAGGTATTTGAGTCTTTTTAGAGTGATTTGATAGTTAATTATTGTTGACAAGTAGGGGAATAGTAGTTGTTTTGGTAAAATTAACTGCTAATGCACAGTT
Source organism: Tenacibaculum sp. AWR4_210 (assembly GCF_056160945.1). Classification (NCBI taxonomy): domain Bacteria; kingdom Pseudomonadati; phylum Bacteroidota; class Flavobacteriia; order Flavobacteriales; family Flavobacteriaceae; genus Tenacibaculum; species Tenacibaculum sp. AWR4_210. The sequence goes on from NZ_JBSWYF010000013.1 coordinate 47,790, forward strand.
ATCAACAGCCTTTCGAGTTCTTCTAGGTGGTTTTGATCGTAGATTCCTGTTCATAAGTCGGGCATAGTAGCGTTTTGAGTACTACACCAAGTTTTGCTACCTGACAATTGTTAGTAAACAGGTAAAACCGCCTTTGTACAAAATCTCCAGTTTCTTGTAAACACTGTGTGGTTCACAGTTAAATGACCCAGATTACGATTAGAAAGACTGATGAGGCATCCGGCTAGAGCTTTAATGAGAACTCCTTAGGATGCTATACCTAGCAGGGTAAAAATAAGCTTACCAATCGTACTTTTTATGAGCATCCAATCGAATAAAAATGAATAAAAGAAGGGTAAATCCCCAGAGTGAAGACCCTCCATAGCTAAAGAATGGAAGTGGGATCCCGATGGTCGGAACAATACCGATCACCATTCCAATATTCACAATGACATGAAAAAATAAGATAGAAGCCAGTCCATAGCCGTAAATTCGGCCAAATTTATTGGTGTGTGTTTCCGCCAAATAAATGATGCGGTAGAGCAGTAGCATAAACAAAATAATGACCAGAGAGCTCCCAAAAAAACCCCATTCTTCTCCAACCGTACTAAAGATGTAATCTGTATCTTGTTCTGGAACAAAATTTCCTTGCGTGCGATCTCCTTGCAAGAATCCCTTTCCGAAAAAGCCACCAGAACCAATGGTGAGTTCTGATTGATAAATGTTGTATCCGATACCTCGATTATCCTGAATTTTTCCGAGTAAAATGTCAAAACGATCTTTCTGATGCGATTGAAGGATGTGTTTATAGGTATAACCACTTCCAGCTATAAAAATACTGGTAGTCAGGTAGATAATGATAATGCCAACTAAGTTAAAACGTATAAACCTCGGATTTTTGTATTGAGCATAGACAATATACAACGTAATGATTATCAGAGATGTTAATAATATCCAAGGAATTCCAAAGTAAATCGTTAATAGGAATAAGACGATACTCAAGGCGCCTAGTATAAAATAAGCAAGCGTTAAGCCTTCTCTATTCAATACAAAGAAAAAAGAAAAGTAAATCAGCACCGATCCCATATCTGGCTGCAATGCAATGAGCAAGGCCGGAGCAAAGATGATTATAAAGGCCTTTAGTTGGTTTTTAATGAGTTTTAAATTATACTGTCGGTCACTCATGAGTTTGGCTAGTGCCAATGCTGTAAAGGCTTTTGCAAACTCTGAGGGCTGTAATCCCACACCACCGAAGTTGTACCACGAGGTAGCACCGTTAATTTTTTTTCCGAAAACCAGTACTCCTGCCAAGACAATAAGAGATACGAGATAGAGTAAACTGGCAAATTTTTCATAAAACTTACTATTAAAAAACAGGACAAAAATCATAATCGGGAAACTCAATGCTATCCAAATGAGTTGTTTCCCATAACGAGTTCCAAAGCTGAAGAGTTCGCGCGTTTCCTCGTTTGATGAGGCTGCGTAGATATTTACCCATCCAAAGGCTACCAATATACCGTATAGCAATACGAGTATCCAATCGATATTTTCAAAGATATTATTTCGTTCCGCTCTCAATGCTGTCTTTTTTAGGAAGTAATTTATCGTATTCTGCTTGTAAGCTCAGGTTGAGCATTCGAGTTTCTACCTGTTTTCTACTGATGTTCCCATTCAAGTATTTTTCAATGAGTAAACTGGTAATAGGGGCGGCAATGGTTGATCCATAACCTCCGTTTTCAATATATACCGCAAGGGCAATTTGCGGATTATCTTTAGGAGCAAAAGCCACGAGTATCGAATGATCGGTAAGCTGTTCTTTTTTACCGTTTCTTCTGATAAAGTTTTCCACGGTACCGGTTTTCCCACAAATATCGATTCCTTTTACTCTACTAGTCCTAGCCGTTCCCTTGGTAAAAACTTCGTGCATGGCCTCTATGGCAATATCAAAATTTTCAGGAGCGATAGACGTCAGTACCTTTTCGGTATAGGTAGCAGCTTTTATAGGGCTTCCGTCTATTTTTTTTACAATATGTGGGCGGTAGTAAAAACCTTTATTCGCTATCGCTGCAGTCATATTGGCCAACTGGATTGGGGTAGTTTCTACTTCTCCTTGTCCAATGGCATTGGATATGGTATGGGTAGGACCGTAGCGGAATTTATACCACTTATTGTAAAAAGTAGAGTCCGGAATACGCCCTTTCATTCCTGTAGGTAAATCATAGCCTAGGTAATTCCCTAAACCAAAACTCTTGGCGTGGTTACTCCAGTTATTAATACCTACTTTTGAGTTTTCTGCATGATCTATAATTTTTCGGTACACCGTAGCAAAATAACTATTACACGATTTTGCAATGGCTGTCTTGAGTCCTATAGGACGTCCACCAGTTTTACAGTGACAACCCATAAATTCATTTTTGCGCTTTCCGTATCGGTATCCGTGGTAGCAACGTACTCTAAAGTTAGGATCTATGACTCCTTCTTGTAAACCAATTAAACCGTTGATAATTTTAAACGGAGATCCAGGGGCGTACATAGCTTGCAACCCTCTATCAAAGGTGGGCATGTTAATTGTATCTTTGAACAAGAGTGTAGAGTTTGTAGAACGTTTTCTACCTACTAATAGATTTGGATCGTATGACGGCGCCGAAATGAGTGCGAGTAATTCACCGGTCTGTGGCTGAATAGCGACAATTCCTCCGCGTTTCCCTTTCATCAAAGCCTCTCCGTAACGCTGTAAATCTGAGTCGATGGTGAGTACCAAATCTTTACCCGGAACAGCTAAGGTATCATAACTTCCATTTTTATAAGGGCCGGTAATTTCGTTTAGGTTATTTCTTTTAAAGTATTTTTTTCCTTTAACGCCGCGCAATACCTCTTCGTACTGTTTTTCGATACCTAACTTTCCTATCAGCTCTCCTTGTTCGTAGTAGTTACTGTTTTTGGCAATTTTTTCGTTTACCTCACTGATAAATCCGAGAACGTTGGCTGCCGACTTAATCGGGTAGTTTCGAATAATACGTTTCTGTATGTAGAAACCTTTGAAATTATCGAGTTTCTCTTGGAGATACGCAAAGTCTTCCTTGGCCAATTGCTTTAAAAATACTGAAGGAAGCCACCGAGCATAACGCTCAGCTTTGTCAAGGCGTTTTATAAAATCTTCTTTGTCAATTTTAAGAAGTTTGCAAAATTGTAGGGTGTCTAACGGGGTAACTTCTTTGGGAACTACCATAACGTCGTACGAAAGTTGATTGGCCACTAGGAGTTTCCCGTTTCTGTCATATACATAACCGCGTTCCGGATAATCGTATTCAACCTTTACTGTCGAGCTGAAAATTGGGCTCGACTTTTTCGGACGGAGTACTTGCAGCTGAAAGAGACGTCCGATATAGACGATTCCGACAAGAGTAATTAAAAATAAGAGTAAAAAACTTCGTTTCATGATAGCTTCTTCTTAAATATAAAACTTCCTAAGAAATACAGTATCAACGTAAAAACTGTGGACAGTAATGTATTGATAAGGACGTTGGAGAAGTTATAAAAGCTAAAATTAATAAAGCTGTAGATTAAAAAGTGATGTATAATTGTTAAAATTGCGATATAATTAAAAACTTTATCAAAAGTTTCCAATCGCAAGTCAAACAACAGAAATTCTGAAGTCGATTTTTTAAAGATGGTACGCACTAAAAACAGGCGTATATAGGCAATAAAAAGTGTGGCAAACGCGTGAATTCCTCCCGAGTTTTCGAAAAAATCAATACTCAAACCGAGTAAGAAACTCACCGTTAAAAAGGGTATCCTCTTTTGACGGATGGGGAAGGTAAAGATGTAAGTGATGTACAAATACGGGTTTAAATGTCCAAACAACTTAACGTTGTTGAGTATGACAACCTGGAGTAGTACAAAAAACAAAAAAGAAAGTATGAGATATAAACTTCTATTCATTCTGGTTTTCTAAGGTTTGAATTTCTTGTTTGTCAAAATTGCGAATAATATTTACCTGTCCTAAACTACTCATGTCATTAAATAAACGCACATTGATAGTGTTTAAGGCTGAAATTTTTTCGGGCACGGATTGTACGGTTCCAATGAGAATTCCTTCTGGGAAAATTTCAGATTTTCCATCGGTAATTATCGTATCACCAATTTGGAAAACGGCTTGTCTTGGAATATCCGTGAGTTGTACTGTTTGGTAATCTTCACCATTCCATTCGAGGGTACCGTAATGGGTGCTGTTTTTGAATCGCGCATTGATTTTACTATTCTTATTTAAAATAGAGCGTACACGAGCATAAGAATCAGAGGTTTGTTCAGTAACACCGATAATCCCTCGTGCGTTAACTACGGCCATCTCAGCACTTATTTGGTGATTTTTACCGCGATTAATGGTTAGAAAATTGTAGGGACGGGCAAAGCTGTTATCGATGATTTTTCCAGAGATATATTGGAATTTTTGCCCGTAAAGTATCGAATCTTTTAGCTGCTGTCCTGAAAGGCTATCACGCGTAAATTGCAAGGCTGCTAATTTATTTTTCAGACGTGTATTTTCATCCAGTAGCTGTTGGTTTTCAGTTTTGAGGTTGGCGTACTCTTTTACGGAGTTCACCTTGGTAAGTAGGCCTCCAGTAACGGCATTTGCCGATCCTACAAATTTGCTTTTATGAAAGGAGTGATTGTTGATAATCAATGCAACAGCTATGAATTCTAAGCATAGGAAATACAAGAAATATTTATACTTCTGAAAGAAATAAATAAGCTGTTGCATAAATGATCATCAATGTTTTATTTGATTAATACTGATTTGTACTTTTCTAGATTTTTTAAAGCGATACCCGTTCCGCGCACAACGGCACGCAATGGATCTTCAGCTACGTAAACAGGTAAATCTGTTTTTCTCGAGAGTCGTTTGTCTAAACCTCTTAACATAGATCCTCCACCGGCTAAATAAATCCCCGTGTTGTAGATATCAGCAGCCAATTCAGGTGGGGTTTTTGAGAGAGTTTCCATAACGGCATCTTCGATACGCAAGATAGACTTGTCAAGAGCTTTGGCTATTTCTCGATAAGACACTTGTACCTGTTTGGGTTTCCCACTTAACAAATCACGCCCTTGTACCATCATGTCTTCTGGTGGAGTATCTAAATCTTCCGTTGCCGATCCGATTTGAATTTTGATTTTCTCTGCTGTGGTTTCTCCAACATATAAATTGTGCTGCGTACGCATGTAATACATAATATCACTGGTAAACAAATCACCTGCCACTTTTACCGACTGGTCACAAACGATTCCAGCCAAGGCAATAACAGCGATTTCAGTGGTACCACCACCGATATCAATAATCATATTTCCTTTCGGTTCCATGATGTCAATACCTACCCCTATAGCAGCAGCCATAGGTTCGTAAATCAAATAGATTTCTTTGGCATTCATATGACGTCCAGAATCGATTACCGCTCGTTTTTCAACCTCGGTAATTCCCGAAGGAATACAAATGACCATACGTAAGGAAGGTGGGAATAGTTTTTTCTTGATCGCAGGAATTTTTTTAACGAATTCTTTGATCATTTCCTCTGACGCTTGGAAGTCAGCAATTACCCCATCTTTTAACGGACGAATGGTTTTGATATTTTCATGAGTTTTTCCTTGCATTCTGTTGGCTTCATGACCTGTGGCAATAATCTTCCCCGTCAGCCTGTTCCGGGCAACGATAGAAGGGCTGTCAATCACAACTTTTCCGTTGTGGATTATAAGTGTGTTCGCAGTACCTAAATCTACCGCAATATCCTCGGTCATAAAGTCAAAAAAACCCATATAGCTTTGGTGTTTTTATATGTATAATTGATGAATTCTCACAAATCTATAAAAAATCTAGATTGGTTGTACATCAAAGTATGATTAATGTTTAAAATGTCTCGTTCCTGTAAAGACCATCGCTAGCTGATTTTCATTACAGTAGTCAACGCTCAATTGATCTTTGATAGAACCTCCAGGTTGAATTACACTGGTAATTCCTGCTTTGTCAGCAATTTCCACACAATCAGGAAATGGGAAAAAAGCATCACTGGCCATAACAGCTCCATTGAGGTCAAAATTAAAACTCTTCGCTTTTTCTATGGCTTGGCGCAAGGCGTCAACACGACTTGTCTGGCCAGTTCCACTCGCGCAAAGTTGTTTGTTTTTAGCCAATACGATGGTATTTGACTTGGTGTGTTTGCATATTTTCGAAGCAAATAACAGGTCGTCCATGGCTTCAGCTGAAGGTTGGTTGGTTGTTACATAGCTTATATCGTCAATACGATCGGTTTTATTGTCTTTGTCTTGTACTAAAAGTCCATTAAGTGCTGTACGCACAGTTTGAGTTGGTAAAGCAACGTCCTTTTGTACGAGTAATACACGGTTCTTTTTTCCTTTTAAAATTTCTAAAGCATCGGCGTCGTAAGCGGGAGCAATTACTACTTCACAGAACAATTTGTGAATTTCAGTGGCTGTAGCCGCATCGATGGTGGTGTTTGAAATTAAAATGCCTCCAAAAGCCGAAACAGGATCACCTGCTAGGGCCGAAACATAAGCTTCGTGTAAGGTAGCACGCTGGGCTAATCCACAAGCGTTGTTGTGTTTTAATATAGCAAAGGTAGGAGCCTCCCCAGTAAATTCAGACATGAGGTTTACTGCGGCGTCTACGTCCAATAAGTTGTTGTACGAAAGCTCTTTTCCGTGAAGCTTATCGAACATGGCGTCTAAATCTCCGAAGAAATATCCTTTTTGGTGTGGGTTTTCTCCGTAACGAAGTGTTTTTGCTTGCTGTTCGCTCGCTTTGTAAACAGTTTCGTCCTCGTTAAAATAATTGAAAATAGCCGTATCGTAGTGCGATGAGATATTAAATGCTTTGGCAGCGAGTTTTTTACGTTGTGCTAAGCTAGTACTACCGTTACCTTCGGTAATCATACTTAAAAAAGCATCGTACTGCTCCATAGACGATACGATAACCGTGTCTTTAAAGTTTTTCGCTGCTGCACGAATAAGCGATATTCCTCCGATATCGATTTTTTCAATAATATCCTGTTCTGGGGCACCAGAAGCCACGGTCTTTTCAAATGGATACAAATCGACAATGACTAAATCTAATTGTGGAATTTCAAAGCTTTCCATTTCTGCTACATCGCCTTCGTGGTCTTGGCGGTTTAAAATTCCTCCAAACACTTTCGGGTGTAGCGTTTTTACACGTCCTCCTAAGATTGATGGGTACGAAGTAACATCCTCTACAGGTACTACTGAAATTCCCAAATCTCTGATAAATTTTTCAGTTCCTCCAGTCGAGTAAAGAGTGACTCCTAAAGCGTCGAGTTGGCGGACAATAGGCTCTAAACCGTCCTTGTGAAAAACCGAAATTAAGGCAGATGTGATTTTTTTTGTTGCGTTCATTTTTGTTGTGTTGTTAAGCGAGCAAAATTACTAAAACCCTGAGGGTTTTACAAAACGTGAAATGAACTTTTTTAAACAAAAAACGCTATCATAAATTCTTAATTTAGATAGCGTTTCAAACAACAAATATAGGAGTTGCACAGGGCCTATTCCGCATTTTCTAAAAAGTTGCGAAACCAGTCAGTGAATCTCTCTATAAAAGTTTGTTTTGAATTTGCTTGAGCACTCGTATCACTCAAGGCAGCGTAAGAGGGGAAATCTTTACTACTCATAATTCAAGGGGTTAATTATTGTTAATAAAGTTGTTAATAAAATTTCCTCAAAGAAAACAAAAAAAACTTTAATAATCAAGCATTTACGAAAAAAATCACAAAATGTGACTAACTTTTTCGCAAACGTACTCTAAAAGTACTTCATCATCTTTGGTAAATGGGTTAACTGAGTGAGAATCAATGTCTATTTGTCCAATATTCTCTCCGTCGACGAAAATTGGAATGACAATTTCCGATTTTACCTTCCAACCACAAGAAATGTAATTGTCTTGCTCAGAAACGTCTTGGACAACAAAGTTTTCATTGCTTACAGCAACTTGACCGCAAATACCTTTTCCGAATGGAATAATAGTATGTTCGGTTGGCTCCCCGTTAAATTGGGCCAGTTTGAGTTCCTCTTTGTCTCCGTTTTTGAAGTAAAATCCTACCCAGTCGTAATAGGCTACATTTTCAGCGAGAACATCACATATTTCTTGTAATTTACTTTCGGTGCTTGCATCGCGCTCTACAATGCTAAGAACCTCTTTCTTTAAGTCTAGTATTGAATTCATGGTGTTATAGTCTGCACAAGTGTTTTTATCTTACGGCAAAAGTACTTCTCAGGAATCTTTTTTGGAAACTATATTTATGTTTTTTGTAATTTTACATTCACTATGTTTCAGGTATTAAGAAAAATAACCGCGATTTGTATCACCTTTGTCTTGGTGTTTTCTTCCATGTCTTTTGCTGTGGAAAAACACTTTTGTGGAGATTACCTCGTGGATATCTCTTATCTCGGCGATGCCGATGCCTGTGGAGGAGAACGAGAAGAAGCTTGCGGGAGCGAAACAACAAACAGTGAACCTGATTGTTGTAAAGACGAAATAGCTCATGTGCAAGGAATTGACGATCTCAGTAAATTGGGATCGGAACAACAACTTTTTTCGCCAGTTATATGGCTTTTAACATCTTCTTATTTTTTTCAATTACCGTCAGTAGCAGATGTTGACAACGAGGTAGATACCGTTGCCGACAGTCCGCCTATATCCAAAAAATCCAAACGCATTTTATATCAAGTTTATATCCTTTGATGCCTGTTTTACTGCGAGAAGTACCACAGTGATAATTAAAGGAAATAAAATATGAAGAACCTAGTTTTTAGTATGTTAATACTACTAGGGGGATCGGTGTTATACGCTCAGCAAAAAACGTTGAAAGGACGAGTTGTTGACGCGACACTAAAAGACAATCCAGGTGTTTTCGGAGCATCTGTACAATGGCTACATACAGCGTTGGGAACGAGTACCGACGAAGATGGAGTTTTTGAAATCCCCCTAACACCTAAATCAAAGCAATTGGTAATTAGCTTTGTTGGGTTTAAAACCGATACGATTACCGTAGATAATACCTTGTTTTTAAAACATCGCCTGACTCCTGATACCTTACTTGAAGAGGTTGCTGTTAGGAGTGAGAAGAAAGCGAGCCAGCGAGCTTTTTTGGAGGCACAAAATGTGATGACCCTAAATAGTGGGGAATTGTTAAAAGCTGCCTGCTGTAATTTGGCGGAAAGCTTTGAAACAAACCCCTCAATTGATGTGAATTTCTCAGATGCTTTGACGGGGGCGAAACAAATTCAAATGCTGGGCTTAGAAAGTCCTTACTTGTTGATTACCGAAGAGAATATTCCTTCCATTCGCGGGGCCGCTCAGGCGCATGGATTGGAGTTTACTCCGGGTACTTGGGTAGAGAGTATCCAAATTACCAAAGGAGCAGGTAGTGTAGTCAATGGTTTTGAGAGTGTTTCGGGACAAATCAATACGGAGCTCGTTAAGCCCTTTACCGATGCTCCTTTTTTTGTGAATGCTTATGGCGCTGTTGGAGGACGTTATGAGCTCAATACCCATTGGAACCAGCAAGTGGCCAAAAAATGGCATACCGGCGTATATCTTCACGGAGATTATCGCGGTAACCGTTTTGATAGAAATGATGATGGATTTTTAGACAATCCATTGGCGAGACAATTTAATGTGTTAAACCGTTGGCAGTACATCGATCAAGAGAAAGGCTGGGTGGCCTTTGCCAATGTACATTTCGTAAATGATCGGAAGCAGCTTGGGCAGGTGGAGTTCGATAAAGAACTACACCGAGGTACTACAACGTATTGGGGAAGTGAAATAGCCACCCGTAAGGTTGGACTGTCTACCAAGTTGGGCTACGTATTTCCCGACTTGCCTTTTCAGAGTATGGGGGTGCAATTGGCCTATAGCAATCACCGACAAGATTCTTTCTTTGGATTGCGAGATTATTTTATAGAACACCAGAGCTTTTATGGGAGTTCCAATTTTAATTCAATAATTGGCGATACGCGACATAAGTTTAAAACGGGACTCAGCTTTCTGTATGACAATTATAAGGAGCGCGTAGTGCAAACCAATTTTAATAGGTATGAAAGAGCTTTCGGAGTGTTTTTTGAATACGCCTATGACGACGGTGAGTTTTTTAGCGTAAAAGCTGGACTCAGAGCCGATTTTCACAATTTATTGGGAACTTTTTTAACGCCGAGGTTACACTTGCGCATGGTAACCTGGGAAAATGGTGTTTTGAGAGCCTCTGTCGGACAGGGAAGAAGAAGTGCCAATGTGTTTGTCGAAAACCAACAGTTATTTGCTTCGTCTCGACGAATTAGAATTGAGCAGGGACCAGGAAAGATTTATGGACTGAACCCCGAAATAGCTTGGAATTACGGAGTCTCATTTGTCCAGAAATACCGCCTTTTTGGTAGAAAAGGAGATATCGGCGTCGATTATTACCAAACCGATTTTCAAAATCAGGTGGTAGTAGATTGGGAAAACCCTCGTGAAGTAGCTTTTTATAATCTCGACGGGAGGAGTGATGCAAAAAGTTTGCAAATAGAACTCAATCAAAATATCATCCCATTCTTTAACCTTCGATTGGCTTACAAAATCATCGATGTAAAAACGCAATACCGATCAGGGTTGTTGAGAAAGGCCTTGCAACCGAGAAATAGGTTTTTTGCGAATGTATCGTACAGCACTCCTAAAACTGAGCAGGGGGCCAAATGGAAATTTGATGTCACCTATAACTGGTTGGGAAGTCAGCGATTGCCCAGTACAGCATCCAATCCGTTAACTTCGAGAAGACCTGACCAAGTAGGTGGATACCAGCTGGTCAATGCACAAGTAACCAAGGTGTTTTCGGAGCAATTCGAGTGGTACGTTGGAGGAGAAAATATCGGAGGTGTGCGTCAGCCAAATCCGATACTAGGAGCAGAGGATCCCTTTGGGAGTTCTTTTGACTCGACACTGGTGTATGCACCAGTATTTGGAAGTAATTTTTATACAGGAATACGATTTAAATTAGATTAATATGAAAAAAAGTTTAGTAGTACTGTGCTTATTCATGTTTGCCTTAAGCGCAACAGCACAAAAGAAAAAAAGAAATGCCAAAGCCCTAATCGAAGTAGATGGAGTGTGTATGATGTGTAAGAAGCGCATTGAGAAAGCCGCACTGGGGATGAAAGGTGTGAAGTATGCCGTTTGGAATGTTAAAACTCACGAGTTGTCTGTAATATTGGATGAACGTAAAACTTCGGTCAAAGCAATAAAGGAAAAAGTTGCAGGAGTAGGACATGATACCAAGGAGGTAAAAGCAACTGATACAGCCTATGCAAACCTACATCCTTGTTGTAAATACAGGAATGAGGAAATTCGTAAAGATCACGAAGGAGAAGGTAAATAATACCCTGTGCTGTAACTAAAAAAACCGAGCAATTTGCTCGGTTTTTGTTGTTTATTATAACATGTGTAAGGTATTCACTTCTTGGTTGGTTAAAGCTCTCCAACGCCCTCTCGGTAGATTTTTCTTGGTAAGTCCAGCAAAAATTACGCGATCCAATTTAATTACGTTATATCCGAAGTGTTCGAAAATTTTACGAACGATTCTGTTTCTTCCAGAGTGAATTTCAATACCAACTTCATTTTTCTTTTCACCTTCTACATAAGAAACAGCGTCAATAAACACGCGCTTACCTTCGATAACAACATCTCCTCTCAATTTTTCCAAATCGGCTAAGGTTAATTTCTTATCTAAAGTTGCGTGGTATAATTTACGCACGTTGTGCTTTGGATGGGTAAGTTTTTTTGCGAGTTCTCCATCGTTGGTGAACAATAATAATCCTGTAGTATTTCTGTCTAAACGACCTACAGGGTAGATACGCTCTTTGGTAGCATTTTGAACGAGCTCCATAACGGTTTTTCGTCCGCGGTCATCCTCCATAGTCGTGATGTAATTCTTAGGTTTGTTGAGAAGTACATAACGTTTTTTCTCCATACTGATAAGAGTACCGTCAAAACGAACTTCATCGGTAGGTTGTACCTTGTATCCCATTTCAGTAACGAGCTTACCGTTGACATGAACACTTCCGTGCTCGATATACGTGTCTGCTTCACGCCTTGAACAGATACCTGCATTGGCAATGTATTTGTTTAAACGCACACCATTGTCTTCTTTTTGAGCTGCAGGTTTAGCGTTGGTACTAGGCTTTTTAAAGTTCTTTTTATACGGACTATTTTTGCGAGGATTGCTGTTACGACCAGCTTGTCGTCCTCTCGACGAGTTTTTAGAATTCATATGAATATTTTTAATAAAACGGCCGCAAAGGTACGTTAATTATTTGATTTTTAATCTAAAACCTCTACGACTTTGTCTAAAATTAAGGATTTATCGATAAATAGTAAACTAAAAACACCAACCAATAATAAGATTTTCAAAATGTTATGAAGTAGGCGGTATTGGTTTTTCTCTTGGGCTTTGAAGGCGAAGAAGCCAACAAAGACAAGTACAGTGGCCGCTAGGTAAAAGTAGTACTTCATATAAGTAATAGCTGGGTAATTGTAGAGGATGGCCACGGGTACTAGTGTGAGTAAAAGTAAACTTATAATGAGTTTTTTGGTCGTGCGTTCACCGTATTTTACGGGAAAGGTGTTATAGTTATTAGCGACGGCTCCTTGCATGTTTTCGAGGTCTTTGATGAGTTCGCGTACGATAATGACAAAGAATAAAAAGCAGGCATGTACAAAAATTACATTGGAGAAATTTTTGTAATGAACAAAAATGGCAAAGAAGGGAAGTATGGTCAGTACTGTAACAGAAATAAGGCCGAGCACGGCACTTTTTTTAAGTTTGTGCGAATAAAACCAAATTCCAAAGATATAAGAGGCAAAGAATAAGCCAGCACGCCAAGAAACTAAATAGCCAAATCCAAAACCGATTAGGTTAAGTGTGAAATATAAGGTGAGCTTAGTTTCTTGTTTTACATAGGCGTCCAGTCCCGCTTTAATAGGACGGTTGATACGGTCGGCTTTGGCGTCGTAGAAATTATTAATGATATAACCGCCTGCAACAACACACACCGTAGCCACTACCAGATAAAACAAATGCGGATCGAGCAATACGTGTCGCAAGGACTTCTTCTCTGAAAAAATGAAAATAGCAGCCAAATACTGGGCTGCTATTAGAACTAATATGTTGTATCCTCTTACGACTGATAAGAGGCTAAATATCTTTAATAAAAAAGTATTCGCTCTCACTGAACTCATAGCAAGTGATTAATTAAAATCTGTAAACTAATTCTAGTTTGTAATCTTTTAAATGTTTTTTTGCTTTTTCATAGTCTTCTGTAAACCCGAGGATGTATCCACCTCCACCAGAACCGCAAAGCTTCAAATAGTAATCGTTGGTTTGTAAACCTTGTTCCCAGACTTTGTGAAATGCCGATGGAATCATGGGTTTAAAATTCGCGAGTACTACTTTTGATAGCATTTTAACATTGGTAAAAAGCGATTTGATGTTTCCTTGTAAGAAATCTTCGATACAAGCATCGGTATGCGCTGAAAACTCTTCGCTAAGCATGGTTCTAAAACCTTCGTTTTTCATCTTGTTCATAAAGATGTTAACCATAGGTTCTGTTTCTCCTATCTGCTCAGAGTCTAGCAAAAATACAGCACCCTTTCCTTCTTTCTGAGAAGGGATTCCCGTGGCTTCTATATGCTCTTTTGAGTTGATTAATATCGGCAAGCTCAAATAAGAGTTTAAAGGGTCTAATCCAGAACTCTTCCCGTGGAAAAACGATTCCATCAAAGCAAAAATTTGCTTCAAGGTGAGCAGTTTGTCTCTCGTTAAGTTTTCGAGTACCGTAATTTTGTCTGTAGCGTATTTATCGTAGATAGAGGCTACCAAGGCACCAGAACTTCCCACACCGTATCCCTGAGGGATCGATGAATCAAAATACATACCTTGAGCTACATCTTCTTGTAAACTCACTAAATCAAATTGTACGATGTCTGAATTCAGTGTCGATAAATACGAGTAAAATTCAGCCAAACTCTCGTTTGATTTTTTTGCTTCTCCAGTTAAGTTTTTGGCAGATTTTAACGCTCCTTTGTAAGAGTTAAAGGGAATGGCAAGTCCTTTGGAGTCCTTGATGATTCCGTATTCTCCGAAGAGTAAAATCTTTGCGTAAAACAGTGGTCCTTTCATAATTGTTAGATTACCTTACAAAAATAAGGGTAAAACCGCTAGTTTACAACTTATTAATACACGTTTTTGTAAAAAGTTTTCCAAACGCCTACTTTTTCGTTGTTCTTGTATTTTCCCTTTTCTTTGATTTTTCCGTTTTTATAAAATGTTTTCCAAATACCTTCACGTTTTCCGTTCTTGTATTTTCCTTGTTCTTTTAGTTCTCCTGATTCGTAGTATACCTTGCGAATGCCGTGAAGCTTTCCGTCTTTGTAGTTGGCCTCATGTGAGGGAGTTCCGTTTTCAAAATAGTAGGTAACAAGTCCTTCGAAATTTTCTTCGCCAGGAGTATTTACCGAACTAAACCCTTCCATTTGTACTTTACCGTTCTGGTAATAGTCTACAATCCAATAACCGTCTTTTATTTTCTTAGGACTCGGACGGTAATACTTCGCGTTGTCCTTGGTGGTTACTTGCCAATTAGCGTCAAACCACGTTGTTTCCTGAGCTGTTAATGACGTAGTCATCAAGCCAACAAACAACACTAGTATCCATGTTGATGTTCTCATAGTATTAAGGGAATTAAATTGTTAAATGGTTTGTGCACCCAAACCCGTATTATCACAAATATACTGATTTTTTTGGCAAAATTTTAACAATTCGGTGTTTATGAATGACTCAACTTGCTGTTTTTCAGACTTTGGGTACAGTACGTGAACATTTGCTCCTGCATCGAGGGTAAAGCAAACATGACTGCCAGTAGTTTTTCTGAATTCCCAAATACGTTGAATAATTTCTAGGGTATTGGGTTTCATGAGTATGAAGTACGGTTCGCTGGTTAGCATCATTGCATGCAAGGTCAACGCTTCGCTTTCTACGATACTAATAAACTTCTCGAGGTCTCCTGATGCCAATACTTGCAAGAGTTCGGCTAAATTGTCGTTGGCTTGCTCAAATCTTCGCTCAGCAAACGGATGATTGAACATTAAGTTATGCCCAACGGTACTCGACACCTGTTTTTCACCTTTATCAACGAGTAAAATACAATCCTGATAGTCTTCGAATACAGGGTGTACAGCATTAGGTAATCGAACACCAAAAAGATCAGAACTTCCTGCTACGGCCTCGTGGGTACCCCAAACTACTAATGGCCCTTCGATACTTCTGCTGGCACTACCCGAGCCTAATCGAGCTAAGAAAGAGGCTTTTTGTTTTAGGTAGTCTGCTGAAATTTCAGGGTTCAGAGCTTGTTCTAAGTTCATTAAACACATGGCAATGGCACTCATTCCACTCGCAGAAGAGGCTATTCCACTACTGTGTGGAAACGAATTTGACGATTCAATATGCATGTCGTACTGAAGCACGTATGGACAGTACTCTTGAATGCGTTTAAAGAATTTTGCGATTTTAGGTTTGAAGTCTTCTTTTTTCTCTCCTTCAAAAAACAATTCAAACTGTGCTTCTTCCTTTGCAGCTGTTTTTGAAAAACGAATACTCGTAGTCGTATGACAATTGTTTAACGTAAAACTTATTGAAGCATTCTTTGGGAGCTGAGGGTCGCTCTTTCCCCAGTATTTTACCAAGGCGATATTACTAGGAGTACGCCAGGTATAATGTGCTTCGTCGATGTGGTATTCGTCAGTATTGAAAATAAAATCAGCTGTGTTCAAAGTAAAAATTTTTGACAAATATAACCCTTTTCCGTCTAAAAAGATTCCAGTTTTTGTAGGACAATTTCTTTGTAACTCCTACTGATTGGAATGGCCTTTTGCGCGACTTCAATATATTCGTTTGTATACGAAAGTATCTGGGGAATACTGATGATGTACGATCGATGGGTACGCAGAAACTGATGTGTAGGTAACCGTTGCTCGATATTACTGATGGTTTCTCTTATGGTAAGTGTTTGTGAGTGACAGTGTATTTTTAGGTAGTCGCTGAGACTTTCGATATAAATGATATCCTGAAAGTTCACTTTGATCATTTTGCGGTCTGCTCGGACAAACATAAAGTCGTCAAAAATCCCCGTAGCTTCAGAGCGATTCGATTTAGGAATGGAGAGTTTTCTGATAGCGGTTAAAAAGCGGTCAAAGGCTATGGGTTTTAGCAAATAGTCGATAGCATTTAGCTCAAAACCGTCCAAGGCGTATTCCCGGTATGCTGTTGTAAATATTAGTTGAGTCTGTTGATGAATCGCTTTGGCCAAACTGAGTCCGGATACTTCTGGCATGTTGATGTCCAGGAAAATGAGGTCTACAGGTGTGGATTGTAGCACTTCTAAGGCTTCAGTGGCACTGGAGCACGCAGCGAGTAATTTGAGTTGAGGTGTTTTGGCGATATAAGTACTGAGAATTTCGCGAGCCATAGGTTCATCATCAACGAGTATGCAGGTAATTTTAGAGGTCATTGCTAAGCGGGATTTTAAGGGTGGCAGTAAATGTTTCGGCAACTCTTTCCGTTTGTAAGTCATACGTGTCTTTAAAAATCATCTTTAGGCGTTTGCGAATGTTTTCGAGTCCAATGCCGGTGTGATTAGAGTGCTGGTTACGAGTGCTGTTCACCACAGTAAACTCCAAGTGATTGTCGAGTAACAATAAAGAAATGCTTACTTGTAGCACACCGTCTATTCTACTTCCGTGTTTAAAAGCGTTTTCTACAAAGGGTAAAAAGAGCATGGGGGGAATCTCTTGATAGCTCTTGAGTTGAGGTGTGGATATGTCGATTTGTAAACTCTCTTGAAACCTCATTTTTTCTAAGGCGATGTAATTTTTGATATGTTGAATTTCATCGGCAAGGGAAACAGTAGGCTTTTCAATCTGATACAGTATATAATCGAGTAACTGAGATAGTTTTAAAATCATGTCTGGCGTTTCATCGGCCTTCTTCAAAGCAAATCCGTACATCGTATTTAAGGTATTGAAAAGGAAATGAGGGTGAATTTGCATTTTTAAAAATCGCAATTCTTGATCTTTAAGTTGTAATTGCGTAGCGAGAAATTGATGTTTTACGGCTTCATTTTTTTTGTCTGTTAGCAATTGGAGTCGTAAAAAACTAAGTATTATGCTGATGAATACCACTAAGTACACAACAAGGATAATAAAGACGAGGCCTTTGGTGAGTGGTAAAACACTCTCTTGCTCTAGGTAGTGATGTGAGAATACAAAGCCATAAAGTATGGAAATGGCTATCAGGAAGAATGAAATGATCAGGGTATAACAACTGTAGAGAAGAAACAGACCTGGTTGTTTATTGTGCAAGTATTTAGGGATGAGGTAACAGTGAAAAAAATAACTCATCAGGATGGTTACAGGCAACAGAAACCAAGAAAAGTGATTAACATAAGCGGTATTATTACTACCGTATCCTAAAAAATAGGTGTAAAAGAAATAGACTCCAATCCAAAAACCAATATGGATGAGTATTTCTGAGCTACGTTTGAGAATAGGTGTTAAAAAACGGGTCATAATGCAATAATACTCTTTTTGTGGTAGATACGGATTATTTGCGGTGAATAACCAAATTTACACTGCTTTTGACTGGAAGCGCGTATATTTACCTTCACAATTGTTGAATTGGTCGTTTATCGCAGTTTTACTTGTGAAGGTCGCAAATAAATCAAAAGCGTTGTGATGCTGAGTAGTTTTGAGGTATAACTTTAAAATTAAAAAAAATGATTACTGTTTTTATGGGAAGTATTTTTACGAGACTTACAGAAGGAGGCCCTGTTTTTATGTATCCGCTTTTAGTGTTGTTAGTAATGTGTATACTGTTGCTCGGTAAAGCGTTTTTAAGTGAAGAGCAAAGTCAAAAGCTGGCTAAAATTGTGAGTCACCTGAGCTTGTTTGCCTTAGTTTGGGGGTTTTTAGGAATGATGATGGGCTTGATTTCGGCTTTTGATTCTATTTCCATAAGTGGAGGAACCTCTTTTGAAGTGCTCGCTGGAGGATTGAAGATCGGTTTGTTATCCCCTTCTTTCGGGATGCTGGTATTCTTAATCGCTCGATTGGGATTATTGGGCTTGACTTTAAAGAACAAGAACAACTAAATTTTACTTTTTTCTAACTTTTTACTGATTAAATAACGAAAACGACTTATGAATAAAATTGTACTATTCTTCGGAGTATGGATTGCTGCGTCCATAGGACAACTACAGGCATTCCAAAAAGATAAATTAGACGCCTTTTTTAATGAGCTAGCTTCTAGCGAGAAAGCCATGGGAACGGTGAGTGTTCGGCAAGCGGGCAACCCCGTTTATCAGTACTCTTTTGGCAAAGCGAGGTTACAGCCACCAAAAGAGGCCAATAAAACTACGGTGTATAAAATTGGTTCAATTTCTAAAACCTATACAGCAGTATTGATTTTACAGTTGGTAGATCAAGGGAAGCTTACGCTAGAGGAGCGCTTGGACCGATTTTTTCCATCCTTGCCCAATGCTTCAGAAATTCGCTTGATCGATTTATTAAAGCATCGCAGCGGCCTATTTGATGTACTCCAAGGAGAAGGTTTTCATACTTGGGTTAGGCAGCGAAGAACTCAGGAGGAAATGTTGACGCGGATCGCAAACCATGCTGCCGTATTTCCGCCAAATACCAAAACGGCCTATTCTAATACCAATTACTTGTTGTTGTCTTATATTGCCGAAAAGGTGAGTGGTCTTGATTTTGGTACCTTGCTTCACCGTGCCATAGTAAAACCGCTTCAACTGAAAAAAACTGGATTTGCCATGAAGGCCTTTGTATCTCAAAACAGCGCATTGCCTTATTACGATGGGGGAAGTGGCTGGGAAGCAGTACCTAAAACGACCTGTTTAGCCAATACCATGGGAGCTGGAGGAGTAGTGAGTACGGCTGATGAAATTACGCATTTTTACCATCATTTACTGAAGGGAAGTTTGTTGTCTTCAAAGAGTTTGAAAGCCATGCTAACACCGGAAGAAGAAATGGGAATGGGAGTGTCGGTAATGAATTACAAAGGCTTACAGGTAATTGGTCATGACGGTGCTGTCGACGGATACAAGGCGGTGGTTTTTAGTATTCCACAGTTGAAAATAACAGTAGCGATGACCTTTAATGCTTCCAATGTTCAGATGACACCTACGGCGATTCAAGTATTGGAGATCTTCTTGAGTTCTCAGGGCTAACGTTGGTAGTATGAGATATTTCTTATTATTTTTTTGCTGCTGCTCGTTGATGTTACGAGCACAGCAAAAGGGAGATGCCTTCCGAAAAAAAGGAATGCTTGAGAAAGCCATCACAGCTTATGAAATGACCTATAGTACGGATCCGGAGAATGCTAGGAACACTTATAATTTAGCTTGTGCATATGCCTTGACCCATCGCGTAGAAAAGGCATTTACCTATTTAGATAGAGCATTAAAGAAAGACTCCACGCTTTGGGTTTTGGCAGATAATGATTTAAGAGCACTCACGAGTGACCAACGCTGGATCGCAATTGAAAAGCGGCAATTGGCAAAGCAACAGCTAAAAAATCCTGACTATGCAAGGTTATTGCTGCGCGTTATTATGAAAGATCAAGCCTTCGATTATCAGTTGGATATGGCAAAAGCACAGTATGCAAAGACAGGGGAAGTGCCACATTGGTATTATCCGATCGCAGCACAGAAAAAGAAGATAACGACAGAGAATTTTAAGGAGTTAAAGAAGTTACTTAAAAAGTACGGATGGCCGCGATATGATCAGGTAGGGAAGTTGGCAGCTGATGCTCCTCTATTAGTAATCAACCATCACCCGGAAGATAGTGTGCGAGTAGCGTATTTACCAATGGTGAAAAAGGCTTGTGAAAGCGAGCAAGGAAGCTGTTTAGAATACGCTAAAATTTACGATAGGATACTAGTGAACCAGGGAAAAGAACAATGGTATGGGATGCAATTTCGCTATGGAAGTAATCGTCAGCTGGAGCCCTTTCCAGTAGCGGATCCGAGTAGTGTGGACGCGCGTAGAAAAGCCATAGGTTTAGAGCCTCTTGCAGTGTATTTAAAACGAAAAATTAATTTCAAGTGGACAATTCCACAAGAATAAGTGTATTGATAGGTACCCATTTTTTTAAAATGGGTATTTTTGTCTGGAATTTATAAACTTCTAGATTTTGAATAGAAAGATCAAGTTAGTCTGGGACTTTAAAGGTCCTGACGGATTAGAAACAGCCAAGCATCACTGTATCCACCTCAAAGAGTTTGCAGCCATTGATAACCTGCCGTTTCACGAGGTTGCACACGAAACCCTGAACGATATGCACAGCATCGCTTATATTATTGTTGATGAAGCACACATGAAAACATTTAGAGATGCACTAAAGCCCCACCGAGGTTTATTGGCTTAGGCATTTTTGTGCAATACTTTGAGCACAGATAAAGCCGCCTGTCCATGCATTTTGGAAATTGAATCCACCAGTAACAGCATCGATATTTAAGACTTCACCTACAAAATAGAGATTGGAGTGAATTCTACTTTGGAAGTGTTTGAAATCAATTTCCTTGAGGTCAACACCTCCAGCTGTTACAAATTCTTCTTTAAAGGTGGTTCTTCCGTTAGCGTTAAAAGTGCTTTTAGTTAGTGCTGTACTTAGTTGCTGCAGTTGCTTGTTGCTGAGGTCTGCCCATTTTTGATTTGAGCGGATCCCTGCTGCTGTAACAAGGCGTTCCCAAAGTCTTCTCGGAATCTCAGAAAAAGGCGAGCGTAGGGAAATGAGTTTTTTTGCTTCGGTATGTTTTAAATTGATCAATTGCTCTTCGATGTGTTCAGTAGGAAGTCCTAACCAGTTTACCTCTACTTGATATTGGTAGTTTTTATCGGCCAAAATTCGAGCACCAAAAGCGGAGAGTTTTAAAATAGCAGGGCCACTCAATCCCCAATGAGTAATGAGTAA
Source organism: Tenacibaculum sp. AWR4_210 (assembly GCF_056160945.1). Taxonomy (NCBI): domain Bacteria; kingdom Pseudomonadati; phylum Bacteroidota; class Flavobacteriia; order Flavobacteriales; family Flavobacteriaceae; genus Tenacibaculum; species Tenacibaculum sp. AWR4_210. The sequence continues at coordinate 68,861 of NZ_JBSWYF010000013.1, forward strand.
GGGACCTTCATTTTCCAGTTTGGTTCCTAAAATTTTTACACTTGCATGAGGAACAGAAATTCCTCCTAGATCTACGAGGCGTTGATCTTTGATATTAAAAGTAAAGAGCGAGGGAACTGGTGGTACAATACGGTGGTTGAGTTGGTCGTGACACAGGTCCCAAATTTTTTTACTACTTCCAGCAGCCATGACTACAAAGTCGGCTTGATAGGTGGTTGTTTTTGTTTGTACCTGCCACTGATTTTCGAGTTGCTCAACGGTGAGGACTCCCTGATTTTTGTGGACGGTAATTTGCAAATCTCGAACGCATTTTTGAAAACAGTCAATGATGGCTTGCGAGCTATTCGCTTCCGGAAATACGCGATTGTCACCTTCAATTTTTAAAGGAACTCCTTTGGATTCGAACCATTCAAAGGTGTCACCAGTCATGAATTTATGAAAAGGACCTAAGAGTTCTTTTTGTCCTCTTGGATAAAAGGTAACGAGCTCTTTGGGATCAAAACAGGCATGGGTAACATTGCACCTTCCTCCTCCAGAGATTTTAACTTTCTGGAGTACTTCTTTTCCCTTTTCTAACAAGGTTACTTCAAGAGTTGGAAGCTGTTCTTTTAAGTTGATGGCGGTAAAAAAGCCTGCGGCACCACCGCCAATGATAATTACTTTTTTCATGTGCTATAACGCTTGAGTCATATGGTATAAATCGAATCCTTCAGCCCAGTAATTCTCGGTGATTTGTAGGGTTTGAAATCCGAACTTTTGATAAAATTGAAAGGCTACCTGTGAGGTTCGTACTTCCAATATAGCATATTGCTTTGCTTTTTTTACATGCGCAATGCGGTGTTGTACTAACTGTGATCCAATACCGCTGCCGTGAAAATCAGGATGTACCAAATCCCATGATAATCGCGCAGTATTGGTGTTTTTTAGGTAGTTAACTCCTCCGCTTCCAATGAGTTTTCCTTCGTGTTCGTACACAAAGTAATCTTCTCTGCCCTCGTTGAGGTAGGTTTCAAAATCCCGACGTTCCTCTTTGGCGAATGCAGAAGGAATTAACCTATCTATTAAGGCTAAGAGTTGCGGTTGGTCTTGCGGAGTGTAAAGTCGTATCATGTGTTTTATTCGTAACCCAGTATCATTTTTGTGTAGGGTATTACCGTAGTATATCCTTTTTCTTTAAAGTAGGAAACACTAGTACTGTCGCCTGTTGCTAACACAAAGTCACCACCCCAGGCACCTAAGCTTTTTACGGCTCCGTGGTAGTCCGTAAATAACCGCTCTTTTACAGTAGGCTGTTGAATGATATTTCCTATCAGTGTTTCGTGTTCGGTAATAACTTCTGAGAGTTCATCAACATTCTTAGCTTGTATAAAGGCTTCGGTAAGCGCATCAACAGTGGTCAAGTGTCGCTGAATCTCATGGCGTTTTTCCTTGTAGCGAGCAATGCCTTCTCTACTGTTTTGTTTTTGGTTGAGGAACACGAAAAACAACGTATCTGCAAATTCAGGACGGTAGCTAACCTCTGTAGTACTGGGGTCCTGTTCTCCAGTTAATTTGTAACGTATTGGATTGTTATTTTGGGCACAAGCAATGTCGTAACCGCTGCCTGAAAAGGCATTCCACAAAAGTTTAAAAGCATCTACTTTTGCCCAAGTGGCAATATTATTAATCAAGGTAGACGAACTTCCTAGCCCCCAGTTTCTCGGAAACGTCAAATGCGTTTTTACGAGGTACCCTTGATCAGAGTTTAAGAATGCTGGATTTAATTTCCTGGCTTCTTGAAGAATGTTTTGCAGTGTTTCGGCAATAAATTCTGAGCTGCCTTCGCGACTAGAATCAAAGGTTGCCGAGAGCAATCGCAGTTTGGGTAACTCAAATTGAGCTTCGAACCAGCAGGTACCATCAGCGGTAAAACTCCCCCAAATTAACAGAGGGTCATTGATGGGCTCAACAGTTAAGTCTTGCCCAAATACGGTCGGAACCGCTAGGGCATGAGCTCCGTCCAATACCAAGTACTCCCCGGTAAGTAATAATTTCCCGTTACTGTAATATCTCTCCAATTTAACTGCGTAATTTATGAAAGGCCTCTACAACTGCGCTGTGAGAAACCGTTTGATTTTCAAATTGTTTGCTAATGTTTTCTTTTTCTTGTGCTGTGGCTCCTAACTGATTCAATATATTCATGAGGTGCATTTTCATATGCCCGTGTTGGATACCTTTGGTGGTTAAAGCTCTTAAAGCAGCGAAGTTTTGTGCCAAACCAGCAGTGGCCATAATTTCCATAAGTTCGCGTGCACTTGGTTTTCCCATCATGTCTAAAGATAGCTTGGCCATCGGGTGTAGTGCGGTCAATCCACCAACGGTCCCCAAGGCCAATGGAATTTCTATCCAAAAGGTGAAGATACCGTCCTTGATTTCGCAATGTGTTAAACTGCTGTATTGTCCCGATTTTGAAGCGTAAGCATGAGCTCCAGCTTCAATAGCTCTGAAATCATTTCCTGTAGCGAGTACAACCGCGTCAATTCCGTTCATTATTCCCTTGTTATGGGTGACAGCCCTATAGGGTTCTATTTCTGCTATTTTAACTGCTTGTTCAAATTTTCTGGCGAATTTTTCTGGATCATCACCTCCTAAGTCGGCGACTTTACAAGAAACCTCCGAACGAACGACACAGTCAGGAACGTAGTTTGAGAGTATGCTCATGACAATTTCGATATCGTCTTTTCTGAACTGTTTAGCCATGGCTTCCAAACAAGAGTTGATAAAGTTGGCCCCCATAGAATCAACCGTTTCAAAAGTAACGTGTAATTGATAATAGTTCGCTAGAGAAGCTGTTTTGTCGACCAAGGTAATTGATTGAATACCACCACCTCGTTTTTCCATGTTTTTAGTAATGGGAGCTGTTGCTTCGAGTAGCTGAGGTTTTTGCGTTTCGAAATACTGTTGTAATTCGGCTTTGTCACCCTCATACATAAAGTGTACCTGTCCAATTTTGGTGGTCGAAATAACACGAGTTTTAAATCCGCCTCGAGTACTCCAAAATTTTGCCACCAACGATGCTGCTGCTACCACAGAACTCTCCTCAACGACCATAGGAATTACGTGCTCTTTTCCGTTGATAATGAAATTGGGAGCAATACCATAAGGCATATAGAAATTGGTAATGGTGTTTTCTATAAAATCGTCGTGAAGCTGTTGTAGGGCTTCGTCGGAGTTCCAATACTGTCGTATGGTTGTGTGAACCTGGTCTTCATTATTGAAAAAATTACGGGTTAACCACTGTATTTTTTCTTCCTTCGTAAGTTTGGAAAATCCTGAAATCACTTTAGACATTCGCTCTTGATATTTTTTAGTGGGGTCAAAGATAATTGAATCCTGTTAAAATCGCTTTGTTTGTATATATTTCTAAGCTTTTTCAATCAAATTTTAATGAATTTTCCGTAAACTTGGCAAACTTTTTATTTAAACGACAACTAAATATGAAAAAACTGTTAATATTTTTTATTGGAGTTGCTTCTGTTATGCAAGCCCAGCAAAAAGATATAACTCTAGAGGATATATGGAAAAAAGGCACGTTTAGAGCCGATTACATGAATTCATTGAATTCGATGAATGGCGATTTTTATTCGCTTTTAAACTATGAAAACGGAAGCTCTTCCGTTGACAAATACAGTTATGAATCACTGGAAAAAGTGGCGACGATTGTAGACAGTAAAGATTTGGAAAAATTACAGTATTTTCAATCGTATCAATTTAACAACGATGAAACCAAATTAATTTTAGGACTGAACTTCAAACAAATTTTTCGTCGTTCGTTTTTAGGTACCTATTACCTGTACGATATCGCAACAAAAAAATTGTCCTTAATCGGTGAGGATATTCAACGACCAACCTTTTCTCCGGATAGCAAAAAAATTGCCTACGCAAAGGACAATAACTTATACATCAAAGATTTTTCTGAATACGAAACAGTGTTCAAAATCACTACGGATGGAAAGAAAAATGAAATTATCAATGGAATTACAGATTGGGTGTACGAAGAAGAATTCGGATTTGTACGCGCATTCGAGTGGAGTGCTAATAGTAAGCACCTAGCGTATTTGCGTTTTGATGAGAGTCAAGTGAAAACGTTTTCGATGGATATGTACGGTACGGGAAAATACCCAAGTCAACACGTGTTTAAGTACCCTAAGGCAGGAGAGGCTAACGCAAAGGTGAGTCTTCGAATCTTTACTATGGGATCTAACAAGACCGCTGAAATTACAGTGGGAGAATACGAGTATATTCCACGCATAAAATGGACTAAAGAAGCAGCTGTTTTATCAGTGCGTACCCTAAATCGTCATCAAAACGATTTAAGAATGTACTTTGTCAATGCAGAGGACTACAGCAGTAAAATGATCTTAAACGAAAAAGATGCAGCTTATGTTGATGTGACTGATGATTTGACTTTCCTTGCAGACAATAGCTTTCTTTGGACGAGTGAAAAAGATGGATTTAATCATATCTATCACTACGGTAAAGACGGAAATCTAATCAACCAAGTTACTAAAGGACCTTGGGAGGTAACTAAATACTACGGAATTGATACGGAAAAAAATACGATTTTTTATCAATCTGTTGAAAATGGATCGATCAATAGAGGAGTTTACAGCATCGCACTTGACGGAAAAAACAAAAAGTTATTAAGTGAAAAGTCAGGGACAAACAGAGCTTCTTTTAGTAAAAATATGCACTACTTTATCAATACCTTCTCTGATGCCAATACACCTCCAGTGTATACCTTGAGAAATGAGGAAGGAAAGGTGTTGAAAACTATTAAAGACAATGCAGCACTGAAAGCAACGGTAGCTGGTTTCAAATTGTCTAAAAAGGAGTTTTCTACTCTGAATATAAACGGTAATGATGTCAATATGTACATGATTAAGCCTGCTGATTTTGATGCAAACAAGAAGTATCCAGTATTCATGTATCAATATTCTGGTCCTGGTTCGCAAAGTGTTGCCAACAGTTGGAATGGTTCAAACGATTACTGGCATCAAATGTTGGCACAACAAGGAATTATCGTTGTTTGTGTTGACGGAAGAGGAACGGGATACAAAGGACGTGATTTTAAAAAGGTTACGTATATGAACTTGGTAAAACACGAAACGGAAGATCAAATTGCGGCAGCAAAAGAGTTGGCGAAATTACCTTTCGTAGACGGAAACCGCATAGGTATCTGGGGATGGTCTTTCGGAGGTCATATGAGTACCAATTGTTTATTAAAAGGAAACGAGGTGTTTAAAATGGCCATCGCAGTAGCTCCAGTTACTACGTGGCGTTTTTACGACTCAATTTATACAGAGCGTTATATGAGAACTCCTGAGGAAAATCCAAAGGGGTATGACGATAACTCGCCATTAAATTATCCTGAATTGTTAAAAGGAAAGTATTTATTAGTACATGGAACCGGTGACGACAATGTACATGTTCAAAATGCCTACCGTATGGCTGAAGCGCTCATCCAAGCAAACAAGCAGTTTGACTGGGCGATGTATCCGGATAAAAATCACGGAATCTACGGTGGAAATACACGTTATCACCTGTATACTAAAATGACCAACTTTATTAAAAACAATTTATAAAATATAACTTATGGCGAATTCAGTAATTAAACGGCCTTCAGAAAATGAATTCTTGGGGCATCCGGTAGGACTATATGTGCTTTTCTTTGTAGAGATGTGGGAGCGCTTTTCATATTATGGAATGCGAGCAATATTAACCTTGTTTTTAGCAGCTCCTGTACTTCTAGGAGATCCGCAATCGGGCTACGGATGGACCAATGCAGAAACTTTGTCTTTCTACGGTACCTATACGATGTTCGTGTATTTGACCTCTATCCCAGGTGGGTGGATTGCCGATAAATTTATTGGACAGAAGAAAGCCGTAATGCTCGGTGGTTTATTGCTCTGTTTAGGACACGGAGTCTTAGCAATTGATGCGCAATGGGCGTTTTTTACTGGATTGGTATTAATCGTTATCGGAGTTGGATTTTTAAAGCCGAATATCTCAACAATGGTAGGAGGTTTGTATAAAAAAGGAGACGACCGAAGAGATACCGGATTTTATATTTTTTATATAGGAATTAATTTAGGAGCTTTTTTAGGAGCTTTATTAGTAGGAGCTGTGGCCGCAAAATGGGGATGGCACTACGGATTTGGATTGGCTGGAATTGGAATGGCACTCGGACAGCTCGTGTACATGTTCGGGATGAAATACCTAGAAGGCGTAGGTGAGTTTTTGGGGAAAAAAGATTCTCCCGATAAAGAATTGATGAGTAAACCATTGACTTCTGTCGAAAAAGATAGAATGCTCGTAATGTTCTTGTCTTTCTTGATTATTATCGTGTTCTGGGGAGCTTTTGAACAAGCTGGAGGATTGATGAGTTTGTATACGGAGCAAAAGACAGATAGAATGTTGTCTTTTTCTTTACCAATGATCGGTAATGAAGTACCAGCAGCAGTATTCCAGTCTATTAATGCCTTTTTCATTATTGTACTCGGGACTGCAGTAGCGGGATTCTGGACGAAATGGGGAAGAAAAGGGAAAGAATCATCGTCATTGTTTAAAATGGCTATTGGAGTTATTATCATGGGATTCGGTTTCTTTTTTATGAGTAAAGCGAGTATGGAGGTAGTAATGGATGGAGATACAATTACCGAAAAATCAGCGATGATTTGGTTGGTATTGGCCTACCTATTTCATACAATTGGAGAATTGTGTGCTTCGCCAGTGGCACTTTCGTTTATCACGAAATTAGCACCGGTTAAATACGCGTCTTTTATGATGGGAGCTTACTTCGCGGCAACAGGACTTGGAAATAAAGTAGCCGGTTTTGTCGGAGAGTTGTCAGAAGGAGCTGGAGAATTCCAAGTGTTTACAGGAATCGCAATTTTCTGTACCTTATTTGCACTGTTAATTCTAGCTATTTTAAAGCCATTAAAACGATTAACTCATGGTGCTGAAGATATTACAGGTACGAATTATGAAGAAGCAGAAGGATTTGAATTAGCAGATAAAAATTAAATAAAGTAAAGAACAAACCTCATAATTTTATAATTATGAGGTTTGTTATGTTTATAAACTAGATATATATGAATACAAGTATTAGATTTCAAGGTTCTGAAATGAATCGTAAATTACTGATGGGACACCCGTCGGGATTATTTGTGCTGTTTTTTACGGAAATGTGGGAGCGATTCTCGTATTACGGAATGCGTGCAATTTTAGTATTGTTCTTAACGTCTGCCATTACAGGAGATAACCCAGGTTGGGGATGGTCGCGTGAAAATGCTTTAGGGCTCTACGGTACCTATACCATGTTGGTGTACTTTACGCCAATTATCGGAGGCTTACTCGCTGATAAATTGCTAGGATATAGAAAAGCAGTTGCCTTAGGGGCACTGATAATGACGATCGGACATGCTACCATGGCATTGAATACACCTTGGAGTTTGTATATGGGAATCGGATGTTTAGTTGCAGGAAATGGATTGTTTAAGCCGAATATTACTTCGATTATTAATGGTGTTTACAAGTATGCACAAGATAAAAAAGATGGAGCCTTTACCATATTCTATATGGGAGTAAATGCAGGAGCATTTATCGGAATTCTATTGTGTGGTTACGTTGGTGAAACAGCAGGATGGCACTATGGTTTTGGACTCGCAGGAATCTTCATGTTTTTCGGAATGTTACAATTTTGGTTTGCGCAAGGAATTTTTGGGAACATCGGTTTGGCACCTTCTGCTGCGGTAAACTCATCTGATGAGATTGAAACGATCGGTGGAGAAGAAGAAACAACTGCTCGTATTGAAGACGAACCTGTACCAGCAAATGTACAACGTGATCGTTATATAGTAGTGGGTATTTTAGCCTTTTTTACAGTATTCTTCTGGGCGGCATTCGAGCAAGCAGGAGGGTCGATGACAATTTTTGCGAGTGATTATACCAGCAGAGTACTAGAAGGTGATGCTGCCAATATATTCAGAGTAGCGAACACCTTGTTAACAGTAGTTCCTTTGTTGATTATTACCTATGTACTTTTCCAATTATTTAAAATCACGTTTTCTAAATATGCACTGTCAAACATCTTTTTAGGAACGAGTTTCATTATTATTTGGGCCATCGTATTCTGGATGCTAAAAAATCAATTTAGTGATGTGAAAACAGAAGTTCCAGCATCTTGGTTCTCTATTTTAAATTCATTCTATATCATTGCTTTCGCACCGTTAGTTTCTAAGGTTTGGGAAAGTAAGTTTAACCCACCAGCAACGGTAAAATTCGGAATGGGATTAGTGTTGTTAGGTTTAGGTTTTGGTGCTTTAGCTTATGGTTCAGCATCGATTCCGCAAGGAGCGCAAACGGCTTCTGTAAGTATGATTTGGTTGATTATCGCGTACTTCTTGCATACGATTGGTGAACTTTGTTTATCACCAGTTGGATTGTCTTACGTTTCAAAGTTAGTACCTGCTACTAAAATCGGAATGATGTTCGGACTTTGGTATATCGCAGTAGGTATGGGGAACAAAGCAGCTGGATCGATGGGAGGTATGATTGATAAAATTACTGCCCAATACGATATGAGTACGTTCTTCTTAATATTTACCTTGGTGCCTATTGGAGCAGGAATATTACTGATGATTCTGACACCAATGATGAAGAAGTTAATGCACGGTGTAAAATAAGACCGTTCACAATATTTTTAGCAAACCCGTGAAATTTTAATATTTGACGGGTTTTTTTGTAAATTTGGAATAGATATTGAGACCAACAAATCATGAGAACTTTTATTATATCATTTGTAGTTGTACTACTAACTTTTACTGCGCAAGCACAGGATGCCACCAAAAAGACTTCGAAAATTAATTGGCTGAGCTTTGAAGAAGCCGTCGAAAAAAATAAGAAGGATCCTAAACCTATTTTAATTGATATTTATACCGATTGGTGTCATTGGTGTAAAGTAATGGATGATTCTACCTATCAGAATTCTGTGATTGTAGCCATGGTGAATAAGTATTATTATCCGGTGAAATTGAACGGGGAAGAAAAAAAGGATATTACCTACAAAGGAAGAACCTATACCTTTAAAAAACAAGGAAGACGTGGATATCACGAGTTGGCCGCTGCTATCATGAACGGTCAAATGAGTTATCCCTCAACGGCGTTTTTAAATAAGGATGAACAACTCCTCCAAAATGTTCCTGGATATGTTAAAGAAAAGCGTTTTGAGATCATCTTGGCGTATTTTAGCAAAGAAAATTATAAGAATACCTCTTGGAAAGACTTTGAAAAGAATTTTAAGAGCTCAATTTAATACTGAGTTTAAAACGATAATACAAAAGCGCCTTTTTCTGTAGTAGCATGAAAAGGCGTTTTTTGTTGTCTACAGGTTTTTTTCCATCGCTTGATATAACTTTTGTAATTGCTCCCGTCGGCAATAACTAGTTTAGGCCGGAGGGTTTTGAGTAACTTTTCAAGGTGTATCTTGGGGCTTTGTCTCAGGATAACAATGGAATTGGAACTGTAATTAGTAGGGTAGATACCTGATTTTCCCACGATAAAAATAAGGTGATTTGGAATGAGGTAGGCAGCGGTTAGTTTTTGGTATCGTATGGAAGTTGCTGACCATAGTTGATAATTGCGAACTGTTAGGGGATTACGAATCTTGTCACTGCAGTATAGCGTTGTTACCCCCTGCCTTTGGATGCCAATCATACTGCTTGAGTGCTCGTGGAATACGATAAGGCGCTTTGCGTGGATTCGTATGCTCTTCTGGTAAATAGCGCCAAGTTGTAAGAGAAGAACAGCACTTAATAAAAGATAACTTTTGAGCTGACTGTAGTTAAGGAGTAAGAGGTAAAGTAGTAGCTCGATAAGGTATAAAAGTAGTACTGTAGTTTTAGAGATAACTAAGTTTGAAATAATAAAGGTATCGTGGCTCCCCAAACTCATGAGTAACTGATGCAGTCCTCGGCATAAATAGCTGTAAGTGTTAAGTAATACTTCAGGAGGAGCCATAAGGGAAGTAAAAATCAAAAGGAAAGTTCCTATAATTAATATGGCACTTAAAAAAGGAAGGATACATAAGTTGGACAACCAAAAAACAGTTGAAAATTCATGAAAGTAGAATATGATAATCGGAGTAAGAACGACTTGAGTTGCGATAGAAATAGAAAAAGAATTCCACACGATTTTGAGTACGTAATTTTTTGGAGTCCAAAGGTTGGATAGCCTGGGGTAGATTGCTAGAATCCCAATTACGGCCAAAAAACTCAGTTGAAAACTGGTGTTGTACAAGTTCGTCGGGTTGGCGATGAGTAATACCAGCATGGCTAGTATACAGGGCTGGGCCAAATGCACTTGGCGTTTAAAAGCTCGGCTAATATAGATAAAACTCAGGGTAGTCCAGGCCCTAATTGCAGATGGGCTTCCTCCAGAAATGTAAACGTAGATTCCTAAAAGGAGTATGAGAATTAAAACTCTTAGGAGTTGATAAGAACGCTGACCGAAAATTAATTGAAGGAAAAAGCGCAGTAGTTGGGAGAGGATTCCGATATGAAGCCCTGATATTGCTAAGATATGTGCCGCTCCCGCTTGCCGATAGGCTTTAATACTTTGGGGGTTCATAGCGTATCGGTTTCCCAATAATAGCGCACTAGTCATTGGGTATACTATGCTAGTATCAAGTTGAGTTCGTAGCTGCTCTAGTAATTTGTCACGGAAATGTAGGGCATGGATACCTAAATTCGATTCAGAAGGAGACCTAGCAATGAAGGGTAGGTATTTTATATTAAGTAGATGATAAATATGTTGTTTGGCGAGGTGTTTACGATAATTAAATAAACTTGGATTTACAGGATCTCTCAGGGGAATGGGAGTTCCTTTAACATAGAGAATACTTCCTGAGTGCAGTTGTCGAGTATCGTCAAGTGCTTGGTACAATAGAATTTTGCCTATACTAGGTTTTCCATTGGTTTGCTGAACGGTGGCAACAAATTTTCGGTACCGTGCTGTGCTCCTCAGTATGCTATTGACCTTAAGGCTCAGGTAATTGGTTGCTTGCAATTGGTTTTTAAAATACAGAGGTTCGTGTTCAGGTGCCTGATGAAATACCAATAGGATGGCTAAATGAGAGCACAAAACACTTGCTCCTAGCAGAAAGTAAGGAGTACGTTGTGTTCTAAACGAAAAAAATAGGACCAAAGCGGAACAACAGGCGAAGCTAACACCTATGGAAACAGCTGATTTGAAAACTCGTAATTCTTGTTGTAAAAGGTCACCAATAACGTAGAATACAAGTAGGTAAAATGGATAATAATTAACTAAAAATTTCATAGCTTTTTCAAGGTACTAATCTTCTCAGAAAAGTAATACCGTGAATGAAGCAATGGTAGCTGTGGATTAATCGACGCTTATTAAAGTGTCATTCTTAATCTGTTTTATAACAAAGGAGCTTTGGATATTCGAAATGATTTCTAACTGAGACATTTCTTTCAGAACAAAATTTTGATATTCCTTCATGTCCTTTAAAATAATTTTAAGTAGGATGTCAAAACTCCCAGCGATATAGGAAACTTCGACAATTTTTGGAATGGAATTTACGTAATCTTCAAATTTTTTAAATGCATTTTCCTCGTGTTGAACCAAAGTAACTTGACAATAGACAATAAGATTTTTGCCCAGAGATTCCGGGTTGACTATCGCAACGTATTTTTCAATAATTCCACTAGCTTCTATCTTTTTAATACGCTCATGTGTCGGAGTTATGGATAAGTTTATTTGTTGCGCTAGCTGTTTTATCGATTGTTTTCCGTCCTTTTGTAGTGCTTCAATGATTTTTAAATCTGTTTTATCCAAGTTGATCATAGTATTATTTTTTGTAAAAGCTTAAAATACTCAAATACAAAAGTAGTTATTTTTTGTTTAAAGCGTATTTTTTGGTAAAAAATACTTAAGACTTGGGTTGGTTTTGGTTTTTTATTCTTTACTACTAAATTTGAATCAGAAATTATTTATGATGAGCAAAATACAAGAAATATACACGAGAATTAAAGAAAGTTCAGATGCGTTTTTAGGATATCCATTAGCAAAAGATTTTTCATATAGTCAGTTTGCTCCGTTTTTAGATGTCTGTATTAATAATGTGGGAGATCCAGAAGCGAGCTCAACTTTATCAATTGATACCAAAGAGTTGGAGCAAGGTTGTATTGAATTCTTTGCCGAGATGTTGTCAACGTCAATTGATAATGTTTGGGGATATGTAACCAATGGAGGTACTGAAGGAAACTTGTATGGCTTGTACTTAGCGAGGGAATGTTTTCCGGAGGCTGTTGTTTATTACAGTGAATCGACGCACTACAGTGTAAAAAAGAACTTACACCTGTTAAATATGCGAAATATTGTAGTTAGAAGTCAAGATAATGGAGAAATAGATTACCAAGATCTCGAACAAATCTTGACAATTCACCGTGATAAACCGGCTGTATTTTTCTTAAATATCGGAACTACCATGACGGAAGCAGTAGACGATTTAGACAGAATTAAAGAAATCATCCGTAAATATGCAATTAAAGATTATTACATCCACTGTGATGCCGCCTTCTTAGGAACTATTGCACCATTTGTTACGCCAAAACCAAAGTTTGATTTTGCAGAAGGAGTAGATAGTATTGCGATTTCAGGTCATAAGTTCATGGGAGGTCCCATACCTTGTGGAATTGTAATGTGCAAACGTGCTCATAGAAATAGGATCGCGAATTCCATTTCCTACGTGGGAACTTTGGATACAACAATTACGGGTTCGAGAAATGGACTTACCCCGTTATTCCTGTGGGCCTTTTTAGAGAAACACGGAATGGAAGGACTTAAAAAGAGAGTAGAAAACTCGCAGCAGTTAGCGAAGTATACCGAAGAAAAGTTAAATGAGCTAGGAGGGAACGCTTGGAGAAACAAAGAAGCCCTGACGGTAGTTTTCGATAAACCATCAGAAGCAATATGTGAAAAGTACCAACTGGCATCAGAGAATGATATAGCACATATTATTTGTGTACCAGGATTAGAGAAAGAACGAATCGATGCTTTTTTAATGGATTTAGAGCAAGAAATACGTGAACATAACACAGCAGCATTAGAGGTTATGGCCTAGTATAAGATTCGTAGAAGTTTATCTCAATAAAAAACGCTCCCATGTGGAGCGTTTTTTTATGCTGGTATTTATACACCGCGTTGCTTATTAATTTCGTCTTGAAGCTTACGACGCAGTTGCTGTTCTTTCTCGAGTGATTTCCTTTTGTGCTGTTCAAACTCTTGTTCAATCTCTTCGTAGAGTTGTTTGGTTTCTTTAGTAACCGTGTTACTATTTTTAAAACTGTAGATAAAATACAACAATAATCCGAGTAAGCTGAAAATTAAAATCCAAACAGTGAGTTTGTACTTTGATTTCGTCAGTTCTAGACCTAAGAAATCAATTAAATTTTCTTTCTCAGAAGAGCTGGTTAACTGATTGTTGAGTGAGTTGATTTGCTGTTCTAATTCACCGATGCGTTTTTGCTGTTTATCTAGGCTAGTTCGGTGATTTTTAATCGTTGACTTTAGTCCTTTTATACTGTCTAAAACGTTTTTCTGAATTTGAGTAAAGGCTGTTTTCTTAACAACTTTATACTGTTGGTAACTTCCTGATTTTTTATAAAGTTCTTCAAATTGTTCTCGGACGCTACCGCTTGAATTTTGTGCCATTGCTTGTGGGGCAAAGGCCATGAAACTAAGGGAAAAAAATACGATGATTTTCAATAATCTCATAAATAGTGTAATTTATTTAGCTGTAAATAGTTTGTTTAAAAAAACCCAAACGATACGTTTGGGTTTTTAGTATAAGCAAGGTTGTGAAACTTATTTTACTTTCTCTACAATGGCCTTAAAAGCTTCTGGGTGGTTCATAGCTAAATCAGCTAAAACCTTACGGTTTAACTCGATTTCGTTAGCTTTAACTTTCCCCATAAACTGAGAGTAAGACATTCCGTACTGACGTGCTCCAGCGTTAATACGTTGGATCCATAATGAACGGAAATTTCTCTTATTGTTTTTACGGTCTCTGTAAGAATATAACATTCCTTTTTCAACCGCATTCTTTGCTACTGTGTATACGTTCTTTCTACGTCCAAAGTAACCTTTTGCTTGCTTCAAGATTTTCTTTCTTCTATTTCTTGAAGCTACTGAATTTACTGATCTTGGCATAATTCAAATGTTTTTGTAGTAGGCGACTTTTTCAAGTACTTGTTGAGCCTAACTCCATGGTTAATAATTAATTTTACTACCTAGCGAACGCTTAGTTTATTTTAATACTAATTGTTGCTTAATGTTTGCTTCATCAGACTTGTGTACTAATGTAGCGTGTGTCAATGCAAGCTTACGTTTCTTAGACTTCTTTGTTAAGATGTGACTCTTAAACGCGTGCTTTCTTTTGATTTTTCCAGAACCAGTTAACTTAAAACGTTTCTTGGCACTAGATTTAGTTTTGATTTTAGGCATCTTTGTTTTGCGTTTTTATCTTGCTTATAATTCTATTATTTCGTCTTCTTAGGAGCTATAAACATAATCATACGCTTACCTTCTAATTTAGGCATTTGCTCAACCTTTCCGTATTCTTCGAGTTCCTGTGCTAATTTTAATAATAAAATTTGCCCCTGTTCCTTGAAGATGATTGAACGACCTTTAAAGAATACAAACGCTTTCAGCTTTGCTCCATCTTGTAAAAATTTGATAGCGTGTTTCTTTTTAAATTCATAATCGTGCTCATCAGTTTGAGGGCCGAAACGAATTTCTTTCACAACTACCTTAGTAGCTTTTGCTTTTAAAGCTTTTTCACGTTTCTTTTGCTCATACAAGAATTTCTTGTAATCGATAACTTTACAAACAGGAGGCTTCGCTTTTGGTGAAATTTCTACCAAGTCTAATTCTTGTTCACGAGCAATCTCTTTAGCTTTTGCTAATGAGTAAATTCCTACTTCTACGTTATCTCCTACGAGACGTACTTCATCAACATATTTAATCTTTTCGTTGATTCTATGCTGATCTTCTTTAATGATTCTGGCTGGTCTACGACCACCTCTTTTTTTAATAGCTATGACGTTAAAATTTAAAAATTACTATCTATTTATTACTTACTTTCCAAAAGGAACTAGGGTTTTGCTTACTTCGTCATTTATCAATGAAATAAATGCTTCCGTACTAAACGATCCCAAGTCGCCTTCTCCATGTTTCCTTACAGAAACTGTACCTTCTTCTTCCTCTTTCTCACCTACAATAATCATAAACGGTATCTTACTCACTTCGGCATCGCGAATTTTTCTACCTGTCTTTTCATTACGATCGTCTATGAGGGCGCGAATTTCGGAATTTTCTAACAAATGTAAAACTTTTTCGGCATAATTTTGATATTTCTCGCTGATTGGCAGTATAATAACTTGCTCAGGAGTTAACCAAAGTGGGAATTTACCTCCCGTATGCTCGAGTAAAACTGCAATGAATCGCTCCATGGAACCAAAAGGTGCACGGTGGATCATTACAGGTCTATGAAGTTGGTTGTCAGTACCTTTGTAGGTCAATTCAAAACGCTTAGGTAAGTTGTAATCAACTTGAATAGTCCCTAATTGCCAGCTTCTTCCTAGAGCATCCTTTACCATAAAGTCAAGCTTAGGTCCGTAGAATGCCGCCTCACCTTCTTCGATAACAAAGTCAAGACCTTTGTCCTTCGCTGCGTTGATAATCGCGTTTTCTGCAATTTCCCAAGTGTCACTATCTCCAATGTATTTGTCCAAGTTCTCCATATCACGAATCGATACCTGCGCTTTGAAGTTCTCAAAGCCTAACGATCCAAATACGTAAAGTACAAGGTCAATCACGTTTTTGAATTCTGAGTCTAATTGCTCTGGAGTACAGAAAATATGTGCGTCATCCTGCGTGAACCCGCGTACACGCGTTAATCCGTGGAGTTCTCCACTTTGCTCGTAACGATAAACAGTTCCGAATTCTGCAAAACGCTTAGGTAAGTCTTTATAAGAATAAGGCTTATAAGCAAATACTTCACAGTGGTGTGGACAGTTCATAGGTTTGAGTAAAAACTCCTCATCCGCTTTTGGCGTAGTGATTGGTTGGAAACTGTCTTCCCCGTATTTTGCGTAATGCCCCGATGTTTCGTAAAGTTCTTTTTGCCCGATATGTGGTGTCATCACCATTTCATATCCAGCTTGCTTTTGTGCCTTCTTTAAAAAGTCTTCCAGCCTGTTTCTCAATGCAGCTCCTTTAGGAAGCCATAAAGGAAGTCCTTGTCCTACGCGCTGAGAAAATGTGAACAATTCTAATTCTTTCCCTAGCTTTCGGTGGTCACGCTTTTTAGCTTCTTCTAAAAGCTCTAAATATTGTTTTAATTCTTTTTGTTTAGGGAATGAGATTCCGTAAACTCGAGTTAATTGATTGTTTTTTTCATCTCCACGCCAATAAGCACCAGCGACGTTCATGATTTTTACGGCTTTAATCAAACCAGTGTGAGGAATGTGACCTCCTCTACATAAATCAGTAAAGTCACTGTGGTCGCAAAATGTGATATCTCCATCTTCTAATCCTTCTATTAACTCAACTTTATAAGCGTTGTTGCGCTCCTGATAGTAGGCAAGAGCATCGGCCTTCGAAATAGAACGCATTTTAAATTCCGCCTTTTCTCTAGCGAGTTCTAAGAATTTCTTCTCGATCGCAGGGAAGTCTTTCTCTGAGAGTGTGTCCTCACCCAAATCTAAGTCGTAGTAGAACCCATTATCAATAGCTGGTCCAATAGTTAATTTAGCATTCGGATAGAATGTTAAGATAGCTTGTGCTAAAACGTGAGCAGACGAGTGCCAAAATGCTTTTTTTCCAGCATCGTCATTGAAAGTATATAAAACTAATGACCCATCGGTGGTCAAAGGTGTGGTCGTTTCTACTGTGGTTCCGTTAAAACTCGCTGATATTACGTTGCGAGCTAACCCTTCACTAATACTTTTTGCCACGTCAATAGCCGTGCTATTCACTTCGAATTCCTTGACACTTCCGTCTGGTAATGTAATTTTAATCATTATTATGTTATATATAGTTATACTTAATTTCCCTACAAGTGGAAATTTTCGAGCTGCAAAGATATTGTAAAAGCGCTTTTTGAACAATTATATTAATGATAAATAATAAAAGAGAATCCAAAGAGTGTTGTATCGTGTAATAATAGTAAAGAAGGATGTAGTTTCCTGAGGGTATTTGCAGAGAAGCGTTCAGTAAAGAGTGTGTTTGAGACAATGAGTATTTTTTTTAAGGAGGTAAGTGGTTGTTGGCTAAATAATTGAGCGATTACCGGAGGTTTTGAACTAAAATTATTAGCAAAAACCCATTGTCAATTCAAAAAGAGCTTCTATATTTGCACCCGCTAACGGAAAAACGCAAGTTTGAAAAGTAGCAAAGTTCATTAAAATATCGTGGCAAAGAGAGGTTAAGAAAAGATTAAAAATAAGTTTCAAAAAACTTGTATAAGTCGAAAAGAAGTGAGTATCTTTGCAGTCCGATTTTCACAGGAAAAACAAAGTGTTTGGTTAGTGAAAAGAAGAAAAAAAACTTCAAAAAAGTTTTTGCAGAAACGAAAAGGTTTTGTAGTTTTGCATCCGCTTTTGAGAGCAACACGGTCTAAGAAATTTTGGAAAGGTTTAAAAAAAATCAGTTAGTTCGATTCTAACATTTCTACAAGAGGTTAACGAGAGTTAACAAAGTTCATTG
>NZ_JBSWYF010000014.1:0-46836 GCF_056160945.1 Tenacibaculum sp. AWR4_210
TGCACCCGCAATCAGGCGAGGTAGCTCAGTTGGTTAGAGCGCAGGATTCATAACCCTGAGGTCACGGGTTCAAATCCCGTCTTCGCTACAATAAACTCCAAAACCCTATAAACACTGGGAATTTGGAGTTTTTTCTTTTTAGAAAAACTATGATTTAACAGTATACTTCCTCCTTCATTTTAGGAGAAATTCAGTTTAGAACTCCCAGTTGTTTCTGGTTTGTACCACACAAAAAAAAGACGGTTTTTACCAAATCCTACACTAGTTTTCAACATTAAATCGCCTGTTCAAAAAACAGTCGTATCCTTAGCAACAACTGTTAAATCCCTAACTTACTAAAAACGTAAAACTTACCAATTCTTTCGCAATTGACGGGCTGGTTTTATTGCATAACTAAAAAATGTTGCTATATTTGCACCCGCAATCAGGCGAGGTAGCTCAGTTGGTTAGAGCGCAGGATTCATAACCCTGAGGTCACGGGTTCAAATCCCGTCTTCGCTACAACAAACTCCAAAACCCTATCAACATTGGGAATTTGGAGTTTTTTTTTATTTATTCGTACCCTTCAAAATCGCCATACAAAACACATCAATTCCATGTTCTTAGGTCAAATACCTCATGATACTGTGAAACTTGTATATCGAAATTACTCCCAAAATGAGTAACAGTGAAAATATGATAAAGTCGCGGTTCAGTTGTGCTGCAATACGATTAAAAGTATCTTTTTTACCCAAGGCATAAAAATCGACAGCATGGTCATTATGCCACACCCAAATAACATCTCCTACATCCGCCGGTGTTTTAGTCCCGAAAATTTCCCAAACGATTCCTTTTTCCTTTTGGTCAGAAAAATGAAGATACTCCTTTGATCCCAACGAAAAATCAACACGCCCAATAGTAGCAGTGTCTTTCAGAATGCAATAGTCGACTGCAATCGTTGTATGCCCTTCATCAGTGTCGTATTCAACAGTTTTTATACGTGCCTCCGTAAGTGTATACTCGTTTCTATATACTTGCTTTTTTCCGATATCTATTAAAAACAATATATAAATAGGTACTGTTAAACAGTTAAAAAGTACGGTCATCTTTAGGAGTCCCTTTATCATCTTTACAATTTTTGCTATACCAGTTTTTACTCATTCAAACGAACGCGAAGTTCTTGGGTCTGCGCCATTCTCAACAAAAACACAGCCCAACCTTTAGATATCAACACACTTCCTCTCTATTTTAAGGCATACACATCCACTTCGATTACTTCTTCTGTATCGATGAGAGTTACCTCGGTTTTTATCCGTTGGTAGGTCGCCCCCTCAAACGCATCCAACTCCTTCCAGTGATCCTTTAAGTTCTCTGAATAGAATACAAAGCCCCGAACTTTAGCAACTTTGTTTTCAAAGCGTATTCCTGGAAATCCTTTTTCTGCCCCCCAACCTTCTTCAAATAATTCTCCAAAAACAAAGGCATCTTTCCATGTGCCTCCTATATTTTTTAAAATATGCTCATTAGGACGACCGGGTCCTAAGGTTCCGTAAACAAATAGCTTTTCCATTTTCAACTTGTGTTTTAGTTATTTTTTACATTTTATTGAATACACGCTGTTTCAGCTCCATAAAAAATAATGGAGCCTCACTCCGCTAAGTTAACAAAATAAGGTTCTAATTATTTTAGTAACTTTACACTATGAAAAATGAAAATCTACTCCCCTTTTCGGATGTTATCTCTACGAAAAAACACCCACTTTTTGTCAAACTTACGGGACTGCTTTTAGCTGTAATACTAATTAGTACGCCACTTTCACAAATATTACCGGAATTCCAACAATGTTTTTGTTTTAATCAATGGCAAACTCCGGGACTACTTTATTTAATCTCCCCTTGTATTTGCTTTTAGTGCTATTTTATTGGCTGTGTCATGAGCGCTCACTGGTGGCATATTTAACTCCTTTGATGTAGAGATACAACGCTATAGCGCACTTCGAATATTCGTCAGATACCTCTTCACCTATACCGGCTCCTAAAAAATAGTTTTCCTCTAAAGCAGTAAGCCTCCCCCTCTATATTAACTTGTTTCCTATGAGGCTATTTTACAGAGAATTTAAGAGAGAGCAATAGCATTCACTCTTAAGAACCTTATCAATAACCTTTCTATGGTATTGATCTATTTTAGCCTGCGGGAATATGCCCTTATAACATCAGTTGTGGAGGGTGTTTAGTGCCCACAAATTCTTGCAAATACAAAAATGGAATTTCTAGCTGTTTAACCACGTTAATAAAAGAATATGCTGTGCTTAAACCTCAGTTTCTTCGAAAAATAAATTTTAGTACTTTCACTTCATGAAAAAGCTACTTCCTACAAAACATCAATCAAAATTCAAGAAAAGTACCCTAATAGCCCTAGTTTTAAACAGTATTGTCTTCGTATTGGGCCTTGTAATGCAAGTAGATTTAGTCTTAAAATTCACGAAGTCTTCAGGAAAAAACCGAGCTTTATTTAGCCTTCAACACGCCTTGCACGACGTCCTTCTCATTGGTATAGCCATAACGTTGCTCGCCTTTATTTTTACCTTGATATCATTATTTCAAAGAGAAAAATGGCAATACATCGGCTACAACATTATCGGCTCTTTTGCTGCAGGTATCCTTTTGTATTTTCCGTGGTGGCAGTGGCTGACTTCGTAATATTCACCCAAAAAAACCTGTAAATCAACCCCAAAGAACAGTTTAATCGAAATTTCTTGCTATTGCTATGGTAGCAAAAGGGCATTCAAAAAAAATTGCGTTGCTTCCCACTTTATTTCTTGTACAAAATACCGAGAATACCTCGTTGAAACTCTTCGTTAAAAACAGTCCCCACCTTATAATTAGCTAGAGTAAAGTGATTGGACTCAAATACGTACTCTTTACCGTCCTGTACTACCACCAATTCATAGGTTCCTAAACTATTTCCTGTACCTACGATATCGACAATTTCTACCACCTTTCCCTGGACAGTTACGGGATCCGTAACATCCAACACACTATTGATGAACAATAGCAAAAAGGCTATAAAACCGCGAATCAAAAAATAGTATACCACAGCTAGCACCGCAGTGGTGGTACTAAAGTCGACCAAATACTTCAACCAGTCCTTTTCTCCTTTACGAATATTTCTGACTATATCGTACAAAACAAGTACCGCATAACTCGGCACTATTACATAGTCTACATAGCGTTTTACCTTCAGCAATTCGTATAAATTAAACTGTAATGGGTAAAACACTATAAAAACAATAACGAGCACAATAGCAATGCCCAAAAACGGCATCTTCTTTCTCATAGATAACAGTAATTTAAAGCTACTTATTGGTTGTATTCAGCTTGTTGAACGGTGAGTTTTTTTACCGCTCTGCTACCATCGGGCAGCTCATATTCTACCAAATACTCGGATGTTGCGGTTTGTAAAAATACATCCTTTATTATAATTGGGGCCTCTACTCGAAATTTGGTACTATTTTTTTCAAGGAAAAGTCCTATTTTTTCTTTTAACTGATAATTACAACAAGCTCCCATTACCCCTGAAAAAGGTTCCACAACTTTCCATTGCTGATTTTCATAGCACGTAGTATCGGGAAATATAGGGTAGCTTACTACAGAAAACAATATTGCTCCAACAATTCCACGTAACAGCCAGCCCACACCGAGCATCACCACCCAAAACATGTATATTGAGTAGTAGTAAGAACATCTTTTAAAGGGTTTTACATAAGTGTAAAACAATACGATACCCGTGCTTATAAGTCCCAAGACAAGTATTGTCGTTATCTTACTTTGCAGCCCTACCCCACAAACCATTGAAGTTAAAAAATTAACTCCCAATATTAATAATATACTCGTATGTAGCGGTTGTAACTTGTTATTCATTTCTTAGCAATTTTTAAAGGTGGTCCATTTTCAAGGTCGCCTGACAAGATACTACAATTCTCATCCACATCGCATTTTATACGTTCATAAGTCCTCTAATAAAACACTACTATTTATTGCTTGTAGCTTAATGTCATGGTCAAGGACCGACCTTTAGCTACTTCCCAACTTGAATTCACCCCTGCCTTCGAATACATAGGCGGACTAAACCACGTTGGATAATACGAGAGGAACAATCCGCAACCCCCAGGGTTTGTATAGCACTTCGGACTCCCATTCAGAAACTCGATGCTCAATACTACATCCTCTTTTACCCGTAATCCTAATTCTGAAAGAGCTACAGTTTTCCAGCCTGTAAAATAATCCTTTAATTTTACAATAACATTGCTCAGTTTTTTCATAGGCTTCCCTTGCTTTAAACTATATATGTTAAGCCTAACAACGGCATGCTTAAAAGCATTCCTTTTGATGTAAAATGCTACTTCCTTTAAATGACTTGTTTTGCTACTCCCCAATGAAAACTTCATTCCCAACTCGTGTCCTGGTTGGTTCCAAGCAGCTTCTCGAAAACTACTCCCATATCGAATGAGATCTGTATTTTTGAACCTCGTTTTTCCCTTTTTGTACGTCTTCAATTTTCTGACTTGCAGCACTACCTCATCCAACCGTTTTTCTTTCTCTTTTAACATAATCTTTGAACCTCCGTCTAATAGCTGTTTTACAGAGCGCTCTTCTGTTTTAAATCCTAAACAAGAAAACGCAACAACAGTAGTACCTTCTAAATGAGTTGTTTTCAATTCAAACCTACCTGTTTCATCAGAGAAGGTTCCTAGTTTTTTAGTAGTAACTACAATGTTCGCATAAGGAATTGGTTTCTCGTTTGTATCCATCACCACCCCTTGCAGAGTTACCTGAGCAAAAGAAAATTTAGTTACAAAAATTAGGAGACTAAAATTAACTAAATAGAGTATTTTTTGAATCATAATATTTACTTTAAAAAAGACGAAAGTAACCAAGTCCCCTTGCTTAAACCCAACACGCTCATGACTTTAATAGCAATTTAACGCAACTCCGTAACTAGGCTCACAAACCTTAGCAGTACTTTAACTTTTAAGAGGTTTATTTAGCAAAACACAGCGGATTATTAGTACATAAAACGCAGCATGCCCCCTATTAAATTATATTCAACACATCGAAGCCAAACAAGGGAAAACCCTACTTTTTGTATTGATTTTAAGACAAATACCCAGTAAGTTTAAGCTAGCTTTGAGAAATTTTAAAAATCTAATTATTATGTTAAAGAACATTTCAAACCTAGGTGAAACACTAAACAAAAATGAACAACAAGCTATTAAAAGAGGTATTTGGAACTCTCTTGCTGAATGTCAGGAGCACTGTCCTGGTTCATGTCTAATAGGATTCTACGGTAAAAGATGGGCCTGTGGAATGTAGTCCACATAAAGCGAACTTCGGTTCGCTTTTTTTTATTCATCTTGCTTAAGATACCTTGCTACCCGCATTCCTTACAGATTTGCCATATCAATTATTGTAGTTTTATTCATTTCAACGACTCGCTACTCTATTGCCATTATTTATAAGCACGTTTGCTCCTTACCTCAAGAAATACATTTCTCCTACTGCATACTATACTCCTCGTTACCAAAAAATGCTCCTTTAATACATTTACGAAAAAAAAATCGCGTATAATTTTCACTTTTGACCTGTTAGCTAATCAAAAATACACGAGGATATCCCCTTGATTTTAATGACAAAGAAGGATAGCAACTTCAACAATATCAAACTAAAAACATATTATAATGGAGAACAAACTAGAACGATTCAGCGATGTTATTGCTGTATTCAAAACAATAATGGGAAACAGCGAACTGTGTAAAGAGGCTTTAAAGTACCCAGCAAAAGTTTTTGCTGAATTAGGGCTAAAAGTAGACAACCCCGACTATGTGAACGCTCATTTTTTCGAAGCCAATCCGGAAGTAAAAAAGCACTTTTTATCGGCTATTGCTCATCCTGGCATTGATCCGGAACGCGTTTTTGCTGAATGTGAAAGTCCTGGTTGCATCGCTTGTAAGTCGGCATTAAACATATCTGCAGGTGCTGCTATCGCAGCCTGCTTAGATGTTCCAGGAGGGAGAACCGTATGCATGGGAGCTATTGCTGCCATTGTACATTTACCTATAGGAAAAGTAAAAGGAATTATGATGACCCCTGGCGCAAAGGTAGAATGGGTAATCAGTCAACTTTGTGGAGCCATGGGAGCCTGTTAAACCAAAAGGCATGGAGTCCCTATAAAAAACTGGTTGATATTTGAATCTAAACCTACTACAAGAGGATGCTTAACTAGTACATCAAAAAAGCGAACTATCGTTCGCTTTTTTGTATTGAAAACAATAGGTATCCTCCTTACTCAATGGAGCCACAATTTTGAAAAAGTAAGTCAATGACCTACTTAAAGTAAGTCACTGGCTTACCTATTTGCAAGTATTTTATTTTAAATTTGTCTAAATAAAAATAAAATACATATGAAAAATTTTAATCTTACTACACTTTTGATTCTCGGAATCCTTAGTTTACTCTTCAGCAGCTGTGAATCCAACGAAGAACAACAAATCGACGCTTCAAAAGGTATTCGATACGCCGAAAAGTTAATCTCACAAAATATTGATTATTACGCCGCCAGCCCCAATAGACAAGTTAGCGATAACAGCAGTGTTAGGTTTGCTCAGAAAGGAGTTTTCAACTACCAAGGTAACAACTTCCACGTGCTTAAACAAGAAAACAACGCGGTTGTTGACCAGTTTAAAATTGAGAATTACCTACTGTATTCAGACTATAAACTAAACGACAAGCGTCTTCGTACTGCTATGTATTTACGTTACGGTTTTGATTTACAAAATGAGCTCAAATTCCTTGAAATCATAAATATCAAAACGGGTAAAAAGTCATCTCATTCCTTGTTCAATGGATTTACCGAACAACAGTACACGCAATTTAGAAATCAACATCTGGATCCAACTACAGCGTATGCCAGAGCTAACAAGGACCCTTTTTATTGCTTTAACACCTTTGACGACTGCTTTAAGTATTTAAAAGATCAAGATGACGATCCTTTGGTTGCTGTTTTATGTGACTGGCTACCTTGCTCAACCGGAGCTTATATGATGTGTTTGGTTGCAGAATGGAGTAACATGATTGTCGAAGAAACAGGTTGTGGCAAATGTGATATCGTATTGCGTCCGGATGGTACGGAGGATCTTGAAATTTGCAAGTAATACTCGTATTATGCAGAAACACAAGTATATTATATACACCATTAGCTTTTATTTATTGGCTTTTACTAGTTATTTAGGAACACTTTATATTAAAATGAAAACACTAGAAACAGTAAAAATACTCATCTATATCAGCTACCTATTTTTGTTTCTAGCATCCTATTTCTTGCTAAAGCACATTTTTAAAGCAAAATAGTTCGTTAAAAAAGCTTTGGTATACTCCCGGGCTTTTTTAGCGTTCTCACTCAAAGCACCTTTTAATACTTTAAATGTTAAATAAGGAAAAACCTTACTTATTGTAACAATTTACCGCGCTCTTTCATACCTTTAATTAATAAGTTTACCTCACTTAAAAATTTATATTATGCTAAAGAATATTTCAAACTTAGGAACTACCTTAGACAATTCAGAAAAAAAAGCTATTAATGGAGGAAACCAATCGTGTAATGGTAGAACTTGTAAATTAATGACAGGCTTTCCGTATGGTGCTTTTGTCACTTACGAACAATATATGGGCTTAGAACCTCAGTTTAGATGCTGTGTTCGAGTAGCTCCATTTGGGGTATAACCTAATTACGTTGTCAATCCCCTTTTTCTTTTTAGTAGAATTGGGGGATTTTTTATATTCTTATGGTTGTGTTTTAGCCACTGAAATCGCCAAAAAATACAATAGTCATGCATCACTATTGAAATATTTTCACAGAATCCGTTTAGGAGTTATCTCGACAACCTCATCACTCCATAACGATGCTGCCACAGTATCCAATTTAAACTGCTTTGTTCCTCTAAAAATACTAAATGTCAGAGTACCCTGTTCCTTACTCTTGAAATAGCTCGAAAATTTATTCCAAATTCACTATTTTTGGAATCAAATACAAATTGCTCATGGTATTCGGTGTCCTTTTTCTTATCTCTTTGATTCAATTAGCCTGTTACTTTTTAAAAAAGAAATTGCTTTCTCAACGCTCCCAACAAGGTTCTCGCTACTTCCCCGATTTTATAATTTTACTAATCGTTATACTACTCTATAATTTCATCATTCCTCCATTTTTCTATCCGAATCAGGAGCATAAAGTAGCTTGCGGGCTCCCTATTCTAGGCATACATCTCGGTTTTCTCCTCTATGGTAGTATTGCCGCAATACTAACACACGTTATCGGACGACACCTTTTGAGTACTAGCGCGACACAACAACACTCAAAATAGTTCAACAACAACCGATACTCTTTCTGGAAACCAAGAATTTGCAACATCCCCCCCTTCCTCCTGTTAAGCTGTAAAAGAAGTCATCTAGTTTTGATATTTTCGTTTGTATTTTACTACTTTCGCGTTTTAAAAATTTGTTATTATGAAAAAATTAATGCTCTTAGCACTTACCTTGTGCTTCCTGACTGCCTGTACAGATAACGACCAAGACCTTAAAGATCCTTTTATAGGAACCTGGTACAAATTTTCATTACAAGGAAAAGAAGTTAGCGATTGTGAAAAAAAGACCACTTTTATCGTTAAAGAAGACAAATCGATTTCCATTGCTTCCTTTGAATTTTATGAAAACAAATGTGTAGATGACGGTACCGCAACGGGAGTGTGGAGTAAACACGGTGATACTACGTATGGGATTACCATACAAGGAGATACAAAACCAAGCTTGCGTAAGTTGACTTTTAGTAACAACAATAATAGTTTTAGGTTTACAGATAAAGAACACGGTAAGGAATTTACCTATGTGTACAAGAGAAAATAAATTATAAACTCCAAGTAAAAGCGAACGTACGTTCGCTTTTTTTTTTTTGCTCTTTACACCATCAAATAAAAAAGGAAAACACTGAATACAACCAGCTGTACTTCCTATAATTCGCCTTCTTAGCAGTACAAAAACCGCTGTAATTCGACCTTTTACAAGCGGTTAGCACTTACCACTCTCGAATATTTCCACGATGCCAAAAATGGCCACTTTCTGGAACTCGCTCTATCAATTGTTCCATATCTATTGCCACCTCTGCTGGTGTTCGGGATGCCTCATGACCTCCCATATCTGTTTGCGTCCAACCCGGATCAAAAGCCGAAACAATAAGCCTATGCTCAAAACGCTTGGCAAGTAATTTGGTATACATGTTTAAAGCCGCCTTGGACATTTTGTAATGCGGCTGAAAAGCATCAAAATTTTGCTCACTAAAAGAGCCCCAGTCTGAAGTAATGTTCACTATATGCGCCTCTGAGTTCATTTGTGGAAGTAACTTTTCGGTGAGTTCAATTGTCCCGAACAAATTAACATCGAAAGTTTGACGTAATTGTTGAAAATTAACCGCTGCATCCCCCCAGTCTTCCAAAAGAATCCCAGCATTATTTATTAAGAAATCAATTTTTATCCCTTGTAATTCACTAACAAAATCACTTATAGATTTTGGACTGGATACATCTAGTGACCGACAGTTAAAATTTTGAGCATTCAATTCGCACTTTCCGGAAGTTGACGTCCCAATAACTTTAACATTCGATTTTTTTACAAGCCTCGCTGCGATGGCCAAGCCTATACCACGGCTGCACCCTGTAACAATAATATTTTTCATAGTTCTATCCTAGTTAATGCATCGTGTAAAACTAAAAAAATCCATTCGAACTATACCATTCTCAAAGTTTTCATTTACTTTATTGTGAGGGACTGTTATAACCTTCTATCCGACTGACAAAGAACCGGAACCTTCTAGTATCGTTCATACACGGAATTACGGAATACCTTTTTACAAAAAACTACAAATAATAGCAAAACAAACTACCATCCATAGCAATCCTACTAAAAGAGATATATACTTTACACCTCAAAAAACAAACACCTCACAAGCAACACATTACTCATAAAAAACATTTGCAAAATCACTCTCTAACATTGCTACAAATTATAGCAAAAAGAACCACTAACTATAGCAACCCTATTTCCACGAACAGAAGCCCAACGAAACAAAAAACAAAACACTCATAAACAAGACATTAACAAAAACAACTAGGTAGAGCTACTCCCTTTTAAAATACTACAAATAATAGCATTTAACACTACCAAAAATAGCAGTCCTGTTTCATGCTCTAAAACACAAAGAAAATAACATAATAATTGTTTTCAACGAAGTATAATTACTTATGGATATACTCCAACGAAAGGAGTTTAGCTGTCGAGAAATTTACACTCTCCATTACAACTGAGACTTCCAATTTCTTTTTTCTAACGATCTAAAATTTGATACATTCTTAATTTTAATCAGGTAGCGAAGTAGTTTTTTCAGCTCGTCATCGGCAGGATTCCCTCGGTAGGCAGTAGGATATATTGCATTTCCATAATTACGGCGGAGCTTACTCTGAGTATCGTCAACTATCAAAATTGACTCTTTGGATGCATATCCTTTTCGGTACACCTTTTTTACATTCTTTAAATACAGTGAATGATCCGTGTAATCGATATCGTTGATCTCCTCAAAAGACCTAACCAAAGTACATTTTGACCGCCCCCAAACAAAACACAGCGGAAAATTTTTAGGAACTATATGTGCAACCATCTCCTCGACATATTGATCAGAAGCTGACGACCATATTGCTATGCGATAATGCTCTTTGAGTTCCGTCAAAAACTCTTCTAAAAATGGACGTTTGTATACTTTATAAGGTGGCAATTCAAAATCCCAAGCGGCTGTTTTAGGAGTTGAGGTTGCATACATAAGTGTTTCATCCAAATCTAAAATGACTAGTTTTTTCATCATTTGCTTTTTCATAAGTTACTTTTTTAAGCTGCTATACTTCCTTGATAGCTAATTGAGAGAAAACGTAAACTCATAGGGCGTTGCAACATCCGGATTTAACGCTGCCTGTAGCACGGTCTTAAATTTCGAATAATCCTTTTTTGATATATCAACACTCGTTTCGTATATCAAGACAGGTAACCCCGTTTCTTTGTCCACATCCAAAAACGCGATGCTGTATTGTTCAACCTCATCCACTTTTCGGACTTCAAGGACTTCCAAGATAAGCTCGCTGAACACTGCGGTTTTCCATTTGGTTCTTACCCAACCATAATCGTGACACCAACTCACAGAACGTTTAGAAATAACAAGCAATTCTTTCCCATAAACATTCCAAAGTAAATATCGAGTCGGTAACCCAACCAAAAAAAATAGCAAGATCATAATGATTAACACTGAAGAAAACTATTTTTCATCGATCGCAGATAAAGCTAGGTAGGATATGCCCAAAAACGTCAAGCTTATAAAAGCGAGCAATAAATAAATCCCTATTTTGTTTGATTGCACTTCAAAACAGCTCTCCACTCCAAATTCAAGGCTTCGAATAGTCATTTTGTTTTCCATAGTCAGTATATTTTTTCAAATGAATAGCGCCTCAAAAATAAACATTCTACTAACAGCATCACATCATTTTAACAGGTATACGATACCACAATTGAGTTTCTTACCTAAACTCTATACAACTAGCTCCTACTCTTGTGAATACTCTGCACTAGCTAGTACCCAATTATCTACAGCTCATACCATTAATTCCTGTAAACACTACTTAATTCCAGAACTTTATACTCCTGAATAATCGCAGTAACAAACACTCGAATTTCTCACTAAAACAGTTAAGAAATTAAAAGAGCGATGAAGCATCCATCTTCTCAGCACAAACGATAACACAAACAAACTGTAACTAATTTTAAAACTATATACTATGTCAACCAACTCATTACCTTACGGCCAAAATGCGTGGATATTTCTTAACGAAGACGAGCCACCACACACAAACTACCACAGCCCTGACAGTTGCTATCAATCGTTAATCAATAACAAGGTCTACAACGACGTCAATATGCTAGGACTTGCCTTTTTCGAAGTAACAAATGCTGCACAAGGAAGTACCATCAAAATTGGGGATGCATCTCACCCTGGTGGACTTCACAATCAGGACTATTTGAACTTTATTCTGCGCGATGCGCGACAGGTAAATCCAAGCGTAAAATTTCTGGCCACTATGGTGTATTCCGGAAATAGTACTTTGGCTTCTATTTTTAAACCTGGAGGTAACCCTACCACAGAAGCTACCAATTTTGCCAATAATCTCGTCAATTACCTTCAGGCCAACGGCATGAACGGCTTGGATATAGATTGGGAAGGCGATGTATCTACACAAATGACCCAAGCGCAGTTCAAAATACTTTTCAGTACCATCCGCGCTGTATTTGACCAACAAACCACCAAGTACTATTTATCTTTTACCCCAGCGTGGCCTACTCCGACTATTGACTATCCAACAGTAAATGAAGCCTTCGATTTTGTAACGCCTCAATTTTACGACGGCATGCCTTTATCGAGCTTCTTATCGAAAGGCATTGCTCCTGAAAAAATTGGCTATGGCGCACAATTTGAACCTGGAAATGCCGCGCCAAATAGCAGTGCACAACAAGTAGCTTCCGAAGTTACTGAAGGCTTTATTGCTAACGGCAAACAATACACTTATCAGGATGTTTTTATGTGGCGTTTTAACTCGGGCAACTTCCAATTTGAACAGGCGCAATTCATGATACTAAGTCAGCTATTACAACCTTCAACAAGTGCTATTTTTAACGATGCTCCTATAATCAATGCAGCTGGAAATCCGGCAATCAGTAAAATAACACTGCGTTCAGGAGACGTGCTGAATGCCATTCAAACTCAAAATACAGGTTTCGGCCCCTACAATACTGGCACTCAAAACAACAATACAGGTGTATTTACCTTACCTCAACACGGAGGTAATGGAGGGCAAGAGCAGCAGTTTGAACTTCCTCAAAACGATCCTATTGTCGCCGTTTCAGGATATACAGGATTATGGTACGGTTGGCACTGTGTGTTACAAATAAGCTTTACGAGTAAAAGCGGAACCACTTACGGCCCTTACGGAACTATGAGTGGAGCTGCCACACGCATCGCTTTTGAGCAAAAAGCAGCGCCAGGACAAAGTCTTGTTGCCTTTAATGGTACCAGTATCGTAGTTCCAATGGCAGGTGGAGAACACTCCGCAATCATATCAGGAATCAACGCTGTCTTTGCGAAGCCTTCTAATGAAGCGCAATTGGTAACCGATGCCTTGAACGCCTAATAGTCGTTAAAAAAACAACGGAAATTATATGCTAAGGAGCCTATCTGAACTAAGATCAGGCTCCTATTCGCTGCTATATATAAAGGATTCAAAATCTTACAAAACAGTACTCCTATTTAAATTTTCTCGAAGGCAATTTTTGAAGGAGGTCTAATGAATCCTTGTTCTCAGCAATCACTCGTTTTTTATTCTCGTTCCCTACTCTTTCGTACACAAAGATTCCTTCGCTGGTTTTGGCTCCACCCAATACTAACAACAGGCCACCTGCGTCGCGATAGTACTCTTGTAGCACCAAGTTAGCCGAAGCATCTAAGGTTATTCTTACTTTACGAATATCAATCCCTCCAAACACATAGGGAATCCCTGATACCTTGGTATTCTCGTTATTTATATAAACAAACCCATCATTATTTTTGAGACGATAGGCTAATTTCTGTGTGCGTAATACAACCGTATCTTCGAGTATAGCAATTCGCAAAAACTTTTTATTCAAAACTTTAACCCTAAAACTATGCTGTTTTGTCGTATCCAATTGCAGTGTATCACGCACATTTCGTCCATACTCACGATAAAATTTGTGATTCGCCAGTTGCGAAGATCCGGGGTTCACCTGCATAGGAGCCAACCGATACACTCCATTAATTCGATAGATATCCTTTGTATATACCCGCTCAAATGCATGAGGGGTTTTCTTAAAGCTGCCGCACTGTGAGCACAATAGCATCAAGGTCAATGCACAAACCAAACGCAACAACCCCTTTCTCAAATTCTTTTTCTTTCTTTTGTTCATCATATTCAATTTATTTCACATCTTTTTTAACCTTGCACCTTTAGCAAACTTCATAAAAACAAGCTTCTCTTATCATTCTACTCAAAAAACACCTTCATCACTTTTCCATAGTTTTCCCCACTGTATGGTATATCGGTCGTACATACTTTTTATAATAGTCCTGATAATTTTCAATGAGCTTTTGAAGTTGCCAACTGTTTTTTGTCAAGCCCATGGTAGGCAAAACATAACGCTGTCCATTAACAGTTTGTACCTCAACTACTATTTTTGCGTACCTTCCTTGGTGCCTGACCTTGGTTCCAGCATACCTAACTCGATCCCATGACACAAAAGTATTCGGATATATTCCGATGCCATCAATGGCGATGACGAGTTTTTTTTGAGGAGGTTTTTGCAATTTTTTTATTTTCTTATATATCGAGTACCCCAATATAGGCGCTACTACTAGTAATATCCACCCAAAAGAATGATCCCGACCACTCATAAACACCCAAGTAAAAACAGCGATAACCGCCAACTCAAAGACTATGAGAAACCATAACCATTTTCTAGATTCGTAGATGTACAAGGTAGGTTCAATTGAATGCTTCATAGGCAATATTAATTTAACGATGTGCGTTTGTTAGCGGCATTAACTTTAGCCTTTCTAAAACCTGTAAGCTCCATTCGCCAATAGTCTAATTCCAGTTTTTTTCAGGACAGAAAATAAAAACTCTAAAATTAAGAACATAAACGGATGTCATTTCACATTTCTTTGGTAAAGATCAATGCGATTCGTTTACACGATACCAAGTTTGCTCCTATACTACCTCCATGCTCTCAATAAACTTTCTAAACATCTATCAATTCCATCAACTCATCACTTTTATAGCAATTGTGGTCATGCCACAAACACAACATCATTTTTGTATCAAAAATACCAAATTATCAAATACCCTGCTAACTCTCCTGAAATTCAAGTTCCTCCATTACCTTTTAAAGTGCTTAGTTGTAATATAAGGGGTTTTTCCTGTACTATTCTCAATTCCTAATTTGTAATTTCATGTTGTTAAAGGATATCTAAAAACTAACTGTACTGGATTCCGACGAACTCATCACTTATTTAATCCTTTCATCCATAGTACAGTTAGTTCTATTTTCGTAACTAGCTGCATTTCAAACCTCTTGCCTGTGCTACTTTTGAAACTATTTTTCCTATACCTTAGGCATTTTCTTAAACCACAAAGCGGTGAACTCACTCAAAAATAGAGAGTTCCCTTACTTTGAGTATCAATAAACTACCTCCATTGTATTTAAGAATAACTACCTTGTAAATACTTAAAAAAATTTAACTATGTTACAAACTATCAATCAATTAGGAACTATTTTAAACAAAAAAGAACAGCAACACATTAAAGGTGGTGGCTACTATTACACCGTTAAAAACCGAGGTGAAACACGCTGCTTTTATTGTTATGACCCCATTGTTTCAGAAGAACCAATCACCATTTACGACCTTGAATTTTCAGGTTGTAATCGAGTGGCTTGTTAAAACTTCTCCGTTACAACTTTTAGGCCTCACTAGGTTGTAACGGAACTTTTATCATTCTAATGATGCAACCCTCAAAAACAATGAATACTGACAAGTAATAAATTACCCACAGCATTCATAAGTATTTCAATTTCATTAACCCCTATACTATAGGAATAAAAATCGCCACTATGATACAAACTATCACACAATTAGGTACGACGCTAAACCGAAAAGAACAGCAAAACATTAAAGGAGGTGGATATATTTACAAAATCTACCTCAGAGGTCGCATTCGTTGTATGGACTGCGGAAGTCCGTTAACAACGGAAGGTACTCCAACTATTCGAGACTTCGAAGCAGCCGGATGCATACGCGTGTCTTGTTAATTCATACCCGTTACAAGTCAAAAAGATTTGTAACGGGAACGTAACTTACCAATACCAATTACTTAATTCACATCTATTCTCAGGTTCAATAGCGTTCTTTTAACAAAGCTATTTTATAAGGAATCGCTGTCGCCTCTTCAAAATATCGACTTTGCAGTAAGCTGTCGAATTGTCGATACCTAATAGGAGTTTTCTTATGATGCACGTAGTAATACACTGCCCCATTTTTAGTAAAATACAAATTACTCCCTAATTGTTTTGCGTAAAAATTTAGGAAATTTTGACTTTGCTCACAGAGGTCAAATTGCACAGGTCCAAGTGTTTTTTGTTCCACACAACCATATTCTGCTACCTGAACAAGAAAACTTTTGGGTGTGATTTTAGCAGCAAGCACTGGTAGTGAACACAACAATTCAGTAGTATAACAATCAGGTGCTCCACAATCAAGCCCATGAACATCAAACGGCAAGGTAAGTTGAATATGCTTGTTGCTTTTAACAATCCATTTCTTTTTGGCATAGTATGCTAGCAAATGCGGCATAAGGCTATCGTTTATACTAGTACTTTTCAATGGCAAAACACTCCTATGCTTATTGGAACGCATAGACAAAGTACGTTTCTTTTCCAGCGGATGCGTACAACTAGAAAAAAGAGATATCAATATGCCAAGTAAGATGCTCTTAACACAACTAGTTACAACTAAACTAAAGAGGTCTGGTATTTTCATTTCATTTTTTTTTACCAGGTGATACTCCTAGTAATAAACTTTATTTATATGCTTAGACAAATAAGGCTACAAGCTAGCATTACCGCACGCCCAATAGTATAAGGAATCTCCTTCGAGTCTAGTACTTACTAGTACTGAAAGTACTATAAATTTCCCATAAAAAAAACACCTCTTGAAAAGGTGTTTTTTTAGATATGTAATTCTGATTCTTTTTATTTTTTAGTCGCTAACAGTTTTTGAACCAAGGCTTCTAATTTCTGGATTTTTTGTTCCTGAGCATCAATCTTTTCCTGCTGCTTCTTTAAGGTCTGAATTTCCTTTTCTTGTTGGATGGTATAGAGCGTCAACTCTTCAATCTTTTGCAACAACTTCGCATCCATAGCTCCTAAATAAAAGCCATTCTCAGCGACTTCTTTGGCGCTTGGTATATCCTTTAAATGCCCTTTTCTTTTAATATGATCGGCAACTTCTGTTAAACTCGGCAATTGATATTCCTTCTCAAAAACGAAATCTGCCCAACCAGGAAACGCCTGTACTTTAATTTCGCGAGCTCCGATAGACCCTTCAACAGCCAATTTGTGTTTTCCTGTTGATTTACTCCCAATATTTACTGCTCCATGTACATACAATCCATGCTGAGGAGGTTCTGGAAAACTATTCCATCCATCAGGATATCCTATTGACACTCTATCGTATAATTCAAGGCGTTGATTACTTCCTGCCTGTCCTCTAATTCCCCACATTTTTACCGCAGTTCCACTTCCTGCACCCAAGGTTTTATCGTGTGGAATTTTTAAATCTCCTACTACCTCTAGATTGTTGGTAAACTTAGCTCCTCCGTCTTTAAATATGCGAAAGGTAGCACCCGAAGTAGCTCCTGCAGGGTAAAAGTGCATACCGGAAGCAATATTCGATGCGATGGTAGGAATACCAGCTCCATACTTATTTCCCCATGATATATTGTGACCATCTTTAATCACCACACTTCCATTAACATCTAACTTCGCTGCCGGAGTTGTAGTTCCAATACCTATATTCGCTTCTTCTGTTAATCGCATAACTTCAGTATTCCCTGTTGCAAATGCCAAGTTTCCAGCTGAACTACCGGAAGACTGAATGGTCATTGTTCTGGCTTCACTTGTAGCTGGCCAAGTTCCAACTAATTTTTTGTTAGTCAAAAAATTTAGTACTTGGTTAGCATCTCGAATAGAAAATTTTCCTCCGGGGTACTGATCACCAATTCCAACATTTCCGAACTGATTGATAAATAATCCCAATGTATTTGCACTACCATTAGCTCCGTTAGAAACGTAAAATTGATAGGTACCTGATGGGTAAAAATTCCTAAACTCTGTGTTTCCTGCTGTAGTAAAAGGGATCATCTCAAATTTAAAGGCATCAGTTGACTTACTGTACAATTTTTTGTTGTACTCAATGCTAAAGTTTTTGTTCGCATCGATTTGCCCATTCATACTGAAGACACCACCAACAAAGGCAAGGGCCGCAATTTTTAATTTAGTTTTCATAATAATTTATAGTTTAAATGTATAGTAATTTCAAATCCAAATTCAATTAAATATTCAGAGGCTAGGTTTCAATAAACCAGTAGCCTTTAACACATACCCATCAAAGGCTTACCAATTAAACCTAGGGAGTACTAAAATCTTTATGAGCCTGAAAGCATTTTTTGTGCAGGGCTCTTTTTCATAGACAGCTGCAAATATATTATAAATTTTCACTTGAAAAAATTTACCAACAGCAATGGAATACGCTTACAAAAAATTCCAAACAACTATGGTAAAAGTCAAATTATCGATACAAAAGCCACACTCACCTAACTTACAAATTTCAAGGTCAGCGTTTCGTTTATTTTTGGATTATAATCAGAGAGTAACATGAATGAGGAAGGCTTTCCATAGGGAAAACTTCCTCATTTTTTATTCATAAAATTCTTGAGGGTAGGCAACTACTCCTTGTACACCTTTAAGTGCATCAGCAACGAGTTCAATAGCCATACAATTCTCTTTGGGCACTTCAAAAGGCAAGGTAATTCCAAAAGTATGTGCCTGGCGGTATCCAAACCTCGGATAATAGGCTGCATGCCCGAGTAAAATCACGGATGTATACCCCAATTCTATAGCCTTCCGATGGGCTTCTTCAATGAGTTGTGCTCCAATTCCCTTCCCGTGTAATTCTGGTAGCACTGCAACAGGGGCAAGTGCCAGAGAATCGAACTCTTCCCTTTCTCCCTTTATTTTTAACGCAGTCACCAAAATATACCCTACCACTACTCCCTTGGCTTCTGCCACAAGTGACAATTGAGGAATAAAAGCGTTGGATTTACGAAGGCGTTCAACCAAAAACTGTTCTCTGTGATCGCTGTATGGCTCTTTTTCAAAAGCTTTTTCAATCAAGGAAAAGACCTCTTTGTGGTCTTCTCTTGTTTCTTGTCTTATCGTTATTTTCATCAATTATAAAACTTAAATCGTTCGTAAAACACCGTATAGTATTACTGCAACTTTCCTTCAGCGAGCAACTTTCCTATTTTTCCATTTTTGGGAACCATTCTATTTTTTGACGTATACGGAATGAGCTTATTAAATTCGTTGAAAGCATCCCTACCTACCCACTGTCTGTGTACATTAGAATCTTCCATTAAACTCGTCGCTATCAACTTCGCTTTTTGAAAAGAACGTATGCTGCTTTTCCCTATAGTTCGCAAAGCCCAAGAAACTGCCTTCTTTACGTGAATACGTGAATCAGACTGGTGTTTTCTTATCAATTCGAGATAGGTATCTAACACGTTTTCTTCAAGTTTTTTATCGTGAATCACAGCACATACAATCAATACAAAAGCCGCTCTTTTGCGATATAACTGTTCGGCTCGTTGCCAAGTCAGTATCAAATCTTCGAATTCCGGTAGACAAAAAAGTACATTTTTACACAGGTGATCACAAAGATCCCAGGAATGGACATCATCAATTCGCGAAATAGCCCATTTTGGTGCTACCTTATACGGGTCTACCAGTAAAACTGCCAGTAACTGTGCTTCATGGCACCCTGTATTCCACAGTGCTTCCACCAAGTCTTGTGTGCCTTCTACTTGTTTCGCAAGCTCTCGAAGAACCTTCATCGAGACTCCTAAACTATTCGCTTCAGGAATCCCTAGTTTGGTCACAAATTTTTTATACTTCTCTGAACGGTGCTCTTTAAGGTATTCGAGAATTTCATCAACATTGTCCATGGCTTTCCCTATTAAAATGTGTTATTTTTTAACTTTTAAGCAAGTTTTTACACCCCAGCTAGCTAGTTCCTTTATCAAATGCACTGTGTACTTTCGCTTCTAATTCATCAAAACTACACTGCAATGAATTTGAGGAAATTGAAATAGGAGTTCCGTACTGTTTCGTATTCAATCTAAGCATTTTAGTCATAAATCCATCTTTTGCTTTATTGATATACTTCTCTGAATCAACCACATCAATCAGCAAAAACTTAGTTGACATTACCTGGTGTCTTCTAATCGCTGTCACATCTTCCCAAGCTATAAATCCAATACTCGTCGCATTCGAATTATCAACAATTCCTGCGGCATCCAAAATCAGTCCTGCTTTATCATCTGACAACTTGCGAATAACCATCACGGCAATGGCCCCAAAAAACACTATAGAGATCAATCCGACAGCCCTTATTACCAATGGCTCTCTAAAAAAAGCATAGGGGAATTCACTAAATTGGGCGGTGTTTAAAAACAACCATACTCCTGCCACAACAAATGCACAGGCTCCTACTAACGATAAAATCATTTTGGTTTTACTCAAAGGAATTATTATTTTTTCTTCCATCTTACAAATTTTATCTTCAAAGATAAGGAATCTGGTAAAAAAGAAAACAACGATGTACAGGAGTACCCTATCTTAAATGACTTCTTTATCAGCGGGCAACCCAAATATTTCTATTTGATTAACTCCAAAAACGCAGTACGCGCTGCCACCAAGTTAGCTCAGGCCTATTGGTGTCAAAAAAATTAGAATTTACCATAATCTCCTCTCCAATACCCGACAAAGACTCCAATAATCCATGAGGATTATAGGCTTCCGAACTAGTACCACTACTGTTTAGCGCTTCTTGTACTTCTTTTTCAGTCATTTGCAGCGTGGCTACAGAGATCCCCAATTCCTCCAACAATCGCAAATATCCAAAATTACCGCTCTCAATACCCCATCCCGACCATTGCATCTGAGCAACCTGCTCTATACCCGGAAGGTACTGATTTATCCAAATCTTTTTTCTATCGCAATCAATCACTAGTAAGTTAACAAATTCTGCAGCTCCTTCAACAGGCAACCTTCGCTCTAAAAACACGTTTAATTGAGGCACTACGCTAGGCCCTTGTAACAATATATCTACGTCAGAAACCCCATCGACGTATTTCACGAATACCTCTCCTTTTGATTTTAGTATGACTAAAGTGTCAAAATATGAATTTTCACCCGTCACATCTGTCATTGACACTTCATCAGCTGACTCATAAATTATTGGCTGTTCGAACCCATAGGTCAATCCCGTCAAAGCACCCAATATTTCCATCTCATGGTCACAGTATTGAATACCCCAACCGCGCCATTTTCCTTGTAACTTTTGCAGAAACTTCCTGCGTACCGTCGTACACTGTAAATGTTCACCTTCCCAAAAAAGCAACTGTTTGGTATCTAAATCTACAAAAACGCAGCCCTCAAGATAGGTCCAACTAAGAAGCTCCTCTACTTCTTTACACGTAGAAGTGTACTTTAAAAAAGCTGGAGCTCCTAATAGGAGATCTGCACAGATATTCACCGACCTCCAATGGGTATAATACAGATTAAACTCTGAGTTTTGTTTGACAATATAATTCGCTCTATTTCCCATCCCCCAATGTATTTTTGACATCAAAGATAACGATTAGGCCTGAGTGAGAAATGACGGTCCATAATACGACTCCCTTTTCCCCAACTACTTATCAAAATCTTTATCACCACAAAAACGTCTATCACAAACAAACAAACAAAACCTAAACAAAAATCTCGCCGAAGCGAGATCTTTACACGAAGGATATGTTATACCTATACCTTCTTTATTCCGAAGCGGAAACAGCCAAATTAAAGACGACCAATCCGAAGCCGATCTTATTAATGGCATCTCCTATATTATAAATGACATCCATTGGTAGACCTCCAAAAATGCCTTCGTACCACCCCGGTGTTCCGGCCATATACCCTAGCGGATAAATAGCCCAACCTACCAAAACAAACCAGCAAAGCATTTTATGAGCTGACAAAACAGCGCCTCCTGCTCTCAACGCGAGTTTTTTGGCTTCTCCAAACCAGATTTCGTATACGATTGCGAAATAAGCCACTCCTGAAATTAAGCCCCATAGCCACGCCTGTTCTCTAAACACGGCCTCTCCGAAATATCCTGTAATTAGCATGATTACCGATAGTATGATCAATTTCCACATGAGTGATTTTTTGGCTCCTGCCACTTTGAGAATAAGATAAAACTCTACACACATTAAAGGCACCGTTAAAATCCAATCTACATATCTAAAAAAAGTAGGTGAACTCCCATGGCTATACCAATAATCTCTCATATACCAGTAGTGAACCGCCGCAATAAAAGTAATTAATCCAGATACCAAAATAGACGTTTTCCATTTTCTATCGTAACTGCTCATAATTAAAAAGAAAAATACAGAAGCGGCCATCATAGCCATACATCCTACGAAAAAGGTGAATCCTACATAATCATCAGTAGGAATTGGGGGGATTTTAGTTGTTGTTGTTAAAAATTCCATGATAAATATATTTTTTGTTTAAGTAAATTTACAAAATATTAAACAAAAATAACTACCTTTATATCAGTTATTTAAATTAAAAATGAAACAATCTAAACCACTCATACTTGAAAAACCAGGTTTTAACATCGTAATTACCCTTTTCACCTTATGGTTTTCATTTTTCATCGATAGTCTTCTAGAAAATTTTATTGCTTATTTTTTAATTCTAACCTTCGGAGTCATCCATGGAGCAAATGATTTATCATTGATTGATGCGGTTAATAAACGTAACTCAAACACTCCCATACCCTTTTACTCTAAACTCCGTAACTACCTTTTATTGGTACTCGCAGCTCTTCTTTTCTTTTTCTTTTTTCCTGTCCCAGCATTGGTTATTTTTATCCTAATCAGTGCCTATCACTTCGGAGAAGAGCACTTCTCCCCCAAAAGAACCAACTTGATTTTTTTTTCTAAACACGGTCTTTTTTTGAATTATGGCTTACTCATCTTTTTTTTACTCTTTTCTTGTAACCTAGAAGAAACAAATACCATTATTTACGAAATCACCAAAACGACGATCAACCCTTTGTATTATTACCTTGGTCTTTTCATTTCAAGTATGGTGATACTGCTATACTTTTGCTTTTTTATGTATCGAAAGAAAATGACAATGTACGAAGGAGCGAAGCAGGTATTTTTCCTCTTGGTATTCTCAATCCTTTTTAAAACCTCCAGTTTGGTATGGTCCTTTACTGTATACTTTGTTTTCTGGCACAGTATTCCTTCCTTACTTAAACAGGTTACGTACCTCTACGGATCTACCAGTACTCCAAACCTTTTTCGCTTTTTTAGAGCGAGCCTTTGGTATTGGCTGGCTGCATTAGTAGGACTAACCTTGCTATTTTTCTATTTAAAAGACAGCACCCTGCTGCTCGTTATTCTCTTCGCTGCCCTCGCCAGTATAACGCTCCCTCATGTATGGGTACTCAACAAAATGATGAGTAGTAACCAGG
Organism: Tenacibaculum sp. AWR4_210; assembly: GCF_056160945.1. Taxonomy (NCBI): domain Bacteria; kingdom Pseudomonadati; phylum Bacteroidota; class Flavobacteriia; order Flavobacteriales; family Flavobacteriaceae; genus Tenacibaculum; species Tenacibaculum sp. AWR4_210. Next base: position 23,551 of record NZ_JBSWYF010000014.1, read on the forward strand.
ATTATTCAAAACAAAATTAGCAGCTGGGTTCGGTTCCCTACTATTTCAATAATAACACAGCAAATTACATTTCACTTAGATCATATTTTGACAGGTTCGCTTTAGAAATTTTCATGCTGCGGTGATTTTATTTATTTTGCAACTGTCTATCGAAAAATTAAAAAATACTATGAACAAAACTACACTAGGCCTACTTTCCTTATGCTTCTTGTACTTCAGTTGTATCACCGTTAATTGTTGCGGACCTGATGAACCCTACGAACCCCTGCTAGGTACCTGGTACCGAGAATCTAAAAATGGAGTACAATATGATGACTGCCTTAAAAAAGATGAACTTGTTTTCACAAAAGACGGTCGGATACGTTTTACCCTTCACGAAAAAACCCCGAATGGCTGTATTCAAAAAGAGATAAAAAATGGTAAGTGGCGTAAAAAAGCAACCAATACCTATGGATTAACCTACGGCTCACAACCTGAAAAAATTGAAAAAATTTCTTTTGATGACGGATTCATTCTCATTTTTGATGCCACCCGAGAAGTTTTTCTACAAAAAAACACGTATTAAGCGATTCAATTTTAAGGTTTTTCCTTACTTTTTTTATTGTTTTTATCGAATTCAAAAAAGCATAAGTCACTAACTTTAGGCGACTTAAAATTTATATCATGATAGAGAACATTTCAAACTTAGGGACTACCTTGAACAAAGCTGATCAACAAACTATCAACGGAGGGGAGCACCCTTGTGGTGTATTTATTCGAATTTGTCAACGCGGATTCGAATTAAACGAATTTTGTGTTTGTGTACCTGAAAGAGGTAACTAAACCAACCTATAGGCAGTCCAATTGGGATTGCCTTTTTTTTTGCAATAACAGTCAACTATACTTCACAACTACGCTAATACAATTCGTCTAACTCCAACATACACTGGTGATCTACACTTTTATTAGGTAGGATCTAAACAACATCTTACCCTCTCTTTCTAATTTACATTCACAGCTTGCAACTGCAAGTCTATAAAACGTTGGTATTCTTCAACTTTTTGTAACAAAAACACCTCTTTAACGTCCCATATAAAAAAGACCATGAAAACCACAAAAACTTCAAAACGTATACGTGCCTATGACTCCACTGGAAATATAGGGTTTCACGAATGGCTCGGCGCCATCTTTTTTATGTTAATCCACGGTAAAAAACACGACTTTCAACAATACCTACTGCCTAAACATGAAAAAAAGAACATTGTAGCAGGATATCTAATAAAACTACTGTTCTTCGTACTATTTGGAATCGTAGTATGGATTGTCATGAGCTATTTTCTATAAAAAAGTATGGTTTTACCTTACTATAAATACCAATTACTTTTAAATTTCTTAAAATCCTTTCGCTAGTTTTAGCTCACTTAAAATCACACATTATGACTAATAAACTAAAAGGTTTAGGACAACCATTATCAAAAGAGCAATTACAATCAATTGGAGGAAGTGACAATTCGGGATGTTTTATCACTTTTCAATGCTACACCGCAGTACAATATGCCTTCTGGGGAGAGTGTTGTGAGTAACTACTAGCGAACTTTGGTTCGCTTTTTTTTTGCCCCCCTTCCTACTTTCTTCCTATTAGCTGACATTTGCTCTTCGTAAACCCAAAACATCCCCATTCCAATAAAAGAAATTTTTATACCATTTACCTATAAGTACCGACCACTTATCGATATTAAGCCAAGTACTCTTCTTTCTCAACGTATTTTTACCACAGCGAAAAAAAAGTATCATGAAAACAGTTTTACTCAACAATATCGATAACCTTAAGAATCTAATTTTAGTAAAAGACAAATACGACACCTTGTTTTTCACCGAAGAGAAAGACTACCTTAGAACCTTAGACTCGAATAATATTGAATTATACGAAGCTCATTCCATGATTTTGAATGGAACCTTATACATTAGAGCAACAAATCCGACAAAAAAAATAATGGATCTCAAAGCTGCTTACCAGCGCGTTTCGGAATAACTTCTGCAGCTATGCAGTATTACTGTTACTTTTCACTCGCTATTTTCAACAACAAATTTCCCTTACTTTACAGCTTCGTAATCTTACCTTCCTAAAAGCTAAACATTTATTCAAACTAGTTTAACAACTTAACCACACCCATCAGCTAATTTTCAAACGTAGTAGGTTACAGGTGCTTAGGCAGCTGTACGATTTAATCGGGAAGGCTATATCAAGGGAACTGCTCTTTTACAAGAGCAGTTTTCGCGTTCCTAAAAGTAGGGTAAACAAGAAAACTCTTGTTATATAAACGAATGCAAATTCACCCCACTTAATTTTTTTGTTACCCAATTGCTCCAATTTTGGAGCAATTCTTTTTTCAAAAACCCACAGATTCGTTGACTTTGTCGATTTAAAGGTTCACACCAACTATTTTTTGTTCCGAAAACAACCTATTCTAGCTATCTTAAAGAAATAAAATCAAAAAATTATGGTAGCACGTATCACACTCGTCAAATTCATCAAAAGTTATGGCAATCAATATGTCATTCAATTTCCTAACCTTAAAGAACCTCTTACTATTGATCGCTATTTTTATGAAAAAATGGTGAGGAGTCCTGAAAAGTTCAAATTCGTTTAATAAGCATTCATCAGTAATTCTGCTTGCTTTACTGCATATAACAGCTGATTAGAATCATGGTTAACAGGTAGCGCTATAGGTAAAAACCATGAGTGCAACTCTAGGGTTTCCCCTTATTGTACAGCTCTTTCAATTAAGGTAGATTGCAATGTGTTTGAAATGCATATTTCGGACAGCTTAATATTTCAAGGGGAAAATTCCTACTCATTTAAGGGTAGGAATTTTTAAGAAAATTACCGACTATATCAATTTGAAAACTAACCAACCTTCATTTTTTCTAACCCCTATACTTTGTTTATCAGCTCCTTCGGGAGCTTTTTTTATTTTTTTTGTGACTTCTTCATTTTTTTGTTGTCTAAAAGAATGTAGTATAGTTTAGTAGTAGTAGATTTGATTGTAACTGATTAAATCAAACCCAAAAAGGTTCTCCTAGGAGAACCTTTTTGGGTTCTGTTATAAGCTGTTAACTCGAGGCATTAATTCAACACTAATCCCCCCAATTTTCCTTTGCAACCAAGTAGCAAAAAACATCAGTAACTAAAGCGCTTTCGCCCTCCTCATGGTTACTAAGGAGGGGGTATCAGCAATAGTCTCTAGGCTCCAACTAGTGAAATTCGGTATTGGTCAATCCAATCTTTTTAATGATTTTTGCAGCACTATTAAGCTTTAAAATTTGTAAGAAGGGTTTTTAAGTGAATAGTCTAGGGAGCCGAAGCGGCTCCCTTTTTCTTTTCAAAACACTAACAAACAGACACTTAAATATCGTTTCATTTTTAATTCCCCTCTTTTTTTTGTACTTTTAGAGCAGTTACTTAATTATTTCCCCTTGTAATATAAGTCGACGGCTCCTCTGTACATTGTGCAGAGGTTTTTTAATTTACAGCGCACACAACTCCCTACAAACAAAGGAGATAAACACAATAATTTTCTCCTACAATTACAAATACGACAAAAAAAATCAAAAAAAAGTTAAAAAACAGTAACACCAACGTGTTTTTGGTATAATTATTGTATTAACATAGCTTTAACAATTAACGTTTAAACTATGAGGAACAATCTACTACTATGTGAAACTTATTTGAGGGGATAATTGTTATTGAAAAAGAAAGAAAACGCTAAAACTGAGATCAATCTCAGTTTTTTTTATTTCCATTAGTTTCTACTAATAAGAATAGATGCATGAGTTAATGTACAACATACCACCCGATTACTTACAAATAATTAATTTATTTCTAACCACTTAAATACGAAAATAAATTCAAATAATTGGTTTATTTCTTTGAAAAAAAAACTAAATAGAGTACTTTCGGGCTTTTAAACACTACATTTACCTAAATATACAAGAATGAAAAAATTAGTACTTTTAGCCCTCATAGGAGGTATTATGCTTTCATGCGACGATAAGAAAGAGCCTGTTAAGGATTACATGGTATTGTCGGGAGCTATAGACAATTTTAAGAAAAGAGACGTAAAGCTTACAGGATTTAACTTTGAAAAGAAAATAAAGTTTGACCGAAAGCAAAAGAACTTTGTAGATACCTTGAGAATTACAGAACCAGGATACTACACGCTTGCCATTAATAAAAGAAAATTCAACCTATACCTTACCCAAACGGATGATTTAAAAGTATTGTTGGATTACAAGAATCCTGAAGCAGTATTGTTTGAAGGAATCAATGCAGCTATCCCAAAATACTTTTTAGCGAAAACAAAAATTTTCTCTGAGCAGATTATTAACTTAAGAGAATTGTTATCATTAGAAGAGACTGCTTTTTTAGAAAAACTTGAAGCGTATAAAAGTGCGTTAACCAACTTGGCAACAACCAGTGGATTACCAGAAGAGTTTTTGAAAAAAGAATTAAAAAATATCGAGTACGAATATTTACGTGATTTATACTACTACCCTGAGTATTATCCTTCTTTAAGTGGCGATAGCGAGTATACACCATCAGAAAACTTCCCTAAAGTGATGGAGCAACTCAATTTCGACAACGGAAACGATTATAAGAATTCGGAACACTACCGTACAATCTTAAAAGAAGAGATTACGAAAAGAGCCAATGCAAAAGCAACCGATGATAGCGACTTACCTACTGTTTTCTTAGAAACAATTCAAACAGAAATCACAGATTCTATCGCGAAAAACGACTTGTTGTTCCAAAAGGCAGAAGACGGAATTACTTATACCGATAATTTAGCGGATTATTATAAGAAGTTTATGGCCTACTCTAACAACAAAGCACATAAACAACGTATCACTGACTTGTTTAACTCGTTAAAATTAACAGCAAAAGGGAATCCTTGTCCTACTTTTGAAAACTACGAAAATTACAACGGTGGTAAAACTTCGTTAAGTGATTTGTTAGGCCACGGTAAATACTTATACATTGATGTATGGGCTACCTGGTGTGGATATTGTAAACGTGAAACTCCTTTGTTAAAGCGATTAGAATTACAATACCACGATAAGAACATCGAGTTCGTAAGCATCAGTGTTGATAACATGAGAGATCATAAAAAATGGCAAGAAACCATCGCCCAAAAAGAAATGGGAGGAGTTCAGTTATTTGCCGATAAATCATTCGCCTCTGACTTTATTAAGAAATTTGCGATTAAAGGATTGCCGCGTTTTATCATGGTAGATCCAGAAGGAAATATCGTTAGCCCTAATGCTCCAAGACCATCTGATGGAGAAAAGCTAATGAACATGTTTGAAGAGTTGGGTATCCAATAAACAAACACAAACCGTATATTACAAAAAAAACCACCAATACTGGTGGTTTTTTTATTTCGTAGCTGTAGCTTGTTAGCAAGCTATAAGCTAAAAACTATTATCTCCATCGAGTAGATTTCCTAATCCACCAAGCACACTACCTTCTCCTCTCTCTCCTCCATTCTGAGGTGCCATAGCCAACACTCTTCCTGCTAATCTACTAAAAGGTAACGATTGTATATATACCGTACCAGGACCTCGTAGGGTAGCAAAAAATAGACCTTCACCACCAAAAATCGTATTTTTAATACCTCCGACAAACTCGATATCGTAATCGACATCCTGAGTAAACCCAACGATACATCCCGTATCGACCTTGAGTACTTCGTCGGGCTGTAGTACTTTTTTAGCCATCGTTCCTCCTGCGTGAATAAATCCTAGTCCATCACCTTCCATTTTCTGCATGATAAACCCTTCACCTCCAAACAGACCTCTACCGAGCTTTTTAGAAAACTCAATCCCAATACTCACTCCTTTTGCTGCACATAAAAAAGCGTCTTTCTGACAAATAAACTTACCGCCAAACTCCGTTAAATCAATGGGGATAATTTTTCCCGGGTACGGTGAGGCAAACGATACCTGCTTTTTACCGTATTCGATATTGGTAAACACAGTCATAAACAAACTCTCTCCTGTCAAAATACGCTTCCCAGCAGAAAACAATTTTCCTAAAAATCCTTTTTCCTGATTTGACCCATCTCCAAAAATGGTATTCATCTGGATTCCTGAATCCATCATCATAAAACTTCCGCTCTCTGCTACCACTCCCTCTTGCGGATCCAATTCTATTTCTACGTATTGCATTTCTTCTCCAAAAATGCGATAATCTATTTCGTGTGCGTTCATAAATTATAGTTTTACTTTATTAGACAGTCATTCGTAAAAATTGTTACGCCTTTACCTTCAAACTCCATTCAAAGCTAAAACTAGAGACCACAATTCCTTCGCTATTTACTCCGCGGGCTCGCACCACTACAACCTGCCCTTCACCAGTTTCAATAGCCTTAGTCAAGGCCTTCCTGATCAACGCACCATCTTCGCAGTGAAACAAAATTTTTCCGGTAGCCTTTTTAGTAAATTCAGCATCCATATTGGTTACTAGCATCGACACCTTTCGCTCACTTTCGGCAATTTCACGCATCACCAATACTCCAGTTGCAAGCTCAGCCGCCATCCCCTGCACTGCCCAAAACATCGATTTGAAGGGGTTTTGATTGACCCAACGATGACGAACGCTTACGGTAGCCTTATCAGTTTCTAAACTCGCAACTCGTACCCCTGTAAAAAAAGCAGCGGGTAACTTAAACAATAGAAAAGCATTGATTTTCCTAGGTGTATACTTCATAAAATTTTGTGTTTCCAAGCAATGTACAACTTTTTACCAAGATAGCCACAAGGAAACCTATTTGTTAAAAAATGTTAAAATTCAGTACTATGTATTGCATAATACCTTTTAAAAGATATATATTTGCAATGTAAAGTATTATATAAACCAAAAATCATGCAAAACAACAAGGAAAACACCAATGCATTTCTGATACATATATCAGCATTCGCGGGCTATTTCTTTCCTTTTGGAAGTATTGTAGTACCCGCTATTTTATGGCAAACCCTCAAAGAAAAAAGCACATTTTTGGATCAGCACGGAAAAGAAGCGGTAAACTTTAATATTAGTTTTGGCCTGTACTTATTTATAGTAAGTGCTTCCTTCTGCTCCATATTCTTCGGAAACATTTTTGATGTTTTTAACGGAATAAATGTTGATTTCGGAGATCACTGGAGCTTAGGAGGCCTATTGGGTTCGTTTGGACTCATCTCCTTCGTAGGTATCGTCACGGTAATGAAAATCGCCTTGATTATCATAGCAGCAATGAAAGCCAACAACGGAGAACCCTATCGATATCCGTTCACAATAAAATTTATTAAATAATCATGTAAACCACAGTAGATGAAGATAGAAAACACAAAAGCTCAAATGCGAAAAGGAGTTCTCGAATACTGCATACTCTCGATTTTAAAACAACGAGATGCTTATACTTCCGAGATTCTCACCACACTCAAGGGAGCCGAGATGATTGTGGTTGAAGGAACCATATATCCATTACTAACTCGGTTGAAAAACGCGGGGTTATTATCCTATAGATGGGAAGAATCAACCTCCGGACCACCAAGAAAATACTACGTCTTAACAGAAAATGGCGGGCTATTTTTAAAAGAATTAGACAAGACCTGGGACAACCTGGTCAGTGCAGTAAACCAAGTAACAAGTACAAAATCAACTGAAAATGAATAAAACGATCAACATAAACTTAGGTGGATTCTTTTTCCATATTGATGAAGCCGCCTACCAAAAATTATCGAGATACCTCGACGCCATAGGAAGGTCATTAAGCGACGACCCACAAGGAAAAGATGAAATTATCGCCGATATTGAGGCACGTATTAGTGAGTTACTCTCAGAGCGTATCACCGATGCCCGTCAAGTAGTGAATGAAGGAGATATCGATGAAATTATCACCATCATGGGGCAACCTGAAGATTATGCTGAAGCTGAAGATGGGTATTCAGAAAACACTGCGTATAAACGCAAGTCAAAATCGTCGAGTAAGAAATTATTTCGCGATGGAGACGACAAATTTTTAGGAGGAGTTTGTTCCGGTTTAGGTCATTATTTAGGCATTGACACCATATGGATTCGTTTGGCATTTTTATTATTGTTAGCTAGTGGGTTCTCACCGCTAATCTATATCATCCTTTGGATTTTACTACCAGAGGCTCAAACTACCGCAGAGAAATTACAAATGGAAGGTGAAGCGGTAAACATCGATAATATAGAAAAAAAAATTAGAGATGAGTTTAATAACATTTCCACCAAAATAAAGGATGGAGCCAGCCATATTTCTGAAAAAATCAGTAAGGCTGATTATGACAAATATCGGTCCGAAAGCAAAACAGGATTCCAAGACTTCATAGATACAATGGGTAAAATTTTACTCGCCGTATTTAAAATATTCGGTAAATTTTTGGGTGCCCTCCTAGTGTTTGTATCCGGAATTACCTTGGTGAGTTTACTCCTCGGAATTTTCTCTATAGGAAGTTTCGAAATACTAAACATCGACAATGACCTTACAGAGATACTCCCCATATTTTACGATTCTGTACTGCCGAGTTGGCTGTTGACTACCTTCTTGTTTTTGTTTTTTGGTGTACCGTTTTTAGTACTTTTGGTATTGGGCCTACGCATCCTTTCTCCAAACCTAAAAAAGTTAAATGGAACTACAGTCATCATCTTGCTAGCACTTTGGTTGGTTTCTTTATTAGGACTCGGATTCACAGCTATTGAGTACGGAACCTCACGTGCCTATGACGGAACAAAAATAGAAAAGCAAACGCTGCAAATTAACCCGAAAGAACCGTTAAAAATACGCGTCGTAAACGATGACAACTTACAGTATAAAGCGTACTTAAGCAGCAGTAACAATGCTAATATTATCGCCGTGGACGACGTGAATAAAAAGTATTCAAATCACGTAAAAATAAGTGTTAAGCGCAGCGAAACTGCTACGGCATACCTGGAAGTCAAAAAGACCTCTGAAGGTCGTAAACGCAGTACAGCAAATACCAATGCGGAGCAATTAGAGTACAAATTTAAAACTGCCAACAACCAAATAGTTTTTGATGCCTTCTTTTTAAGTGAAATCAAAAACCTATTAAAAGACGAGGAGGTAAAACTAACCTTATACCTTCCGGAAGGAACCAAAGTGTATTTTGAAGAATCTGCAAAAAACTTTTTGTACTACATCAAAAACACGGATGATTTATACGATGAAGATTTGGTTAACCACGAACTCATTATGACGGCAGAAGGATTAGACTGCCTCGATTGTGAAACACCTAAAAAATCTGATATCGATTCAACGGAAACAGCTCCCGAAAATACTGACTGGGATCAGGACAGTAAAGAAGATATCAGCTTTTTGTTCGACAGTACTATTAATGACGGAAAAGCCGAATTGATCATCACTTCTGAAACCACCAAAAGCGAATTACAGAAATTGGTTCGCTGGTTTAAAAAACGCAGAAACATCGACATCGATTTTGACGGTTCAGAATTTGATGCCAAAGGAAAAATTATAAAGTACGCTTTACATGTGGATTGCAATGACGGATTCCACGGTCGTACCAAGCAACAAAAGCTTGTTATTGCCAACGGTAAGCACGGTTTTGTACGTCATTACGACAAGGACAACACCACCGTGAACTTTAGTATTTGGTAACCCAATAAACACCGATTATGAACGCTATTTTTGATTTCTTTTTTAAGGGTAATTTCTTCATGAAAATCCTAATGCTCTTGTGGTTGTTTCTTTGCTCACTATTTGGCTTTAGCCAAGTTTCAAAGCAGTCAACACTCTACAAAACCTTAGCTCAAAAAGACAGCCTACTATTCGAGCGTTGCTTTAATAGGTGTGAATTGGATACGTTGTCGGAGATCATTAGTGAGGATTTTGAATTCTATCACGATCAATCGGGATTTTCTGATAAATCGACATTTTTAGCGTCGATAAAGAAGGCTATTTGCAGTAGTCCAGCAGCTAAACCGCTGCGTTCGCTGGTTCCCAACACATTGCAAGTATACCCACTCTACAAGCAAGAAGTTCTGTACGGTGCAATTCAACAAGGACATCACGAGTTTTCCATCGCTACACAAAAGCATAATACAGCCACTAGTCGTGCGCAATTCACACACCTGTGGCTGCTTGAAAATACTACATGGAAATTGAAACGCGTGTTGAGTTTCAATCACATTCCATTACAACATTAGTTCATGGGTTAGCTAACACCTGATGATACTAATACTTGGTTTTATTAGTTGAAGCCAAAGCTGAAAAGCTTTGGCTTTCTTTTTGCTACATCAGCTCAATTACTTAGATTAATTTTACGTTTAGGATTATGCTTCTCAATGAATAAGTTTTACTTTAGTTCCCTGTAAACGAAAAATTATATGCAAACCAAACAGCTCACTGCTGCCGTCTTTTCCGTACTCATTGTTATCAGTTTAATAGGAATGATGCTGGACGTCATGGCTCCTGATGGTGCTTTGTACGCTTCTATTTCCAAAACGATGTACCTCAACAACGACTTCATCAATTTGTATTCATTAGGCGAAGATTGGCTCGACAAACCTCATCTCCCCTTTTGGCTAACAGCACTCTCATTTAAGATTTTCGGAGTTAATAGCTTTGCCTATAAACTCCCTGGAGTACTGGTATTTGCTACAGGAGTGTATTATACTTATTTGTTTGCTAAAAAATACTACAGTCGTCAAACGGGAATATATGCCGCCATTATTCTCGCAACTGCCTTACACAGTGTATTGTCTAATTTTGACGTGCGCGCGGAACCTTTTTTAACGGGGTTTATCATTTCTGCTGTATATCATTTCAGCTTTGTTGTTGATCGTTTCGACACCAAACACCTCCTTATCGGAAGTATCTTTGCAGCCTGTGCTATGATGACTAAAGGCGTATTCACTCTAGTACCGATAGTTGCTGCGCTCGGAGGGCAGCTACTATTACAAAAAAATTGGAAATCGTTGTTCTCCTTTAAATGGCTCCTGGCGTTGGTCTTAATTGCCTTGTTTACCCTTCCCGAAATTTATACGCTATACCAGCAGTTTGACCTCCATCCTGAAAAGATAGTTTTTGGAAAACAAGGAGTATCTGGAGTTCGTTTTTTCTTTTGGGACAGTCAATTTGGTCGTTTTTTCAATACCGGTCCCATCGTAAATCACAACGGAAGTGTGTTTTTCTTCCTTCATACCCTACTCTGGGCATTTCTCCCTTGGGCACTGCTATTCTACCTCGCGAGTGTTTTAAAAATAAAGGCCTTTTTTAAAAATCCTGGATTCAATAGAGAATACTATTCTTTCTTTGCGGCATTTACCGCTATTTTGATGTTTTCATTGAGTAAATTCCAACTCGCACATTATACCAACATCATTTTTCCTTTTATGGCTATTATTACTGCCGACTTCATTGGTAAGCTGCAAGAAAAATCAATAGCCCTCACGCGTACAACAACCTATATACTGAATGGATTAAGTGGTCTTATTTTAGTGGCCATCCCTCTAGTGTACTATTTACTAGCTCCAGAATTCAATTGGATTTTTGTGCTGGGAAGCATCCTTTGTATAGCACTCGTAGTACTGATCAACAAACATTTTAAACAGCAAACCATTACCAAAGTATTTTACAGAACCACAGTGGTATACTTATTGGTATACTTGTTTATGATGACACAGTTTTATCCGACTTTACTGGCATATCAAGCAGGAGTTAAAGCTGCGGAGTGGTCTAACGAAAACCTACAACACATACACACCGTCAAAGAACAGCACGCAGATTTTGGTTTTGAGTTCTACCTCAACACACCACATACACGGGTTCCTTATAGTGAAATAAGCAGGTATTCAGGACAGCACTTTTTTGTAAGCCAAGAGCAACTTTCACAACTAACAAGCACAGCCCTACCTTACAAGGTTTTAGCTTCCTTTGATCATTTTCGCATTACGAAGCTCAATCTTAAATTCGCCAATGCCAAAACTAGAGCGCAAGCGGTACAAAAATCATACGTTATACAATTAGACTAAGCAAGACACTATGAAACATTACTTATTTATCATCCTGACCATTCTGTTAGCTCCATCGAGCTTCGCACAGCTTCCAAAAGGATTCTCTTACGTACATGATATTGCTCCGAGCATTCAAAAAGAGCTCCGTTATTTCACGAGCAATAATTTTGTGGGGAAACGGGTGGATGGATACTTAGCAGATACCCTAATCACATCAACTGCAACGGCTAAAGCGCTTAAAAAAGTCCAAGCAGAATTGCTTACAAAAGGCTATTCTCTAAAAATATACGATGCGTACCGACCTCAAACTGCAGTCAATCATTTTGTACGTTGGGCTCGCGTTATTAACGACACCCTAACCAAACGCCAATTTTACCCTAAGGTAAATAAACGACTCCTGTTTAAACTGGGCTATATTGCTTCGAAATCAGGACATTCACGCGGTAGTTCAGTCGATTTAACTTTGGTGAATTTAAAAACCAATACCGACGTAGATATGGGAAGTCCTTATGATTTTTTTGGTAAAATTTCTCATACCAACTACACAAAACTCACCAAAAAGCAGCTGGCCAATCGCTATTTACTCCGAAAAGTAATGCTCAAATACGGGTTTCGACCTTATAAAAATGAATGGTGGCACTTTACACTGCGTAATGAACCTTTCCGTACTACCTATTTTGATTTTCCAATAAAATAGTAATTTTTAACGCTTTATTTAGACTAAGCCCAGGAAATCAACAGTATATTTGCAACTATGACTATGCGTATGAACAAATTATTTGCCCAATTGCTATGCAGCGGATTGTTATTTTTTTCCGTGAACGGACATGCTCAGTTAGACGGTTCTTTCGGTGGAAATGAAAAAGGTAGTACCGCGCTTGGTGATTTCAAAGTTTCTGCTAAGACGACCACTAAACCCACTTCTTTGGATTTTGACTCTGATAGTGGATTTAAAAATGCTCATAAAGAAGAGCAGAAAAAGCTCAAAAAAAAGCAATCGGCCGAAGCTTATAAAAACAAGGGAATTTTGACCAAGGCAAAAATGGCAGAAGAACAATACCTCCGTTCTTTCCAAAAAATCAATGGTCAATACGTATATCCCGTCATCGATCAAGATCTCGGTAGTTTTGCTACCAAATCAAAAAGTGTTAAAATTATCTGTCGTGATTTTCAATATCCCGACGGCGATAAAGTACGCATCTTTATCAACAATGTACCTGTAGTGTACAGCCTTACCTTGACCCAGAGCTACCAATCGTTTGAAATTCCCTTAGATGAAGGTGTAAACACCATTGAAATTGTCGCATTAAACCAAGGAACTTCAGGTCCAAATACTGCTGCTTTCAAAATATTTAACGACAGTGGCATGTTGATTTCAGAAAACGAATGGAACCTAGCTACGGGAGCTAAAGCCTCGATAATCATCGCAAAAGAAAAGTAAATTAGAAGTCGATAGGTGGCCTAATACTTCTAGGCAATAACTTTTAACACGAACCTTTTTTTAAATTACAAAAAACAACTACTTTTGTAGCTGCGTTTTAAAGTAGTTAAATTCGCACAAACTATAATAAACAACTAATATATAATGAAAGAAATCACCAAAGAGACCTATATCCAATGGTATAAGGACATGTTATTTTGGAGAAAGTTTGAAGATAAGCTGGCTGCAGTTTATATTCAACAGAAAGTAAGAGGTTTTTTACACTTATATAATGGTCAGGAAGCTGTATTGGCAGGATCATTACATGCAATGGATTTAACCAAGGATAAAATGATCACGGCCTACCGTAACCACGTTCAGCCTATTGGTATGGGAGAAGATCCTAAACGAGTTATGGCAGAACTTTACGGAAAAGCTACTGGTACTTCTCAAGGAATGGGAGGATCAATGCACATTTTCTCTAAGGAGCACCGCTTTTACGGAGGACACGGTATTGTTGGTGGACAAATTCCATTAGGAGCTGGACTTGCTTTCGGTGATAAGTATAAAGGAAACGATGCTGTTACACTTTGTTATTTTGGTGATGGTGCCGCAAGACAAGGATCGTTACACGAAACTTTCAACATGGCTATGAACTGGAAATTGCCCGTAGTTTTCATCGTAGAAAACAACGGTTATGCCATGGGTACTTCAGTAGAAAGAACTGCAAACCACACCGACATCTGGAAATTAGGATTGGGGTATGAAATGCCTTGTGGTCCTGTTGATGGAATGAATCCAATTAAAGTTGCGGAAGCTGTAGACGAGGCTATCCAACGCGCACGTCGTGGAGAAGGTCCTACATTCTTAGAAATGAAGACCTACCGATACAGAGGTCACTCGATGTCTGATGCTCAGCACTACCGTACTAAGGACGAAGTTGAAGAGTACCGTAAAATTGACCCAATCACTCAAGTACGCGATATCATCTTAGAAAAAGAATACGCTACTGAAGATCAAATCGATGCGATCAACAAAGAAGTAAAGGAAATGGTTCGTGAGTGCGAAAAATTCGCTGAAGAGTCTCCGTATCCAGACGTAAGTCTTTTACACGATGTCGTGTACGAACAAGAAGATTATCCTTTTATTAAATAATAATCCAGCAAAATAAAGAACATATGCCTACAAGAATTAATATGCCTCGCTTGAGTGATACCATGGAAGAAGGTGTGGTAGCACAATGGTTAAAAAGTGTTGGAGATAAGGTAGAAGAAGGAGATATCCTTGCTGAAATTGAGACAGATAAGGCCACTATGGAATTCGAATCATTCCATGAAGGTACTTTATTACATATTGGCGTACAAGAAGGTGAAGGAGCACCTGTTGACAGCCTTTTAGCTATCATCGGTGAAGAAGGTGAAGATTTTTCATCTTTACTAAATGACGACACCACTGCGAGTACCGCTACAGAAGAAACTACTGCTGTTGAAGCAGCAGCAACACCTGCACCAGCTGCAACAAGTACTACTATTCCTGAAGGTGTTTACTTGGTAAACATGCCACGCTTAAGCGATACTATGACGGAAGGAACTGTTGCTTCTTGGTTAAAACAAGTAGGTGACCAAGTTGAAGAGGGAGATATTTTAGCCGAAATCGAAACAGACAAGGCTACTATGGAATTCGAATCATTCCATGAAGGAACTCTTTTACATATTGGTACACAAGAAGGTGACAGCGCTCCTGTTGATAGCTTATTAGCCATCATTGGACCTGCAGGAACAGAGGTAGCACCATTGCTAGCAGCCAATGCTGCCGGAACGGTAGCGGAAGCTCCTGCAGAAAAGAAAGAAGCGTCTCCTGCCCCTGTAGCTACAACTACAGTTGCAGAAACCAAGGCTACAGAAACTCCGGTTGCAAACACTGTAAACGGTCGTATTTTAGCCTCTCCTCTAGCAAAGAAAATTGCTAAAGACAAAGGATTTAACTTAGCTGATATCAAAGGATCAGGTGAAAACGGACGTATTATCAAAAAAGACGTTGAGAACTTCACCCCTGTTGCGAAAACAGCAGCACCTGCAGCTAGTAACACAACTACTGCCGCGCCAGCAGCTGTTACAAACTTCGCTATCGCTGGTGAAGAACGTACTGAAGAAGTGAAAAACTCTCAGATGCGTAAAGCCATTGCTAAGTCATTAGGAAACTCTAAATTTAGCGCTCCTCATTTCTACTTAAACATCGAAGTAGATATGGACAATGCTATTGCATCTCGTAAAACGATAAATGCAGTACCAGATACTAAGATATCATTTAACGATATGGTTGTAAAAGCTTGTGCTATGGCCCTTAAAAAGCACCCACAAGTAAATACTTCTTGGTCGGATAATGTAACGAAATACCACCAACACATTCACGTTGGAGTTGCCGTTGCTGTTGATGAAGGATTAGTGGTTCCTGTAGTAAAACACACCGATGCATTGAGCTTAACTCAAATCGGAGGCGCTGTAAGAGACTTAGCTGGTAAAGCCAGATCAAAGAAAATTAAGCCAGACGAAATGCAAGGAAGTACATTTACGGTTTCTAACTTAGGAATGTTCGGTATTGAAAGTTTTACTTCAATCATTAACCAACCAAACTCTGCGATTTTATCTGTAGGAGCCATCGTTGAGAAACCAGTGGTTAAAAACGGACAAATCGTTGTTGGAAACACCATGAAGTTAACGCTTGCTTGTGACCACAGAACCGTTGATGGTGCTGTAGGAGCTCAGTTCTTACAAACGTTAAAAACATTTATTGAGAACCCTGTAACTATGCTTGCCTAAGCTTTTACAGCAAAACTCAAATCACCTATAAAAACTCGAAGTTGATACTTCGAGTTTTTTTTGTTTGTAATGTTCCGTGAAGTCTTCGACTAAAATTTCAGAAAAGAAGATTTTATATGAAACCATTGTTCCTATTTTTTATTGTCACACTCGTATTCACAAGCTGTGTATCCAATGATATTATTGACGATCGCGTTGCGGAAAAGCTTAGTTTTAATAATACGATTAGTGAACTCGCTATTACTAAATCTCACCAATTCACTACCAAATACACCAACAATGTCGGTGAAGTTCGCACCCCAAAAATTGAATGGACCAGTTCTGACGCGAATGTGTTACGCGTTACCAACAGCGGTCTAATTACTGCGCTTAACCTAGGAAATGCGAGTATTACAGCTAGCACCAATGCCGATGGAGTTACGGTAAGTAACACCCAAAACATAACAGTCATCGCCCTAAAAGCAGTCTTACAGCTCAACAACCCTATCGAAAATTTAATTGTGAACAGAACACATCAATATCGCAGTCAGTTCACCAATACACTAGGACAAACACAAAATTTACCCATACGCTGGTCGAGCTCCAACTCCGCTATAGCTACGGTAAATACCGATGGTTTGGTTAGCGCGAAAAGCGAAGGAGCAGTTACCATTACAGCTAGCATAACCAGTAATGGAGAAACCATTAGTACTACCGACAACTTTCGCGTAATTCCTGTTGGAGAAAGCTTGAGTATCAACAATCCTATTGCGGAGCTCACGGCAGGGAAAACACATCAGTACACGACTACCTACAGCAATGCTAACGGGCAAAATCAAAACGTAGCCGTACGTTGGCAATCCTCTGATGCTGCGATAGCAACCATCGATAACACGGGTAAAGTAATGGCTGTAAAAGCTGGGCAAACAACACTCACTGTAAGCTATACGAATGCTTCCGGTCAAACCCTTACGGATACGACTTCACTAACGGTGAAAGCCCCTCAAATACGTCAGAAATCAGGAACGATCAAAACGACCAGTAGTTACGAACTCAAAGGGAGTTTCGTTATCAAAGAAATTCCAGGGACCAACGATTTAGAACTCATTGTAGCCGCAGACTACAAGGCCTCCACAGCCCTACCCGGATTGTATTTATACCTGACAAACAATCCAAACACTATTGCCAACGCAAAAGAAATAAAAAAAGTAGCCGTTTTTAACGGAGCACATCGTTACCTCATTGAAAACACGGGTATCAATGACTATAGCCACTTATTATACTGGTGTAAACCTTTTAGTGTAAAAGTAGGTGAAGGTGAAATTCAATAATCAAGACATTATGATAAAAAAATATTTAATCGTGTTCGCAGTACTACTCTGCGGTGTTCAAGGACAAGCCCAATGGGCCAAAGGCAAAGGAAAAGGCTATTTTAAACTTTCGGCTTGGTACTTACAATCAGACCAACACTTTACCAATACAGGAGCCTTGGACCCCAATGTTACCCGTACTCAATTCAACACCAATCTCTATGCAGAATACGGAATTAGCTCTAAAGTAGATGTAATTGCCTACATTCCATTTTTTGCACGAGTTGCTCAAAACAACCAGGTGTCAGGAACCAATGGTAACACGCTACAAGCCGGTGAAGCGCTCTCGTCATTTGGCGATGTAGATTTGGGAATCCGCTGGGCGTTTTTCAAAAAAGGTAATTGGGCTTGGGATGCCAAATTACTACTCGGACTTCCTACGGGGAATTCACAAGGTGGTAGTGACGGTAGCTATCAAACTGGGGATGGTGAATTTAATCAATACCTAGTTACTTCAGTAGGCTACAGCACGCAGGTATACAACCTTCCTGCCTATCTAAAATCGTATATCGGATTCAACCAAAGAAGTAAAGGATTCTCTGATGAATTTAGAACAGGATTTGAATTTGGCGTTAACGTATTGCCTAAAAAACTTTGGTTGAGTACCCGACTAAACCTACTAAGACCTTTGAAAAACGGAACTCTAAATGCCGCTACGGGTAACGGTAGTATTTTTGCCAATAACGTAGCCTACAGTAGTTACGGATTTGAAGCCGCTTATTTTATCACCGATACTATAGGGGTTTCTGCAGCCTTTGATTCTGCCTTTTCTGGACGAATCATCGCCGCAAATCCATCGTGGTCTGCTGGAATCTTCTACGATTTAAAGTAAGTGCTCGGCCATTTCAATAGCTTTACGAGCCTGAACCACATGACGTTCATTGTGGTATATAACAAATCGGAAAGTATCTCCTAAACGAAATTTGAGTAAAGGCAGCGTAATCGCTGTCTTTATTTTTGTCAAATTATAGGCCGCCGACTCGCTGAGTAACTCCATTAGCTCCGCTTGTAAGGCAGTAAATTCTTCAAGTACTTCAGCAACCGCTAAATCAGCTAGCACCGGGGTTTTACTCTTAAACGTTTTCATCGTTTTCATCGTTTTCATATCGGCCTTGGGTAACATGTCTTGGGCAAATCGATTTCCCCAGTATCCGGACTTAAATTCGTCACACATTTCCTTTGAAGCCTTGTCCAGTCGACGTTTTATTTCAGCATTGTAAAAACGCGCGTACATGTTAAGGTGTTCAATACATTCAACAGCACTCCATTGATCAGGGTGCTCCTTAGATTGCAATACTGCTTCCGGTATCATTTTCCACTTGGTGATTTCCTCTTGATGTGCCGCTACCAAGCCGTTGAGTTCTGCTAATAAGGCTACTTTCTGATAGATCATATTCGTTTTTTTACAAAGTTCCGAAACACCTCCTGTGTAAAACTTGATTCTAATCAAGATTTTTTAAAATTCTAGATAAGGTTTCTGGAGTCATTCGCGCATAAGAAGCGATGTATTTCAATGGAATCTCCTGAAATACCTGCGGACTTCTCTGTAGTAAACGCTCTACTCTTTTTTGGGGAGCATACGTAATTAAATCGAGTTCTCTCTCCATTTGTTGTACTACAAAACTCTTTAATAACGCTGTCCAGGCCTCTTTTATTAGCGGTGATTCTTCGAGCAATGTTTCATAACGCAATTTACTCATGACTCTGAGCTCCGTTTTCTTTAACGCTTGAATATAGAACATACTGGGCGCTCCAGTAATAAAACTATCCAAAGCTGTTATGATCGAATTCTGATAGCCAAAACGAATAGTGTGCTCTTCCTCTTCACATACAAATACACGTAGGCTACCACTGCGAATCCAATATATTTCAGTAGCGACATCGCCGGCTACACTGAGGTATTCATTTCGCTTATAAGTTAGCTCCTCTTCCCAATGCTCTTCTAAGGCTTCCAAGAATTGTATATACACTTGCTGTTGATTCATACTTTCAAAAATACGATTCCATAATTACAAAAAAAAGGTAGCGATCGCTACCCTTTTTCACCGTTTAACAAACATCCCTTGATAGGTATAAACAGAGCCCTGAATTTTGTAATAGTAAATCCCAGCAGGCAGTGAAACTTCTCGTCTGTTCTCCAAAGCTTCCGAAGGTTCTTTACTGCTTTGCGCATACACGAGGTTCCCAACACTAGAAAATACTTGTACTTGCTTAACGTTAGCTTCCTTGGGCCAAATATTCAAAGAACTCGTTTGTTCATTATACATGAGTAGTACCACAGGCTTAGGCAATTTTCCTTTCGCTGTTTCAGGGCACTCGCCAACGACTTTCCACACCTCAGCGTTCCCCGGAATATTACCTTGTGTCCACCACAGCGCTTCGTATAATTTAGCCTTATAATGTACACGTTGTCCGCGGGTATATACTTTAACCTTTGCCCAACTTGTGGCTCCACAAGAAGTTCCGGCATCACCCACACAGTTGTATATATATTCCCAAGCCGTTGATTCACCGGGCCTATCTACCGCTGCCACATACCATTTATTTTTATAAACCAGGTCTTTATAGCGAACGAAATTCCCAGATTTTTCATAAATCACAGGTTTCCACTGAGGGAGCTCCGAACAATTCATTTGTTTACCATTCCATACCAAAACCTTTGCAGTGGTCGTTACTTCTTGACCGTCTACAAAACTTGCCTTCGCTTTCAATTCATGAATACCATAAGAATCAGGTATCCAAGAAAAATGCGGTTCTTTAAAAATTTGACTTCCTACAACTACTTGAAGTGATCTAAGTTTGGTTCCTTTAACATCTATCGCTAGTTGTACTCCTATTGCAGTTAACTCTCTTTGTTCAATCACCTCAACATCGCCGAAGTTAGTAAAGGACACTACTGGCTTTTGTGCACAAGGCTCTGCAGTCAAATCAGCCGAATCTCCTCCGTATTTTTCGGTATCCTTACAACCACAATCCGACAAATCGTGTACGCCATCCATATCGGTCCCTACACCAAAGACTTCAGAAAATCGTCGGTAGTACCCTATTCGATCTAACACCTGCGATTTTTCTATTCCTTGTCCGCACTCAACACCTCCATTGATAATATTTACCGTCATTCCAAAACCAGGAATACGCTGCTTTTTTAAATCCAATGTATTAGGTTTCCACAAATTGGTCATCACCTCATGGGCTGAGGGTTTAGGATATTGAGGAGTCATCCAAAACCAAATTGCTGTTTGAAAAGCCAACGCAGCATCTTGAAGAAGGAGATCGGGATTGTCGAGCAACACTTGCTTATCACCGAATAAAAACGCACTCGCCATTCCGTAGTTGTAATTATACGACAGCTGAATAGGACCACGTCCTTTATACGATTTTCCGGGCGTGGGTGGATAATTAGCATCGGGATAAGCGTAAGAAGCAGTAGTAGGTTCCTCTCTAAAGTGCAATCCCCAAGAAAAACGACCACCTGGCGCAGTATCCCATCCTCCAGTAGTTTCGTGTGCTATATTCGCTAGAAAAGCCATCAACTCTCTGGTTCGTATTGCTATGCTACCCCTTTCCAAAAAATTACCGTAATCAATAATGGTCGTAATAACTTCCTTAGTTTGATTTCTCGGAGCGTCAAAATCAGGATCATTTCTCAAAACCGTGCGTTCACCTGTCACTTTATCTATTCTAGTAATGTGATAAGCATTGGTTCCACAACGCCGTTTAAATTCAGCTTTTAGTTGCTGCATTCGCTGTATTGCCGTTACAAAGGAAGCATAGGTATAAAAGTCGTCCTTGGGGTTTAGTACCCAAGTACCACCACCAGTATCTTTTGCTCCAAATCGATACGGAAACAGGGCATTCCACAAGGCTTCCGAGACCAAACTATGCGAAGCTAAATCAGGCTTTATTGCTTTTGCATTTTGTGAGGAATGCCGATACTGAGCCTGCGTAGTAGGTTGATACCAACCTATTATTAGTACTAGTAACAGGCCTTTAAACGAAGATCGTTTACTTTTCATAATAGTTATAGAATTAAAGGGTTAATGCCGTGCGACGTCACAAGGTGTAACTCGTACAGCATACAGAAGTACGCATTAACTCTACAAAAAATAAAAAATTATAGCTCAAAGCCTTCAAATCATCGACCAACCTCAGTGTAGCCTATTAAAAAGTCAAAAAAAAGAGCCTAAAAAGGCTCTTAGATTATTGTGTTCTTCTCATTTTATTTAATAGATAAAAATCGGCAAGTACGAGAGCGGTCATCGCCTCGACTATTGGTACTGCTCTCGGTACCACACAAGGGTCGTGTCGTCCTCTCCCCTGAATGCTTGTCGCTTCTCCTGCTGCATTGATCGTTTCTTGGTGTTGCATGATAGTCGCTACCGGCTTAAAAGCCACTCTAAAATAAATATCCATACCATTAGAAATTCCTCCTTGAATTCCTCCGGATAAATTAGACTGGGTCGTTCCATCTGCTAAGAATGCATCATTATGCTCCGATCCACGCATCTTTGCACCGCAAAAACCACTACCGAACTCAAATCCTTTCACGGCATTGATCGAAAGCATGGCTTGTCCTAACTGCGCGTGTAATTTATTAAAAATGGGTTCACCGAGCCCTATCGGTACATTTTGAGCAACGCAAGTAATGGTTCCGCCAATAGTATCTCCTGCTTTGCGAATTTCATGAATTTTCTCAATCATTTGCTCAGCTGTAGCCTCATCGGGACAACGTACTATATTTGTTTCTGTTTTAGTAAAATCGAGATCCTGATAGGGTTTTACCATAAAAACCTCTCCTACGGACGAGGTAAACGCATTGATCTCAATATGACTGATCAATTGTTTCGCCAAGGCTCCTGCAACCACCCAATTGGCAGTTTCTCTTGCTGAAGTTCGACCACCTCCTCTGTGATCGCGAATACCGTACTTTTTATCATAAGTATAATCGGCATGTGACGGGCGATACACATCGGTATTATGATTGTAGTCTTTGCTCTTCTGATTGGTATTTTTAATAATAAAACCAATAGAGGTCCCCGTAGTAACGCCTTCAAAAATCCCAGACATAAACTCAACCGTATCGGGTTCTTTACGCTGGGTGACAATTTTTGATTGTCCGGGCTTCCGTCTGTCCAATTCATTTTGGATAGCCTCAAAATCTACTTTTATACCTGCTGGAAAACCATCGATGATTCCTCCGATAGCCGTTCCATGTGATTCACCAAAAGTGGTAAGTTTTAAAATGTTTCCGAATGAATTAAACATGTCTATAATATTAGAACAACGAAAGTAGAATTATTTACGAGAAAAACACAATGAATCCTTAACATTTATCGATAAAAATCAGTCCAAATTAACCTTCAACCTTCCTTAATTTACCGTCTTTTCACTTCTCGTAGTCTCTTAGAACACTCAAACGCTTTACTAGGCTAAAAAAAAACACCACAACACAAACTCATTTTCAAACACTTACACCATCACCTTCAAAAAACGATTAAAAAATCGTTGCTAAAATTTTATCAAATCAAAAAAAGCTTCTATATTTGCATCCGCTATCGGGAATAACCGACAGCAAAGGAGAAATGGCAGAGTGGTCGAATGCGGCGGTCTTGAAAACCGTTGTCTGTAACAGGACCGGGGGTTCGAATCCCTCTTTCTCCG
>NZ_JBSWYF010000015.1:0-44698 GCF_056160945.1 Tenacibaculum sp. AWR4_210
GGGGGGGGGGGGGGGGGGGGGGGGGGGGGGGGGGTTGGGGGGGGGGGGGGGGGGGGGGGGGGGGGGGGGGGGGTTTTTTTTTTTTTTTTTTTTTTTTTTTTTTTTTTTTTTTTTTTTTTTTTTTTTTTTTTTTTTTTAATGAAATTGTATTTTTGCAGAGTTTTGAAAAAAAAATTGCTAGTATTACTTATTACTTTAGACTTCTGCGTATACCATAATTATAATTCATGGGTTGTCTGTTTTGTAAATTAGAAATAAGTTTTGTAGCCGTTTACAATTAACAAGAAAAACTTATTATGAGAAAACTATTCATGTTTCTAACACTATGCTTTACAATAACAAAAATCCATAGTCAATTTTCACAAAAATTTCAAGAACCCAAAGCACCACAATCGTATTTGTTTGAAAAGTATGGGTATGATGCACCATCAGAGTATAACGGTAGAATCAATATTCCAATCATGATGCATAAAATTGAGTATGGTAATATTGAAATTCCGTTAGCTATAAATTATTCCTCTAACGGTATAAGAGTAGATGAAGAAGCTTCAATGATTGGGTTGGGTTGGTATATGAGTACAGGAATGGTTACACAAATTGTAATGGGGAAAGATGATTTGCATCCAAATGTAGAAATGAAAGTGCCTGATTATTATTGGGCTCCATACCCTCAATATGTGTTAAGACCGTATCCTGGCTATTATTGGGAAAACCCTATAAATCCTAAAGACCCGAGAGATCCTGGAAGGTTTAATTTAGCTAAATCGACTCCCGAAAGTGATTCATTTTCAATGATTAGGGTGCGTTCTGAGGGGGCTGGTTCATCTGCATCGGGAATATTTTATCCTCATAATTATAATTCAGGTTCATTGTCGGAAGAACAAAATTATGAATCATTAGAATATCCTCTTACAGGAATAGATGTAGAACGTGATATTTTTAAAGCTAGTTTTTTTGGACATCACTTAATGTTTTATAAATATGGAACTAGTTATAGAGTTTTGAATAATGAAAAGTATAAAATAGAATTTGTAGATAAAAATTCATGGGTAATTATTACTCCTTCAGGTATTAGGTTTGAATTTCAACACGAACTGTTAACAAGAACAATTTCAAATGAACCCCATACTAAATCCCTTCTCCAATCTAATACAGGATATGGAACATCTTTTTTGAAGGGATTTCCTAATGGAATTAAAGGTAAAGATGCTAGAAGCTGGAAATTAACGAAAATTAGTGATCCTTATGGGAATACAATTACATTTAATTATACTGATAATTATGCTGTAAGTTCTCGAAGCGCTAGTTCTGGATATACACAATTTAAAAGTACCAGATTTTCAATTGTTAATCAAGGAAGTGAGGGGGATGTTCCAGGAATGGGGAAAGTTGACGGCCCATTACAAGCTGAAAGATTTGCTGTAGAGAATGGATTGAAAATAGATAATTACGGAACTGGTATTAATGTAATGGCTCAGGAGAAATCTGTATTGTCATCTATTGTATATGGAAATACACTTATAGAATTCAACCATGGTGAAAGGTTGGATATTAAAGGTGATAAATATCTTAAAGAGATTAAAATTAAATACAAAGGACATATTCAAAAAAAAATAAAATTGAATCAGTCTTATTTTAATTCTACTCATACAGATGATTCGCAAAAAAGACTTAGGCTAGATGGTATCACGATAGATGGTAAGAGATATCGTTTTGAATATGAGACAGAATTCCTACCGAATAAAAACTCTTTGGATTTTGATTTTTGGGGATATTATAACGGAATGAATAATACATCTGATATCAATAACCCCTTTAGATTATATGAAAATACAAGTAACATACCTGCTTGGGTGAGGCCTTTGGTAGCTAATGTTGAAGGAATGGCAAACCGTTCAGCTCATCCTAATTATGCAAAGGTTGGTATGTTAAAAAAGGTAGTTTTTCCAACAGGAGGTTATTCAGAATATGAATATGAGCTAAACAGCTTTAGTAATATTTACATTCCAAATTATGATAATAAGTTAAATTATACAGGTGTCGATTATAGCACAAATTATGCACAAAATGAAAGTAAAGGGTATGGACTAAGAATCAAAGAAATCCGAAATTTTTCTGAAGAAAATACGTTAGCAACTAAAACAAGATATTCTTATAAAGGAGGAAAACATATTGAGTCAATCTCAGCAATGAATGAGGACACATTTAGAAAAATATATTATGATTATGGTCATCAAGGTGAAGCACCTTTTATAAATAAATTTACAGAGGCTGGACCAGCTATTACCTGTTATTATTCAAATTCTTACCAAACATCATTGTTAGGGAATGGTTCGGGGGTTGGTTATGATTCCGTTACAAAAGAGGATATTGATGTTAATAATTTCGATAATAATGGAAAAATTGTTTCCTACTTTTCAAACGTACCTGATAAAAGTCCTAGAGAAATATTTGGGCAAGGAGGAACCGTTCCTCAAGGATATTATGATAAGTTTGTTTATTCAATAAGAAGTACAGATCAAAATAATGGTGTGTTACTTCAGCAAGTATTTTTGAGTCATAGTAACGATACAATTAAAAAAACAAAATACGCGTATAATTCTATTGTTCCATTTTCTAGCGGAAATAATGGAAAAATAGGGGAAACTTCTTATAATGTAAAATCCATTAATGTAGGAAAATTTGGCTACCCAACTGCTTCAGGTACTGGTGTTGGAGGCAGCCCTTATTCAAACTTAAATGTATATGATGATTATATATTTTTTTATTATCCATTGAAAGGAACTAAAATGCTTTTAAGTAGAAAAGAAACTATTCAGTATTTCAATGGTAAGAAGATAATTACTGTTACTGAATACGATTACAATAACAATTATAATGTTACAAACAAAAAAATAAAAGATCATAATGGCGGCATTTTAAGGGAAGAAAGAACTAATTATTTAACTGGGACAACTATAGTGGGTAATAATTTTACACCTTCAAATAATTCTGGAGGAGGAAGGCATCATATACTTGATAAGTATAACAGCTTAACAGTTTTAAGTAAAGGGAAAATTAGCGATTATTATTACTATACTTATGATAATTATCGAGACTTGATTAGTGTTCTTAATCGACCTAAAAACGATGTTGATGTTGCTAGAACAATTTATTACAATAAATATGACACCAAAGGAAATATAATTGATTTTAATAAAGATGGGGAGGTGAATACTTTAATAGTTTGGGGCTATGATGAGACTATGCCTATTGCAAAAATAATAAATGCTAAACACGAAAATTTAACAGTAGCCCAACAATCAGCGATAAACGCCGCGAAAATAGCTTCAAATAATGATGTTGATAAAAGAACAGAGGAGGTCTTAATATCGGCTTTATCTAATTTGAGAGCACAATTTTTAAATTCACAGGTTACGACCTATACCTATAATCCGTTAATAGGTGTTACTAGTATTACTGATGCGAGGGGAGAAATATTGTATTATGAGTATGATAGTTCAAATAGATTAGCCTATATAAAAGATGCTAATAAGAATATGTTAAAAGAATATAAATACAACTATAAAAACTAAAACTATGAAAAAGAGTATTTATATATTGGTAGCTTCAATGTTTTTATTAATACTACCTTTACACTCACAAGAACACATTGTAATAGAAAATGAAACCATTATTTCAGGTACTAGAACAGAAGAAGCAGATAAAAGTATAACTATAAAGCCCACAACTCATATTGTTTCAGGAGCTAATTTTTGGGCAAAAATTAAAAATAGTACATATATTCCTCTAAACCTTAGCAATGATGAGAATTTTGTTTTAACGAGAGATTTTCAAAGAGCAACTATCAATGGAGAGGTAAATTCAGAAAAAGATGTAATTGAAAACATTGTTTATTATGATGGATTGGGTAGAGCCAAGCAAAGCATAGGTATAAAACAGAGTACTAATCTTAAAGATGTAGTTACTCATTTGGAATATGATGGTTTTGGAAGGTTAGCAAAAGAATATTTACCTTATGGCTCGAATTCAAGTAATGGAAGGTTTAATCATAATGCCATTACCGCTACTAATTCATATTATCAAACAAATTATTCGTCAGACATAAATGTTACTAATCCTAACCCTTATTCAGTAAAGGAATTTGAAAATTCACCTATTAATAGAGTTGTTAAACAGGCAGCTCCTGGTTATGATTGGAGATTAGGTGGAGGACATGAAATAAGGTATGGTTATGATGTAAATTCAGTTGATGAAGTTTTGAAGTATTTTGTCACAACAAAACTAAATGGAAATACTTATGCTCCAACATTAGGATTAAAACCAATAGGTAGTTATTATGCTAAAGGAGATCTTTTTAAAGTTGTAGTTAAAGATGAGAATTATGATGATAGTAATAGTAAACTACATTCATCAGAAGAGTTTAAAAATATTGAGGGACAAGTTCTTTTAAAAAGGACATACGCTTTGGTAGATGGTGTGGAAGAAGCTCATGATACCTATTATGTATATGATGATTATGGTAATTTAACTTATGTCTTACCCCCTAAAGCATCTCAAGAAATAATAAAAGAAACTCCAAATAATTCATTTAATGATTATGAGTTATATATAAATCAAGAAGAGTTCACTCAATCTAATGGAGGTGGAAGTGTCAAAGTATCAATAAAAAATAATATACTTAATGTAGATTTTAACGGAAGTTTTGTGTCTACACAAATAAATCATTCTGGGTATTCCTTAGGTGACATCGGTTGTCCGTGGCCTAATTTAAATTTAGGGTACCTTAATACCAATACAACTAGTACTTCATACAGTGTGAAAATAGAAGATGGTAAGCTAAAAATAGTAAACCATTTTGGTCATTCAATCTCTTATTTCTCGGGTTCATTTTCAGTAAGCTTGCCAATTTGTAATAATGGAGTAAGAAGAGAATTAGAATATAGAGTTCTAGATGAGTTATGTTATCAATACCAGTATGATGCTAGAAATCGTTTAGTAGAAAAGAAAGTACCAGGCAAAGGGAAAGAATACATAGTATATGACAAAATCGATAGACCAGTATTGACACAAGATGCTAATTTAAGAAAAACAAATAAATGGCTATTTACTAAGTATGATTATTTAGGAAGGATCATTTATACAGGGATTTATACTCATGAAAGAGGTTTAAATCAAGATGAGATGCAAAACCATTTTGATTCCCAGAATACAAATACCTCTAATAATTCTGAAAATAAGCTTACTACAGCAGGAAGTTTGAATATATTTTACAGTAATAATAATTTTCCAATCTCAAATTTGAAGGTATTGACTGTAAATTATTATGATAATTATACGTTTGATTTAGCTGGAGCTAAACCCTCAGTGAGTACTACTTATGGAGCGCAATCTACAACTCGTTTAAAGGGATTAACAACTGGAAGTAAAGTAAAAGTGTTAGAAACTAATAATTGGATAACTACGGTTAATTATTACGATTTAAAAGGAAGATCAATTCAAGTTTATAAAAGAAATGATGAGTTACAAACTACGGATATTGTTGAAAGGAACCTAGATTTTTCTGGGAAAGTAGTAGAAACAAAAAGTATCCACAAAAAACAAGGTAAAGTAGATATTGAAATTATAGATAGTTTTAGCTATGATCATTCGGGAAGGTTGGTATCACAAGTTCAAAAAATAAACGATCAATCAACAGAAGCTATAGTAGCTAATACCTATGATGAGTTAGGGAAATTACAAAGTAAAAAGCTTGGAGGTAATTTACAAACGGTAGATTATAGCTACAATATTAGAGGATGGTTAAAGAAAATCAACCAAGATGCTAAAAATGATAATGATTTATTTAACTTTGAAATAGCCTACAATGAGCACAGTGATGCGAGCAAGCGTTTGTACAACGGAAACATAGCACAAACGAGCTGGCAAACGGCTAATGATGGCCAAACACGTTCTTATACATACAGCTATGACGCCTTGAACAGACTGTTAAGCGCTACAGGGGGCAACACCTCGAATTACAACCTATCAGGTATTCAGTATGATAAAAATGGTAATATTCTAAACTTAGTCAGACGAGGACATTTAAATGCTAACGCTACGAGCTTTGGTGTAATGGATAATCTAGTTTACACATACGATAGTGGAAATAAGCTCAAAAAAGTCTCGGATAATGGAAATACTCATTATGGATTTAAGGATGGTTCTAATTCAAATGATGATTTTGGATACGATGCCAACGGTAACATGATATCGGATGCCAACAAAGGGATAACTAGCATTGTGTTTAATCATATGAACTTGCCAACTGAAGTTAAGTTCAACAAATCAAATACAAAGAAAATCAATTATACTTATGCAGCTGATGGTACTAAGTTGAAAAAAGTAGTAAATGATAATGGAAATCTTGTGACTACTGATTATGCAAGTGGTTTTATATATGAAAATAATGTACTTCAATTTTTTGGGCATTCAGAAGGTTATGTGAAAAAATCTAATGGCGCCTTTGATTATATATATCAATATAAAGACCATCTGGGTAATGTTCGACTCTCCTATACCGATGCTAATAAGGATGGTATTGTAACTGCTTCTACTGAGATTGTGGAAGAAAGTAATTATTATCCCTTTGGACTTAAACACAAGGGTTATAATAATTTTGCTAACTCTCTAGGAAACAGTACCGCCCAGAAGTTTGGGTATAATGGAAAAGAGCTAAACGAGGAACTCGGTATACAATGGCATGACTTCGGGGCTAGAAATTATGATGCTGCTTTAGGTAGGTGGATGAACATAGACCCTTTGGCGGAGAAGTATACACCAGTTAGTCCATATATATTTGCAGCTAATTCTCCACTCTTATTCATAGATCCAGATGGAAGAGATATAATAAGAGTAAATGGGGGAGTTAAATTTACAGGGAAAGATGCCAAAACAGCTTTTTTAGCCCTCAAAAGAGTAAAAAAAGAGAGCGATAAATCAGGAACAGGGTTAAATGTTCATTTTGTTTTTGAAAAGGTAACACCAGGTATTTATAAGCATACTCTTAATTCTTTTAGAAGAGGAAAGCCTGACGTCCTCCATTATGACAGTGATAAAAAAAGAAGAAGAAAACGAAGAAGAGCAGCCTTAAGAGGCATACCTTCAAGAGGATCTGAAGGTTTGCAAAGAGACGAATATCCTTTTGCATCAACTTTTGAAGGAGGAAAAAACTCTTTAGTTGCTTACGTTCCTGCTCGAGAAAATCAAAGTCAAGGAGGCTCTTTAGCGAATTTATATAAAAGACTAAATCATGGAGATAGTTTTTTAGTGTTACCTGTTCCAAATGAGAGAGAACCTGAAAAAATTCCAGATCCAGTTAGTACACCTTCTGATGTTCCTATAATACCTCCAATAATACCAGTTTATGTTCAACCAAAACCTATAGGACCATCATTACCTTTATTAAAGATTTTAGATAGAGTGTTTAAAATACCTTTTCTTTTAGCGCCTCCAGGAATGGAATACCATTTTCAAAATGATGATTATAATATTGGACCACAAGGGATTTAATATGGGAAATAAATTATATATCTTAATATTACTATTTATATTTGGCTGTAGTGTAATTAAATTAAAAAAAATGAAAATTAATTTAAATTTTGAAACAGAGTATAATCAGTTTTATATAACTAATGGTTCTTCTGTTATGAAAGAAAGAACTAATGATATTTGGGAAGACTCTAGTTTTAAGAACAGAATATATGTGGAAAAAGGTTTCATTGCTGTTAGAACAGCTTCTTATGGTAACATTAATCTTGAAGTTAAACTATTAAAAGAAAAAAGTAATATTAATTCATATGATGGTTTTGATCATGTTATTGAAAGTTATATTGAAGTTTCTAATTCAAAATTACAAATAAGAGATTGTCCAGATTACGATAAAATTACTGAACTTAACTTGAAGAATGGAATTTATACGTTTAGAATTTATTTTTGTAACTTAAAAGGTGTGGATATAGATGAAGAAGATGGTAATGACTCTTATGTGTTAGAAATTTGGAAAGAAGATGAATTATCAGAAACTAAAGTTTTAAAACAGTTTAATGACTAAATAAATCTCCGCAAATTGACATTTTGCTTTAGTGTAATGCCCCGCTCCCGCTAGAATCCTTTCTAGTGCCGAGTATGAGTAAGCAATACAGAAATTAACTTTAAAAATAATAAAGATGAAACCACGACGAGAGTTGTGGTTTTGTTGTTTTTAAGAGTACGCTTTTTTAGCGTTGTAATCACGTAAGAAAGCATCTACAGTAAGCAATATGCTACCACGTTCTCTTTGTGGAATTTGGTTAGCCTTATTTAACCTTGTAAGCTTTCCTAAAAGCCGGACTATTTAAAAGTAGAAAAATAGTATTTATCGAAAACATAAAGGAAGAAAGTGATATGATGAATGATATTCAAAAATAGCTACCGATGAAATAATACGATTATAGCATCCTAAAATGAAACCAGGTTTAAATGTAAAGCAGGGAATTATAAAATATTCGAAGAAAAAAGAGGCAAGAATTAAGCGTTATATATTTCATTATTTTTGTAAGTGTTCACATAGCTTTTTAATGCTCCATTTTTAACTTGAATATTTATAGTTATTTCTTGAATTCCATGTCGTTGTTCTCCTAAAGTAATGATTGGTTCATAGTTAATCTTATAAAGACTAAGTAATGTATCTATTTTGCTTTTTTCGGATTTATCTTTTTTTTCTTTATTTCTAAACCTATTCAGTTTCTCGTATCCTATACCTAAAAATGATAGACCTAAACTAATTGTACCAAAAGTGATATAGAAGGCATACACTCTAACTAATGTAAATGTTGAAATTAAAATACCTCCTATAATCAAAAAGTAACCAATTATAATGGAAACATAAAAAAAGAAATAAGCTGAACTTTTTTTTTGCTCATTAATTCTGATAGTGATATTTACTAGATCTAACCTTTGTTTAAGTTTTTCTTCAAGCTTGATATCTGGACAAATAATGTCAAACGATGGTTTTGATCCCGTCAAATTACAGGTTGTTCCCTTGTGAAAGTTTGTTTTTTGATTTTCACATAAATCACAGTGTTTTCCAAAATTCATATTTTTCAGCTTTTTTTATAATATTCAATTGGTAGTTCCAAATTATACTTTATGCCCTTTGAGTTTCTTTTTATAATGATACTCTCCATAATAGTTTAAAAGATGGCGCAAAAAAAGTTTTGTTTACACTAGTAAAGCAAATATATTTCTAATAAAATATACTTTAAAACAAATAGATGTCTGATAAAAAGATGAAATATTACTTTTATTTGCGTGCTAAGTCACCGCTCTTGCACGATGGTATGTTATGGTAAGAGGGAATAAGAATTAATATCAGATTTGTTGCAACAAAATGTGTTAAGAATTTAAAGTAGTTTTTTTACTTTTAAAGAAAAAAACTGTGAGTAGCAAGTATTAATTTTACACCCCAGTAGAAGCAGGCTTTGTGCTTAGCCCAGAAGATTATCCTGATACTAGTAAAAAAGAATTTACATTAGAAAAGAATATACAGGAGAGACGAGGATAGTAACTAATGGAGTTAGATACATAGAATTTTACACGATTCAATTGTGCGCTAGCAGCGTATCTAACCAAGAAGAAATAAATGATCTATGGAAAGCCTACCTAATAGAAAAAGAATAGTATGAGAATAAAAACAGTAATTTTAGTTTTAGTAGTATTCGCGAGCTGTAAAACTCGTAATATCAGTCGTGGTACTATAAAGAGTTATCATAAACAAAGTAGAGATGTCTATCATTTTAATGGTTCAGTAAAAACGAGTAGAACTTTTCAAAAGTTGTACAATCGAGATAGTTTAAGCGATGATCAGCTGCAGTTATTCCTTGTGGCGAACAGGTTTGTTGGATTTTGTTACGGAGTATATATTGAATTCGATAAAAATGGAACAGAGAAAAAATGGCATTCGATACCAGATAGTATGTATCAATCTTTAGCTCACGATACAATTGTTGTTAAGAGTAAAAGAGGACGAATGGTACGGATGTATGCATATGAACATTTTTCAAAAGATATAGAAGAGAAAACGAAATATAGGCAAGAGCATCTTGTTAGAAAACATGTTTTTAACCCCTACAGAGTATATTTCAACACACGGTCGTATGAACCTAACGAGGTAATTGTAGAAAAAGACAGTAGTTATAGAAAGCAAACAGAAGTTTATGAGTATACCTTAAATTATGATGGTACAATACATCAAGAAATAGGTAAAACGCTTTGGGATAAAAACTTAGACAATAAAATAGATAAAGAGACTATTAATTTCACAGCAACGTATCACTACAATACCAAGAAACAGTTAATTAAAAAAACATTTGAATTCGCAGGATTTCCCGATTATCCAGATCATGGCTTGGAGTTTTGGGGTACGGGAAAGATTCCACAAGAGGAGTATACTTATGATGAAAGAGGGAATTTAACATCAGTATATACGTATACTGTATGGAAGGGAGAGAGAGTAGGTTTGGTTTTTAGTGAAGATTTTACCTATGACGATAGTAATAATTTAATTCGGTTAAAGAGAAGAGCAAGTGGCGGATTAAGTTTTAATACCGATTTTAAACGAGTAAATGAACTGTATTTTAATGAAAATCAAGAGGTCATTAAGTTAGTTTCTTATGAAAATGATGAGAAAACAGTGCATGCAACGTATAAGTTTGAATACGTAAATCGAGATAAGTACAACAATTGGTTGACATGTTATCATTATTTAAACGATGAAGAGAATGCCTTTGCAGAAGTGCATAGAGTTTTTGAGTATTATGACTCGAAAGATTAAAACTAAGAGTTATTGAGTACGGTAGCGCATCTTATGAAGGTAATTATTAAATAGAAAATAAGAACTGTTATAAAATAATAGATGCAGCAAAATATTTGAATGAGAATGGTGTTGGTAATGAGTTATTACAACTTTTACACTATGAAAATACGAGTGTTCAATTGTGGGTAGCAACCTACTTACTTGAAAAGTATGAAATAGAGGCAATTAAATGATTAACTTCTATAGCAAGTAATAATATTGTAGATTATTCCTTTAGTATGGAGTTAACCATAGATGAATGGAAAAGTGGAGATTGAAAATTACAGTATTAAAGAAAGTTAGGAAATACTTTTCTAACAAATCTAACAAATGAGGAGTTGACAATAAAAGACCTTTTACCTATAGGTCTGAAAAAATAATGTAAGTTTAGGGAAAAATTATCAATATGAAAATTACTATCAAAGACGAAACCTTAGCCGGAGACATTTTAGATACAATTGAGCTAGTGGTTTCAAGTGAAATTCTTACTGTTAAAGAGATTATTGCTGCAAGGGTAGCGGCAGAAATTGATGCCTATAATAAAAAGCTACCTGAATATTTTAAAGGTCTTGTTCAACCTACTGAAGCGGAAAAAACATTAAATGGTTTTAAGTTAAAAGACAAGAAAAAAACAATTGACGTAGAGAAACAAGTTTTTGTAGCCCTAGATGCATTTCAAAAAAATGGATATTTTGTTTTGATTGATAACAATCAGGCAGAGAGTCTTCAACAGCAAGTATTGGTCAGAGAGAATACGTCTATAAGTTTTATCAAACTAACTCCACTCGTTGGAGGGTAAATTAAATGCTATGGGAATAAGAGAAAGTTTTATGAGTATATTTAAGGTAAATGCAACTGAAGACAAGCAGTACGAAGATTTAGTTAAAGAAGTTATTGATGAAATCAAAAAAGAACATGGGGATTTTTGGTGGCACAGGATCCTATTAAGTAAAAATAAAACCTATCAACAGATTAAGAAGAAAGAGTGTTCTTTCAGAAAAGGGATGATCTTTTATTTAGTTAACAAAGTCATCGCTGAGACTAAGATAAAGAGAAGAAAGATTAAAGGGTATGTTTTTGATGAGGAGCATTATACCATAGCTGCCAAAGCAGAGATTTTAACAGGACTGATCAGGAGTAATTTAGAGTATACCTCAGGTGAATTGGAACAGCTTTTTCTCCAGTTTAAAAAGTCGGATGAATTGCAACTTAAAACATTTTCGGATTGGCCTATAGGTTTTGCGACACAGCAAATTGAAAGAACGATCAAATCTAAGGGGCTCACAGAAGATCTTAAAATATTTTTAGAGGATTTACTTTCTTGGCCTCAAATGAAGCAACGAAAAGGTTATTGGGGGGCAGATTTGGAAAAAGTACGTATAAAGATTGAAAAGCTACTGTTTGAGAGTGCTGATAACCAAGGGAGAAATGCACCGTATAAATTGCCAAATGATCGTGTGGGTGAATTCATAAATTCTGAGATTGCTCTGCTTGAAACTGATGTTCAAGACAAGTGGTTTGGGCTATTTCACCTTTTTATTAAATCCAAAACATCCAAACCAACAGCGAAGTTTTTAAAATCAACAAGTGCTATTATTGACGAAATAGGAATTACGAACTACAAAAGGGTTGTTCACCCATGGATAGAATATGTGGTTGGACTACAACCTGTTGAGACCGTTGTGAGTAATAACTATGCAGGAGAGGTATATGAATACAGTACTTATGAGTTTATGCACGAAAAGAATTCAGTTTTTTTTAAAGGATTGATTTGGAGTCTAGCAAAATTTCATGACTCAAGAACGATAAATCTACTGGGGAGACTTGCTGAAAAAGCATTTAAAAAAATACCTGGTGTCGGCCCTACGGCAGCAGCAGTAGGAAATGCGTGCCTTTATGTTTTAGGAAATACCAGAGGCTTAGAAGGAGTTAGCCATTTATCAAGACTCAAACTGAAAATCAAACAGAACAATACCAAGAAATTGATTGTGAAATATTTGGATGAGGCATCAGAAAAGTTAGGCGTTTCCTCTTCTGAAATAGAAGAATTGTCGATCCCTGATTTTGATTTACAGAACGGGAAAAAGAGCTATCAATTTGAAGATTATACCTTGAATTTAGCGATACAAGATTTGGGGAAAGTAAATTTGACTTGGGAAAAGCCCGATGGATCAATTCAAAAGACGACCCCTTCATTTGTCAAAAATTCAGCAAAACACAAAGAGCTTTTAAAAAGAGCAAAAAACGACGTTGCGCAAATAAAGAAGTACCTTACTGCTCAAAGAGATAGGATTGATCGATTGTATTTAGAAAATCGTATTTGGGATTATAGTGATTTCCTGAAAAATTATTTAAATCATGGCTTGGTAGGCTTTATAGCCAACAAGCTTTTATGGCAATTTGAAAATGGCAAAGAGTATGTAACCGCCATGTATGAGCAGAGCAAGTGGGTAGATAAAGATAGAAATGCTCTGGAATGGATAGATGAGACGACAAAAGTCAGACTTTGGCATCCTATTTACTCTGAAATTGATGAAGTATTGTATTGGAGGAATCTATTAGAACAGCTAGCGATAAAACAGCCTTTAAAACAAGCTTATAGAGAGGTGTATATTCTTACCGACGCAGAGATCAGTACCAAAACTTACAGTAATAGAATGGCCGCTCATATTATCAAACAACATCAATTTAATGCTTTAACTGCCATAAGAGGATGGAAATATACCTTAATGGGGGCCTTTGATAATGGCGGAGATGGAGAGTTGGCGAGCATAGATATTAGAGAATATAAAATGTCTGCTCAATTTTGGATTAATGAAATTCTCGCTGATGATCAGTTTAATGATGCTGGAATTTGGAATTATGTGGCCACGGATCAAGTTCGTTTTATTGGAGAGGATCAAAACGTTCTAAACTTGATAGATGTCCCCAAACTTATTTTCTCAGAAATTATGAGAGATGTTGACTTGTTTGTAGGAGTTTGTAGTGTAGGAAATGATCCAGAGTGGAGAGATAATGGAGGTTTAGCTCAATACAGAGATTATTGGACAAGTTATTCTTTTGGCGATTTAACTCAAATCGCAAAGACAAGAAAAGAGATTCTTGAAAAACTACTTCCAAGATTAAAAATTAAGAATGTCAGTTCAATAGATGGGAAATTCTTGAAAGTAAAAGGAACTAAAAGAACCTATAAAATTCATATCGGAAGTTCCAATATTCTTATGGAACCTAATGATCAATATTTGTGTATTGTTCCTGCTCGAGGGAAGGGAACAAATACGGCTAATGTTTTCTTGCCTTTTGAGGGAGACAGAGGGCTGTCTTTGGTTTTAAGCAAAGCCTTTTTACTAGCTGATGATGATAAAATAAAAGATTCAACTATTTTGAGTCAAATTAATCGATGACAATGGATTCGCGCTAAATATTTCATGGAAGACTGCCTGAAGTTGGATGATCAGGGTAGTGCAAGATTAAAGAGAGTGTCATCGTGATTATAGGCTGTTGTGGATTTCCAAACTACTACTCGCAATCGTTGGAGATTTTTTGGAGCGAGTTAAGAGGGAAAGGATCTATTTCCGGTTTTAACTGCAAAGGAGGAAAGGCAATTCGTGGCAGTATGGAATGGGGTAAAGGTCGATTTGTTAATGCGAAAAATAAAATGGAAGTTTATTTTAATCAATTTTTTTGTAGAGAAGATAGTAGTTACGCTGTAATTATTGAAGATGATACTAGAGTTGCTTACGCTTATCTTTTAAGAAACAATGAAATAGTGAGTGATGTTTGGTTGTACAATAGTATGGAGCCTCCCGATGTAGTTGACAGGAAAGAGTTGGGTAATGCCCCTTTTTTTAACACCGCTGAGTATACAGATGATTTAGGAAATGGGAATACTGATGTATTAGGGGGAATTGAGATAACATGGTCGATTTCCAAAAAAGTCAGTGCCTTTGTTGAATTGAACAACGGTGTAAAAGCTTTGCTAAAAGAAGGAGCTAAACCGGGTTGGTCAAATAATGTAAAGAAATCATGTCCGTTAGCTCTGCAACTGATAGCGTTTAACGACAAAAAAAGCACATAGAGGAGAATTTAATGTTCTAATGTTGAGATTAGTTTTGAATAATGAAAATATTAATAACGTTAACTATTTTATTTCTGAGTACATGTCAGAAATTAAGCACAGAGAAATTTAAGGTATTGAAAATACATCCTGTCGCTCAAGATTTATATTGGGTTTATATAGAAGATATAATTGATTCAAAACTTTATCGTATAACAAGTATCAAAAAAGAGCGAAGAGGTACCGAAGATGTTATAAAAGAAGGAGAAATAATTAAATTAAGATTAGAGAAATCAAAAAAGAATATCAAATTCAAGGATAGTAGGGTTTTTAAAAACAATCGAGAAACTTCTTTTCAAAAGGATTTTTTCAAAGGACGAAAGGTAGCACTTAATTATTATTCTCCTTGTTTAAATGGCTTGGGTAATATGTGTAATTAACGATTCTGATAGGGTGAGTGAAATGATCTGAATAGTAGGTGCTTCTTTAGTAATAACAATGTCGTTTTCTTTTCAGGAAGGAGCCAAAACTGTACTGAAAAGGAGTTGCATCAGGATAGCAAATGCTCTAGTGTTTTTATGTCAGATGAACGTCGTGATAGAAATTGTCATTAAAAAGTACCATAAAATTGATTGATTAATTGAATGAAGTTAACGTTGAAAAAAATGAGGAAAAAGAACTCCCTGTTCCACACATATGGAGAGCTAGTTTTAAGGCAATCATAAACGCTTTTGTACATAAGGATTATCACTTAAGTTCAGGTGTAAAAAATGTGAATCCAATTTCAAATGAAATTGCTGAACAAATCAAAGAGTACATCGAAGATTATGGAGAAGAACTAATTGATCTTCCAGACGAAACTTGGAGTTCATCGGTTTCTATGGATTATGGCGAATATTGGAATGTGCTCATAGACCTTTATACAAAAGAGGAAGGTGAGAGTGATTTAGTTTTGAATGCTGAGGTAAGAGAGAGGGGGGAGGAGTACTTTGTCGATATTCAATGTGTTTTTGTTTTTTTAGGTGCTTAAGGAGTCACAATTGTTTAGAATTTTTGATGAGAAAATCACGAGCTACAGTTAATAGAATAGACCCCGATACCGAGTCACTGTGTCGTATTCGTGTCATCAGAGAACAGTGAAAAGTAACATTGTAAACTAGAAATCAGATAGCAGCGAAACCCCACTCGTCAGAAATATTTGATAAGTTGTCCTAATGTAAAGGGAAAGAAATTATTGATAAGGTAAATCGTAAGACAAATAAAAAGAAATGTAGGAACGATAACAGGTCTGTATTAAGATAGGTCGGCAAAATATTTTTATTTTTTAAGTAATATTATGAGAAGTAACTTTAAAACTATTATAAAATATCTCAAAGAAAGAAGAGATATGTTAATTCCTAATAAAGATTCCTATGAATGCTTAACTTCTTTTTTAATAGGGTACGGTATGGGAAAAGAGGAAAGTGGTGAAACGGATGTTCTTAATGATTTCCATGGTTGGTTGGAAAATAAAGAAGGGAGAAATTTTAGTCTACATTGGGGGAGTTATATTTTGCATATTTTGTGCAATGGAGATGAAAAAAAAGCGATCAATAAAGTCTTAGATTTATTAACAGAATTTGTCAACGAAACTTCCCCTGATGGCGCAAGTATGTCAGATTAATGGCTAGTGCTAGTATGTACTTGTGGCCCCGCTCCTACACGAATTTT
Source organism: Tenacibaculum sp. AWR4_210 (assembly GCF_056160945.1). NCBI lineage: Bacteria > Pseudomonadati > Bacteroidota > Flavobacteriia > Flavobacteriales > Flavobacteriaceae > Tenacibaculum > Tenacibaculum sp. AWR4_210. The sequence goes on from NZ_JBSWYF010000015.1 coordinate 16,641, forward strand.
ATCCAGTGTTGAATAAGATTAGATAATACGCAATCAAAGTTTAAAAATATCAGGAAGTCAGCGTTCTTGAAATTAACATAAAAATTAAACCCTATAAATTCAAGTAATGAGAAATCATACTTTGATAACCATACTAGTGTTATCCTTTTTAAGTTGTAAGCCTAAAAATAGCATCAATAGTAGTAAAGAGGAGGGTACGGTTAAAAACTCTGGAGAAGTCGAGGTTTTGTATGAAAATAATGATACGATTTTAAAATTTGTGAGTAACAAAAAAGGGTATGGTATTTTTCATTGGGGGATCGTCGACAAATTTATGAACCATAGTAAGGATAGTTTATATCTAGATGTTATAGATAGAGATATTACAAAAATAGGAAATAGCTTTGTTTATACAAAAGCTTGTGGTACAGCGTGTAAATTCTCGTTAGTGTTGCCAGTTGCTAAGGAGAAGCAAGGTGTGGTCCTAATGTATCCATTAATAAAAGACCAAAAATCAGGATTTTTGATAGCCAAAGGAGATGAAGATAATGTATTGGTATCAATTATGGATTTGAAAACTTTTAAGGTAAGAAAAATCGAGAAAGCATTTGATTTGAAGAAAGTACCACCAAGCTTGGCAATTGATACCTTATGGATAAATCACTTAAAATTGAGTGTAAAATGGATTGATAAAGAAGGGAAATTAGATTTCGGAGAATTTGAATTGACTCAAAAGTAGTTTTGAATATGTTGATAATTAAGGGGTTGAAGTTAGCTGTCGGAAGTTTTTGGAGTGTAGTTGTCATAAGTAATAACCACTGAGTTGACGCTGTTTCTATTAGTGGTCTGAAAACATTTGTAAACACCTAGTTCCTATTGGTTACTACTTGTTAGCTTTTTTAAGTCACCTAAACTATTGATTTTACTAAAAAGCGTAAAGAGTTTATAACCTGGGTTTTACACGGTTTTGTGTTTCAAAATATCCCCTTGTTGGAAACAACGGAAGAGCTCACTAAAAAAGTATGATCCTAAAGCAGTGAGCTCAATAAGTAGTTTACACCAGGTCTTCACATAAAAATCCCTGCTGAGTAACCATGTTGATGATGTCGTTTTCTTCGAGTTCATCTGCAGCTTCTATTCGGAGTACTTTGTCTCTGTCTTCCAAGTCTACTGACCAGTCCAGAATTCCTTCTTGTTCCATAAAATTAGGAGCAATCGACTCAAAATCATTGGAGTTATTGATATTCGTTTTTAAAATAAAAAGTTTCATAGTACTTAGTTGGTTTTGTAGTTAGTTTTCTTTGTGTTGAGAGCGTTCCACAAAGTTTTTATAGGCTTCTTTACCTTCGTGTTTCCAAAATTCGTCATAGTGTTTCCAGTCTTCACATTCTTCACTGTCAGAATAGTGACGGAGTTTAGCTACCCAATCACTGCGTTCTGTTTGTTTAGGGGTGCAGCGTTCGCGTTTTCTACGCTCGCAAAAATTGCCAGAGCTAAACAGTATTCTACTCAAAATAAAGAGTCCAATGGCCTGCCAATAGCTGATGGTAGGTAATTCAAATAAGTCGGGCATTAACCAGTTCCAAAGCCATTGAATACCGTAACCAAAGGTAAATACAAAGGCGGTGATGGCAAGAGCTCCGAAAATGACTTTCCCGACAATGACGAGCGGAGTATTTTTGTTGAGTTTTGATTTAAATGAGGTCATACTTGCGGATTTAAATTTTTTGAAAGTTCTGTAAATAAAATGCTTAAAGCTCTGTGTCGTCGTGACATGAGGGTTCCCTGAGGAACACCGAGTTCTAGTGAAAGCTCCTGATAACTATAGCCCTGGATATCTACTGCCCAAATAATATCCCGATACATCGGTTTTAAAGCAAGGATATGCTTTTTTAGGAGTAAGTAGGTTTCTTCATTGTCCAAATGAAATTCGGTGGCTAAGCTATCGAACTGCTCAAGGCTAAGAGAGGAGTCCGTGGCCTGCGGTAACTCTCTTTTGGGTTTTTTGAGGAGGTCAATGGTTTTGTTTCGCAAGGAGCGATATACAAATTGTGCTACATTGTTGATCGAGGCAAAACTATCGGCACCAGAAAAGAGCTTGTAGGCAACATCCTGAACTACATCTTCCGCATCAATGGTACCCGATACCCTGGAAGCTACATAATGCTTCAGCGACTGGTACTCCTTGTTGAAGAAGTGCGTAAGCTTTTTTCTATTTTCCGATTTGACACTCATAAACCAGCGATTGTTTCATGCTTTCATTTATAAAGACGAGCTATTGTAAATCTATTGCATTTTTTTTTAGTTTTTTTGAAAAAAAGTGGGTTTTGTATCGGGAGTTGTAAGTGCTTATGAGCGAAGTGTTCAATGCTAATGATTTGGTAATTAGAAGCTTTTTTGGGGAAGTGCTTAAAAAATGATACCTTTAAGAGAATGTTGACTGGACAGGGAACTTAGGAGTTTTAATTACCAGTAACATTCCTCATTTTGTCAAAATTTAATTGATCACCTACTATGAGTTCAGAGAAAAAGATGCACTGGTTACCTACCAGTCAATTCAGCGTTTTGAAAATTATTCGAGTTCAAATCAAATCAGATGTAGAAGGATTAAAGGGGTGGGTATTTTACCTGCGTAAATACCGAGAGGATTATACAGCAGAGGGCGATGACTTTTTGGACCGTTCAATTCTTGAAGGCATACAAAAGGTATACCTAGATAGTAGATTAATTGTGAGTAAGAACATTTTTTTCGAAGGGCAACTCGGAGAACTATTGTCGCTCTACAGCGGGAATACGGATGAGAAATTCACGATTAATTTTGTGCCTAAAATTACTGCAGAGTATTTGAAAACAGCCTTACAACAGGAGTTGTATTCGCACGCTCGCCTGTTTTATTTTGTGAGAACGTCAAAAGTACTCCTCGGCGAAAAAGCTTATTTAGCACGTCAGGCGGAGGCGGAAATTCCCTTTGAAAAAATGCAGGATTTTTATCGTGAAATAGCACTGGAAAACTTTAAGGAACTAGGATTTTGAGTACAGATTTAGCGATACTATCATTAGTATAGTTTCTTGGGTTTTTATACCTTTGTGTATCAAAATGTTGAGAACGGTAATATGTATACGATAAAAGGTAAAGAATATCCTTGTTGCACCAGTGTAACTATGGGGATTATTGGTGGTAAATGGAAAACGGTGATTCTCTTTTATTTAATTGCGGGAGATTTGCGTTATAATGAGCTCCGCAAAAAAATGAAAGGCGTGACCGAAAGAACGCTGAGTTTACAATTACAACAATTACAGGAAGATGGCGTGGTGCTGAGAACCGTTTATACCAACAAACCACCCTTAAAAGTAGTGTATAGTTTAACGGACTTTGGGAAAACATTAATCCCTTTGTTAAAGTCGATTGCCGCTTGGGGCGAATTTGTGGTCGCTGAACACGATACCGAATCTAATACGGCAAAAAGTACTTCCTAAGAAGCACTTTAGTACTAGTGAGTTTAGGCGATTTTAGTGCCGTTTTTTACCGGTCGTTCCGGATTGAGTAGTGTCACTTCTTTGTCGTCTCCTAAGCCACCTAAAACCAAACATTCACTCATAATAGTTGCGATTTGTTTTTTCGGAAAGTTAACGACCGCTACTACCTGTTTGCCAAGTAAATTTTCAGGAGTGTAAAGAGCAGTAATTTGGGCTGAGGTCTTCTTAATTCCGAGGGCTCCAAAATCAATCTCCATTTTATAGGCTGGGTTGCGAGCCTCTTTAAAGAGTTCTGCTTTTACAATCGTACCAACCCTCATATCCACTTTGGTAAAGTCTTGCCAACTAATAGTTTCTTGTGCTGTTGCGTTCATATGTCTTTTTGTTCTAAATATACTAGATTTTAAGGAAAAGCGTGAGGGGTTCCTCAATTTGTAAAGACTTAGGTGTTTTTTGATGCTTGTTGCAGCTTTAACAAGCGTTTGGCAGCATTAAAAGGCGTGGTACTGCCGTTCTCTAAATTTTCGATTTCGTTTTGTAATGCTTCCGGAACATGAGGGCTGTTGTAAAAGCTTGCTTTAAGTTGTTGTTCAATGGTTTCTAGTAGCCAATAACTATTTTGTGACGTTCTTTTTTCTTGAAAGTATCCGTCCTTTTGTGCCTGTTGCATATAGGTGTTGATCATGGCCAAAATTTCGTCGATCCCTTTAAAGTGCAGCGCACTCGCAAGCAGTACTTTCGGGGTCCATCCGTTGTCTTTTGGAGGGTATAAGTGCAAGGCCCTTTGGAAAGCCACTTTGGCAATTTTAGCGGGTTTTTCATTGTCGCCGTCGGCTTTGTTAATCACGATAGCATCGGCCATTTCAATGATTCCTCGCTTGATACCTTGCAATTCGTCACCAGCTCCTGCAAGTTTTAGCAACAAGAAAAAGTCGACCATAGAATGCACCGCAGTTTCAGATTGCCCCACACCCACGGTTTCTATAATAATATGATTGTAGCCAGCAGCTTCACAAAGGATTATACTTTCCCTGGTTTTTTGTGCTACGCCACCTAGTGAAGTTCCCGAAGGAGAAGGTCGGATAAACGCGTTTGGATCGGTAACCAATTGCTCCATACGGGTTTTGTCGCCTAAAATACTACCTTTATTTACCGAGCTACTCGGGTCGACAGCCAATACAGCTACCTTGTGTGACTGCGCCGTTAAAGCCAGTCCTAATGCTTCGATAAACGTACTTTTTCCTACACCTGGAACTCCTGTAATTCCAATACGTACAGAATTGTTCGCAAAGGGAAGACAAGCTTCGATAATTTGATTGGCTTTTTCCTGATGTTTAGGATTGGTACTTTCTATTAAAGTGATCGCCTTGCTTAAATAGGTAATGTTCCCCGCACAAATTTGTGTTACAAATTCGTCCACAGTAGGTTGCGAACGCCTGCGTAATTTAATTTTTTTGGCGGCCGATTTATTAGTGGTTGGTGGAGGTACAACGCCTTCTTTTTCGCTAAGGGCTGATTTCTTTTTACTGGTCATATAGGCTAAAAACAAATATAAATGTAAATTTAAAAAGAAAATTTTTCAGAAAATGCAACGCGGTTAAAAAAGTATCGTCTTTAGGGTAACTTAGATAAAATGAGCGAGACCAAACAGCTACATCAAACGATCATAGAGGCGTGTAAGTTAAACGACGCCAAAGCACAAATGCAATTGTACGACAGGTACAGCCAAGCTATGTATACAGTTGCACTTCGTTACGTTAAAGAGGTAGCTGAGGCTGAAGATGTAATGCAGGAGGCGTTTATCAAGGCGTTTAAAAAGATACACCTGTATAAAGAGGAGGTGAGTTTTGGCGCCTGGTTAAAGAAAATTGTAGTCAACCAAAGTATAGACAGTTTAAAAAAGAAAAAAATTGCCTTGGTGAGCATCAATGAAGAAATCACTGAATCAGCGTATCACGATACTTGGGAAGTGGCTCCCCATATTCAACGTGCGGATGTGGTGAAGGCCATCAGTGAATTGAGTACAAAATACCAAGTGGTGTTAAATTTGTATTTGTTAGAAGGCTACGACCACAGTGAAATTAGTCAGATTCTGGGGATTTCAGAAGTCACGTCGAGAACGCAACTGATGCGTGGAAGAAAACAAGTACAACAAATTTTAAAAAAGAAGCATTATGCATAAAGATATACGTGAAATAATGAAGGAAGAACACTCAGAAACTACAGAAGTTTCTTTGGGGCATCGTGCGAGATTTCAACAAAAGTTAATGGAGGAACTCCACAGTACCCCAACAAAGCGCAAAAGGACATCCAATCTTTGGTGGTACGCGGCGGCATCGATACTCGTGGTAGCCTTGGCCATCACCGGGTATTACCGAAGCCTGACAACCAGCTTACCCCTTGACCCGAGTCCCGTACAGTCGAGTGCAAGTGAAGAGTATCCGATTAGTTTGGGGAGTATTTCGCCTGAACTCAAAACGATAGAATCGTATTACACAAACACCATTAATTACGAGTTGAGTAAACTCGAATTGACCCAGAGTAATAAAGAATTATTTGATGGTTATTTGTCGCAATTAAGTGACTTGACCAAAGAGTATAAATTATTGACCAAAGAGCTCAATACCAAAGGAGTCAATAATGATATAATCAATGCATTGATTGGGAATTTGCAACTGCGCGTTCAGCTGTTAAAGCGCATGCAAAAACAATTAGAAGAATTTAAAAAACCAATTCAAAATGAAATGCAATCCATTTAGACTGCTCATTTGCAGTATGCTGTTGACGACGGGAGTAGTTGCCCAAAAAACAACAAAGACATTTAAAGAAGATTTTAAAACGAACAAAGACGTCGCTATTGAAATTGACGCGTCTCATGCTGAAATAGCGGTGACAACCTGGAACAAAAATCAGGTAGCCGTCGAAGCCACCATTACGGTAGAAGGAATTGATAAAAAAGAAGCTGAACGCTATATAAAACAATGGGATTTTGAAGCGCTTGGCAACAAGTCAAAAGTTAGTATCGAAGCCCATTCTGGAAATTCTTGGAGTACTGGTGAACACGGTGTGACATTCTATAATATGAACGATATGGGAGAGCTGTCGTCATCGAATATGATTGTTATAAACGAAGATTTCGATCAGGACTTTGTAGTAATCCCGGAAATTGAGATTCCTGAAATTGAATTTGACGAAATTGCTATTCCAGATTTAGAAGATTTAGATTTCGATTTTGACAAGTATGAACACGATGGAGATTCGTATTTTTTTACCTGGAAGGACGGCGTGAATAATATCAGCATCAAGTCAAAAAAGGAGTGGGAAGAATTTAAAAAGACGAAAGAGTACAAAAAATTCAAAAAAGAACACGAAAAGCGTCTTTTAGAACTCAAAAAGCAAAAAAGAGCCATTGCTAAAAGTAGAGCAAAGCACAGAAAAGCACTTTTAGAACACAAAAAGGCATTGGCTGTACATCGTAAAAAACACCAATTGGCGCATAAAAAAGCGATGTTAGAGGCCAGAGTAGCCATGAAAAAATTGAACAAAGAAAAGATTGAAAAGGCTTTGGCTAAGGCGCAAAAAAGCTTAAAAAACACCAATATTAGTTTTTCTTTTGTAGGGCCCAACGAGTTTACTGTAAATGGCAAAAAGGTGAAAATAACGAAGAAAATCACGGTAAAAGTACCTAAAAACGCCACCTTCGATTTAAATACACGTCACTGTAAGGTGAAGTTGCCAAAAACGAAGGCCAATGGGAAAGTTAGCTATGGAACCTTAAAAGCAAAAGCAATTGACGGCGGGAAATTAGACGTTTCTTTTGCTCCGGTGAGCATAGAGTCATTAAATGCTTGTTCTTTGTTCTTAAATAACGTAACCGATGCTAAAATAGCATCGGTTACCAATGCACAAATTAACGGAAGATCTTCTCGTATTGAGGTACTCAACTTGGCAGATAACGTAGCGCTGTTTAACGATTTTGGAGAGCTAAATGTTCTGAAAATTCAGCCCACAGCTACCGATGTTGTGATAGGTCTGAAATTCGGAGAGGCCACCATTGCCATTACTGGCTTGCAAAAGGAGATTGAGTACAGCTCAACGCAACCGATACAGCATTACAGTTCTCCTTCGTCGATAAAATTTTCGTTGGGAAGCGGAGCATCGAAAAAGGTAAACGGAAGTTTTAAAATTCAAACAGCCGATAAAAGCATTGAAATTCAGGGGAAACTCACTCAACTGACCTTGCGATAATTCCCCTTTTTTTCTTTGTTTTTTATTTTAAACTTCCTCTGCATTCCATTTCGCTATTCTTTTTAAAGTGCCTATCTTTAGCATCTGTTAATAGTCACTTTTTCTATGGAATTATACAAAGAAAACCAACTTAAAATTTACAATTCATTATCAAAAAGCAAAGAGCTTTTTACCACTGTAACCGAAGGAAGAGTAGGGATGTACGTCTGTGGTCCTACGGTATACAGCAATGTACATTTAGGAAACATCAGAACCTTTATGTCCTTTGATATGGTTTTTAGATACCTGTTGCACTTGGGCTATAAAGTGCGATATGTACGAAATATTACCGATGCCGGTCACTTGGAAAATGATGCCGATGAAGGAGAGGATAGAATTGCTAAAAAAGCCCGATTAGAAGAGATCGAACCTATGGAGGTCGTTCAGCGTTATACAGTAGATTTTCATACCGTGGCAGCGAAGTACAACTTTTTGCCACCGAGTATCGAACCTACTGCTACCGGACATATCGTCGAGCAAATTGAAATGATCAAAGAAATCATGGACAAAGGATTTGCTTATGAAGTTAATGGATCTGTGTATTTTGATGTGTTGAAGTACAACGAAGACCACAACTACGGGATTTTGTCGGGTAGAACTATTGAAGATGCCATTCACAATACCAGAGCCTTAGACGGACAGTCTGATAAGAAAAATCCTCAGGATTTTGCCTTGTGGAAAAAAGCCGATGACCGACATATTATGCGATGGCCATCACCGTGGAGCGATGGATTTCCAGGATGGCACCTCGAGTGTTCCGTGATGAGTTCGAAGTATCTAGGAGAGCAAATTGATATACACGGAGGTGGAATGGACTTAAAGTTTCCGCACCACGAATGTGAAATTGCTCAGTCACACACCTGTTCAGGAGTACAACCCGTAAATTACTGGATGCATGCCAATATGCTGTTGTTAAACGGTCAAAAAATGGCAAAGTCAACAGGGAACTACATCCTTCCAGAAGAAATCTTAACAGGAGACAACGAAATCTTGCCAAAAGCCTTTAGCGCTGGTGTAGTGCGTTTCTTTATCATGCAAGCACATTACCGCAGTATTTTAGACTTTTCAAACAAGGCCTTGTTGGCTTCTGAAAAAGGATATCAGAAACTGATGGAAGCAGTGAAGTCCTTGGCGAGTATAGCCCCTGGAAAATCGAGTGATTTTGATGTGGCTGCCTGGAGACAGAAGTGTTACGATGCCATGAACGACGACTTTAATACGCCAATTTTGATTGCTAATATTTTTGAAGCGGTGAAGTTTATCAACCTTTTAAAAGATAAAAAAGCGAGCAGTACAGCTGCTGATTTGGACCTGTTAAAAGAGACCATGCAAGTATTCGTCTTTGATATTTTAGGATTGATTGATGAAAATACCCAGCAAAGTGCAGGTAAGGTTGAAGGTGTTGTAGAACTTTTGATCAAGTTGAGAAAAGAAGCTCGTGAAAATAAAGACTGGGCGTTGTCCGATCAGATTCGCGATGAGTTATTGGCATTGGGAATCCAGTTGAAAGACGGAAGAGAAGGAACCACTTTTACCATCAACTAGTGAAAAAAATAGTAGCCTATCCGTTTATCTTGTTAGTTCGATTTTATCAAACAGCAATCTCTCCGTTTACACCTGCTACTTGTAGGTACTCACCAACGTGTTCACAATACACTTTGGAAGCTCTGCAAAAACACGGAGCCTTTTACGGAGGTTGGTTGGCACTAAAGCGAATTTTTAGCTGCCATCCTTGGGGAGGTTCAGGGTACGATCCGGTGCCTGAAAAGAAAGTAAAAACAAAATTAAAGAAATAAGTAAATGAATTTTTTATCCGTAGTTTGGGACACTGATCCAGAGATTTTTAAAATCTTTGGTTTTGGAGTTCGTTGGTATAGTTTAATGTTTGTGTGTGCATTCCTGTTAGGCCTGTACCTCATGAAAAAAATCTATATCGAAGACAAAGTACCCGTAGAAAAATTAGATCCTCTATTTATGTACGTATTTGTGTCTATGCTCATAGGGATGCGTTTGGGAGATGTGTTTTTTTACAGTTGGGAACATTATCAGAATAACCTCATTGAGATAGTTTTACCTATCAAGAAACAAGAAGGAGCTTCCTTTTTGTTTGGTTTGATCAACGGTTGGAAGTTTACCGGTTTTACAGGTTTTGCCAGTCATGGAGCGGCTATTTCAATTCCGATTGCCTTGTATTTTTATGCGAAAAAACATTTGCAAAAACCGTGGTTGTTTATCTTGGATAGATTGGGTATCATGGTGGCTCTGGCAGGATTTTTTATTCGTTTAGGGAACTTTTTTAATTCTGAAATCTACGGTAAATTGACTGAGTCGAGCTATGGAGTCATTTTTAAACTAACCGGTGGCCCCGATCCACGTCATCCAACGCAGTTGTACGAAGCATTTAGCTATTTAGCGCTCTTTTTCTTGTTGAGGTATTTTTATTGGAAAACAGACAAGAAAAATCAAACAGGATTTTTATTTGGAGTGTTTATGATCGTTTTGTGGTCGTTACGCTTTGTAATTGAATTTTTCAAAGAGCCACAAGCGGAAGGAAGAGAAGATTGGATTTTTAGTCCGCTGAATACAGGACAAGTACTGAGTATTCCCTTAGTATTGATCGGTGTTTGGTTGGTTATGAGAAAATCGTCAAACAAGGGTGCCTAAACCCTAGTAGTTATAAATTGACAAAGCCCCCAAAATTGCACAGGTAATTTTGGGGGCTTTTTGTATTATTATAGGTTACATGTCATTTTCGGAAGCTGTCGGCCAGGAATTGAGCTAGGAATTAGTGCGACGGTAGTAAAGCCGTTTTTGGTATAAAACGAGGCTGCATGAGGATCGGCAAGTAATTCGACCGTTTGGTAGTCCTGTTGTTGTAGGTTGTTTAAACAATGTTGTAACAAGCGTTGACCATAGCCCTTACCAATAGCTGTCGGACTTACAAAAAGGAAGTCGAGTTCGACGCTGCTTTCCGAAAGTGAACAATAAGCGTAAAACCCGATGAGTTTCTCTTGAACTTCACCTACGTATACAGTATGTTGCCTTAGATAGGCTGGAGTAATACGTAAATCTTCACGCCAACTGTCGAGTTGCTCTTCCGTATAGCCCCAATAGGCTTTCGAAAGTAGTGCCAACGTACTCAGTTCTTCGGCCTCTGTACTTCGAGCTTTTCTTATGTGCATGTTTTTTTTTTGAGTAAGATACAATTTTCCTCAGGATAATGTTGGTGGTGTCTAACAATCTGATAACCTGCTTTTAAGATTACCGTAGCCGAAAAAGCCTTAAAAAAGGAGGGCTAGTTAGCCTTGATAATGAGATGTGGGGTTTAGGCAATGCCCTAGGGTGAGTGCTCACTAATAGAGGCGTTTTATTCGAAATCTGCCTAAAGGTTGATAGCTTTTTAACTGTTTTCCTGTTGAACTACTTCTGGTCGCTTGCGAAGGGGAAGTAATTTACCGTAGCTCAAGCAGCGCCAAACCCATTCTAACGGGCCAAAATTGTAATGGCGTAGCCAAAACCAACTCACCACTGTTTGGCAGCAGAAGACTGCGCAGGCTATTGCAAAAGTTTCCGATGGAGCAAAAGTTTCGTAGCGTGAAAATCCTATCGATGAAAAGAGGATAAGACCAACTAGGCTTTGTGCTAGGTAGTTTGTCAAAGCCATTCGACCGGGGAATTGTAATATGCTCAAAACTTTTTTTAACGGCGTGTAGTACCACAACATGCCAATAATCCACAGGTAAAAAAGGCCTGTAAATACATCGGAGAGAACCATGAGTTTTACGAAGTATTCTCTGTATAAACGATAGAGGTCGAGCTTATGGCCGAGCAAGTGGAATAAGAAATAGTAGCGGTAAGCACTGGTGCTGACCAAACCTATTAACATCGGAATGCTGATTTGTTTTAGCCATGGTTTCAGTCGGTATTGAAGTTGATTTTTACCGAGGTATATACCTAGTAAAAACATACTCAAGGCAATCGGCCCAAGAAAGCCCAATAACATTGGTAAATTACTAAAATATTCTAAGATTCTGAGTCGCATGCCAGCCGTATAATTTCCATTTCTTATGAGTGTGCGCACACTTGCTCCCGTGTGTTCTTTAAGGTAGTGTTCAGGGTGGTAATCTAGTAGATCAAAGAGGTTTGCAAATAAGGGATCGTAATACGGAAAGAGCAAAAGCAAGACCGATGTGAGGAGTAAAAGCCCGTTAGAGCGATGAACCAAAGGCAGCATAACCAGTCCGATAATGGCGTACAGATGGATCACATCCCCTGACCATAGAAAGAGGATGTGGCAAAGTCCGAAGCCCCATAAAATTCCCATGCGTCTATAAAAAAAGCTAGTTTTTTTTGCCGTGGAATCGCTGCGTTTTATCAGTTGCATAGCAATGCCTATTCCGAAGAGTAAGGAAAAAATAGGGAAGAACTTTGTATAAAAAAACAGTTGTAATAGCGTGGCGATCCCTTGGTCTAGAGCACTGGTCCATTGCAACGCAAACACGTCTTGATTTAAAAAAGTCGAGTTCATGATACCAATATTGACGACAAAGATGCCAAAAATGGCAAAACCTCGATATACATCTAATAATATGATTCTCTTCGCTTCAGAGGTGGGACGTTTCATAATTTTTAAATCAGTCTTGGTTAGCAGTGATTGCCTTTTGATATTTTACAAGCTTAGCAGGTGGAGCGGTGGTTATTTTCATAGCTGTTAATACGAGTTCTTCTACCATTCCAGTATCCCATGGATATTTTATTTTTAACGGAATGTCTCGATAGTAAATTACAAAGCCTTTCATGGCTGTTGTTTGCAAATGAAATTCGATATAGGAACAGTTTTTTTCTTGAAAGAGCGTGTCCTTTTGTTTTGTAATGACAGCACCGTCGTGCGCTTTAGCCCAAGCTAGGGAATTTACAACCTTCTCGTGTGCAAATTCTGGTGAGTTTTCCGCGCTTACAAAGTCAGAATCATTCATAAAAACATGGGCTAAACTGTCGTTCTTTAAAAGGATCAAGTTGGTTTTAAATTGCTTTGTGGAGTCGATCATTTCAACCAATTGCGAAGCTCCGTAATTACTGAAATACAATTTCTGATGCACCGGATTTTCGAGTAGTGGGAAGGTTATTTTATAACGGAGTTCACCGTTGGGAACAGCGTATTTTGCATAACTGTTTTTTTGTGAACTTCCCAGGCATAATCCCAGCGATACAACTGCTGTCATAGCTGTTTTCATCATATACTTAGAGTTTCATTTTTACGGTCGCATTCAGGACTCTACCCGTCATATAATTCGGTATACCGTATTGGCGTTTACTGTAGGCATCACGTACCCAAGTATTGGTATTGGCATTTCGAATATCGAACACATTGAATAATTCGAGTCCAATGGTGAGTTCTTTAAAATGCTGTAAAAAACCTGCAGTACTTTTTTTGTTGGCATCGGCCAATACATAAGAGACTCCGATATCTGCACGCTTGTAGTCATTGAGCCTACTTTGGAATTGATATACGTCTGAATAGGCTGGAGCACCTCCTGGTAGTCCAGTATTGTAAACGATGTTTAAATAGGCCTTTAAATCGGGTAAATTTGGCACGTAGTCCTGAAACAATACTCCGAACTTTAAGCGTTGATCTGTAGGACGGGCTATATAGCCTTGTCCATTGATGTTTTCTTCCGTTTTTAAATACCCAAAACTCACCCAACTATCGCTCCCTGGAACAAATTCACCGTTTAAGCGGATGTCTAAACCATAAGCATAGGCCTTGGCTAGGTTGTCAGCACGATATCGAATACGGACATTGTCAACCGAATAGGCATTTACCTGACTTAGGTTTTTGTAATAGAGTTCACTAATGAGTTTGAATGGTCGATCCCAAAGTACAAAACTGTACTCGTTAGCACCTACAATATGTATGGCTTCTTGAGCCTGTACTTCCGGCTTAATAGTACCGTCGTAACCGCGTAACTCCTTGTAAAAAGGGGGCTGGGCATACCAACCTCCAGAAATCCTGAACATCATATCGCTTTCCCAATCTGGTTTGATCGCAAATTGAGCTCTAGGGCTAAAAGTAACGTGACTCTTACTTGCTTGCAGTGCAGTTTTTACGCGCCAGTAATGAGCGCGAACCCCTGCGTTAAACCAAATTTTGTGGTCACCCCAATGGGTTTGTCTGCTAAACTGGGTAAATCCTGAAAGACGTGTAATATCAATGGTATTTTGAGCTTTGACGTTCTGAAAAGGTTCAATGGGCCCAGTAAAAGGTTGGTAGGGCTGATCATTGATGCTATGATGAGGCGGACGTACATTGAATCCTAATGAATCGATGACTTCCCATTCATTAATGCGGTCTTTGATATTTTCGGTTTGAAGTTTGATTCCTGCGCGCCATTCGTTTTGGCCGTCCTTGATAGTGGCACGAACCTGAACAGAATTGATCAAGGCATCCAAATCATTACGGGCATGGTTTATTTGCGATCCAATTCCCTGTGAGAATTGTACTTCTCCAAAGTTTTCAGAACCGATATTACTATCTACTTCTCCTAAATTATAAGCGGCAGCAATGTCAAAGTATTCTTCTTCTTGGGTGTTAAAACTAGAAATTGTAGTGGTTATTTTAATATCCTCGTTTACTTGGTAATCAGCAGATAAGGCTCCGAATAAGGTTTTAAACTGATCTTGCTCTTGACCTCGGTAAAACACGATGAGCTCTAACGGATTGGCCAAGGTACCAAAACGGGTTCTGCGCGTTAGTGGTTGGTAATTGTATTCGTTTAACGAAAAGTTCCCCAAAAAGTTCAATTGTAATTTATCATTCAGACGATAGCTCAAAAACGACTGAACGTCGGTAAACTGAGGCCTGAAATTTACTTCTGTTTGTTTGCTGTTTACAAACAGGCTGTTGTCGCGATAGCGAAGCCCAACCAACACACTGAGGCGATCGTTGTAATAACTGTCTTCAAAAGTAGCACTTCCTCCGAGCATACTCAGGTCTACCTGCAAGCCAAACTCAGTAGGTTTGCGATAGGTAATGTCCAAAACGGACGACAATTTATCACCGTATTTCGCTTGAAATCCACCAGCTGAAAAGTTGATGTTTTGGATCATGTGTGTATTGATAAAACTCAAACCTTCTTGCTGTCCTGAACGTATGAGAAAAGGGCGGTAAACTTCAATCCCATTGACGTATACGAGGTTTTCATCGAAATTACCTCCACGAACGTTGTACTGGGTACTCAATTCGTTATTATTGCTCACTCCTGGCAAGGTCATTAGTACATTTTCTACTCCGGCATTAGCTCCGAGTAGCGTTTGTACTTTTTTTACTTTAATCGTGGTGATTCCTTGGGCCTCTTTGTTTTTGTTTTTGACAACAACCTCGTTGAGCTTTTCATTCAACGCTTTTAATTTAGGTGAAAAGGTAAAGGTCTTTACTCCACGTGCAGTAAACTTTTTGACCACTTTCTTAAACGATACATGGCTATAGGTAACGGTCACCGTTTTTCGGATGGGAATTCGGAATTCGTAAAATCCACTGGCATTGGTTGTCGTTCCTTCGTTCAGATAGCTAATGGCAACACCTTCAATAGGGTTGTTGTATGCATCGGTTATAATTCCTTTGACGGTTGCTGTTTTCTGAGCAAAAAGTACGCAAGGAAATAGGAGTAATATGATTAGTTTGTTCAAAATGAAAGGTTTTACTTTTTAAAAAACGTCGCTTTTAAGGTTTTGGTATTCCCGACGTTGTCCGCGACTACAATTTTAAAGATATGTTTGCTGCCAACCAACTTTTTATCGCTAAAATCGTAGGTCAAAATACCTCTTTTGTGATTGTATTCCATTAAAATCCATTCACCGTCAATGCTTGCCTTGAAACTGCGTATTCCCGACTGGCGATCTTTGATTTTAACTTTTAGGGTTTTATTCTTGCTAATCCATTGCTTGTTGTAGAAGTTGAGCGGTTGAATTGTAGGTTTTTTCGTGTCAAACTTCAAGGTGTAGCTTCCTAGTGCTTTGGTGGAGGTATATACTTTGTCTAGTTTTTTCTTTGTAGAGACATACCTTGGGTATTTAGGATAATTGACATTGGCGATGTATACCTGTTGTTTTTGAAGTGCTGATAAGTAGCCCGTCTCAAAAGTAAGGGTATACCTCTTGTCTAACGGAATCGTAGTGTTGTGTATGTGGGCCACTCCTTCTTCGACGGAAAAATCAATAAAGCAATCCTCGTAAAAGGTGTTTTTCGGGAAGGCTACCTGAACG
This sequence comes from Tenacibaculum sp. AWR4_210, assembly GCF_056160945.1. Classification (NCBI taxonomy): domain Bacteria; kingdom Pseudomonadati; phylum Bacteroidota; class Flavobacteriia; order Flavobacteriales; family Flavobacteriaceae; genus Tenacibaculum; species Tenacibaculum sp. AWR4_210. The sequence goes on from NZ_JBSWYF010000015.1 coordinate 32,646, forward strand.
TTTTTGTCCTGAAATCGAATAAACTCGTTTGCTTTAATTTTAAAAGCCGTAGTGTCCTTTTGGGTAAATACGGCATTGGCGGCAACTCCTTTTACAGGAATGTGAATGGTACTGCTGTTGTTTTCAATATCTTTTGCAATGATGTCAATGCTGTAATTTTGTTCTGGTGAGATGGTGATAACTCCATTGTTAACGAGAGTTTTGTAGAGCTTCAGTCTATTGGTCGTAACTTTGTGGGTTTTTTGAACGCGTTGTTTGTAGCTCTTATAATAAGGGTAATCGATATGGAGATTGATGTATTTGCTTTCCGCAAATGTAAAGCTTTCCACATCGTGATAATACACCGTTTGTCCGTTTACCTTCATTTCAATACTGTACACACCGTTTTTATTCGAAGCGCCGTTGAGTCGGTCAAAAACAGCGAGCCCAAAACCTATTTCACCGCTGGCAGTGATAGGATTTGTACGATAGGTACCCGGTCCTGTTTTTTTGAGAGGAAGGGCTGTTTTACTGGCTCCGTTATTCACTCTTGACGCAATATCCATAGGATAGGCAAGCAAGAATTTGATGAGCGGTGCAATGGTATCTTTTGGGTGGAGGCCAAACAATAAGGGATTGATAATACGATCCGTTTTGCTTTCTCTGATTTCGTAGTGTAGGTGTGGTCCACCTGAACTTCCGGTGTCTCCTCCGTAACCGATGAGTTGTCCTTTTTTTACAGGAAACATATCTTGGCTGGGAAAGAGATTCCCAATGGCGTATTTTTTCTTTGCGTACTGTGTTTTCTTAACGTGTTTTTGGATGGCAGGAGCAAATTTTTGCAAATGGGCGTATACCGTTGAATACCCATTGGGGTGTTTTAGATACAGAGCCTTACCAAAACCGTATTGGCCTACTTTTATCCTTGAAACGTAACCGTCGGCAGCTGCGTAAATAGGGAGTCCTTCTTTTCCTTGCGTTTTTATATCAATACCCGAATGAAAGTGGTTGCTTCGCAACTCTCCAAAAGTACCGGCAAGTACTATGGGAATTTTCAGCGGAGGGTCAAAGTAGTCTGTAGGATAACTCTTTTGGGCCGGGCTCAATTGGCTTATAAAAGCAAAAAAAATAATAAGGTAAAATCTCAAAATGGCAATAGTTTTACAACAAATTTAGAAAATTTAAGTTAAAACTGTAATCGTTTGAAACCGAGGTTACTTTGAAAATGTTGTAAAAATTTTGTTAAATTCAAGGTTATTGATAACTTTGTAGAAATAGTTTTATTCGGAGAAATTAATGAGTAACACTCAAGAAGCAATTCATTTACTGGAAGATAGACTCAAGGAGTTGTTGTCCAACTATGAATTTTTGAAGGAGGAAAATCGAATTTTATTCGAGAACAATGCAAGGTTACAACGTTTATTACAAGAAAAAGAGCAAGAATTAAATACAAAGGAAGAGAAATTGAATTTGTTGAAAATTGCCAAAACTATTGAAGGCAGTAACGAAAACACGAGAGAAACAAAACTCAAAATAAATGCTTTGGTCAGAGAGATTGATAAATGTATCAAACTCTTGAGTACCTAAAAACGTTCTTTACATGGGAAAGTTAAAAGTTAATGTTGTAATTGCAGGTCGAACCTATCCTTTAAATGTGCAGAGTACTATAGAAGAGGAGGGGATGCGAAAGGCTGCTAAAACCATTAACGAATTGATCGCAAAGTTCGAGCAGAGCTATGCGGTAGCTGACAAACAAGATGTATTGGCAATGTGTGCCTTGCAGTTTGCTTCTAAGCTAGAGATTGAACGCATTACCCAAGAAAGTGAAGACGCAGAAGTATTGAAACAAATAGCTGTGCTCAACCAATTGTTGGACGAGCATTTATAGATAAGAAAAAAGTTCTTTAAAATAACAAAAGTAAAATACTGCCTACATTGATAAAATGTTTAATAAACTCAACGCTATTCAATTAGAAAGGATGAGTCGTGGTTAGGAAAGCACGCCCGCTTGCGGGATCCTTGAGCAACCAGTTAGTCCTAAACCTGTTTTTAGGAGTTTATAAAACCTTATTGATGTAGGTTTTTTTATACACACAAATTAATCATATGGAATTAGCATATATTGCATTAGCTAGTATTATTGGTCTGACTATTGGATTTCTGATAGCGAAAATGCTGGAGAAGACAAAGGCGAACAAATTGATCGAAGAGACCAAGAAGGAGGCTAAGAATATTATAAAAGAAGCAAGGGTAGAAGCCAATGCGATAAAAAAAGATAAGATCTTTCAAGCGAAAGAAAAATTTATTGAATTGAAGTCAGAACACGAAAAGGTAATTCTTTCTCGTGAAAAGAAAGTGGGAGATGTTGAAAAGCGCATTCGCGATAAAGAAAGTCAAGTATCTTCGGAGTTGGATCGTAACAAAAAACTGAACAAGCAACTCGAAAAGAAACAGGCTGACTACAATTACAAATTGGATTTTTTAGATAAAAAAGAGTCTGAAATTGAAAAGTTACACAAGCGTCACGTAGATATGCTAGAGCAAATTTCTGGGCTTTCAGCAGATGAGGCGAAGACCGAGTTAGTAGCGTCGTTAAAAGAAGAGGCGAAGTCAGATGCGATGAGTTTTATTCAAGATACCGTTGAAGAAGCTAAAATGACTGCCCAACAAGAAGCGCGAAAAGTAGTATTGAATACCATTCAACGCGTAGGAGTAGAGCAGGCAGTAGAAAATTGTGTTTCTGTATTTAACTTGGAGTCAGACGACGTAAAAGGTAGAATTATCGGTAGAGAAGGTAGAAACATCCGTGCATTGGAAGCCGCTACTGGGGTTGAAATCATCGTAGATGATACTCCTGAAGCCATCATTCTTTCGTGTTTTGACCCTGTTCGTCGTGAAATCGCAAGATTGTCGATGCACAAGCTCGTTACTGATGGTCGAATCCACCCTGCGAGAATTGAAGAAATCGTTCGAAAGACTGAGAAACAAATCAAGCAAGAAATTATAGAAGTAGGAAAGAGAACTGTTATTGACCTTGGAATTCACGGATTACATCCTGAATTGGTAAAAACCGTAGGTCGTATGAAGTACCGCTCTTCTTATGGACAAAACTTATTACAACACTCGAGAGAAGTTGCTAATTTGTGTGGTATTATGGCTGCTGAATTAGGCTTGAATGCAAAAGCAGCGAAACGCGCAGGATTGTTACACGATATTGGTAAGGTGCCAGAAACAGAAAGCGAATTACCACACGCATTATTAGGAATGCAATGGGCAGAGAAATACGGAGAGAAAGCAGATGTTTGCAATGCCATTGGAGCTCACCACGACGAAATTGAAATGAAGAGTATGATCGCACCGATAGTACAGGTATGTGATGCGATTTCAGGAGCTCGTCCAGGTGCCAGACGACAAGTGTTGGATAGCTATATCCAGCGTTTAAAAGATTTAGAGGATATCGCATTTGGATTTACAGGAGTACAAAAAGCTTATGCAATCCAAGCGGGTAGAGAGTTGCGTGTACTCGTTGAAAGTACCAAAGTAAACGACGCAAAAGCTGCGGAACTATCATTTAATATTTCTCAAAAAATTCAAAATGATATGACCTATCCAGGACAGGTGAAGGTAACCGTTATCCGTGAAACAAGAGCGGTAAACGTAGCCAAATAACAGCTGTCAACAACGATAAATTCTTAGTTAGAAAAACCAAGTGGCCCGAGCCACTTGGTTTTCTTTTTAAAATAAAAACCTCCAGTTCAAACTGGAGGTTTTTGTTTTGAGTTGGCTATTTTAATTTCTTCTAGATCGTTTTGTTTCAGGATTCGCTCTGTAATACAAATCATCTCTATCAGAGTTTCTTTTACTCTTACGTCTTTTAAGGACACGTGCCTTTTGTCCAATATTGGCATTCGGAACGGCTCGGTAGTAAAAGAAGTTGTCGTCTTCTTTGAACTGACGGTAGTTGCGTCTGAAATCTCTTCGGTAAAAGTACACATCGTCATAGTCGTATTCATCACCGATACTGATGTCGATATCGATGTTAACATCATCGTCGCAGTGATCGATGTCTTGGTAATACCCACCTCTTTTGATATATCCTCGGAAGCTCGGGTGCCCCCAGCGATCATAACGAATTCTCATATTTCCGATTCTGGTTAATTGACCTCTCCTGTACTGCATAAATACACTACCAATACGTTTTACATTTCCTCTGAAATCGTAGTTGATATATACGGTACCTACACGTCTGACACGGCCATTGCGATCGCGCTCTATGCGCACACCATTTGATACACGTGTCCTTCTTCCGTTGTAATCGACATATCTGGTAGTTCTGTGATGGGTGTTAAAATCAAAATCTCCGTTGAGGAAAACGTGAAATTTAATTCCTCTTTCAACAAAACTTAATACATCGTCATAGCGATTGACAACCCCAATTTTGCTAGTTGATTTGGTATTCGTATTGGCTTGTAGTGGAGCAAATAACATTGCTGCTAAAAAAAATAGTATCCCTGTTCTCATAATTGCTAATTTTAGGGTTATGCTTACTCTATATGCTTTTCGGCTTCCGCAGTTGTTTGAGTTATTTTCAAATTGCGTGCCAAAATTGTAGGTGCCTTTTTTGTAGAAAACTTTTCGGGTTTTAATTGCTTGGTTTTTAGTGGTTTGAAAATACTTGTTAAAATTACTGTTAGGTACTCGTAAAATACCCTATATTTATACGACTCACTTCAAAATTTAATTTTAGCTATATGATAGCCGCCATTGATAAGAATTTACAAAGAGGAATTACACTACTTACGAATATAACCAATGAACAATACAGCGATAAAACGGTGGCACCTTATTACTCGAGTATTGGAGCGCATATGCGACATGTATTGGATGTTTTTAGTTGTATAGTGAATGGAGTAGAGAAGGGGCATATTGATTTTTCAGATCGAAAGAGAAATACCTTGGCAGAAGAGCAAACTGTGGAAGGAATTAAATATTTTGAGATGATTATTCGGGCCTTGTACGAGTTAGAAACACTTGATTTGAATCAGTTAATTGAAGTTACTGACGATTTGGGCATGGGAAGAGTTACCGCGACTTATACGCTTTCTAGTGCGTTAATACAGGCTCACAGTCATGCTATTCACCATTTTGCCAGTGTAGGCTTTATAGTTAACTCCTTAGGGATTGAATTACCCGATGCAGATTTCGGTTACAATCCGACGACACCGAGAGTGGTAAACAAGTAAAAATTACACCGATATAAAAAAAGGATACCATTGCGTAAATAGTATCCTTTTCTTTTGGGGTATATTTTATTTAGTAGGGTTAACTTCTTATCTGTGAATGTATATCCATCCCAATTGCGTTTTACTCAATCCGTCATCTCCGAATTTTAAAACGTAGAAGTAAGTTCCTACTGGTAAGTCATTTGTTTTGTTTACTGTTGCTCTTCCTTCAGAAGTCCCTTTCCAGTTATTTTTGTAATCTGTAGCTTCGTACACTTGATTTCCCCATCTGTTTACGATTGAAAGCGTATTGTTTTTGTATTGTTCTAAACCGTCAAATACTAAGGCTTCGTTTTTGTCATCTCCGTTAGGAGTAATGATAATGTTTACATCGCTTAAGTCACCGTCTGCGTACTCAGCTCCTATAGTAATAACTTCATACTCGTCTGGAGTAAAGGTTTTAGAGCTTACAGTTCCTGCATTAAGGTCACCGTTTACAGCAGTTCTACCTAAATCAATCCACTTGTTTTCAGTTTTGCTCCATCCAACAACACGTAATAAATTTACGTCTTCTGCAATTGCCGCCACGTTACTCGCTGCATTCCATGTTAATGTAATAGTTGTTGCTGCAGCTCCATCTAAGTCCCAAAATTCAACATTGCTGATAGTGTTTATGAACAATTGCTTTTCATTGGTGTCAAAGTTTTGACTGAACACATTGCTAGGAGCTGTATTCGGATTTACTGCGTAGTAAGCACCTCTAAAGGTATTGTTTACATTTTGCGCAGGTAATACCATAGGTCTGAACTTATTGTCGTGTCCTATAGGAAAGATAAACTCATCCGTTCCTGTAACCGTAACATAACCGTCTACATATCTGCTGTCATCTTCACCTACTGATAACTGGTGGTTAATGTAATCTAAAGAGATACTCTGGTTGTTTCTCGGTGTAAACACTTTACCATTGATAAAATTTAATTCATTGCTTACTCCTAAGCTCGTATATAATTCTACATCGTTTACTGCGTCTATTTCAACCTTGCTGAAGATAGCTCTGTTATTACCAGAAATCGCTCTGATTTCGCTGTCGCTGTAAAACCCTGCAAACCCTTGGTTGTCATTGTTTAATGTTCCGTCATTTATTAAATCGGTGTGGAATCCAACCGCTGCACTCGTGTGCAATTTAACATTTCCGAAATTGTGAAATGCTGATTGAGCATTCAAAAATAAAGGCATAAGTAATACCGTAATAGATAAAAAATTTTTCATAATACCCCCGTATTTTTTAATTATTTTTTATTATTCTTTTATTAAAATCGTATATGTCTTTTTTCTTTTAAATCATATAGGTTTATCGTTCATTCAGTTAATTTCGGTTAGTTTTTTTCAAGGCGACAAAGATATAAAATTTATCGATATGGCCAACTAACATTTTTTGTATCTATTTGAATTATAGTATGATAACTGATGATGGTCCAATATAACTGGTTTGCTTAGTAAATGTTCCGGTCATTATTACTAGTTGCGAACTAATTACATTGTAAAACTACATCCAAATTGAAGTCTTTTAGCGTCGTTTTAGATAGATGCAAGCTATCTTCCGTTCAGTGGAATTCATCGATACTTAAAAAAATCAGTTCGTACAGTTTACCGATACTATGTTTTTGTTATCTAATAGTAGTTTTAATACGTGAATCCTAACATTTTGACCCAAAAAAGTTCAAAATGTCACATACCGTATCATAGAGAAGTAGAAGGAGGGGGGACAGAAACTTACAAAGGGAGTATTAAATACCCCAAAAGGTGATAGCGTTTTCTTCTATTTCTTGATATTCTGTTGCACTAATGTCGGTACGATACATGATAAACTCGATAAAACTTGTGTTAGAATGAGCCCAGGCCTGATTACCGTTGGCCCAACCAATAGTAAAATCGGTTGTCAATGTACACCTACCCGTTGTGTGCACACCATTAAATCGTTGAACACCACCTGCTCTTGCGATAGCATTGGTATTCGTTTTGATAAAAGTATACAATTCCCATGTATTAACATTAGAATCATTGTAAAAAAATCTAGTTCCGTTACAGCAGATTCCCGGATCGAAGTACAAATTTCGATTTCCCCAGTTGATATGTGTTGACCATCTGTTGGAATTGATGAGTACTCCAAAGGAGTGTTGGTTGCGGTTTGTAGCACGTGCAATGGTGAGTACTGTTCCTTCGTCTCCCGCATTGGTAAGGTCTTGTACTCCGTTTGGCGTATCTATTAACAAGTGATCATCTACACCGTCTCCTTGAAAATAAGGACGAGTGGCGTCTGGATAAAACCGCGGTTGTCTGTTCGTATTCGTTTGGATGGCATCTCTGCCAAGTCCACTTTGATCGTACCAAGTATGGACAAAAACATTACTAGCACCTCGCCATGCATTGATGGCAGTAATATCTACGATGTCGTTATCGGCCCAGCCAAAATCTTGTTCTGCATTATCACTCGCTCTGCGGAGTCTGATAATGGGGCCCGTGTAGTCACTTTCTAAAACACGCATGGAAAAAGAAAAACTGATGCTGGTTAGTTTTTCGTCGAGAATATGCGATGGTTTATGCGTTGGGAATTGGTTGTAACTTGCAATTTGACTCCACGAGTCGTTGCAAACGAGGCAAACGGTAAAAAGAAAAAATAGTATTCGAATTCTCATAAATTACCTTTTTAAGTCACCTGTCAGATGAAAATTATTGGTACTCGTACAAATAAGCCCCGCACCAGCGTGTTGTCCGGCTGTTTTAAATCGCGACAGTCGGTTGAGGATGGTTACACCTCCCGCTCCGGCAATAGTAACTTGTCCTGCATTTGTTTGGTAGATGCTGATGTTAAAGCCAACGGGGAGTCCGTTTGGTACTGTTAAGGTAACATCAGTGGCGCTGCTAAATGTAAAAACCTTACCATTGTCATCGGCGGTTAAGGTATAGTTTGCGGTTTTGTTTTCTACGGTAGCTAATTTTGGATCTATCCAGTCTGTACCAGTAGCTGTTGAACTTAAAACCTGTCCATTAGTACCTGTACTTCCAGTACTATCGGTAAAAGACCCATCAACTATGAGATTGTTATTAACCGTTGTGTTTCCGTTAATAGTTACTCCGCCGCTGGTTGCGGTAAGTGTTAACCCGAGGGCACTGGTGATTTGTGTGGTATTGCCTGTAGATCCGAGTTGTAGACTTCCAGTTGCAAATAATTGTGTAGCTCCCGTAGTGTTCAATTGGAAGGATGCTAAATTGGAAAAGGAAAGTGCATTTCCTGAACCATTCAAGGTTCTTGCCCCTGTAAGTGCTCCGTTGGCAGTGTATAGGTTTGAGCTTAATGAGGAAACGGCTACCCAGGCGGTTCCGTTATAAAAGTAAATGTTTTTTTGAGCTATATTGTATAAAAAAGATCCTTCAGCAGCACCTGAAATTCCATTCATTTCGGTATTGTCTGTCGCTGTAGGAAGCCCTATTACTGAATTCGCATCGATTTGTGCGAAGAGTGTAAGGGGAAATAAGGTAATAATAGTTAGTAGTAAAAGTTTTCTCATAGTCCTAGGTAAATAAATGTGTTGACCACTAAATAGGGTTGGTATCTCTCAAACGATTGTCCAGTTCCACCACTGTTAACGGTTACGGTATGACTGTGATTACCGCTAGTACTGGTAGTGGTAGTTCCTCCGGAATTGTAAAAAGTTCGGGTATCGTCACTGCTGTGACGTACCTGGTCACTTCCTGTGGTTCGTGGAACGGTATGTGTATGATTCCCGTCAGTAGACGTGGAACCCGTAAAGTTTACATTGGGGAGGTTATTTTGAGATAGGGTAGTGGTTGTTTGTCCGCCGGTATCACCTATATTGTCGGTAGCTGAGGGGTGTTTTAAAACTCTGTCCTGAGCGTTCGGAAGATTTGTTGTAAAGCCGAGGTTAGTAGCATTTGTCTGCGCGGCTGCAGAGAGTGTACTGGTTGCGCGACCGTTGAGTAAGTACCAACCATTGTGATCTGCTGACTGTACTCCGTATTTGATATCGCCAAAACTATTCGTTTCTTTTTTTAAGGCGGCCCAACTTGTGCCATCATACATATAGATTTTGTTTTCTCCGCTGTGATAAACGAGCGATCCTGATGAGGGTGAAGAAATGCCTGTCATCTCAGCATTACTACTCACAGTAGGAATGGAAAGTAAAGAATTAGCATCTATTTGTGCATTGAGAATTGAGTTGAAACTTAATACGATTAGAACTATCAGGGTAGAGGTTTTCATGAAAATTATCTATAAGCAGTGAACAGTACTACAATCCCTTCACCGAGTACATCATCGGGTTGAACATCGACAATGGGATTTCCATTATTAGCAGTAACCGTTCCATTGGTATAAGTAACGTTTACTGTAAAACCATCTGTATTAAAGGAGCTTAAAGAGGCGGTAATGCGACCAAGGCTATTACCGTTTTGATCACCATATCTGAGTCCTATACAGTTCGAGCTACTCGCGTATCGTGTAATATCATTAATTGAGTTACCATGCCCACCAACATAGATTACTTGTTGTACGATGGTGCCGCTGTCATCTCTGGCAAATCCATTCATGGTTCCAAAAGAGTTGGGAATTCCACGATCGTTATTACCAGTACCATTATCACTATTGATATTGAGACTTTCGACATTGGCATGTGCGACAAAGGTAATTTGAGAAGGTTGAAAGGGGAGTCCAGTAATGTCTTGATTACCTGCAGCGTTAATTGTAAAAGCACCTACATAAACATTCCTCGCAGTTAAAAAGTCCGACCAACCAGCGTTGGTGTATTGTACCACGCGGTTTTTATCTGTGTCATAAGCTAAGCTTCCCAATTGGGGAGTGGTAATAGCATTCAACTCAGTGGTCGTTGCTCTGGGTAAACTAACGAGGGCATTCTCGTCAATTTGAGCAAGGGTCGTTGTGAATACAGCCAATAGAAATGTTATGTACAATAGGGGTTTAAACATAAAGCTGTTAGTTAATTATTTATTTGTTGCCATACTACGCCGTCACTTTGTAACCATACAGTATTATTATTGGTAATACTGGTGCTGCTGGTATTGTTTTGATTGTTGTATGAAGATATAGAAAGGCTACTCCCTGAGTTATTTTTTATAATGTACACACGACCGGTACAACTCGAGGCCGTAGGCAATGTGAGGCTTCGATTTGAGAGCATAATCAAGGTATGGTTATCTTCCGAAAGTGTATAATTCCCAGAACCCGTTACGCGTGTAATTGCGGTGGCAACAGATCCCTGTACTTGCAAGGTGGAATTAGCAATATTATACCCCGATTGTGAATCGTCATATTCACTGTCAACAGGCACTTCATTTGTATTGATGTTGATTCCAAATCTCGTTTTTGCATTGGCAGTGTTGTTGCTTCCTTGTACACGGAAAAGTTCTTTGTGAAATTTCCCATTTCGATAATCATAACGTTTAAATATAATGGGCTCTGCACCATCATCACCAATGATGAACTCCAGTCTTCCATCATTACTTGGACCTCCCGAGCCGATTTCAAAAAGATCGGTTCTTCCTGAACTTCCCTTTAAACGAAAACTCCCATTGGTAGTCGTGAAAAACATCGGTTTGTAAAATGAGGCTCCCGATGCAGCAAATTGTAAGGCAGCAGTATTCCCATTTCCTTTTAAGTGGACCAAAGGTTGATCATTGTCAGTATAGTCAGGAAAGTTTTGGTAAAGGTTGAGTGTTTCTCTTCTTCCGAATTCGAGCATCGGCAAATTATTAGAGCGAATTTCCATCTTAACGTCATTAGTAGTTCCTAAAAAATTAGAAGAACTAATTCCGTTGTTGCCAGATATAAGCCAATTACTTCCACTAGGGGAAACCCAATTAGTGCCGTTGTAAACATAGATTCCCTTCTGTGCAATATTGTATACCAACGATCCTTCAGTAGCGCCAGTAATATTTTGCATTTCAGTGGTGTTACTGACTTGAGGTATCCCCATCGCTGAATTCGCATCTAATTGTGCAAATCCAGCGAAAGAATATAATATAGTTGTTATTATGAGATACTGTAGTTTATTCATGATTAAAAATCAATAACACTAAACATAAATTCTAAATCGATATCATCTTTTTGATTAGTTCCATTGTCACTATCACCGATGTTAACTTTAAATCCTGTAGCAGTTTGGTCGTAATAAGTAATACCTGGATCATCATAGTTTGCATTGGTGTTTCCAGGACAATTACCACCACAATCTCTAATTGATAATTGAATAATGTAATTAGCACTGCTCATAGCGGTTGTAAAAGTTACTTGATAATCACCTTCGCTATCTCTTGTAACGCTAGCAATGTTAAAGCTCTTGACTACATTGTGATTGTTGTAGGTAGAAGTAGCGTCGGCATTGTATGTCATAGCTACTTTTCCTGCTGCCTTAATAGTAGGGCCTTTATCTTCCCATTGTACAACTCCAGCATCAGTAGTGGTTAATACTTTGTCGTTACCACCTGAGGCAATTTTAACCGTAGTAACTGCGGCATCGTTGATCTTCGCAGTAGTTACTGCATTGTCATTAATTTTTCCGGTAGTTACAGCGTTGTCGTTGATCTTTACAGTAGTTACTGCATTGTCAGCTAATTCTGTTGTTCCAACAGCACCTGCTGAGATTTCCAGCGTAACATCTCCTAATAAAGCGTTAGCATCACCACCAACCGTTAAGTCAGAAGAAGTAATGTTACCGTCACCGTTAAAGGCAGTCGGATCAACTACTAAAGCACCCGCACCGTTTTGTGTTAAACCAGTACCCGCAACATCCGCATTTATTTTAGCAGCTGTTACCG
>NZ_JBSWYF010000016.1:0-42841 GCF_056160945.1 Tenacibaculum sp. AWR4_210
AAAAAAAAAAAAAAAAAAAAAAAAAAAAAAAAAAAAAAAAAAAAAAAAAAAAAAAAAAAAAAAAAAAAAAAAAAAAAAAAAAAAAAAAAAATGACATATCCAAGCATACGTGTACAAACACGAATATGTGAAAACATGCAATAAAACTTAAGCTTCAATTAACTGTCGTTTCTCTAGTTGAAAAAGATGAACAAACCCACTAACAAACTAATTAGCAACAACACGCCTAATGAAGGAAATATAGAAGCTTTGACTAGAACAAACCAACATTTCCACAGAAAACTAAGTATCAGAACACGAGTTAGAAGATCAAGAGTTGAAGAATAAAATTTTCTATTTTAGAATCGATATCTCAGGACAGCAATATAGAACTCAAAATCAGAAAAAGTATTTAACTCAAACTACAAAAGCATTAGTCAAGAAGAAAAGATAAGTTTAATAATCTATTAAAAAAACAGACGTAAATGACCTTTTTAACTGCATATACTCAGAAGTCAAACTCGTCAACCTTAAAGGAATTTCACCAAAACCAATCACTCAAAAACATTAATTACGAAAATATCCAAATTACATAAAAGATATCTAGACTCATCATCCAACGCAATACTTAATGAATTGTACAACTTAAGTAAAAGTAGGGAATGAGCACTATTTTTCTTTAGTGACTAGAACTTTTTAGCAGAAAACTACGATATACTAATTAGGCTAAACACGTATACTAAAAACGCTGTTAAAACCCCAAATACAACCACCTAAAACTTAAACAAAGAATTACAATATTATTAGGTGGAATTTCGAAATAAACCAGTTGTATAAGGAATTAAATTATCAATGACCGATAGTAGTAATTGTTAACGAAATACTATATTCACAAAATTCTGAAACACAAATTCTCCACCTGTAATTGATATAGTAAAGAAATCGAGAAATTCATAGTTGTCAATAAAGAAGTAATCCTTTTCATAATATTTTTCATAATATAAGGTCTTACTTTAACTTGAAAACGAAAACTCTTAATCTTTATTCAATACAAAATCCCAGGAAGCTAGCTTCTTGGGATTTTGTATTTTTTGAACATTCATATATTATCTTCTATTTAATATGATTTGTTAACCCAGAATTTAGGCACTTATAGAAATTCGAACATAAGAGCTACCCCTCAATATATCCTACTCATATACCTCCACTTAAGGAAGAGCTTAGTAACGCCAACAAGCAATTCGGGTAAGTTTATTCCCATGCTGCATATCAATAATGCGGAAGTCCTGAACACCTAGCTTTTTGGCAGATTTCTTTAAACTGAGTATATTGTCTTTCTTTGATACCAAACTCGTAAACCACTCGCAAAGCTCCGGAAATAATGAACTCTCGTATAAATACGTATGTAAAAAGGCCTTTTCACCTCCTTGATACCACAACTCATTGGTATTTCCTGAAAAATTGCGTCCACGTGCCGTCTTTAGATTTTTTGTTTTTCGTGAGTTCGCGGCAGCCGCTTCCTCAGCAGATCGATAAAATGGTGGATTACACATGCTAAACTGAAACTTATCCTCCTGCTTAACAATCCCTTTTAATACCGATGTCTTGTCTCGTTGATGACGGAAACTTATAGCCCCCTCAAGCCCGTTTTCACCTACTATGGTAGCCGCAGTTTTTAAGGATTTAGGATCGATATCCGTTCCGACAAAATCCCAATTGTAAACTGCCTTCCCTAAAATAGGATAAACACAAGTAGCTCCCGTTCCGATATCGAGCACTCGAAAATTTTTTCCGCTTACCGGCAAATCGTTTAGATAATGAATATAGTCTACACGCCCCGGTATTGGAGGACATAAATTTTCGGAAGGAAACTCCCAATAAGCAACTTGGTAATGTACCGATAACAACGCCGTATTAAACAGTTTTACCGCCTTAGCATTTGCAAAGTCCAACGTTTTTCGACCATGCCTTTCCAATACAAACGCCTCCAACGCAGGAACCGCACGGACTAGCAGTTCAAAGTCATAGGCTTTGTTATGTACATTATTTGGGTGTAGTGCCTTCATTTGTTATAAGTAAATGCTTGCAAAAATAGTACTTATTCCAATACCAACACGGTAAACGCCAACGATAGCGGTGCTAGTTCTTTTTTTAAGGTGGAAATAAATTCTGGACCATAGGCCAAGTAGTACTCCGAAAAATTGCGTTGTCGTTCCTCCAAACTCTGGTTGGGTAACAGCGCGTCTTGTATACTTTGGATGCGTTGCACACGATCAGACTGATTGCGTTTTTCGGCCCTTAGCATGCGTTTTTCAAGCATTGCCAACCCTTTTAATTGCTTTTTTTCTTGTGCCTCCACAGCTCCTACAAAAGAAACATCTGTTTGTTTTGCCAATTGCGCTAAAGTAGCAAACTGCTCTTGCAATGTGGCCCGCTGTTGTGCAAAATCATAACTCACTACCGCCTGTTCTTCTACCTTCTTCTTTACCAACTCGTGTTGATTTAAAAAGAGTTCCTCTGTGCTGATGTTTAATTTCTGTAGTTTTTCTTCTTGTTTTTGAGTCATCACCTGTACCGAATTACGCAGTAATAACATCGGAAATGGCACCCCTACAGCCTCAAAATAAGCTTTTAGCTGAAACCAATAGGCGAGCTCTCCTCCACCACCAATATAACAGAGGTTCGGTAAAATCACTTCTTGATACAAAGGTCGCATAATCACATTGGGAGAAAAATCTTCCGGATGCGCTTCTAAATGTGCCAAGAGTTCCTCTTTATTCCAGCGCCAATCAGTATGCAATACGCGGTATACATTTTCTTCTAATACAATGCGCTCGCGCAATCCGTTTTTAATAAAGAATAAATTAATTTCTCTCGGGTTTACCTGAACTTTATACGATGCTTCTAGAGCGGTAATCGTTTCCTGTACCTTGTGATGCGATAGTTGCTGTTCAAGCTCGTCTTGTACATAGGGGCGAAAGAGCCCTTTGAGTGCGCTGTCATCACCATCTACGATAACAAGTCCTTCTTCTCCAAACAATTCATTAGCTAAAAAGCGAGTAGCTTCGGCCAAAGTCGCCTTTTCAGCATAGGCCTTATGAAAAAGTTCTTTTAAAGCACGAGCATTTTTAGAAGTTCCTAAATGCTCCGCAAAAATACTTGCAACCTCATCCAATCCTTCCGTTGAAAATCGCCCAACGGGTCCCGTTTGTCCAGTATTCCAGGTTACTTTTTTGCCCTTAAAATTAAAGTAGTTGATTTCTTCAAAATCGTGGTCTTCGGTAGCCATCCAATAAACGGGAACAAAATGATACTCCGGAAACTGTTGTGCCAACTCCTCAGCTAAATTAATAGCATTGATAATTTTGTATAAAAAGTACAAAGGCCCGGTAAACAGGTTTAACTGGTGCCCCGTAGTTACTGTAAAAGTCGTTGGGTTCGCCAACTTACTGAGGTGTTCCCTCGTTGCTGCTGATACGGTCGTTGTTTGGTATTGCCCTTCTAAGGCTTTGACGAGCACTGCCCTCGTATCTGGCGAGAAAGTAGCCTGCTTTTCATCAATCTGTGCTCGGAAATTAGCTAACTCCGGAAAACGGTGGTAAAAAGGGGTGGTTTTAGGGTCTCTATCTAAATAATCCGTCATGGTTTTTGAAAAAAAACCAGTGGTTTTAAAGGGTACTGTAATTGCTTTCATTTAAAGGTCTTTTTTCTGGAATAAGGTGTAAATATAAGGGCGCTCGCCGCCATTGGGATTGATAAAAGTGGTTTCAAAACTCTTGAGCAGGCTAAAGTTGCTTCCCATTCTTTCGGTCAACAATTCTTCGGTATAGCGCTGCACGGGCAAGCCACAGCATTTTTGAGCTCCCGTTTCTGAAAAAACGGCAATAATAGCATACCCTCCTGGCATTAACACCTTGTTTAAAAGGCTAAAATAGCGTTCCCAATCGCGTTTTTCAGTAAAAAAGTGCAGTACCGCTCGGTCGTTCCAAACGGCCACCGGGCCGAGTGCCGCTAAACGGTTCCCTTCCAACAAATCATCTTGTATAAACGCGACGTTTTTCGAGGCTGCTCCTAATCGGATTTCGATATCCTCCAATGCTTTTCCAGACAAGTCATTGGCAATTACTTGCTCGTAGCCCTCTGCTACCAATTGGTCTATAAGTACGGACGAGCCGACACCGATATTTAAAATTTTTGCTGAAGTCGCTACTCCTGTTTCCTTGATAAGTGCGACGCTGTGTGCTGCATCTGCTTCGTACCATCCCAGTTGTTCTGTGTTCTTGGTACGGTAAGCCTGTTCCCAATGCTGCTGTAAATCTATTCCTCCCGAAATAGTACAGTCACTCTCTTTTGTAGTCATAGTTCAAAAATACTAAATTTTATCTTTTGGTCGAAAAGGTGATATCCTTCTAACATATTTTTAA
The DNA here is from genome assembly GCF_056160945.1 of Tenacibaculum sp. AWR4_210. NCBI lineage: Bacteria > Pseudomonadati > Bacteroidota > Flavobacteriia > Flavobacteriales > Flavobacteriaceae > Tenacibaculum > Tenacibaculum sp. AWR4_210. The sequence goes on from NZ_JBSWYF010000016.1 coordinate 4,404, forward strand.
CTCAATTGCGCTATGACGTTGATTTTAGTTATTTTTACTCGCAGAAGTGCGTGCAAAACCACTGGATTACCAGCAAGCAAACACTTCGCTAAATATTTTAAGTTGCCCGATACATGCTATTTAAACATCCTGAGATTCTTTATTTTTTAGCCCTACTGTGCATTCCCATAATTGTACACCTATTTCAATTACAGCGTTTTATCAAAACACCGTTTACCAACGTTGCGTTTTTACAGCAGTTAGCGCTGCAAACCCGAAAGAGCTCCCGTTTAAAAAAATGGCTCGTCTTATCGCTGAGAATGCTCGCCTTTGCCGGACTAGTATTGGCATTTGCGCAACCCTATTTTAGCAATCAACAAGCAGACACCCAAGCTAACTACCTCATTTTTTTAGACAATTCAATGAGTATGGAAGCGAAAGGAGCAAAAGGAAAATTATTAAACATAGCGGCGCAAGAATTGTTCGAAAGTTTACCCGCCGATGCCAATATCAGCTTGTTCACTCACAACCAACAACTCTTAAATCAAGACCTTCCTAGCCTTAAGGAATTCTTGCTCAACAGCAAGCCGAGTGCTTCCGAACTCACCTACGGTCAAATTGCCTTGCAGTTTGCTACCCTCACAAAGACCTTGGGTACCAGTGTAACTCCGGTTATGATCTCCGATTTTCAGAATGCCCCAAAAACCGACTTGGAACAACTGCCGGCAAAAACAGTCTTTGTACAGTTGGCTCCTCAGCAAAAAAACAACATCAGCATTGACAGTGTGAGTATTGGTAATGACAATGCTCAAAACCTCCGCATTTCACTGCATGTAACGAATAAGGGAACGGCTAGAAAACAAGTACCGGTGGCTCTTTACGATCGTGGACGTATCCTTAACAAACAACTATTTTCCATCGATGATTATGCACAAGAAATTGTCACCTTTACCATTCCACGCCAACGAGAATTGCGTTTAAAAGCTAGCATTGACCTCTTGGATAATTTTGATTTCGACAATCACTACTATTTTAACATCGATTCCAGTGAAAAAATCAATATTATGGCCATTGGCGAACCCGCTCCTTATTTAGGACGAGTGTTTACACAAGACGAATTCACCTTTACCAAAGCCACAGCAAATTCGGTAGATTACAACTTACTGCTAAAACAAGATTTTATAGTACTAAACGAAATCAACACACTTCCTAGCACCCTCATTAGTAGCTTACAAAAATTTCACCAACAGGGCGGAACCCTACTCTTAATTCCTGGAGTGACAGTCAATACCGACTCTTATCAGCAATTATTTACACGCCTGAAGATCGGTACACTCCGAAAAGTTCAAAACGACAGCTTGTCTATTGCCACCATACACTACCAGCATCCCGTTTTCCAATCGGTATTTCAGAAAAAGGTGAGTAATTTTCAATATCCAAAAATCAGTAGTTGGTACCTTACGCGGCTAAACATTAACAAACCCTTACTGAGTTTAGAAAATCAGCAAGCCTTTTTAACCCAAACGACAGCCAACGAGCCCCATGTGTATTGGATGGCGGCCCCAATAAATCCAGCAGTAAGTAATTTCACCAGAGCTTCTCTCATCGTTCCTACCTTGTACTCTTTGGGAAAAAGCAGTTTTAAGCTCCCGAAACTATCCTATGTAGCAGGCGTAAAAAACAGTATTGATATTCCTGCAAAAGTAGCCCCAAACACCGTTTTAAGTATTGTGAACGCTAGCAGTAACTTTATACCACTACAACAGCGCTTTAGAAACAAAGTACGCCTAGAAACAGAGGCATTACCCAATACCGCCGGTTTTTCATATGCCGTAAAAAACAAAGACACACTTAAAACACTCGCTTTCAACTACGCAGCTCTCGAAAGTAGTTTAACATATACCGACCTTTCAGCAGCCTTGCCAGCACAACAACAATCAGCGATTCACAACAGCGTCAAAGGAGCCGTACTTAACATTCGTAAAAAAAATGAAGTTCACTGGCTTTGGAAATGGTTTTTAGGAGTTTCCATTGTATCTTTGCTTCTTGAAATTTTTATTTTAAAATTCTTCAAACCATGACAACGCTGTTAAAGTCGGCTAAAATAATTGATACCACCAGTCCGTATCACCTACAAGTTAAGGATATTTTAATATCAAAAGGCACAATCATTGCCATCGAAGACACCATTGCTGAACAAGACGATTACCAAGTACTCAACCTAAACGACCTCCATGTGAGTCCCGGATGGTTTGATTCGAGTGTTTGTTTTGGTGACCCTGGTTACGAAGAGCGTGAAACCATTGAACACGGTATTGACGTCGCTGCTAAATCGGGTTTTACCGCAGTCGCTGTAAATCCCTATACCCAACCAATTACCGAAACTAAAGCGGCCATATCGTACTGGTTATCCCAGGCACAAGGAGCGGCCACTACCCTGTACCCTATTGGTGCTTTGACTCAAAAAAGTGAAGGGGTAGAAATGGCGGAATTGTTTGATATGAAACAAGCTGGAGCCATCGCTTTTGGTGATTACAAGCGTCCTATAACTAATGACAATTTGTTAAAAATTGCCTTGCTATACGCACAAAACTTTGACGGACTCATTCAAAGTTTTCCAAAAAACAAACACATCGCAGGTGAAGGAGTGGCCCACGAAGGTTATAACAGCACCAAACTCGGCCTCAAAGGAATTCCTGCCTTAGCAGAAGAACTGCAAGTAGCGCGCGATTTATTTTTGTTAGAATACACCGGTGGTAAACTACATATTCCAACAATTTCGACAAAAAAATCCGTAGCTCTTATCAGAGATGCCAAAGCACGTGGTTTGGATGTTAGCTGTAGTGTTGCCGTTCACAACTTGAGTTTAACAGACGATGAGTTATGTGAGTTTGAAGCTACGAAAAAAGTAAATCCTCCACTGAGAACCTCAGCGGATACAGAAGCCTTGATTGAAGGGGTACAAGATGGAACCATTGATATGATCACTACCGATCACAACCCAATAGATATTGAATACAAAAAGGTAGAATTTTCCATTGCCAAAGACGGAACCATCGGATTAGAGTCGGCTTTTGGAGTTTTAAACAGCCTTTTCGACCTCGAAACTATCGTACGCAGTTTGAGTACACAGCCGAGAAAACGATTTGGATTGGATGCAGTGAGTATCGTTGAAAACGCCGAGGCAAACCTCAGCTTATTTTCACCTGAAGGCAGTTATGAATTTACAGAAAAGAACGTACTATCGACCTCTAAAAACAGCGCATTCTATCACAAAACCTTACGAGGTACCGTGTACGGAATTTACGCCAATGAGCAACTAGTAGTAAAATAAACCTTATGGGAACTCCTAACAATACTAAATACGGTGTTATTGCCTATTTGACCATTATTGGTACGGCCATAGCCATTGTAAACAACAACAAAAAACCGAATCCATTTACGAGTTTTCACATTCGTCAAATGATAGGTTTACACGTTTTTTCGGTACTCAATACCTGGGTAATTCGCCCAATCGCCGGAGAAACAACCAGCAATATCTCAGGAATCTGTTTGGTAGTTTTATGGGCCGTTGCCTTTGTTGGAGCCCTAAATAAAGACAAAAAATTAGTACCCTTTTTCGGAGCCTACTTCGAAAAATGGTTTAAATCGATCTAAAATACATGAGTTTAGAATACCTCGTTAGAAAACCCAAAACAGCGACAGCACAACCACCGCTACTCATCTTATTACACGGATACGGCAGTAATGAACAAGACCTGTTTTCTTTTGCTGAAGAATTACCGGACGAATTGTTGATTATCAGTGCCAGAGCACCGTTTGATATGGGCTATGGAGGATATGCTTGGTACGCCATTAACTTTGACGACCAAAACGGAAAGTTCTCTGACATCCCACAAGCGAAATCGTCCGTGACGAAAATAGCTGAGTTTGTCAAAGAAATACAGCAGGAATTTCAAACTGCTCCGGAAAAGACCTTCTTGTTAGGTTTTAGCCAAGGGGCCATTTTAAGTTATGCTGTGAGCTTCCACTACCCTAACTTAGTCAACCACGTGGTTGCTTTGAGCGGATATATCAATGACGACCTCATTCCAACCGAAATGCCGCCAGCAATTGCTACCGACTATTACATTTCACACGGATCTGTAGATCAGGTTTTACCTGTTGATTGGGCACGAAAAGCACCGGTATATCTAAATATGCACGGCTTGGACAACGAATATTCGGAATATCCTGTAGGCCATGGAGTAGCTCCTCAAAACTTCTACAGTTTTAAAGAATGGATCGAAAAAAGGCTTTAATTATTGTTAAATATGACATTTGTCAGTTGCTAAAAGTATAAATCGAATACTTTTGCATAAATTTTTTTAAGAACTATGTTTGATATATTAAATCAAGATACCTTGTATTTCTGGAGTGCACCATTTTTTCTTTTGGTCATTTTTACAGAGATGTTTTTTAGCTATCGTGCAAAGGCTAAAAACTACGAATTTAAAGATACAGCAACCAATGTGTATTTTGCCTTGGTAAACTTTAGCTTGGATTTATTGATGAAGGGATTTTCCTTTCTCGTTATGGGTTTGTGCTTTAAATATCGACTGTTTACCATTGACAACCAAGTTGTATACTGGTTAGTGGCTTTTATAGGACAAGATTTCTTGTACTATATTCACCATTATGTTGACCATCATTCGAGATTCTTTTGGGCCGTGCACGTAACCCACCACAACTCGGAATTCTATAATATTTCTACTGGATTTAGATCACCGGTATTGCAGCCGTTGTTCCGTTATATGTTCTTTTTACCTCTCGCTTTTGCAGGTATTGAACCTTTACACATCATGTTTGCCTATGCCATGAATCAAAATTACGGAACGCTATGTCATACCAATTTCATTAAAAGTAAACTCGGTTTGTGGGGATTCTTCTTTGTAACGCCCTCACACCACCGCGTACACCACGCCTCAAACACCAAGTATTTGGATAAGAATATGGGGATGGTTTTAATAATCTGGGACCGAATTTTTGGAACGTTCCAAGCCGAAGAAGATGAAACTTCTTATGAGAAGTTAAAATTCGGATTGACAAAAGACCTCGAAGACCGCGGACCTATCAATGTGATTTTCCACGAGTGGAAAGAAATTTTTAAAGATTTCTTTGACCGCAAAAAAGCATTGCCGTTTACGACCCGTTTAAAATACGTTTTTATGCCTCCAGGATGGAGTCATGACGGAAGTTCAAAAACGAGTAAAGAACTGCAAAAAGAACTCTTTGGTGAATCTAAAAACACTGACAAACTCAAAAAAGAATTACAAGAAGCATCGTAATATAAAAAAGCGGATAGTACCAATACTATCCGCTTTTTTTATTCTTTTCCGCACTGTTTACGCCGGCAGTATTTGCGCCGTGTGCTCTTTGGTCTTAACTTTAGCAATCACCTCTTCTATTATACCTTCTTCATTGATTACAAAAGTGGTACGGTGAATTCCGTCGTACTCCTTACCCATAAATTTTTTAGGCCCCCATACACCAAAGGCATTGATAACGCTTTTGTCTTCATCTGCCAATAAGTGAAACGGCAATTCGTGTTTGTTAATCCAGTTTTGTTGACGCTTGGCACTGTCGGCACTCGCCCCTAAAATTTCATAGCCTTCAGCTAAAAAGCGCTCGTAATTATCACGTAGGTTGCAGGCCTCTGCCGTACACCCAGGTGTGCTCGCCTTTGGGTAAAAAAACAATACCAGTTTTTTTCCGGCATAATCACTTAACTTTCTCGTAGTTCCCTGTTCGTCCAAGGCTTCAAAATTCGGTGCTTTATCTCCAGGTTGTAAGCTTGTCATATCTGAAATCTTTAAAATTTATTCAACTCAAAGTTACAAATTACTGCTCAAAATTCACAGGGAGAAATCAGAACTTTGTACCTTTGTTTATCGCTAAATTTATCCGAATGAACAAAGCAGCCAAAGTACAGTTTGTTATTGACACCCTAGAAAAATTATATCCGGAAACACCGATTCCCTTGGATCACAAGGATCCGTATACCCTGTTGATAGCAGTATTGATGTCTGCCCAAAGTACGGATGCCCGTGTCAATACCATTACGCCTTTGCTGTTCGAAAAAGCAGACAATCCTTATGACATGATCAAATTGACCGTCGAGGAGATTCGTGATATTATCAAACCCGTCGGACTCTCGCCTATGAAGTCAAAAGGGATTCACGGTTTATCGGAAATTTTGATTGAAAAGCACAACGGAGAAGTTCCCGCTGATTTTGATGCCCTAGAAGCGTTGCCCGGCGTAGGACATAAAACCGCCAGCGTTGTCATGGCCCAAGCCTTTGACATTCCGGCCTTTCCGGTCGATACGCACATTCAACGTTTAATGTATCGATGGAACCTTTCGAATGGAAAAAGTGTTGCCCAAACCGAAAAAGATGCCAAACGTCTTTTTCCAAAGGAATTGTGGAACAAACTACACCTACAAATTATTTTTTACGGTCGTGAATACAGTCCGGCACGTGGATGGGATATGGAAAACGATATCATCCAACAAACTGTAGGACGAAAATCAGTGATGAAATAAAAAAAGCTCCAATATACTATTGAAGCTTTTTCCACTCTTAATTCAAATTCAATTCAATGAGATAGTTTGATTTAGTTTTAACTACTTTTAGCGATTTCGAAAAATCAAGTAAAAATTGAATTGTTTCTTTTTGGGGTTTCATGGTAAAGTCCGAAGACCTATCAGAGTAAAGTTGCGTCATTTATTCCTGTTTATAATTTGTTTTCAAATACTTAACGCTATTTTTTCTCTTATATTGTTTAGTTTACTAAAATTATATTATTTTTCTCCACAATCTTCCTCAAGTTGATCAGTGCATAACGCATTCTTCCCAAGGCGGTGTTGATACTTACTCCTGTATTTTCAGAAATCTCATTAAAACTCATATCGTTGTAAATACGCATTTTAAGTACTTCCTTTTGCTCTTCTGGCAACTCTTCAATCAATAATTTTACGTCTTCTAAAATTTGATCTTTGATAATTCTGTTTTCTGCGTTTAATGAACCGTCACAGATGACCGAGAAAATGTCAAAATCTTCAGAGCTGTTAAATTTAGGCATGCGATTGTTCTTTCTGAAAAAATCGATGATTAAATTGTGTGCAATACGCATTACCCAAGGTAAAAACTTCCCTTCTTCATTATAATTTCCCTTTTTTAAGGTTTTAATTACTTTGATGAAAGTATCCTGAAAGATATCTTCTGTCGAATCTCTATCTTGGATTTTACTATATATAAAACTATAAATTTTCTGTTGATGACGCTTAATCAAAAATTCCAACGCGACTTCGTTTCCATTGATATAGTCTCTCACTAAAAGACTATCTGCTACAGCATTTCTGTCCATATAATTACTTTTTTTGAAAGGATAAGCGTATCCTTCCGGGGTTAGGGGTATGTTAATTTTTAAAAGTAATTATGTGCTATAGGCGTTTATTTATTGATTAATAATGAGTTACAAATATTGTCTTTTTTAGAGAGAAATACAAATAATATCATAAAATTTTAGCGTTTTTTTTATTTCAATTAACAATTTGAGCTCTAATACCTTGACAATTTTGCAAGGTGCTAATTTGCGATGGAATTAGATAGTATCTAGGTTTCTTCTTATATTTAATGAACCGATAACTAACCAAAACTTTTAATATTATGGAAATAACCATCACAGAAAAAGAGTACATTTTTCCTCCTGGCGTTAGCTTATTTACAGCTGAAAATGCCCTAACCCCCACTGTAACAGGTAACCTGGAGTTTACATCTAATTACCACAAACCACTGCCTCCTATAGTCGAAGCCGTATATGTAAAAAAGAAAAAACACCTAAAGGTCAAAATCTTATTCTTTGTCGCCTCCAATTCTATACTGCCCAAAGTACAGGTAAAACAATTGTTTTCCATCAGTAATTACGGTGCCTATAAATTGCAGTTTTTTGTGTATTGTAGCAAACACGACCGCGACAATCTCGTACGAACTCCCGGCAAGTATCAAGCCTATGCAATTTCCTTTAAAACCAAGCACGTCCATTTTGACGATCCACAAGGAAACACTCCTGTCTTAATGAAAAAAATCCACGTGGCCCAAGCCTTTGTGTGGGACATTGATCCAGAAACCTCTCGAGGAACCGAAACGACTGTCCAAACTACTGATTAACCCACAAACAGCAGCCTATGAACATCTTACGATCGATATTATGGGGAGGCTGCATGCTCTTTGTAAGCGTACTGTTTGCGCAAAAACCATCAAAAACCTTTGCGCAAACATTCCAAGAGCTCCTAGCCAATTCCCAACCCCAAGAGGAATCTTTATTAAAAGCCGCTCATTATTTTCAGCGACAAAACTGGGATTCTGTCTTGGTTTTCAGTGCGAAATCACTGGTACAAAACCCTACAAAGCACAGCAAAAACTTGCTGTACTACATGCGCGGCCATGCCTTTATGAAGAAACGACTATTTACACCCGCTGTAAATGAATACCAACAGGTAGCCGAAAACTTTCCGTTGTACCATCAAATTTTACGTAACTACGGCGGAATGGCCCTCGAGAAGAAAGAGTTCCAAAAGGCCATTGACTATTTTCAACAGCTGCAAAAATTGCCGCTCCCTAAAGGACACAGCTACCACCAAAGCTCGGTTATTCACGACGAAGGCATTGCGCATTTCCATTTAAAAAACTATAAAACAGCGAGCAAACTCTTAGCCAAAAGCGCCGCCATGCAACAAGCAGCTCACGACACCCTTCGCCTGATAGGATCGTATATGGATATAGCAAATGTGTACTACGTGCAATACAAAGACGCACTTGCCATTCCGTATTTTGAAAAAGCCTATGCACTTTCCAAACACAGCGACAACTTTGAAATGAAAAGAAAGGCAGCACTCAATATGTCGGTAGTTGAAGAAAACAGAAAGAACTATCCCGCTGCGCTGCGCTACCGCAAAGAATTTGAACGTTGGAAAGACTCGCTGACCAGCCAACAAAAAATTTGGTCTGTAGCCCAATACGAAAAGCGATTAGCACTCAGTGAAAAGCAAAAAGAAATTGATCTGCTGGCCGCAGAACAGCAATTACAAATCAACCAACGGAATAGTTTATTACTCATCGCCGGCCTTCTCCTTATCTTGCTCATGGTAGGTCTGTACTTTTACATTTATAAAAGCAAAAGCCATCGTATTATTCAAGAACAAAAGGATCACCTCCAAGTAGCTAATGAAACTAAAGATAAGCTCTTTTCAGTGGTAAGTCACGATTTGCGCTCCTCGCTCACCTTGATTAAGTACAACAACGAACGCGTACTTAAAAAGCTCCCAACTGAAGTGCCCGATGATGTTGAACGCATCGTACAAACCAATGTCCGTACTGCCGATACTACCTACCACCTCTTAGAAAATCTATTGCATTGGGCTACCTTACAAACAGAACAGTTGTATTTTCATAAAGAAACCCTTCACCTGCATTCCATTATTGAGCAAGTGAGTTATAATTTTCATCCATTACTCGAGCATAAAAACATTCGTTTTTTTAACGACGTCGTACCCGGATATTTTATTACTGCCGATATTGATTCCGTTAAAATCATCTTCCGAAATCTGCTTGACAACGCCATTAAGTTTTCACCAAAAGATAGCTTGATAACTGCGAAGACTTCTGAAAATGACGAGTACATTCTGTTCAGCTTAGAAGATTACGGACCGGGCATGCCCCCCGAACTCATTCACGCCTTAAATACTCCTATACAAAAAAAAGCTACCCAAAAACAACCCGCAATACAAGGTACAGGCCTCGGAATGCAATTGTGTAAATCACTCTGTGAAAAGAACGGCGCTCCGCTACTGGTAAAAAGTACGGAAGGCGAAGGAACCTGTATCGAAATCTATTTTAAAAAAGCAACTCCCCATGAATAAACTAGCTATTTTGATCATCGAAGATCAGCCTGACATCGCGCAATCACTACACGACTGCCTTACCGATAACGACTATCATGTTGTCGGTATTGCCACTACTTATAAAGAAGCTGTCAGCTTATTTTTCTCTCAAACAATTGACCTGGTACTCATCGATATTTTTTTGGGAAACAACCCTGAAGGACTCGCATTTGCCGAGACCATTGCTACCATCCCCAATGCCGAAAAACCTTTTGTTTTTTTAACCTCTTCAAAAGATCGCTCCATTTTTGAACGTGCTAAACTCAGCAAACCGTTTCGTTTTCTATTAAAACCTTTTAATGAACTCGAACTGTTGTACACACTAGAAATGGCTATAGAAAAGTTCTATTACCAAAACAATGTTTTTGCCGGTGGACTTGAAAATACAGTGATCGGAAGCAACCACCTCTTTATCAAAAAACACAAATCACTTAAAAAAGTAGCACTCACTGCTATCATTTACATAGAAGTTGAAAATCGCTATTGCACCTTGGTTACCGAAACAGATACCTTTGTCATTCAAATCTCGTTGCAAAAAATCAACGAATACCTGCCCGAAAATTTTCTTCAGCAAGTACATCGAAAGTTTATTGTCAATACGCAAAAGATAACACAAATTATCCCTAGTACGCATACCCTAGTACTCGCAAATGAACACCGCATTGCATTCAGTGACAGCTACAAACACCTCATCAATAATTTTACAATACTAAAATAATCCGCTACCTCCCCAATTCCATGCCTATTATAGTTTAGCTCACAACAAAACAATAGGCATTCACTACAATACTGAATTTCACAGTACCTAATTCCAGTAAGTTTACCCTCGAAACACTGTTATATAGCAGTTGTTTTACAAGGTAGAGTTCAGCAACTACCCAGCAAACGAGGCGGACTCTGAAAAGCCATACGAGTAAGAAACTAACCAAAACTATCTTATGGAAAATTTAGTAGAAGAAAAACGAACCTTAGGGAATGAAATTCTGGAGCAATTAGCTACAGAAGCCCTGTCAAGTGCCAGAACATTGAAAAGCGTAAAACTCAAAGTTACCTTGGATGGTAAGGATAGAGGCTACCTCGGATTTGATAAAAAAAGAAGCGGCGACAAACTGATTTGTGATGTTTCTAAGTCCGATGCCACTGTTTTTAATGTCAAGCTAACGAAGTACACCAAAAAAGATCATTTCACCTATGAAATAGCTAATGGTCCTTATAAAGGGCGTTGGTTAGACTATCATACCGGATCGGGAGAGCTCTATGCAGAGTCTCATAAATTTTTTGAGGTCGACATTGCTATTTGGCAGTATAAAGACCACAAATTGCAAGCCCTAATTGGAAAAAAGACAGGAGAATTACCTGTTTGCGGCGAAAGCGACTCCGTATTTACCTATGCCAGCATGCGCATGGAAGCTTTTAAGGTCTTTGAAGAATAAGCACTACAACAACGAGACAGCCGGCTAAAGGCTGTCTTGTTCACTCATAACCTCAACTTAGCTACTCCTACCCCATTTCAAAGTACTCATACCCTCCATTCACAAGTCTTACTCCTTTTTTAATAGTTTGTTGGTAAAGGGACTCCCTTTTTATTAACCTTCCTAATGAAACGACCACTATGAAACTAACAGCAACGAAAACTACTCGTGAACAATTGCGAATTCACGTACAACATTTTTTAAAAGAACTGCAAGCCTGTTTGCCTACAACCGTAGAGATTTCAAAAAACTGGGGCAATCTCGACGAGGTCTTTGTACACAACGAAAACAGTCAGATTTTTAACAGACGTCTACAGTTCAACCCCTTTGTCATCGTGTATTGCGAAAAGACCTCCGATGTCCAGGCAACCTACCTAGCTGCCAAAAACAACAACCTTCCTATCAAGGTACGAGCAGGTGGGCACGATCATGAAGGTGAGTGTATAGGAACCAATGTCGTTTTGATTGACCTCTCTAAAATGAGTAAAAAAGAACAAGTCATCGTAAATCCAATTACTAAGGTGGCGCACATTCCTCCCGGTATACGCTTTGAAACTTTGACCACTGCTCTAGCCGATAAAGATGTCATGATTCCACACGGAACCTGTGCTACTGTTGGAATTTCTGGATTCACCATGGGGGGCGGTTGGGGCCCTTGGACACGACGCCATGGAATGTGCTGTGAACACCTTGTGGGCGCAACGGTTGTACTCGGTGATGGTACCGTTCAGGATTTCGATGTCAGTGAAGGAAAAGTACCAGATATCCTGTGGGCACTGCGAGGTGGTGGCGCTATGAGCTACGGCATTGTCACTGAGTTTAGAATTCAAACGTTTCCACTTCCTCCCATACTACATCGCTTTGAAGTAGTCTGGAACCCCTACGAAGATTTCAACCCAGACCAATTACAAGAAAATGTTCCCACGTTAAAAGTACTGAAAAAGTGGGAAGCGATTATTCAATCGACTCAAACAGCACAACTCACAGGAACCAATTTAAAAATTAATGCGCGTCCTTGGCAAAAAGACCTGCCACTTCCTCCTACCGTAGCACATAACTGCGTCTTTTACGGATACTGGCAAGGCGATGAAAAAAGCTTACGCAAGTTCCTAGATGACAATTTCTTTGGCGAACTCCGTCCGAGTGAGATCACAATTGCTCCACCTACTGGAGCCAACTATGGTACACGTGCCTACGGTTTGTATTTAATGAGCTCGTGGGATCGTGAATCCTTTACTAAGATTCGTTTGAAAATGACAACCACTGTGCAAGGCACTCCCTTACAACCCGATGAAGACCAGCCTGCACCGCATAAAATCACCTCTCGATTGGTGTCTAAAAACGGACTCGACGCCAACCGTGCCAACGGATATCAAAAGCTTTTAGAGAGCTTGAGCTCTGACCTTCTCGAAACGGGCAATAGGCGCTTGGGATTATTTAACTACGTTACCCTGGGAGCGATCGTTGGTGACTATTACCTGCAACACAAAAACACGCATGATGCTAGTGCCTTTCCGTATCCCGACAAGCTTTACACCATTCAATACCAATGCTGGTGGAACGAGGAAACTTATCAAAAAAATGAATTTCAAAATAATGAGGTTTACAACCGTACCAATAAAGCAATGGATTGGATAGAACGTTGTAGGGCGGCTGATATCCCCAACACTTCAGGTGCCTTTATCAGTTTTAAAGACAGCTCCATACCCACGGAAACCTACTTTGCTCAAAACTATCACAAGCTCATTGCCATTAAAGAACAGTATGCTCGTGATCCGTACAATCACTTTAGATCCCGCAAAACAATCTTATAACCCCAACTATATCCCCTTTTTAGGGGATTTTTTTGGCCTTCCCAAAAAAACCATGCCTTTTTTTACGGAATTCACTACATCTTTTTCTCTGTTCACTACACCGGACAATTGCTGCCTGCTTTTCTATGCTACTTTCACTAACGTTAACGAAACTCATAGCGTTTCCCAAACAAAAAGGCCCTAGAGGTCAATATACCACTAACTAAAAACTACCATCATGTCAAAAACAGACAATACATTCAAACTGAATTTCAAAGCAGATATTGAACTGACGAAACTCGATTTTAAACTCGCCGACTACGATATTGAAAACCCTAAAGATAACTGGAAGGGATTTCAGGTGGAACGAAAAGGAAAAACGCTGATCATCACCGTAAAAGCCTATCGCCATAAACATACGGGTCCGGCTACATTTTATAAAAAATCTGTAGACTACGACACTAACTGTATGATTCATACTGCCGGTGGTAGTAACAGTCCTGACGAACTAAACTTTGCAATAAAAGGCACTTTGTATATTAATGACGAGCGTTTCGACGTTTGTATTGGACAAGGAAATCACGTTGCCACCAACAATTGGCACTTTTGCTCGCCGGCCATACAAGCAAAAGACAATAACAAAGGAGGCGTTTTGTACTCTCCAAAGCAGAGCGCAACCACACAACTTTACCTAGACCCTTCAGGAAACTACAGTTTCAACATCTTATGTGTGCGCCAATTATCAGGGCTACACAACAACGAATTCTTACTATCGTTTGGCAATGAAAAGCTAGATAACTTTAGTTTTAACGTGACCGATAGCAAGGTAACTATTGGCCAACCCTATGACGGAGTGACCACGAGTATTCAAAACGGAAAAGGGCAGCTTATCATTAAGGCCGGAAGAAGTAAAAGTAAGGTTCCTGCCAAGTGGTTTGCACATGAAATAAACAAAGGAAGTGCGATTGCCTCATTTACTGGAAAACAACTCCCTGATGAATTAAACTTTGCCATCAAGGGAACCTTACAATTTAGCTTAGCAGGCAAGCAGTATACGATTAAAAACGTTCTCATCGGTCAAGGTTCAAACCAACACATTATGAACAACTGGTGGTTTGGCGGAGCGTTGATGAAAGGCGTTAATTTACCAGTACTAGGCGGTGGCTTGATTACCCTTGCCATAAGCATTCCACCACAAGCTTTCCTTGTAAAATCAATACTGAACACCAACGAAATGTCTATGCAAGCCATCGCTATCAATGACCACTCTAAAGAACTGGAACACTTGAACCTAGCGATTGCTAAAAATCAATAATTTTTTAAACTACTAAACTTTTAAATTATGTGTACTAGAATCTACAACAACTTTAATCCGGAAAACAAATTTTTAACCACTGCTCGAAACATGGATTGGGCCGAGCAAATGCCCACCACTATTTTCGTGTTTAAAACCAACCTCGACAAGCCAACCGAAAAAATAGGACTGTCAGAAAAAGATACCGATGCCCTGCATGACAACCCTTTAACTTGGATTGCCCGTTATGACAGCGTCGTCAATATGGTCGGTGTCAATGCTCCTTATGGTGCTTCTGACGGTATTAATAGCGCAGGGTTGGTTGCTAATTTACTATACGACAGCGACGCGAGTTATCACCGTAATGACAGTGCGAAATGCAAACAACTCGATGTACTTCGTTGGGTACAATTCGTATTGGATACCTGTGCATCGGTCAAAGAGGTAGTTAATCAGTTCAATGAAAATGCTACTGTGCAAATTGAAATCATCGGGGCTAAAGTTCCAGGCAGTACCAAAGAAGCCTCTTTGCATTTAGCTGTATCGGACAAATTCGGAGACTCTGCGATCATCGAAGTACACAAAGGTACTTTCGTTATTTACCACAATATGGACTTCCGTATCATGACAAATGAGCCTTCGTATGCCAAACAAATCGAACTCAACCAATACTGGCGTTGGCAGTGGAGTAGCCAAAACCACTTTCCGAGTAGGACCTTACCAGGAGGACCTTTTCCGTCTGATCGATTTGCCAGAGCTTCGTACTACTTAAACCACCTGCACCCAACGCATTCCAGTGCCGATTCATTAGCGCAGTCAAAATCTATCGTAATGAACGCCTCAGTACCGGTAAACTTCAATTCTGAGGATGATAATTTTCCAAATATTGCACAAACCTTATGGACGAGTGTAAGTGACCACAACAACCTCTTGTACTTCTTTTGCAATGCACGCACTATGGGAGATCTTTATATTGACCTCAACGAACTGGATCGACTTACCCACCCTGTATCGCAACTGGTAGTCGTCGATTTAAAAGAAGGTAAATTTATCAACAAGGAATTTTACGGAGCCTGCTACGATAAGTTTGAGAAGGCCGATGATCCTTTTGCTGTCCAAGCAATGACCTTGGCCTAGTTTAGTAGTAACCTGTTCTCGAACTTCGAGAACGGGTCACTTACTCCGACGTTTCAACACCACATACTTCAAAACAACCATTTAATAATAATAACCAAAACTCTACTAATTATGGAAACTACTTTAGTACATCAAAACGAAGCACTTCAACTTTCACAAGGTACCGCCGTGCTATTTAACGTAACTGACAATTATTACGCACAAGTAATAAGAGCTGCAGTCAACCCAAATTCTCCAAAAGAATTGAACGTATTTTACAGTACGGTAGATTCGAATCCGATTGGTTCGACTACAAAATACAAGTACACTATTGCTGTATACGAAGGTTTAGACAATCCTGTGGGCAGAACACCTGTAGAAACCTTCACAGTGCAACCATCGGATAACGGACAAGTCACCATCAACTCAAAATTCAATTTTAAGTCTGGTCAATTCATTATCGGTTTATCGGTAAGCATCAATCACGTACCCCAAACCTTATGCAGTTATTTAAAGCTCATCAACGGAAAAGACGGGGCCAATTTCCACGAATCAATTGAAGTGCTCGCCATTTCTGCAAACAACATGGGCTTTGAGCTAGAAATTCAGTCGAGTGCATTGTCTGGAATAAATCCAAAACAAAACGGAGATAGTATTTTCCTATTCCAAACAACTCCTGAGTACAAACAAATTAAAGGCGTTCGAGTTCAGAGTACAACCAACAATGCCATTACCTTGCTCACTACAGATGAATTAAACGAAGGTGGCCAATACATGGTAGGATATTACTGTGGTAATTGGCAGGGAGCCTGTTCCAGCAAACAAAAGTTTATTATCAACAATATCGGATAGTGCTATAGCGAGGGTAATACCTCGCTTTTTTTTTAGGGCAATTACTACCTGGTATCAGGGCTAACACTGAAGATAAACTAAGGTGTTTTTCCCCGTTGGACTGCGTTGCGTTAGGTTGTATCTTTAGTATGCATTACGTACATGCCCACAGCGAAATAATCACTCAGCGCTACCGATTATTTTGCACAATCTAACAAAAAAGTAGAGTCCAGAAACTACTCAAAAAACGGGGCGTTACCTGAAAAGCCAATGAGTAAGGAACTAACTTTAAAACATTTTCAAAATGGAAAACAAGCAAGACAATGAAATCCACTACCTGTATCAAAACAACTACAGAATTAGTAATAACTTGATGGGAGGTGTTTCTTTCAACTTGTCATTAATCATCAACAGAAAGACGAATAGAGTTGTTGGTACTGGAAATATCTTCCAAGCAACAAATCCAAGATTAAACATCGAAACCAATCTCGTAGGTGATTACTCGTATATGGCAACGATGAAATCTTGTAATATACTCGTTGTTGCGGACGGATACGCTCCTTTCGCTCCATTAGTAATGGGTGCTCCACAACCGATCAAAAACGTGACTTTACGCATGTCATTAGAAGAAGATTGGAAGTCTGGAATCGCCTTTTATTCGTATTTAATTAACGGGCAATGGGTAAACGTTGGACCTCAAAAAGTTGAATTTATTGAGACTCCAGTAGAGCAAACCGTTGAAAATTTAGCTGCCGCTGTAAAAGAAGAGCACGCTGAGTTGCCAGCACACGCTTAATTGCTCATTTCGTATTTATATTTATTTCTATTTGTGGCTGTACCGCTTTGGCGGTACAGTTTTTTTACGCCCCTTCCTCAAACAACCTCATTAAAACCTCAAAACCAACCATTTAAGACCTACACCACTACAATTTCAAGTATCACAACTACCTTTAAACTCATGGTATTCAAAGAAATACAACCACCGTAGAGTTCAGCACTACGAAAAAAACGAGGCGTATCCGAAAAGCCATACGAGTAGGAAACTAACCAAATTATTATGAGTGCAGCAGTAGCAGCTCCACAGACGGCCATGAGTGCCGAACAAGCAAAAAAATTAGGACAAAATATCGGAGGAGTTAAACACTTCGGTCCTTTAACCATCGAGTATTCAATAGACCTAGCCATCCCGCAAATCACAGGAAAAGCTTCCTTGTACGGTGCACCCATTGGTTCGATACTCCTCAATCCAGAGCACCCAGATGTGACCCTCGGAGGTAGTGTAGGTATCGGAGAGGCCAAAGTTGAATTATCGGCTGATTTCGATAAAAAAGAAATAGACTACGACGTCGAGGTCTCTGTATTTGGACACAATGTATACAAAGGTAGCGGCCGACTTTTTAGCTGGTAGTTCCTATTTTAAAAATTACATACCCTAGTTTACTTTACAACTAGGGTTTTGTTGTTCAAAGGCTTAGTTTGCTTTTTGAATCTCTTTGAACTTTCTTTTCTTTCTAGTTCAGAATACCGTATTTTTATCGCTTAGTTTTTTTGAGCATATGAATATAGATATTACGAACGTAGATCCTAAAGAAAACATCATCATTAAAGGTGCAAAACTGCACAATTTAAAAGATATTGACGTAGTGATTCCCAGAAATAAACTGGTAGTAATTACGGGTTTATCTGGTTCTGGAAAGTCCTCTCTGGCTTTTGATACCCTCTACGCCGAAGGACAGCGTAGGTATGTGGAAAGTTTATCGTCATATGCCCGACAGTTTTTAGGAAAACTCCACAAACCGAAAGTAGACTATATCAAAGGTATTGCTCCGGCAATCGCCATTGAACAAAAAGTTAATTCTACCAATCCTAGATCGACAGTAGGAACTTCTACCGAGATTTATGATTATATCAAATTACTCTTCGCTCGTATCGGCCGTACCTACTCACCTATTTCTGGCAATGAGGTAAAAAAACACAGTGTTAGTGATGTACTCGATTTTGTAAAAACTTTTGATGAGCGCAGCAAGCTATTACTCCTCGCTCCTATACAAATCAATGCTGAACGCAAATTAGCGACCAGCTTACAAGTACTAATGCAGCAAGGATACGCCCGTATACAACACCGAGGTACTGTATACCGCATTGAAGAATTTCCGCAAGAGAACTATGACGGTGAACCGCTGTTACTCGTTGTTGACAGGGTCGTTGTAAAACACGAAGAAGACTTTTACAATCGACTAGGTGATGCTGTGCAAACTGCTTTTTTTGAAGGAAAAGGCCTTTGTTTTATTCATGACTTACAAACCGAACAACAACACGAATTTAGCAATAAGTTTGAGCTAGATGGTATGAGCTTTTTGGAGCCTAATACACACTTGTTTAGTTTTAACAATCCCTATGGTGCCTGCCCTACCTGTGAAGGTTATGGTAATGTTGTCGGAATCGATGAAGAACTCGTTATTCCGAATACCGGCCTCTCTATTTACGAAGATGCTATTTTTCCTTATAAAACGGACAGCTATAGAAAGTATAAAAACAACCTCATTTTACACGCCGAAGAGTTTGGAATTCCCATTCACAAACCCTGGTTTGAACTCACCGATGAACAGCGTGCCCTCGTGTGGAAGGGAACGAAAAAGTTTAAGGGTATTCAGCACCTCTTCGATACACTTGAAGCCAAAAATTACAAAATTCAAAACCGCGTGATGCTCTCGAGATATCGCGGAAAAACAACCTGTACCACCTGTCATGGCGATCGCTTGCGAAAAGAAGCCAACTACATTCAGGTATACGGGAAAACCATATCAGAATTGGTCAACTTACCCCTCGATGAGCTGGCGGCCTTCTTTAAAACCATCCAGCTGGATGAATACGAAGAAAAAATAGCCCAGCGCTTACTCACCGAAATTAATAATCGCCTGCAGTTTTTAGGTGATGTTGGCCTCAATTACCTCACTTTGAACAGAACGTCAAACACACTTTCAGGAGGAGAAAGTCAACGTATCAACTTGGCCACCTCTCTCGGTAGTAGTTTGGTGGGATCGATGTATATTTTGGACGAGCCCAGTATCGGCTTGCATCCAAAAGATACACAACGCCTTATCAAGGTACTGAAAAATCTACGCAACCTCGGAAATACTGTCATTGTCGTTGAACACGATGAAGATATTATGAAAGAAGCGGACTATATTATTGATATCGGTCCTGAAGCAGGTAGTTATGGTGGTGAAGTGGTTGCTCAGGGAAGTTTTGAACACATGCTGCAATCCAATTCACTAACCTCGCAATACCTATCGCTAAAGCAACAAATTGAGCTTCCTGCGATGCGTAGAGTATCTAAAGATTTTATCTCTATAATTGGAGCAAGAGAAAACAACCTCAAAAACATAGACGTCCATATACCGCTACACAACTTAACAGTGATTACAGGAGTTTCGGGGAGTGGTAAAAGTACATTGGTCAAAAAAATCCTCTACCCTGCCATGCAAAAAAAGCTCAATGGATACGGTGACAAACTCGGACAACACACCGAAGTTACCGGCAGCCTGGACCTATTGCAACAGGTTGAATTTATTGATCAAAACCCTATCGGGAGATCCTCGCGTTCCAACCCAGTAACCTATATCAAAGCCTATGACGATATTCGAAAGCTGTTGAGCTCGCAAAAGCTATCAAAGATCAGAAACTATCAGCCCAAGCACTTCTCGTTTAATGTTGAAGGCGGACGTTGTGAAGTGTGTAAAGGAGAAGGAGAAGTAACCATTGAAATGCAATTTATGGCAGACGTGCATTTGCAATGCGAAACCTGTCACGGAAAACGCTTTAAAAAAGAAGTACTCGAAGTAAAATTCGAAGACAAAAATATCGACGATATCTTAAATATGACCATCGACGATGCCATTGACTTCTTTACCCGTCATAACGAACTTAAAATATCGAGAAAACTCAAACCATTACAAGACGTTGGTTTGGGCTATGTACAGCTAGGGCAATCGTCTTCTACCCTATCAGGAGGGGAAGCACAGCGCATTAAACTCGCCTCTTTTTTAGTCAAAGGAACGAGCAGAGAAAAAGCCTTGTTTATCTTTGATGAACCCACCACTGGCTTGCATTTTCACGATATTAAAAAATTGATAACCTCTTTTAACGCCTTGATAGAACGAGGACATTCTATAGTCGTTATTGAACACAATATCGATCTCATCAAATGTGCAGATCACATTATTGACTTGGGAATAGAAGGTGGTAAAAAGGGAGGAAGTTTACTTTTTGCCGGTACTCCGGAAGACTTAGCAACACATCCGAATTCAGTAACCGCACCCTTTATCAAAGAAAAATTAGCAGAACACGCTTAAAACTACAAACAGTATAAAATATAAAACAAGCCTAGTACTACTACTAGGCTTGTCTTTTACACAACACAATTAAAAGAACTAAACGTCCGAGACCCTTAGTATTTTACAATCTTTTTGGTAACTACAGCATTTGCTGTCGTAATCTTTAATACGTACGTTCCCGAAGTTAAGGCTGCCATGTTTACAACTCCATTGCTGGTCATTTTTTTAGCTGCCAATACGCGACGTCCGTTGATATCGTACACACTCCAACGTGCATTGGTTAGGTGCTTAGGTAAGGTTACCGTTGCCTCTTCTTGAATTGGGTTTGGATAAACCAACACATTCGCTGCCTCTTTTTCCACCTTGTCTGTTCCTAAAGTTACACTAGTTCCTTCTGCTACTGACGATTGTACATAAGCGGCATCAACAGTAGTAAGACTCCAATAAAAGGGTCCACTACCAATTCCTTTTAAGGTCCAAGTGGTTCCGTATACTGGGTAATACGCCACGTCGTGAGCTCCTTTAGTAGTTCCTACCTGCAACATATAAAACAAACCATTACTGTTCGTAGTATCATCAGTAGCGACATCCCACGCAAAAGTAACCGCATTTCCCGTTGTCGTTGTAGTGAGGTTGGTTGGAGCGGAAGGAGCAAGATTTGCCTTTACCGTTGTATTTTTATGCAATAAAGTTCCAGAGGTATAATTCCCTTTTTTATCTGTATACCATCCAGACACCAATGCATCTACATCGTTATCATTATCGATATCGGCCCATCCTAAACTCACATTCCCTCCAAGTCCTTGAATTCCTTCGTTTGTCAAATGGAATTTTCCGTTGTTATTTTTATAGGTTAAACTAACGTCGTTATAATCTTCATCGGTTCCTGCCAACAGCAAGTCTAAGTCTCCGTCGTTATCGTAATCTGCCCAAGCAACAGGCGTAGTACCACTACTGCTATCTACTCCTTTTAACTTCTTGTATTCTGCAAAGGTTCCTTTGGTATTTTTGTAAATCAAGGCGGCGTAATCATCGTTAGTATCATCCCCCATTACAGCGAAATCAGGATAGCCATCTGCATTAAAATCACCAAATGCCAATCCTCCTAAATACATCCCTGGTAAGCTTTGCTTTTCAGTAAAGGTAGCAGCCTCATTGCTAAAGGTTTTTAAAATATACTTGTCATCTTTATCGGTACCCATAATCAAGATATCCATATCTCCATCAGCGTCGATATCAGCAAATTCTGCCTGTCCATTTTGAACTCCTGGTAAAGCGATACTCGACTTCTTAAACATTCCTTTTTCATTGGTATAAACGAAGGCTTTTTGCGCCGCACCACCATGTGCTTGTGATGCTCCGGTAACCAGCATGTCCAAGGTTCCATTATTATCAATATCAGCAAAACTCAACGAAGCGTAAATTAACCCATCTAAATCTTGTTTTTTCTTAAACTTAGCACCGTCGTTTTCGTACACAGTTAAATAATACTTGGTGATATCCGCGTAATTTTGACCACAAATTACCACATCCAAATCTGCATCATTATCCACATCGACAAACTTTACAGCCCCTAAATGCAATCCGTACATTGGTGTCACCACCTCTTCAAAAGTTCCGTCCTGTTTATTTCTAAATAATTTTACTGCACTCTGATCCGCACTGTGATCACCGGTAGTATCAATACCTCCAGAAACAATTACATCTTTATAACCATCGTTATCAAAGTCTCCCCAATCTAACGAAGCATAAAAGAAATTACTGATTCCGGCAGTTACTTCCTCAAAACGCAGGTATTCTTCATAAGCGTATACAGCTCCTACTCTGTCCGTACCTTCGTCACTACCAATCAAGGTTCGTTCACCTCTCAAAGCAACACTAACTCCGTAATTATCTTCAGCAACCGGTATTTTTTTTGTCAGTTCTTTCGCAATTCCCCATTCCTTATTTGCCAAGGTGAATACAAAAACGCGCCCTTTTCTATTTTGATTTCCTTTTGAACTGATGATCAAACGCTTTCCTTCTATGGCAACTTTGTGTCCAAAGGTTTCATTCACTGTCGGATTCGGTGCTGTTAAACTGGTATTCAATTCCCAGGTATCTGATGCATTTTTCTTGTATACGTATACTTTTCCCGCACGAGACACTCCGTCAACAACGGCATTTGGAGCTGAAATTACAGCGTAATCTCCCGCAATGGCTACGTCATAACCAACAAGATCATCCGATTGGGTATTGGTCGGTACTAATTTTACCTGCTCTTCCCAATTGGTTCCATTTCTTTTAAAAATATAGGCAGCTCCGGCATCGGTAACTCCTGGTGCATCAAACTTATAAGCTCCGACTATTGCATAATCACCCGACAAGTCACCCGACCAACCGAAATAAGCATTCTTTTGAATGTCCTTGGCCTTCAATTTTGCTTGCTGTCCCCAAGAGTCTGCTCCTCCTTGATCTTTAAAAAAGATATAGGCAGCACCTGAACTGCGTTCTCCTTCGTCTTCACCATTTGCGGTAGCTAATATATAATCACCGCTGATGGCTACATCACGACCAAACAAATCGTAGGAATTTCCATTTTCTTGTTTCAGAATTTTAGTCTCCTTCCATTTGTTACTGGCATCCTTAGCAAACAGGTATACCAGTCCTTCTTTTTTAGTCGTAGCAACGTCGTGTTTACCGTAGTAAGCTCCAATCACCAAATGCTTGTCATTCGCGGTCATACTGTTCCCGAAGTAGGCCGATTTCATGGGGGTTGAAGGGAAAAGTTTTTCAGTAAACTTTAAGTTGCCGTCATAAACATAGACAGCTCCCCCATTTGAAATCGCTTCATCATCCAAAGAAGCTCCCACAAAACTGTTCGTTGCGTTGATCGCTAGGGAGGTTCCAAATTTATCGTTGGCCTTGGTGACCTTGGCCTCCAAGCGCGTAGTATTTTTCCATTGTTGGGCAATGGCTAACTGCCCAGACAAGATTAATAAACATGTAGTAAGTGTAATTTTGTTCATGTCATATACATTTATTCAAGATGCAAAAATACCTTATTCTTATTTAGAATAAATAAGAATAAGGTATTTTAACAGTGTTAAATTATGTTAATTAAATGTTAACACAGACATTAAAAAACAGCCTAATCAATGCTGATTAGGCTGTTTAACGTAACAAAAACTAACAAAATTCAATAAATATACTTACTGAAAACTTTTCTGTCCTGCAGTTGGGTTGTATACATAACTAAATGTAAAATAGCGTCCATTAGCAGGGTTTGATGCATTTTTATCTTTATAATAACTTTCAATTTCTACTTTAGCAAAACGACCATCGTGCGTTTTAACAACCAAAATTTTTCCGGCAGCTGGTTTGATGGTATGATTACTAGGGTCGTACAAGTACCATCCTTTTCCACTTCCGGTAGTTAAACCAAAAGCACCTTTAGCATCTTGTTTAAATTCACTATCTGCTGGAGCATCTTTTAAATCTTTTAAGGTATTTGAAACGATGGCTATTGCCGCATTTCCTGTACGGTTTGGTTCCTCGTTGATACTTTCAATTTTAGCACCTCCATTTACGATAATCTGAGTTGCACGAAATGCGATATCCCAGTCATCACCCGTTGTTTTAGCTCCTGTTTTAAAACTGAACTTCGCAAAATCTCCAGTGTAGTTTCCACCACCACCTCCTGCAGGGGCTGCAAAGTTTTTCACGGTTTTCGTAGCTAAGGGTTGCGGTTGTTGCTCCGGTGTTTTCTCATCACTACATGACACCATTAAAAAGGCCACTACTACTGCTCCTAAAATTGTTTTAAAATTTCTCATTATATAATCCTATTTTCTCGTTTGTAATATTCATTAAAAATTAAATCGCACTCTTCCGTAATAATTTCTACCTAGTAACAAGTAGTTCTCATTTGGGATTACCGTTCCATCCGTCCTGCGGTAATTAAAGAGTTTTCCATTCTCTGCTCCTGTATTATTGAGCACATTGTCAACTCCTATTTGAAAATCTATCCAGTTATACAGGGTTTTGTTTACCGCTATGTTCAACTGGAAATTCGGTTTTACGAAATTGTCAAATTCATCGATTACGGCATTGTCATTACTGTCAAACGGCGCAAACTTACTTCGGTAAATTCCACGGGCATTCACCGAAAAATCATGGGCGAAATTCTCGTAAAACAGCTTGGCATTCCACATGTGCTTCGAACGGTTTACCAATCCGAAATACGATGACTTTTGTAAACGCTGCGACACTCCGTTAGCATCTCTGTAAAATAAGCCTTGCTCAATGCGTGCGATATCGTCTTTATTTCCTGTATCCAAATACTGATACCCTCCAAACAATTGAATGTTTTTGTTAATTTTGACATTCATGTCCACTTCAATTCCCTGCGTAAATACCCTATTGATATTGCGATAGGAAAACGTTCGAGTTCCCGTCGGTAAACCAATGGCTGTTGGGTCAATTCGCGTATCAAACGTGTCAATCAGGTCTTGGATATCATTCCTAAATGCGTTTACATTCACAGTTACCGCCTGAATGGGCTTCCATCGGAATCCAACATTGTATCCTTTTGAACTCTCAGGCTTTAATTGCTTCTCCACCCTATTCAAGTCCACTTGATTTCCGTATAAATTGTGTAAGGTGTGTGTACCTAACACGATATATCCGTGTGTTATATTTCTGAAATCGAAGAACAACTGTCTAAAATCAGGAATCTTAAATCCGTATCCCGCAGAGGCTTTTACGATAAAATCGTCAAACACCTCGTAGCTCGCAGAAACTTTTGGACTAAAAGCCGATTGATAACTCGAACTCCCTTCGTAACGCGCACCGAGCACTACATTGAGCTTTTCAGTGGCAAAAAAGTCGTACTGTCCGTAGGCATACCAAGCTCTAAACTCTTTCGCTCCGTTAATAGAGGTCCTGTCCAACCCGTCGATATTTCCACCGAGCCCAACAACAATACTTTCTCTATTGCTGAGGTTTACTGTCGAACGCACTTCAGGACGAAATAAACTTCTATTAAATAAAGAGGTCTCCCCATTTAGCGTACTTTCCGTATTAAAACGCGTACCATAAAACGTATACAACACGTTCCAGTTGTTATGGATTGCCTGAGTTACTTTAGCATTTACATTCCAATCCTTCTGTTTGTTAATCACCGAATTCACATATTGTTTTTGCTCAAAAAAACGCGAGGCTACATCGATTTTCCAAGTGCTATTAAAATCGTACATCACTTGTAAGTTCCCCGTAATATTTTGATGCGGAAACACCGTTGGAGCCGTTGTTTGTGGCACCAAATCAAATCCTCCACTCGAATTCAAATTCAGTCCGGCAATAAGGCCTAAATTCTTTTTTCGAAAACTGAACTCACCGTTGGCGTCGAATTCATTTCTGGCGCCTCCTCTCGTCAATAATTGCAAAGAACCTTTTAACTGTTCCTTCGTAGGTTTTTCGGTAATAATATTAATTACACCACCCATGGCTTCTGATCCATAAAGTGACGATGTAGGTCCTTTGACCACCTCGATTTGCTTGATATTATTTACCGTTATTCTATTCAAATCTATATTTCCAGCGGTTCTACCCACTATCGGTACTCCATCGATCATGATCAAGGTGTAATCTGCTGATATCCCTTGCAATTGTACTCCTTCTGAATTTCCAACATCCTTAACCAAAGTTATTCCGGTTTGTTCTAAAAGGATATCACGTAAACGTACAGATCCCGACTTCTGGATTTGCTTTTTATTAATTAATATCACGGGCATGGGCACCGATGATAATTGTCTTTTTGTTCGTGTTGCCGTTACGATTACCTCTTCCAGCTCATTCACCTTCGTTGAATCTATTTGGCTTTCCATTGGCTCTTGAGCGTGTATAAATCCCCCAAAACTCAAAAACCATACTAACTTCCATCTATTATTTAGAAACATTCTTAATAATTTTGATGCAAATATATAGGTTATTTTTAATCAATCTAAATAAATTTCATATTTTTGCAGAAGAATATCATATTTTAAATACCGACAGAATGAAAAATGTACTCGTAGTTACCGCTTTAGCACTGTTTTTAAGCCATACTGGGAACGCTCAAAGCAAAAAGAAAAAAGATCGAGAAGCCATCAAAAAAATGTGTGGTTGCTTTGAAGTGACCTTCAATTTTGCTGAAACATTCAACTATAGTAAAGATTCTCTTTACAAACCTTCAAAAATGAAATCAGACAAGGCCTTAGAATGGGCACAGCTGGTGAAAGACGATAAAAATGAGATTGTAATTCAACATTTACTGCAAGTAGGAAATCCTGAAAAGCCTTATATCGTAAAACACTGGCGTCAGGATTGGTTGTACCAAAACCAAGATTTTTACCGTTATGACGGAGACAACAAATGGGTCTATGAATTCAAACCAAAGAAAGAGGTTCGCAAGCAGTGGACACAAAAAGTATATCAAGTAGACGACAGTCCTCGCTATGAAGGTTCGGGTACTTGGGTACATGTAGACGGGAAAAGCTATTGGGAAAACACAACAGATGCTCCGTTACCAAGACGTGAGTATACGAAACGAAGCGATTACAACGTAACTTTACGTGGAAATCGTCATGAAATTACAGATTACGGTTGGTTACACGATCAGGACAACCTTAAAATCATCAGAGAGTCAGGTAAGGACGACGTAAAACTAGCCGCTGAAAAAGGGTACAATACCTATGTACGAGTTCCGGATAGTCGTTGTCAAGGTGCCCAAGACTGGTGGAAAAAGAACGAAGCAAAGTGGCAGTTAGTAAGAAATACCTGGGATAATGTATATAACAGAAACGCTAACCTCAGCTTAGAGAAAAAAGTGGATAATAAACCATTGTACAAACACCTGTTTAAAAAAGATGTGAAGGAAGCAGCAAAAATTGATGCTATCATCGAATCTTTTATTAAAAAATAACAATTCCTAACAATGCTCTTCGGAGCATTGTTTTCATTTTTAAGAAAACTCATGAAACGATTTACACTACTATTACTGTTGCTGGTTACTACAGGAATTTACGCACAAGGAGAAAACGTGTTTTTATCGCGTTCTTTTTGGAAAAGCAATCCTTCTGTTGCCTTAATTAAAGATAAAATTAACGAAGGACACGATGCAACTGCCTTAAATCGCTATGCTTTTGACGGAGTGGTTTACGCCATTTTAGAAAAGGCCGACCTGGAGAGCATTCAGTATTTACTCAGTTTGGAAGGAAATGGCGTTAACAAAATTACCCATGATAAGAGGACTTATGTTTTTTGGGCTGCCTATGCTAACAACGTACCTTTAATGAACTATTTAATTGCTAACGGAGCTCGTATGGATTTAAAAGATTCTCATCAGTATTCCGTGGCTACTTTTGCCGCCGCTACCGGAAAAACGAATACGGAAATTTACGATCTGTGTATTCAACACGGTATCGATTTAAAAAATGACCTCGATGGTCATGGTGCTCATGCTTTATTACTCCTACTACCTCATGTAAAAGACTTGAGTATACTTCCTTATTTTACAGCCAAAGGCATGCATTTGGAAGATGTGGATGCCGATGGAAATGGTGCTTTTAATTACGTGGCTAAAACAGGAAACACCACCTTATTACAAGTGTTGATTGAAAAAGGATTGCCGTATAAAAAGCTCAACAATAAAGGAGAAAATGCTTTTATTCTTGCCACACGGGGATCTAGAAAAGGTTATAATAGTTTGGAATTTTTCAAATACCTAACAGGTTTAGGATTAAACCCTGCTATCGTTTCTAAGGATGGGCAAACGGCTTTACACAACCTAGCATACGGAAATAAAGACTCCGAAACCCTAAGTTATTTCATCGAAAAAGGGACACCTGTAGACCAACAGAATGCGGAAGGGAACACTGCACTTAGCAATGCTGCACGTCGCA
The DNA here is from genome assembly GCF_056160945.1 of Tenacibaculum sp. AWR4_210. Taxonomy (NCBI): domain Bacteria; kingdom Pseudomonadati; phylum Bacteroidota; class Flavobacteriia; order Flavobacteriales; family Flavobacteriaceae; genus Tenacibaculum; species Tenacibaculum sp. AWR4_210. The sequence goes on from NZ_JBSWYF010000016.1 coordinate 33,130, forward strand.
ATAACCTCGCTATCGTTAACTTACTCGCCGACAAAACATCAAATATCAATACCGCTAACAAAAAAGGACAAACCGCCTTAACGAATGCCATTTATGGAAATACTCCAGAGGTCGTAGCATTTTTGTTGCAACGAGGTGCCAATGCAAAGCATCTTGATAAAAAAGGAAATAGCATCGCGTATTACTTGGTAAAAGGATATTCTGACAGGGCTGTTGACAACTTCGATAAAAAGATAGCGCTGCTCCAGAAGCAAGGCATTGCTTTAAACCAATTACAAGCTAACAACAAAACCCTTATCCATATCGCCGTTGAGAAAAACAATTTGAATTTATTAAAAAAATTAACCGGTCTCAAGCTTGATATCAATGCAAAAGACAGCGATGGAATGACTGCCTTGCACCGTGCTGTAATGCAAGCAAAAAACACTAAACTTATCAAATACCTACTACAATTAGGTGCCGATAAAAAGATTGTTACTAATTTTGGCGAGTCTGTGTATGACCTTGCCAAAGAAAACGAGGTATTGCGTGCGCAGCAAACCGATTTAAACTTTTTAAAATAATCTTATGAAGTACACGAATATCATAAAAAAACTATGCATAGTGCTTATCACTGTTGGGGGATTGTACAGTTTTACAGCAACAGAAGCCGTTAATTACAAATGCCTTATCCAAATGAAAAATTATTCGGGTGAAGGTGCTTATGTTGTTATTTCGTTACTGGATGCCAATGCTAAGTACGTTGAAACACTCTATGTTCAAGGCGACGATGACGAGTGGTATGCCGACATTACCGAATGGTGGAACTTCCAAGGTAAAAAACGCGCAGATATCGATGCCATTACCGGAGCTACCATCAGTGGTGGTAATCGCTCGGTTAGCGTGATCAAAATTCCTAAAGACAAAATTGACGCGGGCTATAAAATCCGATTTGAATCGGCTGTTGAAGATCAAGAATACTACAAAGACGATGTAGAATTTGACTTGACTAGTGAGAATTTAGCCAATAAAATTGAAGGTAAAGGATTTATTAGATATGTTCGTTTAATACCGCAAGATTAAGTTTATATATGACCATTTCTATTTGGAGATATAGCCATTTAACACTGGCTATATCTTCTTTCGTTTTTATACTACTCGCTGCTTTAACAGGCGCTATACTGGCTGTAGAACCCGTTAAAAACACCTTAGAGGTTCCGCAGTTTGATTTACACGAATACTCCTTAGCAACCACCCTAACCGCACTTAATGAGCGTCATCAAGCGGTAAGTCAGGTCAAAATAGACGATTATCATCGCGTACAAGCGCACTTAGTAACCCGCGATGGAAAGGCTATCAAAGCCTTTGTTCACCCAGGAAACGGCCACATCATTGGCCGCCCTCAAAAACGAGAAAAGCTATTTAAGTTCGCACAAACACTGCACCGCTCGCTCTTTTTAAAGTCTACAGGACGCTTGCTCATGGGAATCAGTGCCCTCCTCTTATTTTTAATAGGAATTACTGGAATTGTACTCGTAGCAAAACGTCAAGGAGGCTATGCCAAGTACTTTCAATCCATCGTAAAAGAATCGGTTAACCAGTACTACCACGTGGCCATTGGTCGTTGGGCTTTCCCGCTGCTCATACTCGTAAGTGCTTCTGGAATGTTTTTGAGTTTGGATACCCTAAAATGGCTTCCAAAAACAAAAGCGCAACGACAATCCTACACCTTACAAACTAACTTACCTACACAGCAAACAACGTCCTTCGCAATTTTTGCAACTACGAAGTTAGCTGACTTAAAACGCTTGGATTTTCCATTTTCAGAAGATCAGGAAGATACTTTTGAGCTCAACCTACGCAGCAAATCACTCAGTATTCACCAATATACTGGCCAAATTTTACAGGAAACCAACGTCACAGACCTCCAAACGTATTACGAGCTTGCCTATTGGCTACATACCGGAAAAGGCACTTTCTATTGGTCTTTTTTATTGTTTGCTGTTTGTATGGCTTTGTTATTTTTTATCTACTCCGGATTCGTGATAACCTTTTCGAAACCTGTCCGAAGTAAACTACCTAAAAACTCGCAGTTAGCAACAGCTGCCGAGTACGTTATACTCAGCGGTTCGGAGTCAGGAGCAACCACACAATTCGCTTCAGCATTACACCATGCCCTTCAAGCCGCAAACAAATCAGTATTTACTACTACGCTTAATCAATACACTCAATATCCAAAGGCGAAATACCTCCTTATCCTGAGCGCTACCTACGGAGATGGTGAAGCACCGAGTAATGCCCGTAACTTTCTAGAACGATTTCAAAACACCTCCAATCCACAACAGCTTCAATATGCTATTATTGGATTTGGTTCTAAGGCCTACCCTAAATTTTGCCAGTTCGCCGATGATATTGCTGCAACACTCGCGAACCGAGCAAATTTTAAGGAATTATTGCCGTTGCATAAAATTAATCAACAGTCCGTGGATGCCTTTAGCCATTGGGTTCGAGATTTCAACCGAGTAACAGGACTTGCTATCAAGGTGGTTCCGCCCAAACGTACCATCCCCAAACTATCGAGCTTTCGCGTAGTACACAAAACAGGATTGACCGAGGCAGGAACCTTTATGCTACATTTACAACCACTGAAAAAAACAGCATTTCAATCGGGAGATTTACTAGGAATATTCCCTGAAGCAGATGGCATTGAGCGTCTCTATTCGATTGGAAAAATCAACGATAAGCTCGTATTGAGCATTAAAAAACACGAATTGGGAGTCTGCTCTACCCTACTTTCAAGGCTCAGCCAAGGAGCATTAGTGCAGGGACGCATCAAAGCAAATCCAAATTTTCAACTTTCAAAAAAGAGCAACAACGTACTCTTTATAGCAAACGGAACAGGTATCGCTCCCTTTTTAGGAATGGTACAATCAGGAACTGCCTCAAAAAACTTTAATTTGTACTGGGGAGGAACTACCAAAGCTGCATCTCAGCTATTTGCTCCTATTTTAGAACAGGCAGAGCAACAACAAAAACTGCGAGCATGTCACCTGGTGTATTCCAGAGAAAATTCCGAAAAACAATACGTTCAGGATGCTTTGCGTCGCAATAAACACGAACTACGTACCCAACTACTCGACGGTGCAGAAATGTACATCTGTGGCTCACTGGCAATGCTACAAGCTGTTCGGGAATTACTAGACTCGGAAATATTGAAGGATACCTCACTCAATACAGCAAAACTCCTTCAACAAAAACGTCTCAAAACGGACTGCTACTAATCCTAAACAAACACCTCTTCAACAGCTCTCTTCACGGGAGCTGTTGCTATTTTCGACGAATTCTAATTTCATCGATACGAATTCTAATTACCGCCAAAAAACGCTGGGCTTCTCTCCTACCTTTGAAGTATCAAAAGCACAAAACCATGATAAACAATATTCCATATACATTCATATTAATCCCTTATTTAACCAAATACCGCGAAGTTAAAATCCATACAGATGACACTGGACAGATCATTAAAACGGAACGATTAGAAAATGGGTTTTGGTCTACCGATCGAAACTTATGCAAACTCTTAAACACCTATGCTAATCAACCGTTGCCTACAGAAAATTTAACAGTAACCTTAAAACAATAAAATTATGAAAAAAGTAATCAGCACCACAGCATTAGGATTGAGTTTAATTCTAGGAACCAGCAGTTTTATCAGTTGTAAACAAGCGAAAAGTGAGCAGGCTACTCAACATAGTACTCACCAAGAAATGGCGGAGACGGTCAAAAGTCCGTCCAAAAAATCAGTGAGAACACCCGTGGTTTTCTTAACCGGATACGACAAAGACCAAGCGGGATACTACGAAGGTGCCAAAAAGTACTTTGGAGGTAAAAACTATCAATTGGTAGAAGGAACCTTTGCCATAGAGGAAATTATTGACTGGCTCAACACAAACGCCACCGCACATCCTTATGGAGATATTCATATTGTAAACAACAACAAACCTCAGTTCGGCCTCCAACTTGAAACCACGGTAAACGGAACAAAGGCCAGCGCTAAAAATTTACAAGAATGTATTGATAACGGTAGTTTACCGGCTTTAAAAAACGTACTAACTGATGAGAGCAAACTTATTTTCCACATCAATGAATTGGCTCAAAACACCCAGTTAATTAATACCTTAAAAGCTGCTTTTATCACGGATAAAACACCTCAAGTAATTGCTTCTCCGTATTTCAGTGTGTTTGGAGGATCGTTTAGCAATCATTACATGGCACAGCCGTACTACGTATTTTACCCGACGGCAGAATCGCCTGGAAAAGTTGATTTATCGAAAGAAATCGCAAAGAAATACCCAAATGAAAAGGAGATAGAATGGTATTCGGCGCTTACCAATGAGCGCGAGCGCTATGTTGGTGAGCCCTATACCAAACAATACAACGTTCCGGTTACCTTGGAAATAGACTACAAAAATTCGGATGATGAAATTCCGAGCTTTACCTCAAATGCCGAACTCATCAGTTGGATCACCAATCATACAGAACTGAAAAAGGAAGTGGAAAAACTGAATATTCCCGTTCATAAATTTCGTTGGAGATACCGTGTTAAAGATAGCCAACTCACCATTACAGGGCTCAGTACAGTACTCTGTGTACTCAAACCCATCACCAAACCCTATGGCGATTTGGAGCACGTAAAACCAGATACCAACAACAAACGATTGTACGCCATGAAGTAAAAACAATTCACCCCAATAACCGCTCATTGTGGGCGGTTATTTGCTAGGGGCTTCCATATAATTTAGTAAGTTTGTTTTATGAAACTAGGAAAGTTACTTATTGCTATCGGATATTGGTGGTTCCTCGGGGTTGTGCAGGGACAAGCGCCTCAAGAAAACAGCTTTGTGCTCACCAATAAAATATCGTTTGACACACAGTATCAACGTCAAAAAAACTACAGTGTAAAAAATGGATTATTGAGCAATCGCGTTACGAGCATTACCCAAGACAGTCTGGGCTATTTGTGGTTCGGATCTAACAAGGGAATCACGCGTTTTGACGGTAGAGATTTTACTCATTTTACCAGAAAAGACGGCTTACAAAGCAACTACTTCACTACGCTAGTTCCGTTGGAAAACCAATTACTACTGGGGAGCAATGAAGCCTTCTATATTAAAGATCAAGATGCCTTCCGCTATTTCGAAAGTAAAAAAGTACATTGCATTGCTCAGTTGGATGCGAAAATCGTACTCGGTACGGATAAGGGAATTGCCCTAGTCAAAGACGATTTTATCAGTCCACTTCGAACCAATATGACCATAGACCAACATCAGGTAAACGCGCTCGCTTATGCCTTTAATTGGTATTGGTTGGCCACTCCTAAGGGCCTTTGGAAGCTCGACCACCTCACCGTACCACAACAAATAAAAAAAGTATGTGACGGTAATGTCACCGCCTTGCTAAAAGGCGAGCAGCAATTGATTGCCACGACTAAGAATAAGGGTATTAAGCGAATAAGCCCAACTGAAATCACTACCCTATCCACCACGCTTTACAATGTTGCCGGTATCAAGTACATCAAAAACCAATATTGGCTCTTTTCGCATACCCATGGAATTGAAATCTTAAACCGTGATTTTAGTTTTAACCGTAAAATAAACAAATACAACTCACTCAATACCAACTCAATTACAGACATCGCAGAAGACCGTCAACAAAATATATGGATTGGAACCTCAAATCGAGGACTGATAAAGCTGGAGAGTTTGCTTAAAGCCAACAAAGAAAAACCCGCCATTTCTTTTGAAGATATCGCGGTAGTCTACCAAACAATTGACAGTATAAACTTTAACAACTACAACGGTATCTTACAACTTCCTCCTAGTAAAAACCACTTGAGTTTTACCTATAAATCAATTGATATCAACAACCCCAAAAAGGTGTATTACCGATACAAACTCAATGACGAATACAGCCCGTGGACCAATCACAACCAAGTGAATCTGGCCAATTTACAGGCGGGATCTTACACCTTTCACGTACAGTCAAAAATCGCTAATGAACAGGAAAGCTCTCCCATTGCCTTTCAATTTTACATCGATAAGCCGTTTTACAAAAAAACTTGGTTTTTGTGGAGCAGTGGTATTGGCGTGTTTTTACTGATAGTGCTGAGCGCCTATTTGACCGTAAAAAAAATACGTGCTAAAAACGAAGCGAAAATTCAACAATTGGAACTAGAAAACCACCTGTTGACCCTTGAGCAAAAGGCATTGCAACTACAGATGAATCCTCATTTTATTTTCAATGTACTCAACGGTATAAAATCGATGGGACTGGCCGGTAAAACCCAAGAATTGACCTTTACCATTAATAAATTCTCGAGTTTATTAAGAAGTATACTCAATACATCACGTCAGGAAGAAGTAAGCCTTCAAGAAGAAATTACAACCTTGACTAATTACTTGGCCTTGGAACAGCAGATGAGTCCGTTTAATTTTGATTTCAAGATCAGCCCTAACCTATCTTGTGATCCCGAAGAGATACTCATTCCGCCGATGCTTATACAACCTTTTGTTGAAAACAGTATCAAACACGGAATTCAACACAAAAACGACGGATCTATAACTCTTAACTTTTACGATCGACACGATTTTTTACATTGTGATATTATCGATAATGGGATGGGAATTTACCAGTCGCAAAAAAATAAAACGACGCAATCACACAAATCACTCGCCATTAAGGTTACGAAAGAACGCATTGCCAACTTAGCCTACGGAAGCGCCCTCACTTTTGAAGAATTACAAGAGAACGATCGCGTTGTCGGTACCAAAGTTTCCATTAAAATACCATTAAAAACAGATTTTTAAACGCCATGACAGCACTTACTGCCCTCTTAGTTGACGACATTCCTGCCGCTCTTGACCTCCTCAAGAACGACCTCAACACCTATCACCCTGAAATTGAAATTAGCGGTACCGCTCACAGTGTAATCTCAGCTTCTAAATTACTGAGTTCACAACAACCAGACCTCTTATTTTTAGATATCATGCTAGGTGATGGCACTGGATTTGACGTATTAGAGATTCATCCGAACCTAAAATCAAAAGTAATATTCGTAACGGCTAGTGATGAATACGCCATTAAAGCCTTTAAGTTTGCCGCCATAGACTACATTCTAAAACCCTATAACCCCGAAGAATTGAGTGAGGCCATCGAAAAAGCGAAACGCCAGTTACACCCCAACAAAGAACAGCTATCTGTACTTCAAGAATCCATTAACCAACCTCACAAACGCCCTAAAAAGATCTCGCTGCACACCTCTGATAAGATTCAAGTTGTGAATTTAGACGACATAGTGCACTGCAAATCGGACAATAACTACACTGAATTTTACATGAACGACGGTCAAAAGATCCTTGTGGGTAAAACATTAAAATACTTTGCGGACATCTTAAAAGAGTATGAATTTTTACGTGTACACCAAAGTCACCTTATCAACTTACACTTTGTAAAAGAGTACGTTAAATCGGACGGTGGCTATATTGTACTGCACAACAAACAAAGCATTCCCGTTTCTGTGCGAAAGCGAAATGAAGTAATCGAAGCGCTTCAAGGTTTATAATTTAACATATTTCACGTTTTGTGTTAAAGTTTTATTAATTTTTACTTATATTAGAGTTTTAAATACACTTATATGAGTAGGCACATAGTAAAACCGAGTAAGGGTAGATTGTTGATTGCGGAGCCTTCGATATTAACTGATCAATCTTTTAACAGAACCATTATTTTATTAACTGAACATTCTGACGACAGTTCAGTAGGTTTTATAATGAATCGACCATTACATTATAGTTTAAGAGATTTAGTCCCGGATATTGATTGTGACTTTACGGTGTATCACGGAGGTCCCGTAGAGCAAGACAACCTGTATTTTATACATCAGGTTCCCGAATTATTACCCAACAGCATTGAAGTGAATGACGGTATATATTGGGGTGGTAATTTTGACTGTTTAAAAGAGCTGTTAAACACCCACCAAATACAGCCCAACGACATTCGTTTTTTCTTAGGATACTCTGGCTGGGGTTCTCAGCAGTTAGAAGATGAACTGCGCACCAATTCGTGGTTTGTATCAAAAAACAAGTACCCTAATATTTTCAATATTAAAGACGAATCGTACTGGAAGGATCAACTTCTAGAAAAAGGGGGCGAATACCAATTATGGGCAAACGCACCCAGTGATGTGCAGCTTAACTAGCCCGTAATACTGGCGATGCGTAAGCTGTTTTGTAATTTATTTGCAATTGCCGTCCCAAATACCTTTTTGCGATAGTGGGTAACGGGCTGGATACCTGTGATTGCATTGGTAATAAATACTTCGTCTGCTTTTTGGATATCAAATGGAGAAATTACCGTTTCCTCGATGGTATATTCTGGGTGTTTTTCTAAGATATCAATAAGCTTTTTCCTAATGATTCCCTTAATACATCCCTCCGTTAAGGCTGGCGTTTTGATCGTAGTTCCTTTCACTAAAAACACGTTTCCATTGGTTGCTTCAGCAACGCCTTTACGTTCGTTTAATAGAATACAATTGTCATACTCGTTTTCCTCAGCAAATACTGCGGCCAAAGTATTGAGCATTCTATTGGTCGTTTTTACGGTAGAGAGCATTCCGGAATAGTTATAGAAATCTTTGTACAAATCAATTCGATACTGCTCTTTCACCTGACTGTTGAGTGCTCCAGCTTCGATAACAAAATCAACTTCATTGGTCGCTGGTGTATACAGCCCGCCATCTTTTCTGTAAACCGTAAGGCGTACACGCATCACATCAGCGAGGTTTTCCTGAGCTTTCACCGTTTTTAGCACCTCTTCTTGTAAGTATTCTAAGGTAAAGGCCATTGGAATTTTCATACGTAACATACGCATAGAAGCCATCAATCTAAAATAATGATCCTCGAAAAAGACCGCTTTACCATTGAGGACTTTAATACTCTCAAAAATACCATCACCGTATTTAAACGCTCGGTTCTGATAGGTAATTTGGAAATCGTTTGATGGAATTAAGGTTCCATTAATATTTACCATGGTGTTAGTTTTAGGTGGCAAAATTACTAATTTCAGAAAAGTTACGGCATAAAAAAACCCGACAATTGTCGAGTTAATTTATGAAACAAAAAGGAAGCTAGGCTCCAATTGTATGTTTTAGCTCCTCAATTTGATTTTCCCACAACATCTTTGCCTCTTCTACCTCGTCATCTCCATCGGCAAAATCCGTAACTAATACCGCTACATCTTTGGTAAGCGGATCTACATTAATTTTGAACTCGAAATAGCTTTCATCGCCTTCACTCTCGGTCCATTTAAATTTAATGCGCTCATCGGCTTTATTAGCAATGATTTTTGCTTCCTCTTCAGCATCATCCCAAATAAAAGTAATTTGTTTTCCTCTCGAGTTCACTCGATCAGCGAACCACTCTTCTAATCCGGCAGGGGTGGCTAGATATTGATACAGCATGCTGGGAGAAGCATGAATTGGGAATTCTAGTTCAAATTTAACTTTACTCATTTACATTATTTGTTTGTGCGACAATATAGAGAAATTAAAATTAAAAAAAAACTTATTTTAAATATTGCTCAATCAAAAAATGTTGCTATATTTGCACCCGCAATCAGGCGAGGTAGCTCAGTTGGTTAGAGCGCAGGATTCATAACCCTGAGGTCACGGGTTCAA
>NZ_JBSWYF010000017.1:0-33118 GCF_056160945.1 Tenacibaculum sp. AWR4_210
GCAAAGGAGAAATGGCAGAGTGGTCGAATGCGGCGGTCTTGAAAACCGTTGTCTGTAACAGGACCGGGGGTTCGAATCCCTCTTTCTCCGCAAGTCCGAAGCTTGAGCTTCGGATTTTTTTTAGGGGATTAAAGAAAAAAAAAGCTTGTTTATCACAAGCTTTTTTTTGTTGCTACAACTTATGCTTACTACATCCATAAAAAATACACCTTACAGTACACTACAGGTCCTTTTTAATACAAGACTACACTATTCGAGTAATCCCCAAAAAAAAGACAAAAAAAAATAACACAATAATCCACTGCAAACAAAACAGTTACCTAAAAGTGCTTCCAACGGCTTGAATTTTTCCTTCAAAACCCTTTTCATATTTAAAAAAAGGTTCTATATTTGCACCCGCTAACGGCAATGACCGCTAGCAAAGGAGAAATGGCAGAGTGGTCGAATGCGGCGGTCTTGAAAACCGTTGTCTGTAACAGGACCGGGGGTTCGAATCCCTCTTTCTCCGCTAATCCGAAGTGAACGCTTCGGATTTTTTTTAGGGGATCAAAGAAAAAAGCTTGTAGTAAACACAAGCTTTTTTTTATGTCCAACATTCACATAAGGTACAGTTCTCCACAAAAAAAGAGCCCCCTACTGGAGACTCTTTTCCTAAGCTGTATAACACTCGAAATTACTTATCGAATCAACTTCTTGTATTTGATACGTTTTGGCATTAAATCACCGCCTAAACGCTTCTTTTTATTTTCTTCGTATTCCGAGAACGATCCTTCGAAGAAGTACACTTGACTGTCTCCTTCAAAAGCTAAGATATGTGTACACACTCTATCTAAGAACCAACGGTCGTGGGAGATTACCACGGCACATCCAGCAAAATTATCCAAACCTTCCTCTAAGGCACGTAGTGTATTTACATCTAAATCATTGGTAGGCTCATCAAGCAGTAATACATTTCCTTCCTCTTTTAAGGTCATTGCTAAATGCAAGCGGTTTCGCTCCCCTCCAGAAAGTGTAGCAACTTTCTTGTTTTGCTCATTCCCTGAAAAGTTAAACCTACTTAAATAGGCTCTTGAATTTACTTGCTTACCTCCCATCATTACCAAATCTTGTCCTTCTGAGAAGTTCTCCCAAATAGTTTTGTTTGGATCGATATTAGCGTGATTTTGGTCAACATAGGCAATTTTTGCTGTGTCTCCTACAGAGAAAGTTCCGTTATCAGGGGTTTCCTCTCCCATAATCATTCTAAAAATAGTCGTCTTACCAGCACCGTTAGGTCCAATAATTCCAACGATTCCTGCCTGCGGTAAACTAAACTCTAAGTTTTCGTACAAGAGCTTGTCACCAAAAGCTTTTGACACACCAGCGGCATCTATTACGTTAGTTCCTAATCGAGGTCCGTTAGGAATATAGATCTCCAGCTTTTCTTCTACCTGCTTTTGATCCTGGTTTAATAACTTGTCGTAGTTCTTTAAACGCGCTTTTGACTTTGCCTGGCGTCCTTTTGCTCCTTGACGCACCCAATCGAGCTCTCGCTCTAAGGTTTTTTGTCTTTTTGAAGCTGCTTTACTCTCTTGTGCTAAACGCTTCGCTTTTTGATCTAACCAAGAAGAGTAGTTCCCTTTCCAAGGAATTCCTTCACCGCGATCGAGTTCTAAAATCCATCCAGCAACATTATCCAAGAAATAACGGTCGTGCGTTACGGCAATTACCGTTCCTTTGTACTGCGCTAAATGCTGCTCTAACCAGTGAACAGACTCTGCATCTAAGTGGTTGGTAGGCTCATCGAGCAATAAGATTTCCGGCTCCTGTAACAACAAGCGACACAAGGCAACTCTACGGCGTTCCCCACCTGAAAGTACGCCAATTTTCTTATCTGCATCAGGAGTGCGCAAGGCATCCATGGCGATTTCTAATTTCGTATCCAACTCCCAAGCATTTGATGCGTCAATCTTATCTTGAAGCTCCGCTTGCTTGTCCATTAGCTTTTGCATTTTATCCGGATCAGAGTACACTTCTTCCAAACCAAACATATCGTTGATTTTATTGTACTCGTCCAATACAGCTACCACTTCAGCAACTCCTTCTTTTACTACTTCTAGTACTGTTTTATCTTCGTCAAGTTGTGGCTCTTGCTCTAAGTATCCCACCTTGTAGCCCGGAGAAAACACCACGTCTCCCTGGTAATTTTTTTCTACTCCAGCGATAATCTTTAACAAGGTTGATTTACCCGATCCGTTTAAACCGAGAATACCAATTTTCGCTCCGTAAAAAAAGCTTAAATAAATATCTTTTAATACTTGTTTACCTGTACTTTGATAGGTTTTTGAAACCTTGTTCATCGAAAAGATGACCTTCTTATCGTCACTCATTGTTTTGTATTTTCTAATTTAGTAAAGAATATTACACTCTTCCTTTTAAAGCATTAAACACCCATGCATTTGCGAAGAATCCCAATCCTACTGCTCCAAATCCGTATCCCGCTATTTCATCGTATTTAAATACTGCTAAAGCGACCAGCAGTATCCCCATTAAAACCATAATTAAGGTAGCCCATCCAAGAACCGTGTTTTTATTCATTGCCATAATTACTATATCTTTATTTTAAGCGGCTAAAAGCGAATTATTTTGCCTTTAGCATTTCATTAGTAAAAGCAAATATCGTAATTATTTATCCAAGAAAATAAAATTTGACATCGATATTAATTGAACGATCCATTTTTAAGGATTTCTCCCGGTAAAATAAAAACCTCCTTCCTCCGATAACCGGAGAAAAGAGGCTTTTTACAGTTGTTAACAAATTATTTTTAAAGGGCTGCTGCCACTCTACTTCCTTGATTAATGGCTCTTTTTGCATCCAACTCAGAGGCCACATCGGCTCCTCCAATCAGATGTACTGAACTTCCCTTTGCTTTCAAAGGCTCGTACAATTCTTTAAAGGGTACCTGACCCGCACAAACAATTACGTGATCCACCTCTAACACCTTCTGTTCCTCACCTTGTACGTAATGCAATCCTCGATCGTCAATTTTGGTATACTGTACCTCATTGATGAATTGCACATTCTTTTTCTTAAGGTTGGCTCGGTGTATCCACCCTGTGGTTTTCCCTAGGTTTCCTCCAAACTTCCCTTTACTTCTTTTAAACATGAATATTTCACGTGGTGAAGGGTGTACTTCAGGGGTCATTCCTTCAATTCCACTTCGCGCTTGTAAGCTCTTGTCAATACCCCATTCACGCAACCAAGCATCGATATTCTGGCTCGTACTTTCACCTTCGTGGGTCAAGTATTCCGACACGTCAAAACCAATACCTCCAGCTCCGATAACCGCCACTCTTTTCCCTACTTTTTTCTTGTGTTTTAAGACATCGATATACGTAAGTACTTTTTCGTGTTCCATACCTTCAATTCCTGGTGTCCTCGGTGTAATTCCGGTTGCCAATATAATTTCGTCGTAATTTCCTGCAATCAGGTCTTCAGCCGACACTCTCGTATTCAGGCGCAAGTCAACCTTGTGTAATTCGATCTGTTTCCCGAAATAACGAATCGTCTCGTAAAACTCCTCCTTTCCAGGTATTTGCTTTGCAATATTGAATTGCCCTCCAATTTCGCTCTCTCCGTCAAATAATACAACCTGATGACCGCGCTGCGCTGCCACTGTAGCTGCTGCAAGTCCGGCTGGTCCTGCTCCTACCACTGCTATGCGCTTGGCGTTTGTCGTAGGTGTATAATTTAATTCAGTTTCGTGACAGGCTCTTGGATTTACCAAACAACTCGCTATTTTTTTTTCAAAAACGTGATCTAAACATGCTTGGTTACAAGCAATACAGGTATTAATCTCATCTTCACGCTCCTGTTCTGCCTTGTTTACCCATTCAGGATCGGCTAAAAACGGACGTGCCATCGATACCATATCTGCGTGCCCTTCAGCCAAAATTCGTTCAGCAACATCAGGCATATTAATTCTATTTGAGGTCACCAACGGAATGCTTAACTCTTCTTTCATTTTTTGGGTAACCCAAGTAAAAGCAGCTCTTGGCACTGACGTGGCTATAGTAGGAATACGAGCTTCGTGCCACCCTATTCCGGTATTGATAATTGTAGCCCCTGCTTTCTCTATCTCTTTTCCCAATTGTACAACCTCTTCCCAAGAAGAACCTTTTTCTACCAAATCGAGCATCGACAGACGGAAAATAATAATGAAATCTTCTCCTACGGCCGCTCGTGTATCCTTTACCAATTGTACTGCTAAACGAATTCGGTTTTCATACGCTCCTCCCCAACGATCTGTTCGGGTATTGGTACGCGTTGCGATGAATTGATTGATCAAGTACCCTTCAGACCCCATAATTTCAACCCCGTCATAACCAGCTAACTTGGCCAATTTTGCAGAATTGACAAAATCGCGAATCGTTCTCTTAATTCCCGATTCTTTCAATTTAAAAGGCTTAAATGGATTTATTGGTGCTTGAATCGCAGAAGGTGCTACACTTAACGGATGGTAAGCATAACGACCTGTATGCAAAATTTGCATGCAAATTTTCCCTCCTTCTTTATGTACCGCATCAGTTATTACTTTGTGGTGTTTTGCGTGCTTTTTCGAGCTCATTCGCGCAGAGAACGGTGCGGTCCAACCTTGAAAATTAGGCGCAATTCCTCCAGTAACTATCAAACCTACTCCTCCTCTAGCTCTCTCTGCATAGTAGGTAGCTATTTTGTGAATTCCATCCTTTTCTTCTTCGAGCCCCGTATGCATAGACCCCATCAACACTCTGTTTTTAAGTGTCGTAAAGCCCAAATCTAACGGTTCAAAAATATGTTTGTACTTCGTCATAATTTGATAGTTTTTGTTAATTTATTATGCGTGCATAATAAATGCAAGATAGTATATTTTCAGCACACTCTAAAAAAAAGAAGGTATTTTCCTGAGAAAACACCTTCTTTGTTGACCTATGTATATACCGCACTATTCACGGTATGCACTCCGCTATCACAATTGATATTCGGTGTGGAATACACGGGCGTATAATTTTCTATAGCACCAAAAAAGTACCGTTCCCAGAACAATACCGGATACGTAACCCGCCGTAATATCTAACGGAAAATGAACTCCCAAATACATTCGGCTAAAACCAAAAAGTACAGGAAACAGGATAAGGGCATACCAATACTTTGATCCTTTTCTAAATAATAAAATGATAAAGGTGGTAAAGGTAGCTGAAAGCGACGCGTGCCCTGACCAAAAGCTAAAACCTCCCGGACGGTATTCGAAGGTTCTCAAGAAAGGTCGGATCGCTTCATTATTACACGGACGCAACCTACCTGTGCTATTTTTTATCAAATTGGTGAATTGATCAGAAAAAGCGACCAAAGCCACAATAAACAACAGGGTAAACGCTCCTTTTTTCCATCCTAACTTTTTAAAAAGCAAGACCAAAATTACCGCGAATAGCGGAATCCAGCTGAACTGATTGGTAACTTGTAACCAAAAGGCATCAAAAGTCTCACTCCCCAAGTTGTTGATGTAAATCAGCAACTGTTGGTCTAATTGTACTATTTTGTCTATCAATTTACTTCCCTACTTTTAAAACTTCAACTTCAAAAATTAAATCCGATTTCGGCGCAATCGGCCCAATTCCGCGCTCTCCATATCCTAAGTAATACGGGATAAAGAATCGCGATTTATCACCTTCGCGCATCGTTTTTACACCTTCTTTCCACCCGGCAATTAAATCTTGTTCGTTCATCGTAAACACAAAAGGTTGTCCTTTATCGATACTCGAATCTATTTTAGTCCCGTCAGTTAAATAAAGCGTGTAATGTACCGTAGTTGGCAAAGCAGGATTTACTTTTTTCCCGTTGCCCTTTTGCAATTCTAAAATACGCAATCCCGAATCGGTTACTGTTGTTTTGTAGTACCCCATTTCTTCGAGGTACTTCTTGCGCAGTTCTTCCAATTTTCGCTTGCGTGCCTCTTCTTTTTCAGCAACCATCAACAATTCTTTTTCAAAAACTTTTGCCGCATCAAACTTTTTAGCATCTTTTCCTACGCGTATGATAGCTACTTTATTGATATAATCGTTTTGCTCAATAGTATCCACGATGTTTTGCCCGACTTCTACACGACCGAAAACCGTGTGCTTCCCGTCTAACCAAGGAGTCGCCTTGTGGGTAATAAAAAACTGACTCGAGTTTGTATCCTTTCCTGAATTTGCCATTGACAGAATTCCAGGTCCTTCGTGACGGAAAATCAACTTACCTTCTTCATTTAAAGGGAATTCGTCGGCAAAACGATAGCCTGCATTTCCTCGTCCAGTCCCTGTAATATCACCTCCTTGAATCATAAAGTCTTTGATAACACGGTGAAACTTGGTTCCATCGTAGTAAGGACTTCCCTTTATAGAATCGGTCATTTGAGGGTTGGTACCTTCTGCTAAGGAAACAAAATTTGCAACGGTCATCGGTACTTCTTTCTCGTGCAACTTAATAAGTATGTCTCCCTTGTTGGTTTGAATATCCGCATAGAGCCCTTCACCTAAATCAGGGTATTTAACCGATTTACAACTCGCTAATAACGCAAGGACAGCTACTACTAAAAGATGTAATTTTTTCATGTTCTAAAATGATTAAAAAAAAGAAATAGGTTAGCGCTCACTAACCTATTTACCTTTAAAATTTTTCAATTATTTAACTTCCAATAATTCAACGTCAAAAATTAACGCCGCGAAAGGTTTAATTTTCCCTCCTGGTCTTGGAGTTGCTCCATAAGCTAATTCTTGTGGTACGTAGAACCTGTATTTAGCTCCCGGCTTCATTAATTGTAATCCTTCTGTCCACCCTTTAATCACTCGATTTAAAGCGAACTCGATAGGTTCTTTACGCTCCACTGAACTGTCAAATACAGTTCCGTCAATCAAGGTCCCGTGATAGTGTACTTTTACCGTAGCCTCCGCTGTAGGTTGTGTTCCTTCACCTTCTTTGATTACTTCGTACTGTAATCCGCTAGCAGTAGTTTTTACTCCTGGCTTCTTTTTGTTCTCTTCTAAGAATTTTTCATTCTCTTTTTTGTACTCACCAAACTCAGCTTCTGCTTTCTTGCGTTGCTCTTCTTGAAACTCTTTCATTTTAGCTTCTTGCTGCTTTTGGAAATAAGCGCGAATGATATTGTTTACCTCAGCACTTTCGATAAGCAAGTTGGTTGAATCAATACCGTTACGGAATCCTTGTACAAACAAATCGTGATCCATTTCTTTAAAGTTCGCTTTGATCTTATTGGCCATATCAAGACCAATAGAATAACTCAACGAATCGATCTCTGAATTTAACGAACTCTTCTCTTTTACTTGTCCCGGATTGCTACATGAAGCAATCGTCAATCCTACTGCAGCAGCTGCTAAAAATTTGGTTATTTTCATTTTAATTAATCTGTTTTATCGTTGTTATTTTCTTCTGTTTTAATATCGAGTAAGGTCACCTCACTCAACAGGGGCTGATGTACTCCAATTTTATCACCGTCACCTGTAATTCCGTAGGCACTATAGGACGGTATAACAAATACAGCACGCTCTCCTTTTTTCATTTTTTTGATACCGTCTTGCAAAGCAGGAATAAAGTCTTCCTTGTCTACCTTATACGCTCTTTTTTGTGTATCGTAAATCATATTCCCAAATAAATCGGCCACTTTGTACTCAACGAGTACAATATCATTGAGTTTGGGATACTGCGTTGCCAACGAGTCTTTCTCGGCAAAGTAATACCAATATCCGTTCGGACTTTCGATGTATTGGTGCAAGGTATCTTTTGCAATCCAATTGGCAATACGTTGTTTTTGTTTCGTATTGAGCATTTTATTCTCACGAATAACTTCTTTGTAGAAGTGCTGCTTTCCTTGTTTTTTCGGTCGTCTAGGAACCGGTTCTTGGCAAGCCACCAGAAACAACAGTCCAAAACTAAGAAAAATATTACTGATTGTAAGAGGTTTGTATGTCGGTTTCATATTGTGGTAATAACGCTTTAAACTTTTCTATAGTATCCGTCATTGACAATTCACTTCTACCTCCTGCAGCATTGTCGTGACCTCCCCCACTAAAATGGTTTCGCGCAAATTGATTTACAGAAAAACTCCCTTTCGATCGAAAGGATATTTTAATAATCCCCTGTTCTACATCTTCAATAAAAATGACACCAAATACAATGTCCTTTAATGACAATGCATAATTCACTACTCCTTCTGTATCTCCTTTTTGATAGGCAAACTCTTGCTTTTCACGATCCGAAATGGTAATAAAAGCGGTTTTGTATTCCGGCAACACCTGTAAATTACTGAGTGCTCTTCCTAGAAGTAACAACCTACTTTGACTGTTTGAATCGTGAACATTGCTATGAATACGGTCATTTTTTGCTCCTTTATCTATCAAATCAGCGATGATTCGATGTGTTCGACTGGTGGTAGATCTGAATCGGAACGATCCCGTATCCGTCATAATCCCCGTGTACAAACAGGTGGCTATCGCTTCGTCAATCATGTCGACATCGCCCATCATTTCGATAAAATTATACACCATTTGACAGGTTGATGACATGCTAGTATCCGAATACATGTATTCAAAATCATCGGGTTGTTGGTGATGATCTATCAATGCAAAATCATTAGGATACTGCTCCAACGTGTTTTTCATGTCCTGTCCAACTCTATGCAGCGCATTAAAATCAAGCAAAAACACGATATCCGACCTTTTTAAAGCTTTTACCGATTGGTTGTTTTGACGGTCAAAACGATATACTGTTTCTGAACCTGGAATCCAATGTAAAAAATCAGGATATTCATTGGGCATCAATACCTGAGCGGTATGCCCTTTTTTATCAAGGTAGTGTTTTAACCCTAAGGTAGACCCTACAGCATCTCCATCGGGATTTTTATGCCCTATGATTACCACATTTCGAGGTTGTGATAAAAATGACTTAAGTTCTTCGAATTTTTTTAAAATCATAAGTGGCGAAGATACAAATTAAACTTCTATTAATCTTTCTATCGATTCCTTTTTGTTTCTTCGTAATCATTTATTAATACGCTCATGAAACAATTTACGAAACTACTTTCCTCAGTCTTAATTCTGCTACAAACATTACAGATGAGTTCACAAAAATCCGATTTCACCATCGCCTTCGGATCTTGTAATAACCAACGTTTACCAAACCCTTTTTGGAACGATTTGAATCGCATACAACCCAATGTATGGATTTGGGGTGGAGACAACATCTATGCCGACACGAAGAACATGCGTAAAATGCAGCGCTTTTACGAGGAAGTAACCTCAAATACCGCCTATGGAACATTACAAAAAAACACTGCTATAGAAGGTACCTGGGACGATCATGATTACGGTCAGAACGACGCTGGAAAACACTATACCCAACGAGCAGCAAGTCAGCAGTTGTTTTTGGATTTTCTGAGAGTGCCTAAAAATGACTCCCGTAGAAACCGAGCGGGAATCTACTACAGCAAACAATTTAAACACCCCAAAGGAAGTGTCAAAATATTCTGTTTGGACACCCGCTATTTTCGCGATGATTTAACGCCCGGCACCCATGGTCATCGCTACGGTCCGTCATCGGACCCCGATAAAAGTATCCTAGGAAGTGCTCAATGGGAATGGTTAACCGAAGAACTTCTAAGCACAACCGACACGTTTACCTTTATTGTGACCAGCATACAATTCTTATCCTCGGAACACGGATTTGAAAAATGGGCAAACTTTCCGCAGGAAGTAAAACGCCTACACAACCTTATTGAAAAAGCTCGTAACACACGTGTAGTGCTCCTGAGCGGCGATCGTCATATTTCTGAATTTTCGGTATACACCTCAGACAAACTTCCCTACCCACTGATTGATTTTACCTCGAGTGGACTAACCCATGCCTATACTAAATTCAAAGGAGAGCCCAACACCTACAGAAAAGGCAAGGTCATTCATGAACGCAGTTACGGGCTCATTAGCATTGATTTTGACCGCTTACAACTACGGTTTTCCATGAACGGTGTCGAGCAAAAAAAACAACAAGAATTCACACAAATCTATCCTTAACTTGTGAATAACATTAAAAACCGTATTTTTGCGCCGATTTTAATTAAAGAAGAACAATATAAATGGCAACAAATAGAACATTTACAATGATCAAACCAGATGCTGTAGAGAACGGACACTCTGGGGCTATCTTAGAAAAAATCAACGCTGCAGGATTTAGAATCGTAGCGATGAAAAAAACTCAAATGACTAAGAGAGATGCTGAAACTTTTTACGCTATCCACAGTGAGCGTCCATTTTTTGGAGAGTTAGTTGAATTCATGACTCGTGGTCCAATTGTTGCAGCTATTTTAGAAAAAGACAACGCTGTAGAAGATTTCAGAACGTTAATTGGTGCTACCAACCCAGCAGAAGCTGCTGAAGGAACTATCCGTAAACTATACGCTACTTCTATCGGAGAAAACGCGGTTCACGGTTCAGATTCTGACGAAAACGCAGCGATCGAAGGAGCTTTCCATTTCTCAGGAAGAGAGATGTTCTAAGCATCGTTTTGACGCAACACATAAAAAAACTCACTAGCGGACTAGTGAGTTTTTTTTATCGCTGTATTTTTTGTTCGTTATACCTAAACCAACAGTATTTTTTTAATCAAGGGCTCTCCCATTTCTTCGTTGAGCATCTTGACAATTTTTTCTTTTCCATAGCTTAATTCTTCACGAAGTACAGACGATTTTAACCGAACAAACAGCGTTCCGTTGTTCAAGCGCACCTCATCGGTATAAGACGCCACACCTGCTCCCATCAGCTTATCCCAAGCTTCTTCTATGTGTATTTTCTGAAATCCTTTATTCAGGTTGTTTTGCTGAATAAATTCTCCCATTAAATCTTTGATTGCAAAGCTGTCATTTTCTCTTTTCGCCATACCCCTCCTAATAACTAAATTATAAAACCTCGTTCACTACAAGTGAAACAATTGATACTCTAAATTATGTTTTTTAATAACTTCTTCCGTTCTATCTGCATGCGTATCCGTAATGAAAATTTGTCCGAATTCTTCCTCGTGTACCAAATCAATAATCTGTGCGACGCGTTGCTCATCTAATTTATCAAAAACGTCATCCAATAATAAAATTGGTGTAAGCGCTGCCTGCTTTTTTATAAATTCAAACTGCGCTAATTTTAATGCAATTAAATACGATTTTTGCTGTCCCTGTGATCCAAACTTCTTAATCGGGTACCCCGTAATTTCAAAGCTCAAATCGTCTTTGTGTACCCCAGCAGTAGTGTATTGTACTAAGCGATCTTTTTCCATACTCTTTGCCAACACGGCTTCAAATTCCGCGTCGTGCAACTGGCTCTTGTAGTTTAAGTTGACCTGCTCATTTCCTCCCGAAATCACTCGGTGTTTCTCGTTAAAGATAGGCACAAACTCTTCCAAAAACAACAATCGCTTCTGATAAATTTCCGTACCGAGTGTTATCAACTGCTCGTCGTAAATTTTAAGATTCAATTCGTCAAAGGTCCTATTCGCTGCGAAATACTTTAGTAAGGCATTTCGCTGCGCTACCACCTTGTTATACGACAACAGCGTTTGCAAATACTTTTTGTCCTGCTGAGAAATCACTCCGTCGATAAATTTTCGGCGTGTTTCACTCCCCTCCACTATCAAATCTCGATCCGCAGGTGAAATGATTACCAACGGAAGTTGCCCGATATGCTCAGCAAACTTATCGTAGGCTTTGCCGTTTCGCTTTAGCACCTTTTTTTGTCCTCGTTTTAAAGAACAGACTATTTTTTCCGTGCGATTACGTATTTCATACTCCCCTTCAATCACGAAAAAATCTTCTCCATGACGAATGTTTTGCCCTGCAATAGCATTGAAATAGCTCTTAGCAAAAGACAAATAATAGATAGCGTCCAGCACATTCGTTTTCCCTACACCATTATTCCCCACAAAGCAATTGATCTTTTTTTCAAAGCTGAAGCTTTGGGATTCTATATTCTTAAAATTCACTAACGAAATCTTCTGCAAGTACATGTAAAAATAGCTTTCTAAAAAGGTAGCGCAAAATATTGAAAATTTTACGAAAAATCCGTTTTTAAAATCCAATTAAAAAAACTATTTTTGTCGGCACTAATTTTTAAGCGATTATGGCTACATACAAAAAAAGAGGTTATAAACCTAAAAAAGAGAAGATTGTTCAAGAGGTAGAAGAAACGTTTGACGAAACACAAAGCACCACTGCCGAAGTGTTTAATAACTTAGACGATGCTGCTAACAAATCTGAGCAATGGATAGAGAACAATAGCAAGCCGTTATTTTACGGATTGGTAGCTGTTGCCGTTGTTATTTTAGGGTATTTAGCCTACAACAAACTTATCGCCGTACCTACAGAGAAAACTGCTTCAAACGAATTGGCTCATCCAAGAGTATTGTTTGACGAAGCAACTACTTCTGCAGGAGTTAAAGCTGATTCATTGTACACCTTAGCACTCGAGGGTGGTGTGAATGGAAAATACGGTTTTATCGACATCGCTTCTAACTTTAGCGGAACGAAAGCAGGAAATATCGCGAACTACTACGCAGGAATTTCTTACTTAAAAATGAAAGATTACAAAAATGCTATCAAGTACTTGAGTGATTTTTCTTCTGACGATGCTTTATTAGGACCTACAGCCTTAGGTGCTATTGGAGATGCTTTTGCAGATATCGATCAACCAGAAGACGCTTTAGATTACTATCAAAAAGCAGCTAACTTAAAGAAGAATAACTTTACAACTCCTTTATTCTTATTCAAAGCTGGACAAGTAGCAATGAATTTGAAAAAATACAGTAAAGCAGAAACTTTATTTGCACAGATTAAAAAAGACTTCGCTGATTCTGATCAGGGAAGAGATATCGAAAAATATATTAACAGTGCGAAATACGCACAATAACATGAAGGCCTTACAATAGGCAAACTTACTTTATGGCAACAACAAATTTATCTTATTACGATAAAGCTTCAATCCCAAATGCGAAATCTTTTCGATTTGGGATTGTTGTTTCAGAATGGAATCCTGAAATTACAAAGAACTTACACCAAGGAGCCGTTGACACTTTAATTGACTGTGGTTCTCTTGCAGAAAACATCGTGTCTTGGGAGGTTCCAGGAAGCTTTGAATTAGTCTACGGATGTAAAAAAATGATACAAACCGAAAAACTAGATGCCGTAATCGCTATAGGAAATGTTATCCAAGGTGAAACCAAGCATTTCGACTTTGTATGTGAAGGAGTAACTCAAGGAATTGTAGATTTAAACATTGCTCAAGACGTTCCCGTTATTTTTTGTGTATTGACAGACAATACCAAACAGCAATCTATTGATCGATCAGGAGGTAAACTCGGAAACAAAGGAATTGAATGTGCTGTAGCAGCCGTAAAAATGGCCGCCTTAAAGAATATAAAAAGTACAAAAACTACCGTAGGATTTTAACCTGTGGAGTTCAAGTTCTTCAAAAAGCCAAAAGCACCCAACGTGTTTTTGGCTTTTTTTATGCGCTTCACTGCCATTTTAACAATATTGTTTGACCACCTCTCTTTTATTCTGTAACTTTGAATTCTTAGGGTATGGTGTGATTTTTGCACGTACTCGGATAAATACCTACATTATGAAGTTTATCAAAAGAGAAAATAAAAAGTTTGAATACAAACCAAAATATTACAAAGGGGATGGCAATCCCTATGAAATAAAACACAAGTTTGATGAACACAGAGTCACAGTAGGTAAAAAGAAGTCAATTAAAGGAAAATTTGATACCGCTATTAACGAATTTAAAAATTCCGAATACGGAGGCTTTAACAAAACGATTGTTATCATCATCGCCATCTTAGTTTTCCTTTTTTTATGGATTATTGACTTTGACCTTTCAATCTTTTTATCAAGAAATTAATTAATGTCTGATATCATACAATTATTACCTGATCACGTAGCCAATCAAATAGCTGCTGGAGAAGTTGTACAACGCCCCGCATCTGTAGTAAAAGAACTGATTGAGAACGCCATCGACGCTGGTGCAACCTCGATCAAACTACTTTTAAAAGACGCAGGTAAAACGCTTATTCAAGTAATTGACGACGGTAAGGGAATGTCTCCTACCGATGCGCGTTTGTGCTTTGAGCGCCACGCCACTTCAAAAATAAAAGATGCTAAGGACCTCTTTAACTTGCACACCAAAGGATTTCGCGGAGAAGCACTAGCTTCCATAGCGGCCATTGCACATGTGGAGTTAAAAACCAAGCAAGAAGATCAGGAACTCGGTACCCTTATTAAAATAGAAGGAAGTGAAGTGAGCTCACAGGAAAGTGTTTCGGCAGCTAAAGGCACGAGCATTGCGGTAAAAAATCTTTTTTACAATATTCCTGCCCGACGAAACTTCTTGAAATCGGATACGATAGAAACACGTCATATTGTGGATGAATTTCAGCGAGTAGCCCTTGCACATCCCGATATCACCTTTTTATTACACCACAATAACAACGAGGTTTACCACCTTCGAAAAAGCAATCTCAGAAAACGCATCGTAGCCGTTTTTGGAACGAGAATGAATGAAAAGCTAGTACCGATCGAAGAACAAACCGATTTGGTTTCCATTCGCGGTTTTGTAGCCAAACCCGAGTTTGCTAAGAAAAAACGCGGTGAGCAGTTCTTTTTTGTAAACAATCGTTTTATCAAGAGCTCCTACCTCAATCACGCAGTAGTCAACGCTTTTGAAGGGTTGTTAGATGCCGGGTCACACCCGTCGTACTTTCTGTTTTTAGAAGTACCGACAACGAGTATCGATATCAATATACATCCGACCAAAACGGAAATCAAATTCGATAATGAAAAGGCCCTGTACGCCATTTTAAGAGCCACTGTAAAACACGGCTTAGGACAGTATACTATTGCGCCACTCGATTTCGATCGAAATTCCACTTTTGACACACCGTACGATTACAGTAAAAAAGATCAGCCTTCGGTACCTCCGATTACGGTGGATCCTAATTTTAATCCGTTTAAAACAGAACCGAGTAGCTTCACTCCTGAAACTACGAGTGAGCCACCAAAAAGTACACCAGCAGTTCCAAAAACAGGATCGAGTAGTCCTACTCCAAGCACTCCTAAGAGTTTTACGAGTAACTATAAAAAGGATCCTGGACAATGGGAAGCACTGTATACGGATATGAGCAGCTCAGAGCCAACTTCGAGTGCTCCACTCTTTGAGTCGACCTATCAAGAGCCCCTGTTTGATGATTCGCGAGAAACAGAAACTGGGAAAACCTTTCAAATACAAAAAAAGTACCTGTTGAGTACCATCAAATCAGGTGTTGTACTCATCCATCAGTCCTTGGCACACCAACGCGTGCTCTACGAGGAATTTTTGGAAAATATCACGGTGAAAGAAGCGAGTAGTCAGCAATTACTCTTTCCTGTATCCATTTCCTTTCCATCATCGGATATCGAAATTATTTACAGCATCAAAGCGGATTTGGAAAGTGCCGGCTTTATGTTTGAAGAATTCACCAAAGAGAGTGTCGTGATTCGTGGAATTCCAACCTCAATAACGGAAAGTCAAATCACGTTCATTCTTGAACAATTACTCGACGACATCCAGATGGAAGTTCCGGATGCCAGTTTTAGCCACTTTGATGTCATGGCGAAATCATTTGCCAAATCACTAGCGATCAAAACCGGTACCTCCCTGAGTAGTAAGGAGCAAGAAAACTTAGTAAACAACTTGTTTTCTTGTAAAGAACCTACCACATCTCCTTTAGGTAAGCCTATTTTTAAAACACTCACCTTACAAGAGATTGATGGTATTTTTAACAAATAAATAATTTTTACAACAAAAAAGATTACTTAAATTTAGCTTGCGCTAGTAAGTATCTGATTTAAACAAACAACTATACCATGCCGAGATTAACAGATGCCATAAAACATTTGATTTTTGTCAATGTACTGCTGTTTCTTGCTACCTATGTATTGCCTAACATGCACGATATAATGTTGGAGCTTTTTGCGCTGTTCAACATTGGAAATCCATATTTTCAACCTTGGCAATTTGTCACCCATATGTTTATGCACGGTGATTTTGCACACATCCTCTTTAACATGTATGGATTGTGGGCTTTTGGGTCTGTATTAGAACAAATGTGGGGAAGTAAAAAGTTCTTGTTTTTTTATTTTTCAGCAGGAATCGGTGCCGCCCTAATTTACACTTTAGTCAATTACCTTTCTGGAAATCCGCCTTCAGTAGCCGTCGGAGCTTCAGGAGCCATCTACGGTGTATTGGTCGCTTTTGCCATGAGTTTTCCGAATGCAAAACTCGCCTTGATTTTCTTCCCGGTACCTATCGCAGCAAAGTATTTCATTCCAATCATGTTGTTGGGAGATTTGTTTTTCGGTGTCACCAAATACTCCATTGGAAATGTCGCTCATTTTGCGCATTTAGGTGGGGCACTTATCGGATTTTTAATCGCTTGGTATTGGAAACAAAATCAATTTAGACAATTGTAATATCGCCTAAAAGAAACCCCGAGTCCATGAATATCGTCGATACAATAAAATACAGGTTCAAACACGCTGGAATAGTTGAAAAACTAATCTACATTAACCTCGTCGTATTCATTGCTACCTTTTTATCAGGGCGTCTGAGTCCGCACTTGTTCAACACAGAAAATATTTTATTTGATTGGCTGGCACTCCCTGCCGATTTGGATGAACTCTTAAAAAAACCGTGGACACTCCTGAGTTTTGGATTTTTGCACGAAAATTTTATCCATCTATTTTTAAATCTCGTCTCGCTATTTTTTATTGGAAATCTGTTTAAACAGTATTTTACCTCAAAACAGCTACTCAACTTCTACATTTTGGGTACTACGTTTGGAGGTGCGCTGTTTTTACTGATGTACAACAGCATCCCTGCACTTGAGATAGAGGTACAACGCAGTATATTACTCGGTGCTTCTGCTGGAATTACCGCGATTTTTATCGGTATCGCTACCTACCTGCCCAATTATCAGGTTAAAATCCCTTTAATTGGATTTGTAAAACTGTGGATACTCGCAGCTATTTGGATGGTACTCGATCTCATTCAGTTACCCATCGGCAATACTGGAGGACGATTGGCCCATTTAGGAGGAGCCCTTTTTGGTTTCTTCTACGTATACTACGCCAGTAATAAAGAAATCACCTTGTTCCAATCTTTTGGAAATCTCTTTAAGAAAAAGAAAAAATCCCCATTGAAAACGGTGTATAACTCTGGTAAAAAGCCGAGTGGTACCTACCGTACACGAAGCAAATCTAAAACGCAGCAAGAAATTGATGCCATCCTAGATAAAATCAGTAAATCGGGATACGAAACCCTGAGTCCGGAGGAAAAGGAGTTTCTCTTTAAACAAGGAAAAAATTAAATGAAAAAATTTTCTATACTCAACTCACTTTTATTTTTTATCAATTCAGTTTTGGCGACAGCCTTGTTATTGTCGTACTTTCTACCTTATATTTCACCGGTAGGAATTCCGTATTTAACCATCGTTAGCTTGTTCGTCCCCTTGCTGGTATTGCTCAATCTGGGCTTTGTTATTTACTGGCTTATCAAATTACACAAAAACACCTTGCTGTCCGGTGTAGTCCTCCTTTTGGGTTGGTTTATGGCACCTCCTTTGATTAAATTTTCCAATCAAGAGCTCATTTTAACTGACGACTTAAAGGTGATGAGTTTTAACGTCCGTATGTTCAATTACTACGGATGGAATAAAGACAGTACCATTGAACAACAGATATACGATTTTGTCAATAATCAATCACCTGATGTTTTGGCATTACAGGAATACTACCAGTCAAACACCAACAATATTAGGTTACCGTTTAAGTACGTAAAAACGAAGTCAAAATCAGATAAATTTGGGCTTGCAATTTACTCCAAGTTTCCCATCATCAATTCGGGTTCACTCGATTTTAAAGACAGTGCTAACAACTGTATTTACATAGATATCGTTAAACAAAAAGATACCATACGTATTTATAATGTTCATTTAGAATCACTGAAGATAAATCCTAAAAAAGAAAATTTTGGCGAACAAAATTCAGAACGCCTTCTGAAGCGATTGGCCAATGGATTTAAAAAGCAGGGCAATCAGACCCTCCAAGTGCTAAGCCATAAGAATAGCTGGACGGGAAAAGAAGTACTCTGTGGTGACTTTAACAACACGGCGTATTCATGGGTCTATAAACAATTATCGAAAGACAGAAAGGATGCCTTTATAGAACGAGGTATTGGCATGGGAAAAACCTTCAGATACTTATATCCTATGCGAATCGACTTTATTTTATCGGATAAATCCAGTACTGTCAATCATTTTAAAACCTTTAATAAAGTAAAATTATCGGACCACTACCCTATAATGTCTCGTATGAATTGGTAATATCTAGTCAAAATTAGTACTTTTAGAACTGGATAAACTAAAATCTATGAAACATTACGACGTAGCCGTTATCGGTTGTGGCCCTTCAGGAGCCTCTACTGCTTTTCACTTAGCAAAGCAAGGAATATCTACCTTACTAATAGAAAAAGAAACTCTACCGAGATACAAAACTTGTGGAGGTGGTTTTGTTTACCGCGGTCGCAAAGACCTTCCTTTTGACATCAGTACAGTAGTAGAAAGAGAATTTCATCAAGTCGATATTCACTTGGGTAAGAGCTTACATTTTAAAACCGTACGCCAAGACCCGACAATTAGCATGATAATGAGAGATTCTTTCGATATGATGCTCACTGAAAAATCGAAAGAACTCGGCGCTACGCTACTTACAGAAGCCAAATTGAAAAGTTTGGATTTCAAAGAAGAGACCGTAGTTTTAGAAACGACCAAAGGAAACTTCTCTGCCACCTTTGTCATTGCTGCCGATGGAGCCTTGAGCCCTACAGCAAAAATGGCGGGATGGAAAGAAGATACTCGCAAACTGATTCCAGCTCTAGAATATGAGGTAGCTGTCAATGCAGAGGATTTTGAACGCTTGTCTAAAGTTGTTCGTTTTGATATCGATGCCATTCCGTATGGCTATGCATGGAGCTTCCCCAAAAAAAATCACCTATCTATAGGCGTTGCTTCTGCGAGGAGAACTAAAATTAACCTCAAACAATACTACCAAGAATACTTGACTATGTTAGGCATTAAAGAGGTGGTTCACGAAAAACAATTTGGATTCCAAATACCAGTAAGCCCGAGAACAGATGGATTTGTTAAAAACAACGTTTTTCTTATCGGTGATGCCGCTGGCTTTGCTGATCCTATTACCGCTGAAGGAATTTCCAATGCCATCTACAGTGGAAAATTGGTAGCCGAAGCAATCATTGAAAGCAAGTGCGCTCCCTCCCTGGCAACTGACTTGTACGCAGCAAAGCTAGAAGCCAACTTATTGCCAGAAATTCGTACTGGGGAATGGCTCTCAAAGTGGTTTTACGAACAAAAAACCCTGCGCAACATCTTATTAAAAAAATACGGACAGCAGTTTACCGAAGCCATGGCCGACGTGTTCCACGGGAATCGAAGCTATCCGAAAGACATTAAAAAATCCATAGGAAATAAACTTAAAGAACTCGTTTTTTAAATAACCAAAAAGCAATCTGTTCAGATTGCTTTTTTATTTCTCAAGCAACGCCCACTAGCTTTTGAATTCCTGCTACCTAATAATATACCATGACTGTTTTAAAGACTACACTTGACAAGCACTGCCAACTTGAAAAATTCCCGGGAAAAGGAGGATGGACGTATATACGAGTTCCTGAAATTTCTCCCAATAAGAAAAATCCCTTTGGTTGGGTAACGGTAAGCGGTCACATTGATACCGTATCGCTCACTCAGCACAAACTACTACCCTTTGGTGACGGCAGTCTTTTTTTACCCGTAAAAGCGAGCATTCGCAAGAAAATAAACAAAGAGGCAGGAGACACTGTACAACTTTCTATTTACATCGACGAATCTAAAACAGTCATTCCCGAAGAAATCATCGCTTGTTTCCGACAAGAACCGAAGCACTGCTATCAAAACTTTATCAACCTTCCCCAAGGACAACAAAAAGCCTTCATCGATTGGATTTACGAAGCTAAAACAACGGCTACTCAAACCAAGCGCATTGTCAGTATGCTTGAACGCTTGGATAAAAATTTGGGGTTTTACTCCTAAAACCCTACAAAAAGCCTTTATCGATTGGATTTACGAAGCCAAAACAACAGCGACTCAAACCAAGCGCATTGTCAGTATGCTTGAACGCTAGGATAAGAATTTGGAGGTTTACTCCTCCCCTCCCTTACTTGGGAAGCTTGTAAACCTGTTTTAACTTTAACAGATCAATAGGATTGACCGTAACCCCTTTTACATTCTTATGTGTAAAACGTACTACTTGATCGTAATACAGCGGAATCACTGGTGCTTCATCAATAATGATACTATCCATTTTTTGATAATAGAGGTAGCGTTCTTCTGCTCGCGGTTCTCGAATGGCTTTCTCGTACAATGCATCGTACGTATCGTTTGAAAAATGCGTATAGTTCGGTCCGTTTGGACTCCAATTTTTACTGTAAAACAAGGACAAATAATTCTCGGCATCCGGATAATCGGCAATCCAACTCGCGCGAAATACAGGTAGTTTACCATTCGCTTTTCCCTGTCGTAAGGCCGAAGGAGGCACAACATTAACAGCTACTTCTATTCCAACCTTTTGCAGTTCTCGTTGAATATATTCACAAATATCTAGATAATTGCTATTTGTCGTCACCGTTACTTTTACTTCCTGTTCACCAGTTTCCGATTTATAGGCCGCAACGAGTTCCCGTGCCTTATCAGGCTGGTAATCATATCCGCGTTGTCCGTTAAACGAAGGCAGTCCTCTCGGAACAAAACCGTGTACCGCTGGACTTCCAATTCCATTTCTCAAAAAACGAATCATCTTAACGCGGTCAAAACCATAATTGATTGCCTGTCGAATTTTCTTCGATTGTATGGCTCCTCCTCTATTTTTTTCTACAAAGCAGCCCAAGTACTCTGTATTTAAATAGGCGCCCGTTTGCATAGTTATCGCTGCGCGGTATTTTTCTTTTAACTGCCCATCAGGGGCCAGCAAATCGTCTTTATAGGAGGCGTCCAAACTTTTCATGAAGTCGAGCTTCCCTTGAATAAACTGTAAAAATTCACTCTGTTTGTCCGGTAAAAATGTAATGGCGACAGCTTCTAAATACGGAAGTTGTTGCCCCACAGAATCCCTTTCGAAATACTGTTTGTGCTTACGGAGTACCAACTTGGTGTTTTCTACCCAAAGTTTCTTATAAAAAGGTCCTGTACCTATGGGGTTAGCTCGGAATTCGTCTCCCTCTTGCGCCACCACTTCCTTTGGAACCACTGAACAATACTTCATGGCCAACAAACCTAAAAAAGGTGGAAACGCCTGCTTTAAACGAATTTGAAAAGTACTATCATTCACCGCCTTGTAGTCAGCTACCTGCTGTAACACCCAACGCCCCGGAGAGGCTACTTTAGGGTCCATTAAACGATCAAAAGAATAGGCAAAATCCGCCGCTTGAACTTCACGGGTTTCCGACGCTCCAAAAGCAGCATGCTTATGAAAAAAGACTCCTTTTTTTAAAGTAAAAGTATAGCGCTTTCCTTGCTCAGACACTTCCCATCGCTTAGCGATATCAGGAGCCACTTCCAAAGAATCGTTCAGGCAAACCAAACCGTTAAACAACTGCTGTACTGCCCAAATATTGCGTTGATCTTTTGCAAAAGCCGGATCTAACGAAGTTATATTCGCGTGTTCATTATAACGAAAAACCGCTGTATCATCATACTTTTTTACTGTTTTAGAACAGCTCAACAGCAATATCAAACTCCCGATGCTAGACAGCTTTCCTAGTCTTTCTTTTATTTTTGTAGTATTCTTTGTCTGCAATGTAAATTGTTTTAACAACTTGGGCATATACAATATCCCCTGACGTATCCGTTATCTCTATTTCCTTGACTAGGTCTATTTCTCGCTCTTCCGCTACCCTTTTTTTTATAGTTTCAATTTCAGATTCACTGAATGAAAACACCACATAAGCATCTGTTTTTGCAGGTCTGCGAAAGCGTATGGTAGCCTCTTTGTCCCAAACCACATAGGCATCTCCCAAAATATGGATGAGTTGAATCATAAACACAGGGTCTGTTGCCGAAAATAAACTCCCGCCAAAAATAGATCCGACGTAGTTTCTGTTTTTTATACTCAAAGGAATTTTAACCTTCGCCGTCAACAAGTCTTCCGTCACAGCTATTACCCTACCGGTTGATCTCCGATACATGGGAGAAATATTAAATCCGTACTTAAATATTGTGTGTTCTTTGAACACCTTACGTAAAATCTTAGTCAATACCGCGTACATATTATCGTAATGAATTAAATGAATACTCTCGTTCTACTTTACAAATCTTTACCTCATACTGCTGATACCAGGTATTCTTTCCTTTTTCCTGAGCCATCATATGGGCTGAGTGTTGCTTCCAACTGCTAATGGCTTCCAAACTTTCCCAATACGAAATGGTAATTCCCAATGCTGAGCGAGCAGTGTCCATCCCTAAAAAGCCGGCTTGTGCCTTTGCTAAAGCGACCATTTGTTCAGCCATTTCTTCATATCCCTCGTTTTCTTGAGTTAACTGGGAAGTAAAAATAACCGCATAATACGGTACACTTCTTACTTTATCGGTCATAATATAAGTTCGTATTTAGTTTCAGGTAATCCTATGTCTTCACATAATTGCTGTCCTACCGCAGTAAAACCGTATTTGACAAGCACCTTCGACGATGCAATATTTACATCGACTACATAGCCTATCAACTTTGGAATGCTTCGTTCTTTTGCTAACGCTATCAGACCTCCACACACCTCAGACGCATAGCCCAGTCCCCAATAACGTTGTATAAAGCGATAGCCCAACTCATCATCTTCACCATCTTTAATGAGTGCCACAGTCCCTACAAACTCCTTACTTTCTTTGTTTACCACAGCATAGACCCAAAAATCATTGTTAGGCACCTCGTATTTGGCTATTAAATTTGCAAGTTCTTTTTCGTGCTCAGTTAAGGTCTTTACATTTCCCGTAGCGTATTGCATTACTTCTGGGTTGCTTTGCATTTCATGCAGCCCCTCTAAGTCACTACTTTCCAGAAACCTAACTAATAATCGTTCCGTTTCAAAAATTTCCATAATTTAAGTACTTTTGCACTTTCTATTCCAGTAGTCCAGAATCTAATGCACTAGTGGATACGAACTTCTAAAAAATTAAAGACTTATGCAACGTTTTTGATTTTTATTAAGTAAACAGAACAGCATGAATGTAGATAAAAAAGTAGCCTTTTACACATTGGGGTGTAAACTAAATTTTTCGGAAACGTCAACAATAGCCCGTAATTTTGTCAACGAGGGCTTTGAACGTGTAGAGTTTGAAGAAAAAGCAGATGTTTATGTGATTAATACTTGTTCGGTTACCGATAACGCCGACAAACGATTCAAAACGATTGTAAAATCGGCATTAAAACAAAACGATAGTGCTTTTGTCATCGGAATCGGATGTTACGCGCAATTAAAACCTGAAGAACTCGCTGCGGTTGATGGCGTGGACCTCGTATTGGGAGCTACGGAAAAGTTCAACGTAACGAGTTATATCAACGATTTAGAAAAAAACGAAATTGGTGAAGTGCATTCTTGTGAAATAGAAGATGCAGACTTTTATGTCGGTTCTTATTCTATCGGTGATCGTACCCGTGCTTTTTTAAAGGTCCAAGATGGTTGTGATTACAAATGTACCTACTGTACCATTCCACTGGCACGAGGAATATCGAGAAGTGACACTTTGGCCAATGTGCTAAAAAATGCTGCTGAGATTTCTGCGAAAGGCATTAAAGAAATCGTATTGACCGGTGTAAATATCGGTGATTACGGAAAGGGAGAATTCGGAAACAAGAAACACGAACACACCTTTTTAGAGCTCGTTCAAGCCTTGGATCATGTAGCGGGAATACACCGCTTGAGAATTAGCTCTATTGAACCGAATTTACTCAAAGACGAAACCATAAATTTCGTTGCGAACTCAAATACTTTTGTTCCCCATTTTCACATTCCTTTACAATCGGGAAGCGACACACTCTTAAAAAAGATGAAGCGTCGTTATTTGAAAAAGGTCTATACGAGCAGAGTTTCTGAAATTAAGAAGACCATGCCACACGCCTGTATCGGTGTGGATGTCATTGTAGGATTCCCTGGAGAAACCGATGAGCTGTTTTTAGAGACCTACAATTACTTGAGCGAACTCGACATTTCTTATTTACACGTTTTCACCTATTCGGAACGCCCGAATACGGAAGCGGTATTGATGGATGGTATTGTTCCAAAAAACGTGCGTACCAAGCGCAGTAAAATGCTCCGAGGGTTGTCTGTTAAAAAACGCCGTGCCTTTTACGAAAGTCAACTTGGTTCACAACGTACTGTTTTGTTTGAAAGCGAAAACAAAGAAGGGTATATTCACGGATTCACAGAAAATTACGTAAAAGTTAAAACTCCTTGGGATCCAGCTCTTGTAAACACCTTACATGAAGTAACTCTTACAAAAATTGACGAAGATGGTTTGGTACGATTTGAATTCGTCTAATCCACTTCTTAATCGATAGCTAGTTCTGAATGAACTATTTGTACGACGGCAAAAATTGATGTAATTTTAAGACGGGCATGTTCCCGCTAACAAGCAATCAAAAACATCATGAAACATTCAATTTTTGCCATCGCACTGCTGCTTTTTTGCAGTTGTATTACTCCGAGTAAAAAAGAAACTCCAAACAAGCCAGTAGAACATCCTGAAGAAAGCATACCACCACAGGGAACAAAAACTACACAACCCCTAGAAAAAACTACTCCTTCTACAACGAATAATCTCGTAGTACAACTCAAAACTGGGAGCTCTTTAGAAGATGCAAAAGCGCTGATTACCAATAGTGGATTGACCTGGAAAGCAAACCCTTTAGCTCCAGAATACAAAAGTATTGCTCTCGTAGTTACTCCTAATGGGCAGCGAGAAACTTGGATGCAACGCCTGTTACAAAGTAATGAATTTAGTACAGTAGTACCTCAAACCAAAGGCACACTAGAAAAGCTCGTTAACGAAACAAAAAACACCCTTATTAGTTTACGCAAAACTTCGTGTTTCGGAGATTGCCCCGTCTATACATTTCGTATTTTTAAAGACGGAACTGCAAAATATCAAGGTGACGATTTTGTGACTGAAAAAGGAAATCGTACCTTTCAACTTACAAATGAAGAGTTGAATAAATTGCTAGCACTCCTCAGCGCCACGGAAGCCATCACTATGGAAAAGAAATACGACGACCCAAAGATTACTGATTTATCCAGTACTTTTATAGAAGTTAGAAATCAGCAGGTTCAAATACGCCTTTGGAAAGATATTCCGGATCCATTAATTGCTTTACACGAATATACTGAAGGACTGCTATTACAGCGAAAATATTTTAATTAATGCCAAAACACGTTATCTATTTTGTACCCGGACTCGCTGCGAGTACCAAAATTTTTGAATACCTCGACTTAGACGAATCAAAATTTGAATTGCATTATCTGAATTGGATACTCCCAGCTACTCCACGAGAAAGTATATCGGAATACGCAGCGCGAATGTGTGCCCAAATACAACACCCCGACCCCATTTTAGTTGGGGTTTCTTTTGGTGGGGTAATGGTGCAAGAAATGAGCAAGTTGATCACTACAAAAAAAGTAGTTATTATTTCGAGTATCAAATCAAATAAAGAATTGCCTACGCGCCTTAAACTAGCTCAGAAAACAAAAGCCTATAAACTTTTTCCGTCAAAAATGGTTTCACATATTGAAGATTATGAGAAATACTTTTTTAACGACTACCTAAAAAAACGAGCTGAGCTTTACAAGTTATATCTTTCCTTTCGAGACGAGCGCTACTTAGATTGGGCCATTTACAATGTATTGCATTGGTCGCAAACTGAACAACTTCCTGATATCGTGCACATTCACGGAAACAAGGATGAGATATTCCCAGTAAAAAATATCGACAATGCAATCTTGATTGAAAGTGGAACCCATATCATGATCTTAAATAAAGCAAAAACCATATCAAAAATTTTAGAAAAGCAATGTTTTTTGCTAACTTAGGGCGTGAACAGTTAAATTGAAGGAGCATGAGGAAACCACTACGATTACTAGCCGTGGCGGCCATTGGCGGCATGGCTACACTTTTGATAAATACCATTAGTAAAGATAAAGAGCCCGTTGTAAAAAGCGTGGCAGAAAACTACGAAATAAGGGCCGTTAAACTACCCAAAACCATGAATTTAGCCGGTGAATTGGTACCACTAAACCGTCCGGATATTCGGGAACGTATGGATCGTGAACTCCTGGTCAATACCTATTGGCAATCCAATGGTATTCTCCTTATTAAAAGAGCTCACAAATTTTTCCCCATCATTGAACCCTTGTTAGAAAAGTACGGTTTACCTGACGATTTCAAATATTTATGTGTCGCCGAAAGCGCCCTTATCAATATTCCTTCGAGTAAAGGAGCTGCAGGTTATTGGCATTTTTTACCAGAAACCGGACGCGAATACGGACTGGAAGTAAACCGTAATGTCGACGAACGTTACAATCTAGAACTCTCTACCAAAGTAGCCGCGGAATACCTAAAAAGTGCTAAGAACAAATTCGGTTCTTGGACCTTAGCAGCAGCTTCGTACAATGCTGGTAGAGGTCGTATTTCTCAGCGACTCGCTCAACAGCAAGTATCAGATTACTACGATTTGTTGCTCAACCAAGAAACATCGAGGTATATTTTTAGAATTCTCGCTCTTAAAGAAATTATGTCTAATCCTGCAAAATACGGATTCGTTTTCGATAAAGAAGATCTTTATAAACCCGTTAAAACTTATCCTGTACGCGTGGATACAGCTATCGTAAACATCGCGAGTTTTGCGAAAAAGTTCGACGTTACCTACAAAGACCTGAAATTAGTCAATCCGTGGTTGCGTGAAACCTTTTTAAAAAATAAAACTAGAAAAGTATACCAAATTAAAATTCCTATTTTAAATGACTAAAATACTCCCTTACCTCTATATTTTTATAGGGGTTATGATTGCACTTGCAACGGTGCTTAATTTATTACAACAACCCGCATCGTATCGAATATTTCTAAACTATCAAACGGAGAACGTTTGGCTGTTTGGCTTAGTAAGAGGACTGTTTGCGAGTTGGTTTTTATTTGATGGTATCAAACGAATTAAGGCTAGGCCTTAACCACTTATAACTCAATAAACATTTTATAGTGAGGCCCTACTTTTTGAACAGTGAATTCATTACCTGTTACTTTAAAACCTAATTTTTTATAAAAGTTAGTGGCCTCCTTTCTCGCATTGCACCACAAAACGGTTATTCCTTGAGCTCTAAGTAATTCACAGGCTTTAGCAACCAATAATGCTCCGAATCCACGTCCTCGAACCTCCACTGTAGTAGCCATTCCTCTCAATTGATATTGCTCGATGTCAAATTCCGGATTAGCACTCGCTATTAAACTGACAATCCCCACTAATTTTTCATCGACAAAAGCACCTAAATGCAGCGTAGTATCAAAGGAATCTTCTTTAAAAGTAAAGGGCAAATCGATTCCTTTCCTAAGTACTTCTTTTCGAATTTCATAGGTAGCTTCAGCGGATATTTTTTTAATAGAACTCTTCATGTTTACAATAATTAGCAGTAACTTTCTTCCAAAATTACAAGAAAAACGCATAGTTCTTTTCATAACCCTATTATAATTTTTAGTCTTCAATGAACCTACACTTCAAACCTATTAACAATCAAGAAATTACTCAGATACTCCCCCTACTAAAAGTGGTAAACACCACAACTCCAGAAGCCATTTTAATACAGCGATTACACGAAATGGTCGGCTATGCCAACTACGAATGCGTAGGAGCCTATGACGGCGAAAAACTCATTGCGATCTCCGGACTCTGGTACAGCGTGCGTCATTACGTCGGAAAAAGCGTGGAGCCCGACCACGTAGTAGTTGACGCTTCATACCGAGGGAAAAAAATAGGAAAACAGTTTTTCGAGTGGATTTATGAATACACAAAAGAAAAAGGTTGCGAAGCTATTGAACTCAACACCTACACCGGAAACAGGAAATCTCACAAATTCTACTACAATGAAGGATTCGAAATTTTTGGATTTCATTTCGTAAAAATACTCCGAGAGGACAATGAGTTTTATTAAATACCCAAGCAGCTTCACACCAGAAGTTGCTTTTTTATTTTACAACTCTTCGAGTTTATCATCTCTTAATACAGCTCAAAAATTGGTGTATATTCCACCTCGTTTCATAAAATGAAAATTTACCTAAAAAAAGCTCACCCAATAACTTTTTGATTTAACGAGAGTTATCCCTTAACCTAAAAATTAGCTTAAAATAAACTTAAAAAAACACTTGCCAATCCAAGAAAAGGTTTTATCTTTGCCACCGCTTTACTGCGGGAGTAGCTCAGTTGGTAGAGCGTCAGCCTTCCAAGCTGAATGTCGCCGGTTCGAACCCGGTCTCCCGCTCAAATTACATATATAGTAAGCAATTACAAAGACTTTACCGCGGGAGTAGCTCAGTTGGTAGAGCGTCAGCCTTCCAAGCTGAATGTCGCCGGTTCGAACCCGGTCTCCCGCTCAAATAACATACATAGTAAGCAATTACAAAGACTTTACCCGCGGGAGTAGCTCAGTTGGTAGAGCGTCAGCCTTCCAAGCTGAATGTCGCCGGTTCGAACCCGGTCTCCCGCTCAATTTTTTTTAAAGTCTGTAATTGTAAAAGCTTTACCGCGGGAGTAGCTCAGCTGGTAGAGCGTCAGCCTTCCAAGCTGAATGTCGCCGGTTCGAACCCGGTCTCCCGCTCAAAACCGAAACTTGTGTTTCGGTTTTTTTTTGCGCTTTACTCTCCTTTTGTTACCTTAGTTATTTAAACAATACCTGTATATTGCTATGCTAGTCCGTACCTCTATTATTATGAGTTTGCTCTTTTGCCTATTTGCTACCACCTCCGTCAAAGGTCAAGAAGTAGCCTTGGAAGCTGGTGTCATTTATATTAATAATCGAGCGAGCTACCACTACGATATAAGCAGCAGTCAAAGTGAGCTCTTTGTGTATACCTTAAATACGGAAGACGAACTCATTTATATCTCTGAGAATTTCAATGGTTCCATTTCTGTAAGGCCCAACTCGTATATTTCCTTCTACGTTGCCAAACAAGACCTTCGCTTCAATTCGTATACCTTAGGTTCGAAACCTTTTAAAAACATTATACAAGTTCTCGTACAAAAAAAGATACTTTCTAACGACGGTACGCTATGCCGAGAAGCAATGCGTAATTTTGCTGCTCAAGAGCTTCTAAAACACGTATGCTTTTCCCCAATGCAAAAGCCTCGTAACTAGTTATTGCGATAACCACCTACGAGAGCTCTATGACAAAACATACTGTTCCGTATAACCCAAATGGCGCCCCTTATCTGATCAAGCCTTAAAAGTTGTATCCTAATGATAACTGAATCACCCCTTGTTTAATACTCGTACTCCTTGCTTTGGAAATATTCGTTAAACCTAAGTTATAACGAGCCACAAAATTAATTCCGTTGGTTAATTTATACCCCAAACCAAAATTGATCCCAGCATCAACCGTATTTAAAGCTTTACTCACGTCAATATCCGCCTCTTTACCTTGTGCATCCTTCACGGTAATAGTTGCCGCTGTTAAAAACCCGATTTGAGGTCCCATTTCGACACTGATATTTCTGAAGATATAGTATTTTGCCATTAGAGGAATATTCAAGTACTGATATTTACCAGTAGCCTCATCCTTCCCCAAACTATTGGTAACACCTTGGCTAGAAAAGACGATTTCTGGTTGTACCGAAAAAACAGTACTTACGGTTACTTCAGCAAGGACACCAACGTGGTACGCCAGCCTTGAACTCAAATTACTCGGCTGGTTGGTGCTGCTGTAATTTGCTATATTCAGCCCGGCCTTTACACCAAAATCTACTTTCTGAGCCATCACTGTTATTCCTGCTAACATAAATACGACTACGACTAATTTTCTCATTGTTTTCTAGTTTAATTGAACGGGCAAAACTAGGATTACAGTGCGATAGGTGTTTCATAATACCTATCCTAAATCCGAATTTGAGACCAATTCACAACCACAAAAAAACTTTAAAAACTCACCATCAAACAGTTGTGTTAAGACGTCTTTTAGTTTGCTCTAATTAATGTAATTCATATTTCATAGTAACCACCGCAGTACGGCGTGTTTCAAAACAGCTGTGCAAGCCTAAAATAGGCTCAAAGCAGGGAACGGTTGATTTTATAAAAGGTATCTCGGTGGGTATTCTATTCGTCCTTAGTACAACGATCAATACCTCTAGCATCGCTGCTTGGAAAGTTCCAAAAAGAAGTATACTATTACCTCGGTGAACATTCACTGCGAACAGCTGATTGGGAAAGTGAACGGTATCATGAAAATCATAAAACAGCGATTTAAAAGCACTGTACCATTACAAAATTGCTATGCAGCTTTGGACTTAATATATTCACTCGGGCTACAATTTTCAAATTTCTTAAAAGCCTTGTAAAAGGTCGATTTTGAATTAAAGCCAGCATCTTGTGCCATCCCCAAAATAGAAAAGTTTTTATAAGTAGTAGCATCAATACCTTCCTTAAAATAATCGACGCGAAACCTATTTACAAAATCATTGAAATTTCCTTCCGTAAATTGGTTAATCAATTTGGATAAATATTTTGAATGAACTCCAACCGTAATAGCGAGGTCACGAATGCTCAACTTAGAATTTTTAAACAAGTGTTCTCGCTTTATTTGGTGTACAATACGTTGAAACTCTCGATACTCTTTAGGGCATGTTTTTACTACCTTCTCTCCTGTATTCCTAAACTCAGCGGCCGGAGCTATAAAACGTGGTAATCGAAAAAACAAAAGGGGCTTCTGAAAGATCAAAAACTGAAAACTCCACAAGAAAACCAACAACTGCGCCGATGAATACGCGATATCAAAATAATAAAAATCACCGTCTTTAAATCCCAACAATAGCGTCTCTGCGATGACCAAACTGTAAAAAATAAACGTTCCCACTAAATACACCGTCAGAAACAAGATAAAATTGCGGTTTAATACTATAAATCGTTTGGATGCCCTAGCTACCTTGTTCCACAAAATCCATAAGAAAAACAACAAATACCCCAAGTTGAACAGCAAATCAGCCGCAGTTAGCACCACGTCGTATTCTTTACTATACAATAGGTTTACACCAATACTAAATCCGACAATTCCGTAGCTATGAACTTTTGGGAGTTTGAAAACTTCAATAAAAAACAAAAAGGTAAACACATCGCAAAATGAAAACTCGTAGAAATTCAAAATTCCTTTTGGCAACAAGTAATCAATGGCCTCTACGAAAAAAGTAAAGAAATACAAAAACATATACAGCCTTGCTCGCCTGCTATCAAACTGACTTCGATTACTAATTGTTATAACCATAATCATTCCGAGAAAAATGATATTTATAATCTCAAGTAAATTTAAAAACGATATTCTAGTCATAAATGAATGTAATGCGTATTCTATAAAAACGATCGAGGAACTTTTTCCCTACTCTTTATCAAAATTACTAACGGAAACACCGCGTTCTATATACTCTTTAGGGCTGATACTTTCATGCCTTTTAAAGGCTTTGTAAAAGGTCGATTTGGAACTGAACCCAGCTTCTAAGGCCATTCCGAGAATCGAGTAATTTTGGAACTCCTCTTTCTCTAAATTTTGCTTAAACGCTTCCAATCGAAATTTATTGATGAAGTCGTTAAAATTGGTGGCTGCAAAATGGTTGATCAACTTGGACAAGTACTTCTCATTAACCCCCACTTCAATAGCAAGTGATTCTAAATTCAACTTGGAATTCAAATAGCTCTTTTTTTCCAGAACATGACGAACCACCAGCTTATAAGTTTCCGCTTCAGTTTCGGTGAAACGAACAACATTTCTTCTAGGTTTCTTTTTTAATGAAAAGAACGAACTCACTTCACGGAACCTAAAACTTACCTTAAATTGCAATAAATACAAAAATGTAATTAGCCAAAAAGGAACGATTACCATATTTATGCTATTCGCGTAGTCCTGATAGTTTGTTACAAATAGTTGTAGCGTATTTACAGAAAACGAGGTCACGTAAGAAAACGCCATAAAAAATAATATAACGTAGGAAAAATTCGTGATGAAGCGATTGGTTATAAGAAACCTCTTTGATTTCCCTTTTAAATACTTATTTAAAGCCCTAAAAACATAAATCAATAAAGCGATATTAAAAATGTAGTCAATAGTGAGAAACCACCATCTAAATGCTTTTAGATAAAATAAGTTTATCAGTAGTATATACGCTATGATTATTGTCCTAAAGTATTTTTTTTGAATCAAATTGTTTTCTGCCAAAAACAAAAAGAAAAAGGTATCTGCAAACGAAAAGTTAGTATAGCTTTCATCCAGGAGATACACTCCGTGCTCTACATGATAAATACGATCTATCGATTCCAAGACGAGTATTATAAAATACGTTTGTAAGAAATACCAGCTTTTAGGAGTGTTAAACAGCTTCTTTTTACCCAGTAAAGAAAAAATTACAATGAAGAGGAAAGCCAACAAGATGCATTCCAACACTACTTCAGTAATATCAGTCTGATTCATTAAATTTTGATTTGGTTAGTGCTGTTTTATTTGAAAGAACACTTTTCTTTACTAATAAAGCGTCGTAGTG
Source organism: Tenacibaculum sp. AWR4_210 (assembly GCF_056160945.1). Lineage (NCBI taxonomy): Bacteria > Pseudomonadati > Bacteroidota > Flavobacteriia > Flavobacteriales > Flavobacteriaceae > Tenacibaculum > Tenacibaculum sp. AWR4_210. The sequence continues at coordinate 32,964 of NZ_JBSWYF010000017.1, forward strand.
GTTTTGTATACCTTACAAAAATATGTTTTCAATATTTTTTGACATAAAAAAAACCTCACTACGAATGTAATGAGGTTTTAAAAGAAAGGCGACGACCTACTCTCCCACCAGTGGCAGTACCATCGGCGCTAATGGGCTTAACTTCTCTGTTCGGA
>NZ_JBSWYF010000018.1:0-31467 GCF_056160945.1 Tenacibaculum sp. AWR4_210
GAAAATTGAGGTAACAAAAAAGCATCCCCCCGCGGATGCTTTTCAACTAACTAACCAATCATTAAACCAATCTATCTATATATTTTTTTTGTTGTATCGAATTGATACTTCAAAGATAGGAGAGACTCTTGGTGTTGCTATGTAGGAATCGTCAGTGCGCACGTATCTATTGTTGAAAGGTAGAAGGATAAGGTTGAGGTGTATAGTAGGTTTCTAATAGGCGTTGTCAGCGAAATTAAATGCTATCTTTACGCAAAAAGCCGCTAAAACTTTAGAAATATGAAAAAGAAACTATTTAAGTTGCTATTGTTGTGTTTCGCATGCCTTGCTTGTTCAGAAAAACAACCTAATTTTGATGACTATGCAAGTTATGACGTTTCCACTAAATTGATAGCGACGAAACTTTCTAATGGAAAATTTTCCATGGGTATTCCGATAGGGTGGAATCAACGTATTGAAGATAATTTAAGACAGGAGACGTTGGCCAACTATTATATAACGTCACCTGTGAATGCGCAAGGAGTTTTTGATGTTTTGTACATACAAGTGTTACGATACCCAGAAACTTATAAAACATTTAAAGGAGTTATAGAAAATCAACTGGCAGAATTTGAAAAGACTTCTAAATACTTAAAGCTTGTAGGGCAGGGAAAAACAACATTATTTTCGAAACCGGCTTATTATCTTCACTTAAAATCCGATACTGGGGTATATGGTGAAGTCGAGCAAATTTATATACTAATAGATGGGGGTGAAGGTGATACCTATTATAGGTGTACCCTTAGTGCTTCACAAACTGAAGATATTAAAAGACAAATGGGATTGATGCTATCCATGGTAAAGTCTTTCCGTCCTTTAAGAGCCATTCAAAAGGAGCGATATTATGGGATTTAAGTCCAACAGTAAAATAGCATCAATAAAAAAAGTATCTCAAAGAGATACTTTTTTGTTTTAGGGAAAAATAAACAAACTGCTAACGAACTATATATTTTAATGTGTTGAAAATCATAAGTACACTTCAAAAGTACGAGAGAAAAAGGTGTTCGAGGAGTGAGTTTCGATAAGCGGCATAAAGTTGACGTTTATCGGTAGTACTAGTACGTTCAGTATCCTGAGCGGCTGTTGCTTAAGAAAGTATGGAAAGGTGTTTAAAGAGAAAAGAAAATAAAGAAAAAGCGAACCGAAGTTCGCTTTAACATACTATGATTTACCAACAGGTGTCTACAGGAATGATCATGTGTTCGGATGGAATACAAATACCATTAGCATCATAGCAACCTTTACAACCTTTGTCGCCTCCTTGAATACGTTGTTGTTCTGACTTGTTCAAGGGCGAACCCAATGTGGAAATGTTCTTTAACATAATATATAATTTTTAATTTTCAACAAGGTACCATTAACGATATAAACAAAGCAGTAATTATCGATACTTAAAGTAAGGAGTTTCCATACTTATGAAATCGACTTCTTTCGTTAGTATTTATTTTAGTTGACACTGTATTAGCTAGTGTTTTCATCGATGTAAGATTCTTTTTTAGATTCTTTGTTTCATAATCAGAATAAATGTAAACAAGTATATGCAACGACACTTGTGGCAGCAAGAATTTAACCGAATCATTAAAGAGTGCGATAGACAAGGGTGCAAACCTTCGTTTTGAGATATTCGGTGTTTTAAAAAGGGAAATGTGACAGTATCACTAATAAATTTTGAGGAGAGACCTTGATTAAATCAGTTTAGAAAATAGTTGATAGAAATAAAAAAGTACCTCTCGGAAGGTACTTTTTTGGATCTTGGGAAAAACAAACTAAACTGCTAACGAATTATATATTTTTTATTTTTTGTTCTTGTTTACACTTCAAAAGTACAACTGCTTTGAACTATTTCAGTCAATGTTTCGTTAACTAGAAGATAAGCTTCGACTACCTGTAAGGGACGCTCGATTATTTGTAAAGTGTTGGTAATAAAAAAATAAACCCCTCTGAAAACAGAGAGGTTTATACAAACAAATTAAGTACTCTTTTGTAATTCTTTTTTATAAGATGTATTACGTGTATAAAACAGCTTTTAGGGTATTTACCCTACTAGCCGCCGAATTCTTCTCCGCCACCATCGTAACTTCCTCCGGGACGTTGACGCTTTTTCTTTTGATTAAAGCGATAGGTGAAACTCAGTGATATTTGACGTTCACGCCATTGAAAGGCTCCGTCTACAATAGCCGTAGGGTTGCTTCGGTCGCCGTTATAGGTAACAGTTTCTCTTCTTCGAGAATTGAATAAATCGCGAACGTTCAATACCAGTGAAGCTTTGTCATTAAACAAATCTTTACTAAGTGAAATATTAGCTGCAAACATTGATTTTCTGTCGGTTTGTGCACTTTCTTGTGGACCGCGGTACATCAAACGAGTTTGCCATTGAATTTTTGCCGGAAGCGTAATTCGTGCGTTAAAACGCGTAAACCAACTGCTGTTGTTAACTTCGGGTAAAGGAGTAACCACCTGACTTCCATTAGCAGCCGTATAGGTGTAGTTAAAAGCGTCGGTTTTAAATTTAAAATAGTTAAAGGTCGCCGATAAACGTGCCCATTTTGCTGGTGAATAATTGGTGGTAAGCTCAAAACCATAGCGATTTTCATCACTTAAATTTACAGGTTGACTTATAAATACATTGGTGCCATTTCTGTCTTCAATGACCGATACACGTTGCATGATATCGGTTGAGTATTGATAGTACAAAGAGGTGTTAAGCGTTAATTTACTGATCTTAGTAGTGTATCCGAAGTCAAACGAACTGGTAAACATCGGGTTAATATCAGGGTTTCCTCTAAACACATTAGTACTGGAACTACGCGATTCAAAAGGATTCAGGAACCAATAGCGAGGTCTTCGTAGTCTTCTACTATAGCCTAAGGTAAGGTTGTCTGTATCATTAAGTTCATATCCTAAGTTGATGGTTGGAAACCACTCAGTGTAGTTTTTGTCAGACTTCTGGTTGGTAGTCAGTACCGTTAGGTCGATATCTGTAATTTCAGTTCTCAATCCAAGGAGGTATGAAAACTTGTCAACTTTACTACCGTATTGAGCGTAGAAAGCATAAATATTTTGTTTAAAATCGATGGCATTGGAAGGATCATAGGTAAATGGATTACCACTGGCATCGCGAACCTGAAAGTCAGAATACAAATCTTGCAAAGTAGCCTTGTGTCCGAGTTCTAGTTGACTGTCCTCGCCTATAGGGAGCACGTAGTCAATTTGTAACAAACGATCTTTAGAATTCGTTATCTGTGAATTTTGCTCGCTTAAATTCCCATTGACGCGGATAGGGGCCAATTCTACTTCTTCGCTGTCGCCGTATTGAAGATCGACAACCAATTTTTCACCGTTGCCATCAAAATTATTTGTATAGTTTAATGAAAACTGCTTGTTGACATTGTCTTGGTCTTCTGTTTCTATTCGATTTTCAGTAGATTGCGTGATACGATTGGCATCAAAAACGGTAGTTAGGTTGGTAGCAACATCGTCACCTTTTGATTTTCTATAGAAAAAACTTCCTGTAATAGAACTGTTTTTATCAATAAAGTACTCGAGCCCGAGTGATCCATTAAAATTGTTGTTCTTTCTATCGAATTTTCTGTTTTCATCGCGATAGCCTGTAATGACTCCATCTTTATAATTAGTAAAGAAACTTTGGGAGTTCCCCGGACCTTTACGGTACGAGTATCCTAAGTTAGAAAAGAGGTTAAATTTCTTAGTCCTGTAGTTGAGGTTGGGAGCAATACTTAATAAATCGGGAGTCCCTGCAGTGAGATTCAGAGATCCGTTGAAACCTGTAATTTTTCCTTTTCGCAAGATAATGTTTAGTATTCCTGCGGTTCCTTCTGCATCGTAACGCGCCGAAGGCGAGGTAATCACCTCTACTTTTTCGATGGCGTCTGCAGGAAGGTTTCGAAGCGCATCGGCACCGCTTAGACCTACCAAGGCGGAAGGTTTTCCGTCGATAAGGATACGTACATTTTCGTTTCCGCGAAGGCTTACAGCACCGTCAGCTTCAACATTTACCGAAGGAACATTATCGAGCACATCACTGGCATTTCCTCCTTTGATGGTCATGTCCTTACCTACATTGTAGATTTTTTTATCCAAACGTATTTCTACGGTTGACTTTTCAGCAATAATCTCTACTTCTTCGAGGGTTTCTGCATCTTCACTGAGTAAAAGCGTACCGAGATTAGCATTTTTTGTTAGATTTTGATTGGGGAGTGCCTTGGTTTTAAATCCGATAAATTCGATTTTCACTGCATAGGACCCCTTGGGTACGCGTATGTTGAAGTTCCCTTTTATATCGGTAACTCCGCCAGTTACTTTTTTATTTTTTAAATGCGTTAAAACAACCGTTGCATATTCCAAGGGTTGTTTTGAGTTTTGCTCCAGTATGGTTCCTGATAGGCTGACCATTGGAGGTTTTCCATATCCTGAGGGTTTTTGAGCTATGGCCGTAGTACTTATAAAGAGTAGTAGTACGAATTTTAGGAGTGTAGTATTATTCATGAACTTGTATTATAGATTGCTTGGACGTAACAAAGTTTAAAAGGTTTAATGCTGTTTCGTTAAAGCTTTGTTAAAGTAACTCGTTCAGTGTTTTTATACGAATGTTTGGAGTAGTGTTTTCTGAACATTTGAATTGAATTATTTTGGATACCCCAGGGGTAAGGTCGAAGAAGTTATCACTGAAATGACCTTCAGTGTTTGTGTATAAGTAGACCGCTTTAGCAAGGCTAGAACTCTTGAGTTCAACTTGCCATCCCGTAGCTGTTTTCGATAGTTGCTTTTCGATTTTTACTTTTGACAATTGAAGGTTTTTGGGCGTATTCAGATAGTGATTGCGTCGGAGTGTTCCGAAAGAACTCTTAATAAATTGTCGACGGTGATCAAATGTATCGAGCGCTACTGTAAAACAATGCGTACTCGAATTTGGAGGAATGCGAACACGTTGTTGATAGCTCGCTTTTTGATGTCCATCAAAATCTAAAATTTCTATTGTTAGCTCGTCTTCCAGTTGTTCAGCACTGTCATTTACTATGTAAATGCGGTAGGTGTTTTTCACGTGTTGACCGGAGATTAGAATATTTGCAAACGAGCGTTTAGCTTGATAATGTAAGGCCTTCCAATGACCAAAATAATCAATACTCGACCAAGAGATGGCAGGCCAGCAATCATTGAGCTGCCAGTAAAGACTTCCCATATTGTAGGGCTTTGCTCTCCGGTGTGCTTCGATTCCGATAGCAATTCCACGTGCTTGTACCAACTGACTTAAATAGAGCGTGTCGATAGCCGATTTGGGATAGGGAAAATCTCGTTGACGGTATTCCGATAGTAATTGAAAACCGCGTTGGTGTTTTTGATGACTCCGAATGGCTGGACCCTTTAGGCGTAGTATCGTATCTTGATTGATGTAGTTTATAACGGCAGGACTGGGGTAGGATTGAAATCCAAATTCGCTCATAAACCTGGGTATGCGTTTTTCAAAATGCTCAAAGGGGGCGGCATCATGCCATACCCACCAGTCATGAGCATCACCTTCGAATTCGTATTTAGGATTTCCACGTCCGTATTTTGGAGAACTCTCCCAATAAGAAGTTCCCGGATGCAATCGAGCAACAGTTTTAGGTAGGAGACTGTCAAATACCTGTTGGTAGGAAGTCCAAATAGCTTTTTTTTCATCGGCACTGCGTCCATCTTGCCAACCCCAACGATGCCACCCTTCTGAGTTTTCGTTATTACCACACCACAGTGCTATAGAAGCGTAGTTTCGCAAACGTTTCACTTGCTGTTCTGCCTCTCGCTGTACATTTTTTAAGAAAGCCTTATCTCCCGGATACATGGCACAAGCAAACATAAAGTCTTGCCAAACCAAGATGCCTTTTTCATCACATAAATCGTAAAATGCATCCGCCTCATAAATACCACCTCCCCAAACTCGTAGCATGTTCATATTGGCTTCAACGGCAGCTTGGAGCAATTTTTCATAGTGTTTTGGGCTTACGTTGTTTTGAAAGCTGTGCTGAGGTATGTAGTTGGCGCCTTTGGCGTATATGGGTTTACCGTTGACCGAAAAGTAAAATTGTTCGCCGAGGCTGTCTTTTGGCGTGTGTAATTGAAGGGTTCTCAATCCTATTTTTTTTTCGAATGATTGTGTTAGGACCTGCTCGTCAAAGATATCAAAATGAATGCGGTATCGATGGGGAGTTCCCATGGTATGGGGATACCAGAGCACAGGGTTTTTGATTTTTAGTGGTAAAGTATAAGTATGGGTGCCAGGTATTATTTCGAGGGTGTGTTCTGCTTTTACTCCTGCGATGGAGGTTTTTATCAGTAGGGTTTTGGCGCTATCAGAAGTGAATTCCAGATGTGCTTTGAGTTGTGCAAGGTGGTTTTGTAGTGCCTCTTGTTGGAGGTAGCAATCGCGGAGAAGTACATCATTCCATGATTGTAAAGATACAGGCTTCCATATACCGACAGCTTGAAGTTTAGGACCCCAATCCCAACCGTATTGAAACTGCGCTTTTCTGGTGAAAACTCTGGGGCTTTCCGGTAGTTGGTATGATAAGAGCGCTTTTGCTTTTGTTTCTTGAAGTTGAATTGGATGGACTACAATACGCAGCGTATTGCTTGCTTTTAATAGGCTGTCTACCTCGTAAACATAGGAGGTGAAGGCGTTGTTGGTAGTACCGATGTATTGTTCGTTTAGGTAAATATCAGCATAGGTGTCGATACCTTCAAAATTGAGCAGGTGATGTTTTCTAGAGCGTACAGCTTTTGTTAGTTCGAAAGTTGTACGATAGGTCCAAGTTTGCTCGGCCACCCACTGTACTTTAGCCTCATTTGTTAAAACAAAGGGGTCTGGTATTAGGGCTGCTGTGAGCAAATCGGTATATACCGTTCCGGGAACCGTGGCACGCAGCGCTTTGATGCTATCTGAAGAGACCTCCCAGTTTTGAGAAAGTTGTGTATGTATCGGGGTATCTACTCGGTGTTGGCAACTCGCAAGGATGCCCATACTTAAGAGCAGGCTAATTAGTAGTTTCATTGTAGCGTTTTTTTTAGTGCTTTGATGGTTTGAATATCAGAACGAGTTTGCAGAGGGCCAAAGTCAAATTTTAAAGGTTGATTAGAAATCAGGGCAGAAGCGGAACTGTGAATTTCACGAAAGCCAGCGGTTTTAAATTTTCCGGCGTTATGAGGATTAATACCTCCTCCCGGCATGATGATGAGGTTTGTGATGGCTCGTTCTTGTAGTCTTCGCAGTACCTCCATGCCTTCTTCTGCAGTAGCGGCACTCCCGGAGCTCAGAATTCTATGTACCCCCAAGCCTATAAGTTGTTCTAGGGCTGTCATCGGATTGGGCACGCAATCAAAGGCACGGTGGAAGGTGAATGGAAGTGGGGCACTGAGGCTAATTAGCTCTTGAGTTCTGGCCACATCAATGCGATGATTTTCTTGCAGGACACCACTGACGATACCACTACAGCCGGCTCCTTTAAACAAGTCGATATCGCGTTTCATGATTTCAAACTCTTCTGGTGAATAACAAAAATCACCACTTCGAGGTCGTACCAACACAAAAACCGGAATGGCTACAGACCTAATTACATTTTCAACAAGGCCGAGACTTGGAGTAATGCCGCCCACAGACAATTCACTGCAGAGTTCTATTCTATCGGCACCGGCTGCATCTGCATTGAGAGCCGATTGTATGGAATTAGCACATATTTCTAAAAGCATCGTTATTCGAGTATGAGTTCGTTAATAAATAACCAAGCGTTATGACCTGCACCAGGCCTACCATCAGGGATTTTTCCGTAATTGTAGATGGTCAAATACAATTCGTCTGCGACCAATCCGTTCAATTCAACAGCAGTTTCAACAAATGGACGTTTGCTTTCTGGAATATTTTGAACGCGTTGGAATCCTGTCTTCGACTGTATTCGAATGTCTTTAGGAGCGTAGATCCAACTAGTTTTTCCATTGTGGAACCGAACCCTGAGTGTATTCATTTTTTGCGAATGGTTTAATTTTAGTGTAAGTCGTACGGAATCACTGTTAAATCCGAGCCATTCCGGGTCGTTAAATCGTTTGTGATGTCCTACAATACCGTTGATAAGAGCTTGGGAGCCTCCGGAATCAAAATTAGGGTGGGGGGCAGGACTAATTTGTAGTTGTTGTTCAACAGCCAGGTGTTTTTTAAAGTGAGTTGTATACAGCTCACCAAGCATAAGATCCTCCTCAAATACCGCTGCTTTGATGGTACAGCTTTTGGTTAGGTAAAAAGGTGCCAGGTAGCTCGCTGAATTTTTCGTTGGTGTGCTGCCGTCAACAGTGTATCGAATGCGACTGTTGGGAAGCGTAGTTTTTAGTTCGAAGTACACGGAGTCGTTCTGATAAAAACTACGTCCCTTAATCTCGTATAAATGATTGGCATAGCGAATGCCCTTTTTATCGAGCCTCGGTAAGAAGTTTTGCAATCGATGAATAAAATTAGTGTAATCCTTTATTTTTTTATCACTCCAGAGTACTTCACTTAAAGCAAGTGCACGCGGAAATACCATGTAGTTTACTTGGTCCGTAGTTTTCATGTATTCGGTCCATACATTGCCTTGTGCTCCGAGTACATAGGACGCTTCTTTAGCGGTCATTGCTTCCGGAATGGGCTCAAAGTCATACACTTTTTTTAAGGGTAAATACCCGCCAATGGCTAAAGGTTCTGTTTCGTTTTGCGATTGGTAGTAATCAAAATAGCAATGAGAGGTAGGCGTCAAAATCACATGATGTCCTTCTTTGGCGGCAGTCACAGCCCCCGCGGTTCCACGCCACGACATAACAGTGGCATTAGGAGCGAGTCCACCTTCTAAAATTTCATCCCATCCAATAATCTTTTTTCCTTTGCTATTGATGTAACGTTCCATTCTTCGAATAAAGTAGCTCTGTAAACCCTGTTCGTCTTTTAACTGTTCTCTTTGGATAAGCTCTTGGCAATGTGCGCAGTTTTTCCAGCGTGTTTTTGGCGCTTCATCACCTCCAATGTGAATATAGGGACCCGGAAAAAGCGTGATGATCTCGTCAATTACAGCTTCTAAAAACTCAAATGTTTGTTCTTTGGGACAATAAATGTCATCAAAAACTCCCCAGGTGGTAGCTACGGAAACAGGATTTCCTGTACATCCTAATTCTGGATAGGCAGCGATTGCTGCTTGTGAGTGTCCTGGCATTTCAATTTCAGGGATGATGGTTACTTGGCGTTCTTGAGCATAGGCAACAACTTCTTTGATTTCCTCTTGAGTATAGTAACCTCCGTAAGGTGTATGGTCGTATTGTGGCGGTTGATCGGTGTAATGTCCGATGAGGGTTTCTTTTCGCTGTGAAGCAATGCTTTGAAGTTTGGGGTATTTTTTTATTTCGATTCTCCAGCCCTGATCTTCGGTAAGATGCCAGTGAAAAGTATTCATTTTTAACTGCGCTAACATGTCAATGTATTGTTTGATAAATGATACAGGAAAAAAATGACGTCCCACATCCAGATGCATGCCTCGATAGGAAAAGCGCGGATAATCATCGATGGTCATGCAGGGAATATGTATGGGATCTTTTGGAATGTTAGTAGGTAAAAGTTGTACTAAGCTTTGCAATCCGTAAAAAGCTCCCTTGGCATCTTTTGCACTAATATGAATGCTGTTTTGGGAAACTTGTAACCGATAGCCTTCCTCGTTTACGAGGGTAGTATCGTGTACAAAAATCACAGCTGGTGCCGTTGATTTGGAGCTGATGCTGATCCCTGTAGTAGCAAGTGATTTTTTTGCAAATTCAGCAACCTCCTGCAGTGGTTCGGAACTGTCAATTCGGAGTGTTTTATGTAAGGTGAACACTCCCGTACTTCGCTGAATTGATTGGGGTTGGGGAATAATGGCTATGGGTAGTGGTTTCGGAACTCCCCGAAAACATGATGTTAATAGGGTAATGAATGTCGTTAGTAGTAAAAATGATGTTGTTAGTCGAAAATGCTTCATTTTTTAATTGTTGATTAACATGTATCTTGCTAATTTAGACAAATTTCTATAGCGTATATTACTATGATTAAATATTTGAAAATTATACCGATAGTCCTATTGGTTTCACTCTATTCGTGTAATTCAAAATCCCTTGACCCAGCCACTACATCCAGCCCGTTAATTGAATATGTAAATCCATTTATTGGTACCGGAGGGCATGGGCATACCTATCCAGGGGCAGTAGCACCTTTTGGAATGATGCAATTGTCACCAGATACGCGACTTGATGGTTGGGACGGCTGTTCTGGCTATCATTATTCAGATCGCGAGATCTTTGGGTTTAGCCATACCCATCTCAGCGGAACAGGTGTTTCTGATTATGGAGATCTGTTGTTGATGCCCACAAATGCTGTGCTGTTTAACAATGGAGCTGACGGGAAACCAGGGTATAAGTCAGCCTTTAGTCACGACGATGAGATTGCGACACCAGGATATTATGAAGTACATTTAAAAGATACGGATATACGAGCAGCACTAACGGTAAAAGAACGCTCGGGAATACATCGTTATGATTTTCCTAAGGGGAGCAAGCAAATAATAATTGTAGATCTTGAGCATCGTGATGAGGTACTCAGTGCAGCCATAGAAACGCTTTCTAAAACGCAAATTCAAGGACATAGACATTCCAAAGCATGGGCTGAGCAGCAGCAGTTATTTTTTGCTGTTGAGTTTTCCAGACCGTACAAAAAGGTGACATACTACAAAAGTAAAACCTCAGGAAAGGAGGTAAAGGCGGCTTTTGAGTTCGAGGCTGATGAAGGGACGAGCATGGAAGTTCGCGTAGGAATATCTGCAGTAAACGAAGCAGGAGCGGCCTTAAACTTAAAGACGGAACTCGCCAACAAATCATTCCAAACTGTCAAGGAAGAAACTCAGGAAGCATGGGAACGACAATTGAAGAAAATCGTTATCAACCATCCGGATGCTACTGTGCTTACCAATTTTTACACGGCGATGTATCACAGTATGCTGGCGCCAAATCTATACCAAGATGTCGATGGGAACTACCGAGGGATGGATTTAAAGATTCATAAAACCACGAGTTTTGACTATTATACGGTATTTTCATTGTGGGATACCTACAGAGCAACGCATCCGCTGTACACACTTATTGAACAGGAGCGCACCAACGATTTTATCAATACCTTTTTGGCAAAGTATGACGAAGGGGGAATTATGCCGATTTGGGACTTGTCGGGGAATTACACCGGTTGTATGATTGGCTATCACGCCGTTCCTGTGATTGCCGATGCTTATCTTAAGGGAATTCAAAACTACGATACGGAAAAGGCATTTAGAGCAATGTTACATTCGGCAACACGCGATAAACTGGGCTTGGCATCCTATAAGAAATTTGGGTATATACCCGTTGAAGAAGAGTCTGAATCGGTTTCCAAAACGTTGGAATACGCTTATGACGACTGGACCATAGCCCAAATGGCAAAAGCTATGGGTGAGGATCGTGAATACCAAACCTACCTACAACGCGCTCAGTATTACAAAAATGTATACGATCCGAAATCGCAATTTATGCGAGGACGATTTAGGAATACCTGGTTCGCTCCTTTTGATCCTTATGAAGTAAACTTTAATTATACCGAAGCCAATGCTTGGCAATACAGTTTTTACGTGCCTCAAGATGTGAGTGGGATGATGCAGCTGATGGGAGGGAAGCGTCAGTTAGAAGCTAATTTAGATAAGTTGTTTAGCGCAGAAGACCAGACTTCTGGACGTCATCAGGTAGATATTACCGGTCTTATCGGACAATACGCCCACGGAAATGAGCCTAGTCATCACATGGCTTACCTGTACAATTTTGTCAACAAACCTCACAAAACGCAGGCGCGTGTGCGACAAATACTTCAAGAGCAATATACCAATACGCCAGATGGGATTTCAGGTAATGAAGATTGTGGACAGATGAGTGCTTGGTATGTATTTAGTAGCCTAGGGTTTTATCCGGTGACTCCCGGAACTAATCAATATATTATCGGGGCACCTTTGGTAGAAAAAGCAACAATTTATCTAGAAAGTGGTAAGAAGTTTAGCATTGTGGCAGCCCCGTATTCCGAAGCTGCGAAATACATCCAACAGGTGTTTCTCAATGGAAAGGCACTACAACGCTCCTATCTCACACATCAAGAAATTATTCAAGGAGGAGAACTTCGATTTGTTATGGGGACTACCCCTTCTGAATGGGGAACAGCGGAAGGCACAGAACCCGTTACAGCCATTAAAGAACATTTGATAGTTCCTGCCCCCTTTATTGAAGATGGGGATGTAGCTTTTAAAGGAAGTACTAAAATTACTTTGAATTGTGCAGATACTACAGCAACAGTGCGCTACCGATTAGGAAAAGGGGAGTTTAGGGTATATGAAAAACCTTTTGAGGTTTTAGAGAATACCATACTCACTGTGGTGGCAGAAAAAGATGGGTGGCGAAGTGCAGCCATTAAAACTGCGTTGTATAAGATTGATCCGAACCGCAGTATTAGCCTTAAAAATGCCTATGCTAATCAATACAATGCAGGTGGTGAAAATGCCTTGATAGATGGAGTTTTGGGAGCTAAGGATTTTAGAACAGGAACCTGGCAAGGGTACTTTGATACGGATATGGAAGCTATTGTCGATTTAGGAAGCACTAAAAATATACAGCAGGTGGCAATTAATTTTTTAGAAGATCAGCGAAGTTGGATTTTCCTACCAACAGAAGTCACGTGTTTAGGATCGAAAGATGGGGTGACATTTACACCTTTGGATACTGGCATAGCCTTAAATTCAGCAGAACCCCATGAAGCAGTATCCATTAAAAATGTGTACTTTACTCCTTCGAATGCAGCGGTGAGGTATGTGAAGGTGATCGCAAAAAAATTAGGAACACTTCCCCAGTGGCATTTGGGGTATAAACACCAAGGAAAGTCTTGGTTGTTCATCGATGAAATTCAAATAAGAGAATAATCCCTTAAGAAAAACATATGAAACGACGAAAATTTCTACAAAAGGCATCTATTTCAACACTAGGTCTGGTAACCACAGGTAATTTGGTAGCTTGTGCAAATCCTACTTCACAAAAAGAAGAGGTATTGACAACCGATACTGAAGCTTCTGTTAAACCTCTGGTAATTGCCACTTGGAATACGCCTTTGGCAGTGTCTACTGCTGCCGAAGTATTAGAAGCGGGAGGAAGCGCTTTGGATGCTGTTGAAGCTGGATGTAAAATTGAAGAAGCTAATGAAAAAGGACAATCAGTAGGAATAGGAGGCCTGCCAGATCGAGATGGCAATGTAACCCTCGATGCTTGTATTATGAATTCGGAAGGAGATTATGGAGCGGTACTCTGTGTAAAAAATATCAAGCACGTCATTTCTGTGGCCCGAAAAGTTATGGAAAATACACCTCATGTCATGTTGGTTGGAGAAGGTGCCGAGCAGTTTGCTTTGAGTCAGGGGTTTCAAAAGGAAAACTTGCTTACTGAAGCCTCAAAAAAAGCTTGGGAAAAATGGAGACAAACAGCGAAATACAAACCCATTATCAATATAGAAAATCACGATACCATCGGAATGTTGGCGATAGATAAAAAGGGAAATATTTCCGGTGCTTGTACCACCAGTGGCTTAGCTTATAAAATGGCGGGAAGAGTTGGAGATTCACCAATTATTGGAGGAGGTCTATTTGTAGATAATGAAGTTGGAGGTGCTGCTGCGACAGGATTGGGAGAAGAAGTATTAAAAACAGTGGGTAGTTTCTTAATAGTCGAATTGATGCGACAGGGAAAATCGCCACAGGAAGCCTGTGAAGAAGCAATTGCCCGTATCGTTAACAAGCCAAATTCGGATTTTAAGAACTTTCAAGTTGGCTATATAGCGGTGAATAAAAAAGGTGAAACTGGAGCCTATGCGATTCACGAATGGTTCAGTTATAATCGCTATAAAAACAACGAAAATAAAAATATAAAATCAGACTTTATCCTCAATAGAAAAGCATAATTATGAGCGTACACCCAACTAACCCTAAGAACACTTCATACAAAACGGCCTTTTATTTTTTAACTTCCTTATTTTTTTTATGGGGATTTATTACGGTATTGGTCGATTCATTGATTCCAAGGCTGCGAGAGCTTTTTACCCTGAGTTATTTTCAGGCAGGAATGGTTCAATTTGCCTTTTTTATGGCGTATTTTTTACTCTCCATTCCTGCGGGGCTCATCCTTTCAAAAATAGGATATAAAAAAGGAATAGTCATGGGGCTGGCCATTATGGGTATTGGGTGTTTGCTGTTTTATCCGGCTGCTGAATACCGCGAGTTTGTGATTTTCTTTATCGCGTATTTTGTGCTTGCTGCTGGGATGACGGTTTTACAAGTCGCAGCAAATCCGTATGTTGCTGTTTTAGGATCAGAGGAAGGAGCGAGCAGTCGCCTAAACCTCTCTCAGGCTTTCAATTCGCTTGGAACAGCCATTGCACCGGCAGTAGGCGCAGCATTAATTTTGAGTGATAGCGTAAAATCGACTGCTGAGATAGAAGCTTTGGACAGTGTTGCTAAAGAAGCGTACTTGGAGGCAGAGGCCAGTGCTGTGCAAAGTCCTTTTGTAGCCATTGCCGCTTTTATAGCCTTATTGGCATTGGTCTTTGTATTTGTGAAATTACCCAAACTACTTGAAAAAGTTCCTTCGGGAAACTACGGACAGCTGTTTCAAAATAAAAACTTGGTATTGGGGGCCTTCGGAATTTTTGTCTATGTAGGCGCTGAGGTTGCGATAGGGAGCTATTTAACCAATTACTTTATCGATATGAAATTGTATACTCAGATACGCGAAACGGGTTGGCTGCGAAGTATATCAGAGAGCTTTCTACAAACAAAACTTGAATTGGTTGATGTAAAGGCCATTGTAGGTACTTTTGTGACTTTTTACTGGTCGGGGGCTATGCTTGGGCGCTTTGTAGGGGCATATTTGACCAAGGTCTTTAAACCTGCAAAGGTATTAATGACCTTTGCATTAGGAGCTGTGGTGATGATTTTGTTGAGTATTTCCAATACAGGAGTTTTTGCTATGTGGACCATTTTGGCGGTAGGATTATTTAATTCTATTATGTTTCCTACTATTTTTACCTTGTCAATTCGTGGGCTTGACGACCTAAAGCCTGCGGCTTCGGGCTTGTTGTGTACTATGATTGTGGGGGGAGCTATCATTCCACCGCTATTCGGACTCGGTACGGATTATTTTGGATTTCAAACAGCTTTTATACTCGTATTGGTGTGCTATGGTTATATAGCTTGGTACGCTAAAAGACAAGCAGTGTAAAATAGGTGGAAATCGTTCTTGGGAGCGCAATGAAGTGTTGCGATAGATAGACTTGTTGGTTGTATTTCAAGGAGACACAATAATTTGAGGTTTTGGAGTTGATACGCCCTTTACGGAAAGGAGGGGTGACTGTAATATAACTTTGTATCGAGGTATATATGTAGAGTCCCCTGATTATACAAATGCTATTATGGGGATGGCTTTTTCCTTAGCCCCTTGCAGCTATTGGACATGCAGAACTAATGACGCATACTGGAAGTAGTAATAAAAGTATGTTGACATTAGGAGCTCGTCTATAAAAGTAGCTAATTACCATACAAATGAGTATGGTCTAACAGGGTTAGTTAAAAAAAAGGAAATTCAAACTAAGTCAAGTAATATCAGGAGATTCCTGGATGGGGTTTGATGAAAGAGAAGTTTTGGTTCCTGGCATTGTAACAGGAGCTCGAGTGACACTTCCAACAGGAGAAGGAAGACTAGATTCAGAAATGAAATTATGGATATAGAACAGATCATAAAAAAAAATAGGGAGCAAAATAACAAGGTTGATTATTTTGAAGAGTTTGTGTTGTTGTTTGAAAGTGAAATAACAACAGTGGATATTGAAAATATTTGTAGTGCAGAGTTTTTATTTACAAAGTTTAGTGATCATTCTGATATTCAAAGATATGTAACTAAAAAGAAAACTGTATATGGGTACAGAAATGTACTCTCTGAATTAAAGAAGAAAGAGAAAAATTCACTCATTATTGTAGCACGTTTTTATACTAATGATTATGGTTTCATTATTTTAATTGATAAAATAACTCTTAATGTGTTAGGAGTGCTAAAGAGCCTCAACTCGAATTATGAAAAGGTAAAGAAAATAAATGAATTCAATGACTCTAGAGGTTTTAAATCTAATTGTATTGATTTCCATAAAGGAATAAGGGTTAAGTAGAATACTTCCCCGAAACCGTGCGAATGAGCAATAAAGACTGTGCTAACGCACGAATCCTTTCGTGTGGCGAGTAGGAGTATGCAAAACAATAATATATATCAAAGCTACCTTACATTCATTTGTGAGGTGGTTTTTTTATGCAGTTTACAGGCAAAAACAAGCTGGAAATCTCTGAAAATCCGTATTTTTAAGTTGCTATGAAACTTGCTATGCCCGCACACCATTCGAGCAAATTTGAAGGATGTTTTTGTTCTTATTAAAGGCCCAATAGGTTGTTTTTTACTAAGAAAATAGATAAATGCACTTACCAAGAACGTGAAAAAGACTCTGAAACAGGGAAAGAAGCGTTTCAACTACGCCTCTGGGATGGAAGAATTGGAAAATGGTTGAGTCCTGATCCAGCGGGTAAAGGGGATTCTCCTTATACAGGAATGTATAACAACCCTTTAAAATATGTAGATGTGGCAGGGAGAGATACGTTGATATTCCATCAAAGTAAACGTTTAAATGTTCTTGGACGTTTTGATGTTCATATGTTAACTTTCTCGATCGAAGTAAATGGAAAAAGAAAAGCTTTGAATCACAACTACCTTATGGTTGCAAACAATCTATCTCAGCAGAAAAAAGGTAACGATCTTAGAGGATATTCACATTTACATCCCATAACGAATAAGGAAATTTTAGATATCAGATTCGAGAAGATGTCGAGCCACACATTTTTAAATTCAATATATTTAGCTCCAGGAGGAAGAAATAAATATGGGCACGCTGGAAATGTTGCTGGAGATTGGGATGGATGCTGGGGGATTTGTCGAGTAGAAGATTTAATAAAAAGAGACAATTTTACGATGAGTATAGCTCTTGATAAATCGGATACATATGAAATAGCAGATGGGAATAGAGCTAGATTTCAAGAAATCCGGAATATATACGAGCGTGTAAAGAAGTTATACAATTTAAATGGTCAACATATATTGCTAGAATTAAATTCTAATGCTGTGCGTTCACCATTAAATCATTCATTAAAACCAAAAGGAATTAAATCACCTCGTTTTTTTTAAAAGTTACAGTTTATGAGAGTTTTTTCGTTACTAATTATATTTTTTTACACCCTTAACAGCTGTATGGCACAGAGTGTCGAATCTAGAAGTAAACTACTTATTGAAATTAAAAATAAACTCGTAGCAAATATTGATTCAGTTTCTTTGCAAGATGAGTATTTGAAGCTATTTCCATCTAACGAAAAAGAATTTAAACAGATTTTCCATTGTAATGAGAGTCTTTTGAAGAATAAAGAGTCTACTTATACTTTTCTTCTTGGCGTAATCCTTAAAAACGACCCAAATGTTATAGGGTTGAGAATAATGAATATTGGTATAGATTTCCCAGAATGGAATAAAGGAAAATATGATGTAGGTGCATTAAGGGAGATAATACTTATTTACGCATATAGATTTTCAGACAGTTTTATTTTAAACTTTAATAAGTTAACAACTAAAGAACGAAGAAGGTTATTTACATATTTAGCAGATATTGAAAATCATGAATTTTACAAAGCATACCATATGGTAGTTGATAAATATAAATCACTTGATAGTGAAATTGCTGATTATTTAATAAAATATAGAAACTTAAGAATTGAAGGGCGTCCTCATTAAAAAATCTCCGCACCTTGACATTTGAGCTTTAGCGGAAGTGGCAAGAAATAAAAGGAAGTTTAAAAAGAAACGAGCATATTATTAGCCATTTGCAATGGCAAAACGAGAACTTAAAAACTACTTTACATTAAATTGTGAGGTAGTTTTTTTATGCAGTTTGCAGGCAAAAACAAGCTGAAAATCCCTGGAAATCCGTATTTTTGAGTTGCTATGAAACTTGCTATGCCCGCACACTATTTTAGAAAAAATGAAAGATGTTTTTGTTCTTATCAAAGGCCCAATAGGTTGTTTTTTACTAAGAAAATACATAAATGCACTTACCAAGAACGTGAAAAAGACCCTGAAACAGGGAAAGAAGCGTTTCAACTACGCCTCTGGGATGGAAGAATTGGACGGTGGTTGACATCAGACCCAAAAGGTGAGTTTAATTCACCTTATCTAGGAATGGGGAATAACCCTATGAAACTTATTGATCCCGATGGAGGAAGTACAGCTCCACCTGATAGATATAAATTAGGAAAAAATGGTAAGGTTACTAATGTGGATAATAAAGGAGGAGATAAAGTAGATTATTTAATAGTTGGAAATAAAGAAATAACTATTAATGATACAAGTATATTACCCAATCTTCAAAAAGTAAATATAAATGGAGCAAGTATAACTACTACCGGTAGAGAAAATAAAGCAGATATATTTAAAATTTTTTTAGCTGGAGCTAATTATACAAATGTTGAATGGACTGCAGGTACTACTTTTAAAGGAAAATATTATGTTGGAACTAAATATGATTCAGGTTTCTCTCCATCTTTTTCTTATATGGGAATACGAGGAAGTGCTGTTAAGGATTGGGTACATTCTCATCCTGATGTTGATATGAGTAGAGCTAATGGAAATAGGTTTGAAGCAGAAAAGAGATCTATGGGGTATTTAACAGATAGAGGTTGGAGAGCTGGAGATTGGAAAAACTATAGACAAGCCGTAAGAGATAATAATATGAGGGCACCTCATCGTGCATATGTTTACATGCCAGAATCAGGGAGATTGTAGAGAGTTACTTATAAAAAACCACAATATATAAGAAATATAAAAGGTAATCCTAATAGGTTCTTTTTTGGAAAATTTTAAATTATGAAATATAAAATAGTGCTAATATTATTTTTTTCTACTTATCTATTTCAATGCTGCTCTAAGCAGAAGAAAATAAAATTGACTAATGTAAGTGAAATAGAAAATAATAGGTATTTGAAACAAGCTCTTAAAAACATTTTAAATCCTTTCATTATTGAGCATGAACCCTATTTAGAAAAAGAACAAACTTTTTTAATATCTTTTTTGATAAAATCTAATGACACTTTAATTTATTTGTCTAGAACTTATAAATTTGAAGTAATTAAAGAAACTAATAGTGATGAGTTTAAAGGCGGTTTTTATTATCAAAAAAAATATCCAGTATTGATAGTTGATGATATAGAAAAACCAGTAGGATCAATATTGTATAATATTGATAGTCTAGATCACAAAATTGTTGAAGAATATGATAAGTATAAGCATCCTTCTAATTTTATAATAAAGTCATTTACAAAAAAATTTATGAAAAAAGGAGACAGCCTAATTTTTATTGAGAATCAAAAAATTCCTGATTATTGGTAAGATAGTTAAATTTATGGGAAGCCCTTCGCTACCGCACGAATCCCAGATCCCCCGCTACCGCACGATTGTATCGTGTGGTAAAGAGAAAGAATAAGTTCTTTAAAATATTTTGTATTAAAAACCGTATAGGATACTAAGTTTTTGGTATGCCAATGCCTAACCGTCAGATTATAAACGGAGAACGATATCGTTATTCTTATCAAGGTCAAGAAAAAGACCCTGAAACAGGTAAGGAAGCGTTTCAATTACGCCTTTGGGATGCACGCATAGGGAGGTGGTTAACTACGGATCCAGCAGGGCAATATGCAAGTCCTTACTTGGGAATGGGAAATAATCCTGTGAATTTAATTGATCCAGATGGTAGTACTGCTATTGGACCAGATGCCCCACCAATAACTTTTGTAAAGGGTGATTACAAGTGTTCTTATGTTGATGGTAATGGGAACAAATTTACGGAGTCACCTAATGGTTTAAGTGATTTTTCTGATTTTAAAACTGGTGATTTTTTTAGTCCACAGCAACAAGTTTCAGGTTATGATATTAAATTTGGTACAAATGGTGCTACTACTGTTATAGATTTAGAATGGCAAGCTAGGTCGAATAACTATAAAGCGGTAAACGAGATTATGCTGTTAGGGGTTACTGCTATGGATGTTGCTGGTTCAGGTTCACTTTACACATTTTTCAATACTGTTAAAGGTATAAAACCTAGTCAATTTAGAGGTTAAATCAATCTGCAAAAAGTATAAATTACACTATAAATGCGAATAATGTAAGAATGGCAGTTGATGTTGCGGAAGATAATTATGTAATATTAAAAGGAACTGTTCACAATGTTCCAACACAAATAGGAGGTTTTTTCTCTAGAAATGGTAATACAATACTGATTCCAAGAGCTGATTTTGCTGGTGAAATAGGAATTAGAGGTATTAAAAATTTTGCTAAAGAGTTTGCAAACTCCAATGGTGTTAAGAATATAAAAATAATTACAGCAAAGAGAACTACTGGTGCTTATCCTGGAAAAGTTCAAAATTTTTATTTTAAATTTTAGAAGAAAGAATTATGATTAAATTGTTAGTAAAATCTTTTGACCCTTCATTTAATAGATTAGATTTTATCAAATATATAGCTCAAAATACTCAAAAAGGATTAATAGAGTCAAAGAACGCTCTAGATATGATGATTGATAACTACGAAGTATTTTTTGAAGTAGAAGATAAAAACGTCCAATTCTTTATCAAAGAAGTATCGAATTTGGGTGTGGAA
The DNA here is from genome assembly GCF_056160945.1 of Tenacibaculum sp. AWR4_210. Lineage (NCBI taxonomy): Bacteria > Pseudomonadati > Bacteroidota > Flavobacteriia > Flavobacteriales > Flavobacteriaceae > Tenacibaculum > Tenacibaculum sp. AWR4_210. The sequence continues at coordinate 20,917 of NZ_JBSWYF010000018.1, forward strand.
TTAGAAGTGATGGGTAATGGTTCAAATAAGTAATTTACTAAATTTTAGATTAGTAATTTAAAATATTAGTTACAGTAAATAAAAGGGTGGGCTTATTGTTCATTCTTTTATTTTTGAGTACAGAAAAGCTACGTTATTACTGGGTACTCTCTATTCAAAACCACGACAAAAGGGGGGCATTGAAATATTCAGTCACAACAAGGGGTTAGTCAAGTGTTGATTTCTCAGTATTATAAAATACTATAGGGGTATTCATTTTTTGAATATCCCTATTTTTCTTAAGAAGCAATAAGATCTGTAAGGTTATCTTTTTCTTAGCCATAGTCATGTCAATAAGTTTTAATTCGTTATTATTTTCATCCTTACTCGTTTGTAACGAGTACCGTAAACGATATGAATAAAAATATGCTGAGAAGTACAGTTTGTTATGTTTAATGTGTCTGTAAGTCAACAGCTCGTGCACTAATAACTAATAAGAAATAGCAACCTCCACACCAATGTTTTCGTTCCTGGTATGAGTACTTCCTTCAAACAGCAAAAAATATAAAAGCTACCTTACATTAAGCTGTAAGGTAGTTTTTTTATGCAGTTAAAACGAAAAAGCAAGCCAAGTCTCCTTGATAATCCGTACTTTTGTGTTGCTATGAAAATTGCTAAGCCTGCACACTATTTTAAAAAATTTGAAAGATGTTTTTGTTCTTATCAAAGGCCCAATAGGTTGTTTTTTACTAAGAAAATACATAAATGCACTTACCAAGAACCTGAAAAAGTTAAAGAAACTGGAAAGGAAGCGTTTCAATTACGTTTATGGGATGCTCGAATTGGGAGGTGGTTAAGCCCTGATCCAGCTGGTAAAGGAGACGCTCCTTACACAGGTATGTATAATAATCCTCTGAAATATATAGATCCAGATGGAGCAGATACATTGAATGTATATAGGTCTAAATTATTAAGCTTAAGAGGTGTTAAAGATAGTTATGGTACTACAACTACATACGGTGCCTATAGATTAAATTTTACGATAATTAAAAATGGTAAAAGATTTAAGCAAAAATTAGTTTTGTATATGTATACTAATCACGACTACGAAAATTTAGGATTGAACGGGTTAAATCATAAGAAAGTTTTTAAAGCTCGTTTTAAACAAATGGGTGATCATGAAAACGAAAAAGGATGGGAGAAGACAGTTAATATTATGAACTTGATCAATAACCCTGAAAACTCTGTTATTTACTTACACCCTGGAGACCCTCTCTGGAATTCGGGATGTAAAGCAGTATGCCGAAAAGATAATGTGCCTTTTGGACCAGGTAAATATGATGAAACGTTTAAAGCAACTCAAGAAGGTTTGCATGATATTAGAAACTTATATAACACTACAGATAGACAGGGGTTCTTTTTTAATTCTGGATTTAATATGCCCGCAAGTCTAATTCCGAAACCATCTTCTCAACCTATTAGAAAGGGATGGGTTAGTTTTGAGGCGACTCCTACATTATCATTTCCAAAAGATTAGTAATATGAAGAAAAAATTGGTTTTAATTTTTTGTTTTGCATTCGGTAATTTGTTAGGTCAGAATAAAATTGATTTTGATAAGCATATTGAATCCATAGAAAAAGAAGTTTTTATTTCAGAAATTTTGAAAGGTGAGAAAAATGTGAATAAAAGAAGTGTAGACTATGCTTTGCAATACCTTAGAAAAAATGGAATAAAAAAAAAATATATAACGGATAGAAGACTTTTAAGAAAAATAGATTTAATTGAATGTAAAGATTCATCACATATTTATTTTTCTGAGAAATTAGATGTTAATTTAAATATAGATGTAAAAATCTATTTTAAAAAGCTCGATTCTGAAGAGCAGAGCTCAATTGGTGATAAGCAGGATACCTTATACTATGGACTTCCGGTGTTAGCAATAGATTGTATAAAAATTGAAGTTAATGGGAAAAGTATTAAAATTCCAAAAATAGTATATAAGAAATTTTTTGAGGTTTCGCAATGTAAGAGTGTTTTGTTTTATCAACCTATTGAAGTTTATAGTTCTAATGATGGAGAATATATATTTATTTATATGCGAGGAGGAAGTGCAGCGGGTTCTTATTTAGCTAAACTTATTTTCAATCAAAAAAGTTATATTACGGAAATAGTGGCGTCTTATAGAAATCTTCGCGAATGGGGGGCATTCAGAAATAGAAACTTTTTAGGTTTTTAATATTACCTCCAATACCGAAAGAATGAGCGAAAAGGAGTAGTGCTACCGCACGAATCCTTTCGTGTGGAGAGTAGGAGTATTCAAAACAATAATAAATATCAAAGCTACCTTACATTCATTTGTGAGGTAGTTTTTTTATGCAGTTTACAGTTAAAAACAAGCTAAAAATCCCTGAAAATTCGTATTTTTGAGCTGCTATGAAAATTGCTATGCCCGCACAAAATTTTAGAAAATTTGGAAGATGTTTCTATTCTTATCAAAAACCAAATAGGTTCTTTTTTACTAAGAAAATAGATAAATGCACTTACCAAGTACGTGAAAAAGACCCTGAAACAGGGAAGGAAGCTTTTCAGTTACGATTATGGGATGCTAGAATTGATAAATGGTTGACAACAGACCCAAAAGGTGAGTTTAATTCACCTTATCTAGGAATGGGGAATAATCCAATGAATGGTGTTGACCCTGATGGAGGACTATTTTTAGTTGATGATTGGTTGATAGGTGGTTTTAAAGGATTGTTTAATGGAGAAGGGTTTTTGAAAAGTGCAAACAGACATTTCAATAATTCTGCAAAAATATGGGGTGGGTTATTTACTTCGGATAAAAACAAAAGTACCATTGGACAAATAGGAGAGGTGATTTCTAGAAATACATATCAACTACCTCAAACTGTTGTAGGTTTTTTATCATCACATTTAACTAATATGTTTGATAGGGTTGACAATGTTGGTTATACTGCTGGTGCAACTGTCCTTAGTGTAGGTAAATCAAGTGGTACACCATATGGGTATTGGGGAGTTACATTAGGAACTTATATTTTAGGTAGTACTGGAGATATTGCTGCCGATAGAAATAATAGTTTGTTTAGACACGAATATGGTTATTATATTCAAAGTCAGAAGTTAGGATGGGCGTATTTTCCAGTCATAGGAATACCTAGTGTTTTAAATGAAATGGGGGTGTTTGGAGGTGAGGAAATTGACGGGTTCTATACTGAAACATGGGCAGATAAACTTTCAGATGAATATTTTGGTAATTCTAATAGTACTTCGTCTATTGAGTTTCAATTAATAGAGAAAAGTAAAATGTTTAAAATGAATATTCCAACTATTCGTCCATTATCACCTGAAATTAGAAAACCAAGAGCTAAAAAAAATATGCACCTAAAGATACATACGAATTTTAAATATTAATATATGACTTTGTTGGATTCAAGGAGTTTTTTTTACGGAGGATTTATCTTATTGTTTTTTTTTATTTCATGCAGCAGAGGTACTTCTGTCATTATAAGAAATTATAATAATTATGCCATAACAATGAATATTTCATTAAACTTTAAGAATGAAAAAATCACAAAAAAGTTAGTTTCATTAATAACAGATAGAATTATAGAAAATGAAGATTTTGATGTTGAAAAATTATTTTTTTTACAAGAGTATAGCCATAAAAATAAAAATATCAGTATTAAAATACCTCCTAAATCAACTATCTTTTTGAACAGTAAAAGAATCTTAACTTCAATAAAATTTAGATATGATGATAAAGTTTTTGAAGAAATTGTTAAAGGGAGTTTTTGTATGGAAGGATCTAAAACTTATTATTATAATTTGATGCCCTCTGTCCCAGATGCCGCGAGAATGAGCGATAAAGAGTGAGGCTACCCCTGATGCCGCAAAAATGAGCGATAAAGACTAGTGCTACCACACGAATCTTTTCGTGTGGCGAGTACGAGTAAGAAAACAATAAATATAAAGCTACTTTACATTAATTTGTGAGGTAGTTTTTTTACGCAGTTCGTAGAAAAAAACAGGTCAAGTTTCTTTAAAAATCCGTATTTTTGAGTTGCTATGAAACTTGCTATGCCCGCACACCATTTTAAAAAATTTGAAAGATGTTTCTATTCTTATCAAAGGCCCAATAGGTTGTTTTTTACTAAGAAAATAGATGAATACGCTTAACAAGGGCAAAAAAAGGCTGGTTTAACAGTCTAGTCTGGAGGAAGTCATCTAAAGATCTTTAATTTAGAAGGAAGAATGATTACGACAATACCTCATAGTCCTCATGCACAAGGTACCATAAAAGGTATATCTGAAGCTATTATAAGAGAAGCAGGATTTAATTAATTAATACTAGGTATAATAATGAATAAAGATACGGAAGAAGTTTGGTTATTTAAGCTCTTTTTAGAGAGTGATAATGGAGAAGAATTACATTTCAAAAAGGCGAATGAGTTAATGGATTTGATTATTTTGTGGGCAGAAAAAAATGGATGTCAGATAGGGGGAGGATATAGAAAGCCTAATGAAAAAGATTTAGAGATATAATGATTCCCTCGCTCCAAGACGAATGAGCAATAAAGATTGTGCTAACGCACGAATCCTTTCGTGTGACGAGAAGGAGTAATAAACAATAAATAGAAAAGCTACTTTACATGTGGCTGTGAGGTAGTTTTTTTATGCAGTTAAAACGAAAAAGCAAGCCAAGTCTCCTTGATAATCCGTATTTTTGAGTTGCTATGAAACTTGCTATGCCCGCACACCATTCTAGAAAATTTGAAAGATGTTTTTGTTCTTATCAAAGGCCCAATAGGTTGTTTTTTACTAAGAAAATACATAAATGCACTTACCAAGTACGTGAAAAAGACCCTGAAACAGGGAAAGAAGCGTTTCAATTACGTTTATAGGATGCTCGAATTGGGAGGTGGTTGACTACGGATCCTTATGGGCAGTTTAGTTCTCCTTACCTTGGGATGGGAAATAATCCTATGAATGGTGTTGATCCAGATGGAGGAGAATGGAGACCTGATGAGGATGGTAATTTAGTAGCTGAATTTGGAGATAATGCAACGACATTAGCTACTTATTTGGGAATATCTAAGACAGATGCTCAAAAAATGATTAATGACTAAGGTTTTTTAGTAGATTACACTAATGGAACAGGGTGTGATTTGGCAGAACATCAAGTGCTAAAATTAGTTAATTTATCTAATAATCCTAATTATGAATATGGATTTCCTAGAGGATTAAATGGTACATCAGGATTTTATAATAGAAATTAGAATGAGTAAAAAGTATTTAATTTTAATATTGACTGTAGTAATGTTTTGTTGTAAACAAAAAAATAAACAGATTATTATAGTGGATAATAGTAATAATGTTTTAGCTAAAATATTTGAAGAGGATATTATTAATTTTAACTCTATTGAGAATGAGATTAAGCTTTCGAATGAAGCAGTTAAAAAACTGAATAACATTAATTATGATCTCCTATCTGAATGTAGATTAGTTCTTAAGGAAAAAGAAGAACGTATTAAAATATCTATTTTTCTTGAGAACCAGTCAATTACTAAATATTGTCCGTATATAGAATTTAATTCTTTGAATGGCTTTTTTACGCGAAAAAAAGATGTAATTAAGATAAATATAAATAATCATTCTCGAAAAGATTTTCCTTGTAATACTGATATTACAGAAATAAAAAGATTTTTTGAATAATGAAAACCCCCGCACCTTGACATTTAGCGTTAGCGGAAATGGCAAGCATTAAAAGAAAGTTTAAAAAGAAACAAGCATATTATTAGCCATTTGCAATGGCAACACAAGAAGTTATAAAAAGCTACTTTACATTAGGTTGTGAGGTAGTTTTTTGGTTTTAAGAAGAATAAGCTTTTTTAGCGTTAAAGTTTTGTAAAAGACAATCAAGAGTATAAAGTATACATTCCTTGTCTTTATCAGGTAAGTTATTTAAGTCTATCTAACAAAATAGGGGCTTTAAATAAATCAGCGTTTTCATTCTCCCCGCACCTTGACATTTAGCGTTAGTGTAATGGCAAGTTTTAAAAGGAATTTAAATAAGAAACGAGCATATTATTAGCCATTTGTAATGGCAAAACGAGCAGTTATAAGAACTATCTTAATCTAGTAATTGAGGTAGTTTTTTTAAGCAGTTCGTTGAAAAAAACAGGTCAAGTTTCTTTAAAAATCCGTATTTTTGAGTTGCTATTAAACTTGCTATGCCCGCACACTATTTTAGAAAATTTGGAAGATGTTTTTGTTCTTATCAAAGGCCCAATAGGTTGTTTTTTACTAAGAAAATACATAAATGCACTTACCAAGTACGTGAAAAAGACCCTGAAACAGGGAAAGAAGCGTTTCAATTACGTTTATAGGATGCTCGAATTGGGAGGTGGTTGACTACGGATCCTTATGGGTAGCATGCTTCTCCTTGTATGGGGATGAGTAACAATCCTACTTTACATTATGACCCTGACGGCGGATGCGATCAACCTGATTCTAGTTGTGGATGGTGGAAAAGACGTTTTTACTCTAGTACCCAAATAGGTGCTTGGGAAACTTGGCGATCAATGGGAACAACAGGTTCTCAAGACATACTGAATAATGTTACTATAACTGGTATTCCTAGAACAACATTGGTAAGTAGAGCAATGGAAATGGAAACAGAGAGGTTGTTTCATAGATAGTTAAGTAATGATATGGGTATTCAAAATGTTTATGAAGATTATGATACTAGGTTTGAAGCTTTTGCTAGTTTTTTTAAATTTGTGTCTCCGAATGTCCCAAATATTCCTAGATTTGTATCAGGAACATAGAGGTCAGCTTCTCAAGCTAGATGATTATGTAAAGTTATTCCAGCCAATTAGCGAATTTGATGTTACTACAACTCTTTACAGGGGGCTTTCAGGAAGAGAAGCTACTAAATCGGCAATTTTGACGGATAATGCAACTGTAGCGGCTACATATGTTAAGAATGGTATGAGTGTACACAGTTATAAAGTAACCCGTTTTGCTTTGTTTAAATTAGAACAACTAGGAAAGCTAACACATTATACAGGAAAACACAAAGTAACAGGTCTTACAAATACTGAATATGTATTTCCTTCTAAAGATTTGGTGAAAGCAATAAATAAAATAGGCCCCCCTTTTAAATAAGAAAAATGAAATATTGTTGTCAAAAATTTCAAGTATCTCACCAAGCCCAAAAAAATATGGGGTTAAATATTAGGGTAATTAAATTGACCAAGCAATATATAAATGAAAGTGAGAGAAGAGGTTTTCCTATTAAAAAAAATGAATTGTATAGTTTTATTATTACAGAAAATTATGAAGAAAAGTTGACAAATAAAGGTCAGTCTACTTTTATTAACTATTGTCCTTATTGTGGAAAGAAACTTAATAAATATTATTCAAAAGATGATTTTATCAATGAAACTAATCATGATTGGTAAAGAAATAGCTCCGCACCTTGACATTTAGCGTTAGCGTAATAGCAAGAAATAAATGGAATTTTAAAAAGAAACGATAGTTTAATAAGCCATTTGCAATGGCAAAACGAGAAGTATATTAAAGAGCTACTTTACATTAAGTTGTAAGGTGGTTTTTTGTTTATACATAGAAGGAAGTATACAAAAGAAAACAGTTGCCATTTTACTACAGTTTTTGGCAATTCGCCCTTTAAGTTATCTATTTTTAAAATCTAAACTATAAGGGTTTTTCCCGCTCTCGCTAGTTTGTAACTAGTAGCGTTCACGAGTAAGCGTGGTTGTATAATATTAAAGAACTACATTACATTAATTTGTGAGGTAGTTTTTTAACGTAGTTCGTAGAAAAAAACAGGTCAAGTTTCTTTAAAAACCCGTATTTTTGAGTTGCTATGAAAATTGCTATGCCCGCACACTATTTTAGAAAATTTGAAAGATGTTTTTGTTCTTATCAAAGGCTCAATAGGTCGTTTTTTACTAAGAAAATACATAAATGCACTTACCAAGAACGTGAAAAAGACCCTGAAACTGGTAAAGAAGCGTTTCAATTACGTTTATGGGATGCCAGAATTGGAAGGTGGTTGACTACTGACCCTTATGGACAGTTCAAAAGTCCATATATGGCTATGGGAAATAATCCAATAAATTTTATAGATCCAGATGGAGGTTTTTGCTATGATACCCAAGGAAATCAAATTCCTTGCCCTGATGGTTATTGTCAGTATGAGGGAGCAACTATGGAGCATATGAATTTTTTGGAAGAAGCTGTTGTTACCTTTAGTAATAAGCAAAAAATAATAGATAGTGGAGATATTTATTTTGAGTTCACAGGTGATAAAGTAAACAACAAATTAAGAGTAGATGGTCAATTTAAGATGATGATGGGAGGAGAAGAGTTATTGAGTTGGTCTGCTAGATCACGTTCGACTAATTTATATCCAACTCCAAACTGTGAATGGGAGTTAAGTAATTTTCATTATAGAGATGGAGAACGAGCAAACACTCAGCATAAAAAAACTTCCTCGCAGAATTATTGGAAGAATAGTGCGATGACTAGCGCAGATGGTATTGGGTTTAGTGTTAATATAACACCAGAGCCAAAATATGGTAGGAAATATTTAAGAGTACATCCAGATGGGAATTTACCTGGGACAAGAGGTTGTATTGGAATAACATGTACAGGTGAAGACTTGCAGATTTTAGAAAATCACCTGAAATTTCATACATCTGGATCGAGTAGGGCTTATTTTTTTATGAATAATAGCTATGATGGTAATCATCCGGAATTATGGACAAAATAAATTAATGAAATGAGAATTTTTTATTTTTTAATTTGTGTTTTGCTTATTTCTTGTCAGGCTAAAAAGTCAGATCCTTTAAAAAAAGATATTGGAAACAAGCAGATAAAACATAAACAATTGAAAATCGATATTGATGTAAAAGATAAATTAAGCTTAAAAAAGAATAAGGTTATTTTATTTTATAAAAGCTTATTTAGTAGTGATACTATAAATATGAAAGAGTTTAACTACTTTTTTGGAGACTTTTATATAGGGGCTGAGAGATATTATAGAGAGAAGTTAGGGTATAATAAATCGAATTTTCAAGAGTTTAAATTATGTTTGGATGATTTATCTAGTTGTAGGTCAGTTATTTTTTTAGAAATTCTTAAAAGAAAGAAAGAGTTGTTATTTGAATATAGATTTGAAACTATTGAAAAATTGATAAACGAAAGTAAGTTAGTTGATGGAGCGATAATTTTAAATTTTCCTAATGGAAAACAGTTTAAATTTTATTTTAACGATAAATCATATTTTGAGAGTATAATTTTAGATACGGACATTGATTTTATGTCACCTTTTCAAGAATAGATGCTATAAAACCCCTGCTAGCGCTCGTTTGTAACGAGTGCCGAGTAAGAGTAAGCAAAACAACAAAAAATATAAAACCCCGATAGCGCGGACTTGTAGTCCGTGCCCTCTAAGAGTAAGCAAATAATACATATAAAAACTACTTTACATTAGATTGTGAGGTAGTTTTTTTATGCAGTTAGCACGATAAAACAAGCCAAGTCTCTTTGATAATCCGTACTTTTGTGTTGCTATGAAAATTGCTAAGCCTGCACACTATTTTAAAAAAATTGAAAGATGTTTTTGTTCTTATCAAAAACTAAATAGGTTGTTTTTTGCTAAGAAAATAGATAAATGCACTTACCAAGTACGTGAAAAAGACTCTGAAACAGGTAAAGAAGCGTTTCAATTACGTTTATGGGATGCTAGGATTGGGAGGTGGTTAATGACAGACCCTGCTGGGCAATACCATTCTCCTTATTTAGGGATGGGTAATAGTCCGGTTAATGGAATAGATTTTGACGGAGGAATTTTTGTGAGAGGCAAAAGGTATTACTGATACGCAATTCGAAAATTGGAAGAATAGAATGAAAAGTATAATAGGAGCAGCTAGATTTAATGATTTGGAAAAATCTAGTGTTCATATAATGGTGCATTTTACAAATGCCCCTATTATGGGAGGTAGTCTACAAGGTAAAACTACAACTGTTTTTGATTATCAAGGTAACGCGTTTTTTGATAATTTAAAAGTAAAAAGTGTACCTATTTTCCATTTCTTCGGGAATGGAAACAATCAAGGTATTGTTGATTTTACACAATTGAGATTCTATTCTAACGAACTTCAAGGTTCAACGATTAAGGTAAAAGGAAAGGAGATTGAAGTAGGTAGTTTTGAAGAAACTTTAAATAAGATAGAAGGCCAAGTTTCGGTAAGTAAAATTGAAATTTGGATTGATTTAACTAAAAATTTTTATACCAACTCACATGAAATTGGACATGCGTATTACTCTATTAAAAACCCTGAAAAAGCTTTTTTATGGAGTATAATAGCGAGTGGTTCAAATTGGTTTAATCAGTCTGGAGCAGGATATTTATTTAATAATCCTTCGGGAATTTCTGCACATAAATTTGAACAAATGACGCCAAGCAGTGATAGAAAAAAATCTTTGAAGCCAACACATTTTTAAAATTATGAGAGTATTTTTAG
>NZ_JBSWYF010000019.1:0-14495 GCF_056160945.1 Tenacibaculum sp. AWR4_210
AAGCCTCCAAATCTGCTACTAATTTTGAAGCTTTTGATCCTTGAGGTAATCCTAAGCCACGTTGAAACAATCCATATCGTACCTGTTGTGTATTTATCGTATTTCTGGTGGCAAGCAAACTGCACTTGTCTCTATAATCAGCAACCTGATACGTTACAATGGGAAAACTTATTTTAAAAAAGTTACTTCTATTTAAAGCATTTGACTCATCAACCTCTTCTGTATAGTTTACATACCTATCCATAGACTTTCGAAATTTGAACTTCTTTTTATAAGAACTATAGTCTATTTTACAGATGGCATCACTATACATGGTATAATCACCATTGGTTTTCACCAATTCCTGATAATAGCCATTAAGTTGCCAAGCCGTACTGGGATAGTTTTCTGGTATTTTTTTTATGGCCTCCGAAATCACCTTTTCAGGCTTTTCTGACAATATTTCTACCCCTTCCAAGGGGTTTAAAAACTCTTCTAAATGGATTTCTAACGCTTTATTGATTGCGCTATTTACCTCAGTCTTCCAAAGGCTATACCCTATATGAGAGGCTACCAATTCGTGCTTTTGTGCTGTCAGCGCTTTGGGAATTCTCAGCCGAAAACTTCCGTTTTCATTCGTAATCGTTCCTACGGAAGCCCGAGCTATAAAAATATTAACTCCTTCTATTCCCGTTTGTGTATTCGCGTCTAAAACACGGCCTGTTAACGTTATCTGAGCTGTTAACTGAACTAAACTACAGCACCAAATAACAAGTATACTTACATATTTCATGATATCTATTTTTTCTCCTTGATGTATACTACAAGAACAACACTACTTTCCCTACCGAACTCGAGAAAGTAGTGTATATACTATTCTTTATTGCTAATAAACTGTCAGAAATTCTATCTTCATTAACAAATTACTTTTTGGGGAGTTGCTTGCGAAGTTCCGCAGTAACGTCCTTCCCTCCCCCAACTGCGAAGTAGCTAATTTTACCTGTAGGATCGATTACGAAATGTGTTGGAAACACCTGAACGCCATACAGCGCACTCAGCTGGGTACCGCGCGGTACTATTTCGTAATTAAAAGGAGTTTCTCGTAAAAAGGAAGTCAGCTGTTGCTTTGAATTCATCGCTATCCCCAAAAACACCACCTTGTCATTTCCTTTGTACTCCGCACGAAGCGCATTTAGTAAAGGAATTTCTTTAACACAAGGCGGGCACTCGATAAACCAGAAGTTAAGTACTACGGTTTTACCTTTCAATTCACTCAATGTATAGCGTTTGCCTGTAACGGTTTCTACGGTAAACGCTTTGGCCTGTTCACCCGTTGGGTTGGGAATATCGTCATAGGGATTTCCATCATCCTTATAGGTCACTACTACCATGGCTTTGTAATCTCCTTTAGCATTGACAAAAAGGAGGGGCATTGCCTTTCCGGTTTGTACTAAATCAATGGCTTTTTGCAACGACAATCGCGTACCGTTTTCATAAAATACGTCCGATACCTTCGTTGGGATTCCCTTTTTCTGTACTTGATCTAACGGAAGTAACTTCAGATCATCAGGGACAAAACTGTAACGACCTCCTTCGAGTACCAGAGCCGCATAGGCTCCTTCAGCATTTACAAATACTTTTGGTACCAACGTACCACTCGTAATCAGCGATAAGGCATGCGAAAGGTCCGTTTTTGTGCCATCCTCAAAAAATACTAAGCCTAGTTTTTTAGGTAAGGGTCGGCTCATAACCTCTTCAAAAGGTAGTTCTTTGAGTCCTTTCGGTAAAAAAGGATACTCTTGTGCCATTAAAAACTGACAGCAACAAATTGCAATTAAAAAATACATTCTTTTCATGATTATGGTTTTATTAGTGAATACGTACTCATGAACTTCTTAATAAAGAGTCGCCTGATACTAACCAACAAAAAACGCATACTCCGCCCTTAATAGGAACTGAAGTATGCGTCTTGATCAACACAATAACATGGATAATTCTCCCAATTTCTTCTTCAGTGATGGAGAATTACTCTATACTATACCCTAACAACGACTCAAAAACTCCGTTGTTACAAAAAATGAGATTTTTCTTTTAATTCACAGATTCTTTCATTCTAATAACTACCTTTGTTACTGCAGGGAAATCCCTGTTTGAATAATTGCTAAATTAAACTACATTTTTATGAAACGTTCGTTAAAAATTGCTGCTATAGCGGCCATGGCTTTGAGTGGTCAACTCCAAGCACAGACTTCTTATCCGGTATCAACAAGTGCGCATACCGTAAATGACAGTCCTTGGTACGGACTGGGAAGAAGTAGCAAAGTACTCCCCGGAACTACCTTTCAGGCCGTTCAATTAGCCGGATATTACGGTTTGTATATGAAAACTGGATTGGGGCAACTCACTTTTAATCACCAGGGTTTATTGGGTATTAATACAGACAATCCGCAAGCCACCTTAGACATCCGTACCTCTAAAACTACCTTTGAAACACCGCTTCACTTGGAATTAGAAGACGCTATTGGAGATTCATTTTCGATTAGAAACGCCACAGGAGCCAATAATCAGTTTATTCCCAACCTCATTGGTAAACATATTTCTGACAACCGTGAAGCCCTTTATATCAGTGGTCGTATTGGCTCGGGAAATGATTCAGGAACCGTACCTATTATGACTTTTGATTCGCGCATTGATGGAAGTACTGCACAGATTCGTCCTTTGTTTGCTTGGGATAACAACGGAAACCGCAAAATGTTACTGACAGCAGATGGAAAGCTCGGATTGGGAACTAGCTCCCCAACAGAAAAATTAACCATTGCCGGAAATGTCAACATCGGAGCTGATGGTAACGCTTCGTTGCGCGTACGTAATCTATACGGAAAGTCATCGAGCTCCTCAGCCCTCGATCACCTCTACCTCAACTACAGCTCGCGTAAAAATGTATACGTCGGAAGTACCAACAACCAAGCTTCGTTTTTTGTCCATGGAAATATAGGAATAGGAACCGAGCAGACTCATGGTTACAAATTAGGGGTCAATGGAAAAATTGCCGCACTCGAAGTAAAGGTAGCCAAGCAAGCCAATTGGCCTGACTTCGTTTTCAGCAAAAACTACGAACTCCCAAAACTCGAGGAAGTAGCCTTGCATATCAAAGAGAAAGGACACTTAAAAAATATTCCAAGTGCTAAAGAAGTTGGAGAAAATGGTTTCTTCTTGGCACAGATGGATGCTAAATTGTTACAAAAAATTGAAGAACTCACCTTGTATACCATAGCACAAGAACAACAATTGAGCACTCAACGAAAGCAAAATGAACGACAACAACTTGAAATTGAAGCGTTAAAAAAACAAAACAAACTGCTTACATCACTTGTTGCGCGCATTGCCAACATTGAAAAAAAACTTAAAAAAGACTAATTTACAAAGCCATCCATTACTTTTAGGATGGCTTTTTTTTTGCTATTCCTCCTTCTATTACTCCTATTTCCGTACCTTGACAATCCTTAAAAGGAACGACTATGAAATTAGACAGAACCGGTATTATATTGTACACCATTAACTATGAAGCTTGTGTAGATTTTTATCAAAATAAATTACAACTCGACATCATGTTTACCACAGACTCCTTGACGTGTTTTGCTTTTGGCGATGCTTATCTCATGGTAGAACTCGACGATGACGCCTTAAATACTGCCACTGTTGACAGTCGTATTAAAACTTGCTTGCGAATGAATGTTCCCGAGGTCAAATTACTTGCTGACAAACTCAGCGCCCAAGGTATTGATGTGGACTACCAAGAGCATGCATGGGGAACGGTGGCCAAGTTTTATGACCCTGATGGCAATTTATGTGCCTTTAAAGACAGCGAAAAATTTGAAAAACAAATGCAGCAATATCTTACTCAGTAAAACCTATGATTTTTTTTAGAAGGAAAAAGAAAACAGCACCTGTGTACAACAGTGAAGAACTTATGGACTTAACGCAATTTTGGCAGCTCATTGAAACCTCAAAAACGGCGAGTGAGCACAATTACGACTTGCAACAGCTTCACCTAAAAAAAGCCCTAAGAAAGCTAAATCCACAAGCCATTATTGCTTTTGACAATCAATTCAGAAAATTGAGAGGTGAATGCTACCACTGGGATTTTTGGGCAGCTGCCTACATTATAAATGGAGGCTGCTCAGATGATACTTTTATCGATTTTCGCAGTTGGCTGATAGGCCAAGGACAGCGATATTATGAAAACGCTGTAAAGAACATCGATTCACTAGTACAGCTCATGGAAACTAACGATGGAGACTGGGAAGGCTTACAGTACATTGCCATGGAAGTTTTTGAAGCAAAAACGCAAGATAAACTGCCTTTGGGATATCCAGAAAACACCGCGGTACTAGGAGAAGAATGGGAAGAAGAAGAACTCCCTCAAAAATATCCAATTCTGTGGAATCATTTTGCGTAACCTCATGATTAACAACCTTATTCACTTCATAAAAAGCCGTCCCGAAAAACTCTTTATCCTCGACGGTATAGGCGCATTATTATCCTTTTCGCTGACCGCTTTTTTACTTCCGGAAATCACTGCTATTACAGGAATACCGAATGCCATGAACACGCTACTTCTCCCTTGGCCCTTACTCCTATTAGGACTGGATGTGTATTTTTATCGAACTGAAAAAAAACTACTAAAAACAGGATTATTGGTGATCCCCATTATCAATTGTCTGTACTGTATCTGCTCCTTTATTCTCGCGGGCTACCATCGATATGAGCTCACCCTGATCGGCTGGAGCTACCTCCTACTAGAAGCACTCATCATAGGCGGCTTAGTATACTTAGAATTGAAAGCCTTGCAACAGGTATAAACGAATTTAGAGGACTAGTTTTCTCTAAAAGTTTTGATGTATTGACTGGGGCTTACCCCTACCTTTTTCTTAAAAATTCTCGTAAAATACTGCGGGTACTCAAACCCCAATTGATAAGCAGTTTCGGCTATAGACAACTTCGGATTGAGCAACAGGTTCTTTGCTTCTTCTACTAAGAATAAATTAATTTGATCTACTGCTGTTTTTCCTGTTTCGGCTTTAATTGTATCACTCATATACCGATGACTTAATTTTAATTCTCTGGCCATCCATTCGACACTAGGAATTCCTTCTTCAGCAAACAACCCTCGATCAAAATACGCTGTTAACACCTCTCTAAATCGAGAAATCACCTCTTTGTTTACCACTGTTCTATTCAAAAACTGACGTTTGTAAAAACGATCGGCATAGGTTAATAAGGTTTCGAGTTGCCTCAATAATATTTCCTTGCTAAACTCATCTTGATTATTCTGATACTCCAAGGTCATGTTTTTAAAAATGTCCTTGATAATTTGTTCTTCACGTGGAGCTAAGTGCAAAGCCTCATTTACGTGATAATCAAAAAAGCTACAACTTCTGATCTTGTCATAAATCGCACAGTTCCGAATATAGTCTTTGTGAAATGCTATGTGATAGCTCTCTTCACTCAACACCATTTCTCTGAAGGTCAATACCTGATTGGGCGCTGTAAAAAGTAAGGTTCCTTTTGTACAATCGTATTTTGTTCGGCCGTAGGTCAGCTCACCCGATAAGATTCGTTTTAGACTAATTGCATAAAAATCACAGCTCATTTCAATAGGTTCTGTATACTCGTGTGTATCACAGTTTACTGTTTCGGCCGAATCTGCAACCGTGTGCATAATACTAAACAACGGATGTTCAGGTGCCGCTAGCTGATAATACTCATGCATTGCTTCAATATGTTGAAAGTGGATCTTTGGCATTTCTTATTATTGAGTTTCTTAAAGATACGATTTATTCATATACTTCCCACCAGTGCGTTCGATGGGAATCCAAGGCATCCATTGACACCATCGCCCCTATTTCAGGAGTAACGAGCCTCAAAGAATCCTTAGCTGCGCTCTTTTCCAGACGAAGTATGGGCTCTTTCCACGGATGCTGATTTAATTTAAACGCGGCCCAATGAATAGGCATTAGGTATTTTGCGCGTACATCTAAACTCGCCTGCACAGTTTGCTCGGGATACATATGAATAGGGAAATCTGGGAGATCATCATTGTATTGACCGCACTCTATCAGGGCTAAATCAAACGGTCCATAGGCTGCTCCGATACGCTTAAAATGTGAATCATATCCACTGTCGCCACTAAAAAAAATGCGTTCCTGTTCTGTAAAAAGTACCCAAGAAGCCCACAAAGTAGTATTGGTATCATCGACACTGCGACCCGAGAAATGCCTTGCCGGTGTAGCCACCAAGGTTATCGTTCCTAAAACCGCCTCTTGCCACCAATCTAACTCTACTATGGCTGCTTTGGCCACTCCCCAAGCTCGTAAGTGCTTTCCTACCCCCAGCGGTACGTAAAACTTGCCAACGCGATTTTTAAGAGTTTGCACGGTTTCGTAATCCAAATGGTCGTAATGGTCATGTGAATAAATAACGGCATCTATATACGGTAAGTTAGCTACTTCTATGGGAAGTTCAGATGAAAACCTTTTTGTTCCTAACCACGGATGAGGAGCTGGCACCTCGCTAAACATGGGATCCAGCAAGATGTTTTTCTCTGCCATTTGCAATAAAAAACTCGAATGTCCTGTCCATGTAAATCTCGTCACCTTCTCGCGTTTTGCAAAACTCTCGTCCGACAATTTATTCACGGAGATCTCTTTAGTAGGAACCGTATTTTCCTGCTTTTGACTTAACAATTTTAAAATTCTATACGCATCTTTTAAAGACGGAGTAGCTTTGGTAGGAGACTCATTGACAAACTTCCCAGCTTTAAAATTTTTAGACATTTCAAATATCCTCACGTCATTTTTTGAAATTTTTCCTCCAAACTGAGGACTCGTTTTCAAAAAAACAAGCACGGCTCCTAGTAGCAATACACAAGTTAATCCAATACCCATCAATACTCGTTTTATAATATTTCTCCTTTTTACCCTTACCATACAAACAACATCTAAACAAGCTATTCCAAGCTGAATTTTGGGATTAACTCAAGGGTCGATGCTTCGTGTTTTGCACGATCATAAGTCAATCGCATGAGTGGATAAAAAATCCACATTTTCTTAAAATACTGACGATTTATCATCGGATTTACTGTTGACAGGTCACTAGGAACCACAGCTACCACCGGAACCTCCACTTCTCCTATTTTTAACGTACCTTCTGAATGCTCTAAAAATGCTTGGTACCAACTTCTTTTTGAAAACTTATACTGCCTCACAAAAAAGCGTCCTGCTACTTCTATTACTGATATATCTATAAAGCGATGTCGTTCTCCGGCACGGATTTGGTGTACCCATCTTGAATTCACCAGCTTTTTCAACTCTTTTAGTGTCATTTTGTTCTGAATTCCTTTCAACTTTTACTGAGTACAAAGGTATTTTTGAAGTACGAGTTCGAACTAAACATTTTGGTATGAAACGTATACATTTTGGCGAAAGATTAGCTCAATTATCAAAACGAAGCAAAAAAAAGAGTTATATCACTATAACTCTTTTTTCTAAACGCTCACGATAGCTATTTTTTCATGCACTCTGAGATGGTCACTTCTTTTCCCTCTGTATTAAAACACTGGTGAAGCTTACTCTTTCCCATAAAATTTCGCAGCTGATAATAATTACCATACCTCCAAACACTTGAAAATTGCTTCGGCTTCACAAAAGGGATTATGATTTTCCCTTGCTCTAAGTTAAATACGGTTATTTTTCCTTCAAAATCGTAGGCATAATAGGAATTGTCTTCTCTTGATACGCTCTCTACTCTTTTCAACCCCGTTAAAATCATCTTCTTTAAGACAGTAGAATATACAGAAAGAGACGCTCCTCCACTGTTGTGATTTGCTTTTGACTTTAAAACAAAGCCAAAATCACCTACCGAATTAGTAAAGCTTGCGTACTCACTAGTAAAGTCTATATAGGGCTCTCCGTTATCTCCATTAAAAACAGCCAACTCATTAGCAGCATTTTTTACCACCACAAAATTTGGAGAATAGCTATCGACATTCTTATAACTCCTAGGCAATACTAGTCCCTGCCTTTTTTTACTGTAATAATTCTTTTTCCCCTCTTTATCAATCACGATAAAATCTCCATTACCTTGTTTCTCAAATCCGGCAGCTCCGAAAGGAACCATCTCCATATTGCGCTCACTAATTACGCCCCATTTTCCATCCTTATTTTTCACGGCATATGAAGCTGTATATACAACTCTGCGGCTGCTATAGGTTCCTGGAAAAGACTTCCATCCTAAAAACGGTTTTACATCTAAATAAACATTTGGAATATCCCAGGTTTTCTTTTGCAGGTCGTACAAACCTATTGCGCCTTCTTTTTTAACCCATACTTTTGATCCATAAGCCAAAAAGTTGGCTGCATACGATATTTTGTTTTTTACAACAACCCCTTCTATCGCTTCTAAGATTGCTGTTTTAGACTGTGCATCAAAAATTGAAGTACTTCCATTTTGTTCTTTTACAAGAAAATAATTCCCTGACAATTGGATGATTTCTTTTTTATCGGGTGCTATGATCACCTTTCCTTGATCGTTCAACAACCCATCGCACATTTGATTGTTGATCGTATTTTGAAACACGATGTAATCTCCCTCATCAGTAGTCTCAAAATCATATACTCGTACTTGATTGGTTGCTAGGTAGGCATTGGGATATTTTGAAAGCTCGGTAGTGATTTCTTTTCCTTGAAAATTTAAGGCCTTTAAAGACAAAACTCGCTGAGTTTCCCTCTTTCCGTAATCATTACGTCCTTCTTTTCTTTCCCCCGTAAGGAAAAATCCTCCTCGTAGCATTTTAGTTGCAAAATCGTATTTTTTTGTTTTCTTTAAGCTCGAATTCACGAAAAAATACCGTTTGTTATCATATACCTGGAGGTAATTATTACAATAGTACAACGCATCTTTTCTTTTAAACTTCTTCTTCATTGCTCGAGGAATTTCTGTTGCTTTTGTCGCATCAAAAAATTCAAACTTTTCCTGTGCTTTCACGAAGGACGTTACCAATAAACATCCTACTAGTAATTTCTTAATATTCATTATTCTATTTGTTTCTCAGCCGAATATAGCATTTTCCAACCAATCCTTTCACATTTCTTTAACATTTAAAATTCACCCCCTCCCTGTAGTACTCTTTTTGACACCAGCATGTAATGTCATTTAACTTTTATGAGTGCACTGGCATTAGAATTCATAACTGGAACCCGTAAACTTAGCTAAAAATGTAAGCACTCTTCTTCCCTCGTTTTTATTCAGCATAAAATTCCACGTAGTTTAGCCCCAATATCACTTTATTCAATTCAAGCAATATGACAGGTTCTACCCTTGAAAACATCGTACACCAACTCTACGCGCAAAGCAACACCCACTGCAATTCAGGTAGCGTAGCCAATTACATTCCTCAACTCGCTGAGGTTGCTCCAGAAAAATTTGGAATACACCTCTGTGAGGTTTCGGGAAACTCGTATAGCGTTGGTGACAGTACTGAAAAATTCTCCATACAAAGCATTTCGAAAGTATTGAGTTTTGCACTTGCCTATACCCTAGTTGGTGAGGCCATTTGGACTCGTATCGGTGTAGAACCCTCAGGAACGGCTTTTAACTCACTCATTCAAATTGAGATTGAGCGTGGAATTCCCCGAAATCCTTTTATCAACGCAGGCGCCATCGTAGTTGCCGATATACTACTCAGTAAACTACCACAACCACAAGAAGATTTCTTAAACTTTATCCGAGGTATCAACAACCTCGACCATTTGGATTATTCTCCAGTAATTGCTGCCTCTGAAAAAGCGGTTGGGTACCGCAATATTGCTTTGTGCAACCTGATGAAATCATTTGAAAACATCGACAACGAACCAGAAGCTGTTTTAGATTTTTACTTTCTTTTATGCTCTATTGAGATGAGTTGCCAAGAACTTTCTCAGTTGTTTTTGTTTTTAGCCAACAACGGGATTTCTCCTCATAACCATAAGACGATCCTTAGCAAAAGTCAGACAAAGAGAATCAATGCGCTCATGCAAACGTGTGGGTTTTATGACGAATCAGGAGAGTTTGCTTTTAAAGTTGGTTTGCCTGGTAAAAGTGGTGTAGGAGGAGGTATCATTGCTATTTTACCCAATCAGTACAGCATTGCTACTTGGAGCCCTCGGTTAAACAGCAAAGGCAACTCTGTAAAAGGCATTCACTTTCTTGAAGCCTTTACCTCTGCTTCCGAAAACTCCATTTTTTAGAGAGTCAGTACAGCTAATTATTAGACAGTCTCTCGGTGCTAATTACGTGAATCAACCATCAAAAACACAGTAACTTTCCGCTCTTAATTACTATTAAAACCCACCAAATTCTCCGAAAATTTATTTGAAACAACACTATTTAATCAGTAGTTTTACTCAAAAGAACGTTGCTATAGAGCTTGCTATTTGGAATACTATGCGTAAAAAACACCTTGTAAGTATCTTCCTTTTCTGTTGCCTTATTTTTATAGGGTGGTGGCTAAACAGCTCACCCCCTGAAGAACCGCTTCCTCCTCATTTTAAGTTAACGCTACTGGATACTATTGACCTTAGTGGGCTAGAACAAATGGACTACATAAAAAAAAGCAATGCAGAACAGCTAAACCTCTTTTTCTATGATAATGACCCAGAGCAGCTTTCAAGTGACTATACCTATAAACGCATTACGCTAACAGCAAACGGCATTTTTTTAAAGAAAGGGACGCTTAAGTTCGAACATGGTTTGACTGATTATTTGGAAACTAAAACGCACTATTATACCGTTAATACCCTTAGGGTAACCATGGGTAAAGAACGATCACACGATTTTTTAAGCAAATATGACAGTAACTGGAAACTACTCTGGACCAAAGAGTTGACAACGGAAAAACACCCTGCAGGAAACAGCTATATCCGTGCAATAAGTAACCATCGTTTTCTACTTATCTCTGATTCCGTCGGCTCTGTAAATTCCGGCATTTCAATTACGACCTTCGATACAGAAGGAAAACGCATTTCAGAAGCTTTAATTCCAGACTTCAACACTATTTACGAACTCATTCAGACCTCAGCAACTACCTTTGTTATTATAGGCTACGACAGGTTCAATTCACAATCTTTTCTCGCCAAAATACACGCAAATGGTACTTTGTTATGGAAAAGAGCCTTGAACGAAGATTTTTATCCTGCACAAATCGCCCAGACCCAAAAAGGAGACATCTTACTCTTTGGTGATCGCTACCTTTCATCAACGCGTCAAAACATACGGGTACAAAAGTTTGATAGTATCGGAAAACTAGTTTGGGAACTGTCGCCCAAAGATCATTATACTGCCAATGCCAGTAATTTTATTATCGACAAAGACCGTTACCTTTTTTCGAGTAGCATACAAAAAGACCTAGGAAGCCCAGCCATTCCTTATCTTTTTGAACTCGATCCTTTCGGACAATGCCTGCGTTCCTATGAGGGTAATTCTGACGAGCTTTACTCAGACCTCCCTTTCCTCATAAAAATTGGTAAGGATATCACGTTAATTTCACGAATTGCTACCAAAGGATCAGAGTACTTCGCGAATGATACTCTTAAAACCTATCGTATTACACGGCACTAAACTTACTGATGAAAGACAATAAATTACCGAAATTTACTAATCCGTTATACACCCCCTATAAACCAAGACGTTATAAAAGTAGATTACAATTTATCCGCAATCTTCGCAAGTAACAAATTACACTTAGCAATATACCCATAATCACTTGCGGTATTCGCTTTAGCTGCTTTTAAGCTGAGTTCAGCATCCTGTTTTGCTGCTGTAAAATTGCCTAAAACAAACGCCAGCTCTGCTCTGTAGTATCGATACCAAAAAGCTTGAGGGCGCAATTCTATGGCTTTATCAAACCAACTTAGCGCCTTAGGTAGGTCTTTATTCTTTTCATAGTAAAACATCGCTGCATCAAAATAGGTTTGCGCATTCGCGATTTTAGCATTCTGCATCAATTTCTCCTCAATTTGCTTAAAAACAAGTGCATCGCTATCGACAAATACAGGAATACGCACCTGAGTTTTTTCCCACTTTATTACCAAATCTCCTCCGTTGGCATGAAAATTCTCAAAATTTATGGAAAGCGTCTCACTGTACTCTTTAAGTGGCATTGCAGGAACCTTAAAACGGAGTAAATCGTTGGTTTTGTTATAACCTGCCGTTCCCCAGAGTTTGCTATTTTTATGGATAATAATGGTCCATTCTTTTTTCTGTGGTATCGTATATAAGGCGTAAGTACCTGCAGGAATCAATTGTTTGTCTATCAAAACCTCTTGATCAAATGTTATTTTAGTAGCGCTGTTTGCTCCGGTTCGCCATAGCTTTCCAAAAGGAATTAATTTTCCGAAAACAGGGCGCCCTTTGGCATTTGGCTGTCCGTAGTTTAAGCTGATGTTTGCCAGCCCTACTTGTTGTTTAATCATTACTCTAGGACTCAAACTCGCCTTCTTTATCTGAGCCGTACTCGTGGTCATGCCTAAAATGACAAACAGTAACATAACGATATTTTTCATGGGTAGTTGTGTTTTTGAATTTTGATACCCCCTTAGTCGAAACTGTTCTTTTTTCTTTGCGCTCTCTTTATTAAATAAATGTTAAACTCATTAAGCATCACAAAAGTACTGTTAGTATACAGCAAAAAAGAAGAGTACCTTTCTCTGCAGAAAGGTACTCTCACAAAAGATTAAAAACTAAAATTTTTCTGAGGTGAATACAGTACTAAAAGTCCCCCAACCTTTATTACGCCTCTAAAAAACCCGTGATTCGTTTCTAATTCTCCCTTTTATTTAATTAGCATACGCTTGGTAGCTATTTGCTTGTTTCCAATGATTAAGGTATACATATACATTCCTGAAGCTAATCCATCAGCATTGATATCTAAAGATGCTTCTCCTCTTTCTTCTAATTTTATCTTTGAAACTACTTTTCCAGCTGAGTCAGTAAAAATCATATAAGCTGATGCTGTTTCATAGGGTAAATAATATTTTATAGACGAATTGCTTCCGAAAGGATTAGGTATGTTTTGATACAACGTTGCTTCTCTTTTTCGCGTAGTTACGGAGTTATCGTTAGACAAGGTTCCATTACACGCACAATTCTCTAATGCCTTTACTCTTGATAAAATAGCAGCCATCTGAGTTTCTAAGCTGGTTACTCGGTCTTGGGTTGCCGTTAAATCTGATTGCAGTTTTGTTACCAAAGGTGCCAAGTTTACCGATACCGATTTTCCGTTTTCTATCGAGATGGTCAATTCTGTACCCGATAGGCTCGCCGAAGTAAGGTTTTGATTATCTGTATTATCTAAATACTTCGCTAAATCAACAGTTTTTGCGTTTCCTGAGATACTCAGCGTATTTGTTGCCAAACTCAACTCCTGATTATCGGTATTGTCGGCATATTTTGATAAATCAATACTCGTAGCGTCGTTGGTCAAACTCAAAGTATTTCCGCTTAAAGTCAAATCTTGGTTATCCGTATTATCTAAATACTTCGCTAAATCAACAGTCTTAGCATTCCCTGAAATGCTCAACGTGTTTGTTGCTAAACTCAATGCCTGGTTATCGGTATTGTCCGCATATTTTGATAAATCAATACTCGTAGCATCGTTGGTCAAACTCAAGGTATTTCCGCTTAAAGTCAAATCTTGGTTATCGGTTCCTGTTCCATCTTGAAGACTTGCCAAATCGATGGTATTTCCGTTAGCTATGCTCAATTTAGTTCCGGTGAACCCAAGTGTTTGTGCATCCGTATTGTCTAAATACTTCCCTAAGTCAACAGTCTTAGCATTCCCTGAAATGCTCAACGTGTTTGTTGCTAAACTCAATGCCTGGTTATCGGTATTGTCCGCGTATTTTGATAAATCAATACTCGTCGCATCGTTGGTCAAACTCAAAGTGTTTCCGCTTAAAGTCAAATCTTGGTTATCGGTTCCTGTTCCATCTTGGAGACTTGCCAAATCGATGGTATTTCCATTAGCTATGCTCAATTTAGTTCCGGTGATCCCAAGTGTTTGTGCATCCGTATTGTCTAAATACTTCGCTAAATCAACAGTCTTAGCATTCCCTGAAATGCTCAACGTGTTTGTTGCCAAACTCAATGCCTGATTATCGGTATTGTCGGCATATTTTGATAAATCAATACTCGTTGCGTCGTTGGTCAAACTCAAGGTATTTCCGCTTAAGGTCAAATCTTGGTTATCGGTTCCTGTTCCATCTTGTAGACTTGCCAAATCGATGGTGTTTCCGTTAGCAATACTCAATTTTGTTCCGGTGAACCCAAGTGTTTGTGCATCCGTATTATCTAAATACTTCGCTAAGTCAATAGTCTTTGTGTTCCCTGAAATGCTCAACGTGTTTGTTGCTAAACTCAATGCCTGGTTATCGGTATTGTCCGCATATTTTGATAAATCAATACTCGTAGCGTCATTGGTC
>NZ_JBSWYF010000020.1:0-12678 GCF_056160945.1 Tenacibaculum sp. AWR4_210
CAGAAAATCTACCCTCAGGTGTAGAAGCACGTTTGGTAGGAGGTACTACTGTGGAAATCACAGGAACACCTTCTGAATCAGGAGTTTTTAATTATCGTATTCCACTTGTTGCCGAATGTGGCGATTTATTCGCTGAAGGAAGCATCACGGTGTTACCGCAAAGTACTGTTGATAACCTGGATAAGTCACAACGTTTATGTGTGGGCACACTGTTAACAAGTATCGAATATTCGGTTTCAGGAGTAACAGGGTTGGGAACACCAGAAAATCTACCCTCAGGTGTAGAAGCACGTTTGGTGGGAGGCACTACTGTGGAAATTACAGGAATACCTTCTGAATTAGGAGTTTTTCATTATCGTATTCCACTGATAGCTCAATGTGGCGATTTATTCGCTGAAGGAAGCATCACTGTATTACCGCAAAGTACTGTTGATAACCTTGATAAATCACAAACTATATGTGTGGGCACACTGTTAACAAGTATCGAACATTCGGTTTCGGGAGTAACAGGATTGGGAACACCAGAAAATCTACCCTCAGGTGTAGCAGCGCGTTTGGTAGGAGGTACTACTGTGGAAATTACAGGAATACCTTCTGAATCAGGAGTTTTTAGTTATCGTATTCCACTGATAGCCCAATGTGGCGATTTATTCGCTGAAGGAAGCATCACGGTGTTACCAGAAAGTACTGTTGATAACCTGGATAAATCACAAACTGTATGCGTGGGAACACTGTTAACAAGTATCGAACATTCGGTTTCGGGAGTAACAGGATTAGGAACACCAGAAAATCTACCCTCAGGAGTAGAAGCGCGTTTGGTGGGAGGCACTACTGTGGAAATCACAGGAACACCTTCTGAATCAGGAGTTTTTAACTACCGTATTCCACTTGTTGCCGAATGTGGCGATTTATTCGCTGAAGGAAGCATCACTGTATTACCGCAAAGCACTGTTGATAACCTTGATAAATCACAAACTGTATGTGTGGGTACCCTGTTAACAAGTATCGAACATTCGGTTTCAGGAGTAACAGGGTTGGGAACACCAGAAAATCTACCCTCAGGTGTAGAAGCACGTTTGGTAGGAGGTACTACTGTGGAAATCACAGGAACACCTTCTGAATCTGGAGTTTTTAACTACCGTATTCCACTTGTTGCCGAATGTGGAAATTTATTTGCCGAAGGAAGCATCACCGTAGTGCCGCAAAGCACTGTTGATAATGTTGATAAATCACAAAGTTTATGCGTGGGAACCCTGTTAACAACTATCGAACATTCGGTTTCAGGGGTAACAGGATTGGGAGCTCCAGAAAATTTGCCATCCGGAGTAGAAGCACATTTGGTGGGAGGTACCACTGTGAAAATTACAGGAACACCTTCTGTATCAGGAGTTTTTAACTATCGTATTCCTTTAACGGCCCAATGTGGCGATTTATTTGCTGAAGGAAGTATTGCCGTGTTACCACAAAGCACTGTTGATAATGTGGATAAATCACAAACTGTATGCGTGGGAACCCTGTTAACAAGTATCGAACATTCGGTTTCGGGAGTAACAGGATTAGGAACACCAGAAAATCTACCCTCAGGAGTAGAAGCGCGTTTGGTGGGAGGCACTACTGTGGAAATCACAGGAACACCTTCTGAATCAGGAGTTTTTAATTATCGTATTCCTTTAACGGCGGTATGTGGAAATGTATTTGCCGAAGGAAGCATCACGGTGTTACCGCAAAGTACTGTTGATAACCTTGATAAGTCTGAGAGCTTATGCGTGGGAACACTGTTAACAAGTATCGAACATTCGGTTTCGGGAGTAACAGGATTGGGAACACCAGAAAATTTACCCTCTGGTGTAGAAGCACGTTTGGTAGGAGGTACCACTGTGGAAATCACGGGAACCCCTTCTGAATCAGGAGTTTTCGACTATCGTATTCCTTTAACGGCGGTATGTGGCGATTTATTTGCTGAAGGAAGCATCACCGTGTTACCGCAAAGTAATGTTGATAATGTTGATAAATCACAAACTGTATGCGTGGGCACCCTGTTAACAACTATCGAACATGCAGTTTCGGGAGTAACAGGATTGGGAACACCAGAAAATCTACCCTCAGGTGTAGCAGCACGTTTGGTAGGAGGTAACACTGTGGAAATCACAGGAAGTCCTTCTGAATCAGGAGTTTTTAACTACCGTATTCCTTTAACGGCTCAATGTGGAGATCTGTTTGCTGAAGGGAGCATTACCGTGTTACCACAAAGTACTGTTGATAACGTTGATAAATCACAACGTTTATGTGTGGGAACACTGTTAACAACCATCGAACATGCAACAACGGGAGTGAGTGGAATTGGAATTACAGGCGGATTGCCATCAGGAGTAACGGCTAAATTTCAGAATGATGAGGTTGTCATTAGTGGAAGTCCTTCTGAATCAGGAGTTTTTAATTATCGTATTCCGTTGGTAGCCGAATGTGGAAATTTATTTGCTGAAGGAAGCATTACCGTGTTACCGCAAAGTACGGTTGATAATGTTGATAAATCACAACGTTTATGTGTGGGCACACTGTTAACAACTATCGAACATTCGGTTTCAGGAGTAACAGGATTGGGAACTCCAGAAAATTTACCCTCGGGAGTACAAGCACGTTTGGTAGGAGGTACAACTGTGGAAATTACAGGAACACCTTCTGAATCAGGAGTTTTTAATTATCGTATTCCGCTGATAGCCCAATGTGGCGATTTATTTGCTGAAGGAAGCATTTCCGTTTTACCACAAAGTACTGTTGATAACCTTGATAAATCACAAACTGTATGTGTGGGATCACTGTTAACAACTATCGAACATTCGGTTTCGGGAGTAACAGGATTAGGAACACCAGAAAATTTACCTTCAGGTGTAGCAGCGCGTTTGGTAGGAGGTACCGCTGTGGAAATCACAGGAACACCTTCTGAATCAGGAGTTTTTAATTATCGTATTCCACTGATAGCCCAATGTGGCGATTTATTCGCTGAAGGAAGCATTATCGTGTTACCGCAAAGTACTGTTGATAACCTTGATAAATCACAAACTGTATGTGTGGGCACACTGTTAACAACTATCGAACATTCGGTTTCGGGAGTAACAGGGTTGGGAGCTCCAGAAAACTTACCCTCGGGAGTACAAGCACGTTTGGTAGGAGGTACCACGGTGGAAATCACAGGAACCCCTTCTGAATCAGGAGTTTTTAATTATCGTATTCCGTTGGTAGCCCAATGTGGAGATCTGTTTGCCGAAGGAAGCATCGCTGTATTACCGCAAAGTACTGTTGATAACCTTGATAAATCACAAACTGTATGTGTGGGCACACTGTTAACAACTATCGAACATGCAACAACGGGAGTGAGTGGAATTGGAATTGCAGGCGGATTGCCATCAGGAGTAACGGCTAAATTTCAGAATGATGAGGTTGTCATTAGTGGAAGTCCTTCTGAATCAGGAGTTTTTAATTATCGTATTCCGTTGGTAGCCGAATGTGGAAATTTATTTGCTGAAGGAAGCATTACCGTGTTACCGCAAAGTACGGTTGATAATGTTGATAAATCACAACGTTTATGTGTGGGCACACTGTTAACAACCATCGAACATTCGGTTTCAGGAGTAACAGGATTGGGAACTCCAGAAAATTTACCCTCTGGAGTAGCAGCACGTTTGGTAGGAGGTACAACTGTGGAAATTACAGGAACACCTTCTGAATCAGGAGTTTTTGACTATCGTATTCCTTTAACGGCCCAATGTGGAGATTTATTTGCTGAAGGAAGCATCACCGTGTTACCGCAAAGTACTGTTGATAATGTTGATAAATCACAAACTGTATGCGTGGGAACACTGTTAACAACTATCGAACATTCGGTTTCGGGAGTAACAGGGTTGGGAGCTCCAGAAAACTTACCCTCGGGAGTACAAGCACGTTTGGTAGGAGGTACCACGGTGGAAATTACAGGAACCCCTTCTGAATCAGGAGTTTTTAATTATCATATTCCACTTGTTGCCGAATGTGGAGATCTGTTTGCCGAAGGAAGCATCACCGTGTTACCGCAAAGTACTGTTGATAACCTTGATAAATCACAAACTGTATGTGTAGGATCACTGTTAACAAGTATCGAACATTCGGTTTCGGGAGTAACAGGATTGGGAACTCCAGAAAATCTACCCTCAGGTGTAGATGCGCGTTTGGTAGGAGGTACCACTGTGGAAATTACAGGAACACCTTCTGTATCAGGAGTTTTTAACTATCGTATTCCTTTAAAAGCCCAATGTGGAGATCTGTTTGCCGAAGGAAGCATCACCGTAATACCGCAAAGCACTGTTGATAATGTGGATAAATCACAAACTGTATGTGTGGGCAGCTTGTTAACAATTATCGAACATTCGGTTTCGGGAGTAACAGGGTTGGGAGCTCCAGAAAACTTACCCTCGGGAGTACAAGCACGTTTGGTAGGAGGTACAACTGTGGAAATTACAGGAACACCTTCTGAATCAGGAGTTTTTGACTATCGTATTCCTTTAACGGCCCAATGTGGAGATTTATTTGCTGAAGGAAGCATCACCGTGTTACCGCAAAGTACTGTTGATAATGTTGATAAATCACAAACTGTATGCGTGGGAACACTGTTAACAACTATCGAACATTCGGTTTCAGGAGTAACAGGATTGGGAACTCCAGAAAATTTACCCTCTGGAGTAGCAGCACGTTTGGTAGGAGGTACCACTGTGGAAATTACAGGAACACCTTCTGAATCAGGAGTTTTTAATTATCGTATTCCTTTAACGGCCCAATGTGGAAATTTATTTGCCGAAGGAAGTATCACCGTAATACCGCAAAGCACTGTTGATAATGTTGATAAATCACAACGTTTATGTGTGGGTACCCTGTTAACAACTATCGAACATTCGGTTTCGGGAGTAACAGGATTGGGAACACCAGAAAACTTACCCTCCGGAGTTGAAGCACGTTTGGTAGGAGGTACCACTGTGGAAATTACAGGAACACCTTCTGTATCAGGAGTTTTTAACTATCGTATTTCTTTAACGGCTCAATGTGGTGATTTATTTGCTGAAGGAAGCATCACGGTGTTACCGCAAAGTACTGTTGATAACCTTGATAAGTCTGAGAGCTTATGTGTTGGAACACTGTTAACAACTATCGAACATTCGGTTTCAGGGGTAACAGGATTGGGAACACCAGAAAATTTACCCTCAGGAGTTGAGGCACGTTTGGTAGGAGGTACCACTGTGGAAATCACAGGAAGTCCTTTGGAATCAGGAGTTTTTAATTATCGTATTCCACTGATAGCCCAATGTGGCGATATATTTGTAGAGGGTAAAATAACTGTTTTTAAAAACAATACAGTATCGACAGGATCCTCACAATCAGAAGTTTTTTATGGGGATCACTTACCCGTGATTACTCATAAAACTACTGGGATAAACAAAATGATCAGTGTCAAGGGCTTGCCTAGAGGGGTTACTGCTCAATGGAAATCAGGACTGTTGGAGATTAATGGAATACCTGTGCAAAGTGGGGTTTTCAATTACAGTATTAGTATGGAAGGGAATTGTGGAGTTTCGATAGCTACTGGTATTATTAAGGTAAGAAATAAATTAGAAGTACGTGCCGATGACTTTATGCATAGTTCTTTTAAACCAGGAGATACCACAAGTTCAGTATTGGCCAATGATACATTAAATGGGCAAATGGTAGAGTTAGGAAATGGTCCTGATGAAGTATCCATGTTTTTGGTGAAAAGCTCGAACGTGTTGGAACTCAATAATGATGGGGCTATTTTTATTAAAAAAGACATTCCTTCAGGCATTTACAAGTTGCGTTATGAATTATGTGATCACAGTAGTTTACAGAGTTGTAAACAAGGTGAGGTAACGATTCGAGTTCTCAACGAGTTGCTAGTAGTTGACGATGGTTTTAAAAAGCCTCCCTTGTTGTCCGGATTAACATCCTCATCCATTTTTGCCAATGATAGTTTTCGTGGAACTCCAATAGTTTTAGGAGATAAGGAATTACAGCTGACTGTAAAAACTTTTGGATTGCCTTTAGGTATAGAATTACTTACAGATGGGACTCTTAGCATTTCAAGTCAGGTGAGAAAGGGTGTTTATCAATTTGAATACCAGCTTTGTGAAAATTTTTCAAATCCCAGAAATTGTAAAACGGCCACTGTAGTTGTATTTATTGATGAAGATAAAGATGGTGATGGGATTGCGGATTCTTTAGATAACCAGATTGTTCCTTGTTTTACAGCCTATAGTTATCTGACACCTAATGATGATGGTAAAAACGATGTGTTGATCATTAGTTGTCTTAATGAATCGAATTATAAAAATAATGATATCAAAATTTACAACAGATGGGGAAGTTTAGTGTACAAAAAACATGGATATCAAAATAATTGGAATGGAATTTCTGAGGCAAGTACAACTATTTCTAGCGGAAGTAGGTTGCCAACTGGTACCTATTATTATGTCTTTGATCCAGGAAACGGTAATAGTCCACGAGTTGGCTGGATTTATTTAAGTACAGAGTAAATATAATAGGTAGGAAATCACGTAAAATATAGACAATGAAACAGACGCGAATTCTATTAATAGTTGTAATTTTTCATTATTTTTTTAAAGGATGGAGTCAACAAGACCCCCAGTTTACGCAATACATGCTGAATGCTTTTTCATTCAATCCAGCTTATGCGCGGGCCAAAGAATATGCCGAGATTACCTTCTCGGCGCGTTCGCAGTGGATCGGTATTCCCGGAGCTCCGCGTTCACAGTTGTTAAGTGTTCGTGCGCCATGGAGCAATTCAAATTGGGGAATAGGTATAAACTTTATGAATGATACTGCGGGGCCTGTTAAGGAGCTTTCTTTTAATGTAGGAGCAGCTTATGAGGTGGAATTAAGTGGAAAGGAGACTTTGGCTTCCGGATGAGATTTGGAGGCAGTTATGTTCGATTAGATCATAATCTGGGGTATATTAAGGATACTGGGGATAGGAATCTTCAGGATTATATCCGTGGTATACGTCCCACTATAGGCGCTGGAATACTTTACAGAAATGAAAAGTTTTATTTGGGAATAGCCGTTCCAAATGTTGTTCGTACGAGTCGTGTAAAAAAGACAACAAAAGCTAATGAAGCCACCAATCGAATCCATTTTTTTGTGGATAGTGGAATGTGGGTGTATATCAATCAAAATGTAATGTTTAAACCAGCCATGATGGCAAAGGCGGTTTTTGGTGCTCCAATAACGCTGGATGTATCAGCTAATTTTTTGTTCAACAATAAGTTCAGGGTAGGTCTTAATTATCGATTAGGGAATGCATTGGGAGGACTAGTAGGACTCAAAATTGGCAATGCTTCCCTGTTGAGTTACTCTTATGACTTAACCACAGGAGCATACAGACAATACAACGCGGGAACCCATGAGGTTGTTTTAAAAGTAGGTCTTGGAGCTACAGGTAATCGCAATTCAAAAATAATATCCTTCTAAAGGAGAGTAGATGATGTAGTATTTAAATACCCTAAAAAAAACACCGAGTAAAATACTCAGTGTTTCTTTGTATGGTTTATTAACAGTGCTCGTCGTAAGCTGCTGCTAGATTTTGAGCGATAGCTTGAGCAGATCGACCTTCAATGTGATGACGCTCTAACATATGAACTAATTGACCATCTTTGAACAAAGCGATTGCTGGTGAAGATGGAGGAAATGGAATCATATATTCTCTAGCTTTTGCTGTAGACTCTTTCTCAACTCCAGCAAAAACAGTAGTTAAATGTTGAGGGCTCTTATCTGCACCTAAAGATGCAATTGCACCTGGTCGGGCAGTTCCTGCTGCACATCCACATACTGAGTTTACCATCACCAAGGTAGTTCCTTCTTTTGCTAAGGCGTTATCTACATCTTCCGCAGTGTATAAAGCGTCAAATCCAGCGCTGATCAACTCGTCACGCATTGGTTTTACTAATTCTTCTGGATACATATATATTAAATTTTTACAAAGATACCTCTTTTGTATGGGCACGCAAAATATTCGTGATAAGCTTATCTTATTGTAGCAATTACTACTTTTTATACCCGGTGAGATTTAAGATTTCCTTAAAATTTTTGTGAAAAGATATTCGTAGCATTTAAGTGTTTATATTTGAGGAAAAATATATTCATGGGAAAATTTGCGAAATGGTTGGGGGCTGGTGCTGGATTCACAATGGGAGGGCCCATTGGAGCTATAATAGGGTTTGTAGTAGGAAGTTTTATCGATGGAGTTTCTGTGGAGGATTTAAAAGCGGAACAACGAGAGTATCAGCAGAATACAGGGAATAGGAGTCAAGCCCAATCAGGCGATTTTGAAATTAGTTTGTTGGTATTGGCATCTATAGTTATTAAAGCAGATGGTAGAATCGATCAACGAGAACTCGATTTTGTCCGTCAGTATTTTGTTAGTCTTTATGGCAAAACAAGAGCAAATAATGCCTTCAAACTCTTTAAAGGTATCGTAAAGAAAGATGTTTCTGCAAGACAGGTTTGTATACAGATTAGGGAATATATGTCGCACTCGTCGAGACTACAATTATTGCATTTTTTGTTCGGAATAGCGCAAGCCGATGGACATGTTGCTCCTATTGAAGAAGAAACGATACATAAAATCTCATATTATTTATATATAAGTGATCGAGATTTTGCATCTATCCGTGCGATGTTCGAGCAAAAGTCTGAGAGTGCCTATGAGATCTTAGAAATAGAGAGAACAGCGAGTGACAGTGAGATAAAACAGGCGTATAGAAAGATGGTGAAAAAGTATCACCCCGATAAGTTGGTCGGACTAGGAGAAGAACACGTAAAAATGGGAAAACAGAAATTTCAAAAGGTTCAAGAAGCCTATGAAAAGATAAAAAATGAACGTGGTTTTTAACCATTCGTCGATACATTTTAGCACTTCTTAGGGGATTTCGTCGAATAAATTTTGTTAACATTTGTTAATTTATATATATTTACACCGTCAAACGAATGAATATATAAACCGACCCAGTTTACATATTTTGACGACTAACTACTAACAACTACATACTACAACACTACAACTACTAATACTAATACTACGAGTTATTAAGTCAATGACTCTTGCTTTTGCATGGCAAGATTTTGATTGGCTATTGTTAATGTAATATCTCATAGTTATGGTTAAAAATTACCTTTCAAAATATCCCTTGTGGATATTGATGTTCCTGTTGTTACCACTAGGAGCCTCGGCCCAAAATTGTACAGTACTCTCGGACTTTACAGCCGTTTGTATTGGCGCTTCTCAAACCTATGCGGCAGAAACTTCCGGAGGAGAAGCTCACACTATTAATTCAACAAATAATTACGGTTGTCTCGGTTCAAGTCCGAACTCACGCTGGTTCTATTTTAAGGTAGATACCGGGGGAAGTTTAGTGATCAACCAAACAAATTCAAATTTGGTAGATGTCGATGGAGCCATTTGGGGTCCTTTCGATACGTTGTCTGACATGACCACTTCCTGCGGATCTTACTCAACTCCGTTAGCCTGTGATTATGATACAGCAGCTGGATTTAATTTCAGTCTGACAGTGACAACTGGAAAGTATTATGCCCTACTGGTGTCAAACTTTTCTGGTAGCGCTACCAATATTACTTTAGCCGATGGTGGAAGTACTGCTGTGACGGACTGTTCTCCTGACATTCAGGTGACCAAAGCGGCAAGTGGATCGACCTTTAATGAAGGAGCCACAGTTAACTGGACCTTGACAGCCAAAAACGGTGGGGTGAATGATGGGACAAATATCAACATCACGGATGTCTTACCAGCAGGATTGAGTTACGTGAGTCATTCAGGCTCTGGAACCTACAGTTCTTCAACTGGAGTTTGGGCAGTAGGAACCCTCTCAGCAAATCAAACAGCAACGTTAACCATAACAACAACAGTAAATGCAAATACAGGTCCAACGACCATAACAAATACCATAACCAATGTAAGTTTAACCGAGACGGAGTCTAATGCACTACCCGATACCTTGAGCGATTCCATTACCATTAATGATCCGTGTAATGCAACCGCATCAGGGAATACAGATTCTGACGGAGATAATATCAGTGATGCCTGTGATCTTGATGATGACAATGACGGTATCTTGGATACCGATGAAGGATGTTCACAAAACGTTACCCTAACCCACGACTATGCTATAGGTTACTTCCAAGATGGAGGATCAAATGAAGTGAATATTGGAGGTAGTGGTGGAATTGTGAGCGCAACCAATTTCTATGACGGAGATGGTCCTGGAGTGAATGTCACGAAGCAAAGTATTTCTGGAGCAACGATTCACGATGTAACAGGAGTGAATCAATCGACTTTCGCAGCAGCACAAACTGACGGTGATTATATGGGGTCAACCTTGTTTACAGGATCTCAGACAAGAACCATTTCAAGATTTACATTTCCTTATTTAGGAAGTATATCGCAAGGAACTTTTACCGTTGCAGTAGTTATTTACGATCCAAATTCAGGAACAGAACACGTTCTGGATAGTGGAATAGTGGTATCCTCTAGTAATAATGGTGATTTTGATATGTCTAATGTGTTTGCAATGAAAGCAAATGCAACCTACGAACTGAGGGTGTATTTTTACAATGCCTCAGGGAATGTTCGTTTGGATAATCCCAGAGTAAGAACAAGTGTGGTTTCGACTACTTGTATCGATACGGATGGAGATTCAACTCCCGATTACTTAGATTTAGATTCAGATAATGATGGCTGTTTTGATGCTTTAGAGGCAGATGAAAATGTTACAGCAGCTCAGCTTGATGGAAATGGAAGAATTAATCAAGCGAGTCTTGGAGGTGTTGACGCAAACGGTGTTCCGAACCTTGTAAATTCAGGTGGAGCAGCTGATGCCGGTGGTGATCAAGGGCAAGGAGCGACAGGAAATGAAATTGTAGCAACCCAAGTAGTTGTTGATGCAACTGCTTTACAAAATAAGTCAGTAATTGAAGGAAACTCTACTAATTTTACAGTTACTTCAGTAACGGCAACAAATACAACCACTTTTACAGGAACCCCACCTAGTACTACACCAAATTACGGTGCAGGGAGTGCCGCAGCGGCAAGTACCTATCAATGGCAAGAAGATGGAGTGAACTTATCAGACGGAGGTGTCTATTCAGGAACAACATCTGCCAATTTGATGATTTCCAATGTGAATGGATTAGATGGTAAAGTGTACAAATTGATTGTGACACACCCGAATAATGAGTGTATTAGTATTGAGAATAGTGCTACGCTTACAGTGCTAACAGATTCTGATGGCGATAATGTAGCCGATATAAATGACTATGATGATGACAATGACGGGATTTTAGATATAGATGAAAGACCTTGTTTTGCCTTCTCAGATAATTTTGGAACTGGTACAGGTAGTCCAGCTACTAGTCATCCCAATGTTCCAGCAGCAAATGTACAAAACGTAAGGGTTGGTACCAATGCTGATTTCCCAGGACAATCGTGGTATCAACCCAATTCAGGAGCAGATGCTGCTGGAGAAACAGAAGGGAAATACCTTGCATTAGATAATCCACAAGGTGTGACCCCTGTATTGATGTATTCAGAAACACTAACAGTGCAGGCAAATGAGCAATATTCGTATAGTTTATTTGCAGCGGCAGCCAGAGAGGTTAGTGGTCAGCCACTATCAAATTATCCTGATGTTCGTATGCAAATTAAGGATGGAATGGGAACCGTTTTACAAACGATTAATACGGGAGCAGTATCTTTAAATTGGACGCGTTACGAGTTTTTGTTTACTTCAACAACGACTTCAGTAACAATAGAAATCTATAACAATAATGCAGGCTCTGCTTATAATACGCTTTTAATAGATGAAATTGCGATATCATTAATCTCTTGTGATACCGATGGTGATGGAACACCAGATTATCTTGATACCGATTCAGATAATGATGGTTGTTTGGATGCGATTGAAGGAAATGAAAATGTGACAGCTGCCCAATTAGATGGAAATGGAAGAATAAATATAGCCACCCAAGGAGGTGTCGATGCAAATGGTGTACCTAACCTCGTAAATTCAGGAGGTGCAGCTGATGCCGGTGGTGATCAAGGTCAAGGATTGACCGGAAACGAAATTGTAGCGGCTTCAGCGCAAATTAATACCCAACCTAGTACCGCAGTAAGCATTTGTACTGCTGACTCAGGTTCGATTTCAGTTGGAGCAACTTCGTTAACTACTACTACTTTTACGGGGACAGCTCCTGCTAGAGTTCCAGACTATAGCGGGAGTACTCCTTCAACAACAGGATTAGTATACCAGTGGCAAGTGCAAACCGGAGGAGCGGGAGCCTGGAGTAATTTGACGAATACAGGAATTTATTCGGATGTAACTACGACGAGTTTGACTATCACGAATCCTACTACTGGAGTTTCAACAAATAAATACCGTGTGGTTATTACCAGTACCTTAAATGAATGTATTAGTTTAACTTCAGGAGAATCAACGTTAACAGTAAACACCACCCCAACCGCACCAACAGCAAGCGCACAAGCATTCTGTAGTGCCGATAGCCCAACAGTAGCTGATTTAGTAGCTACGGGAACGGGAATCCAATGGTATG
>NZ_JBSWYF010000021.1:0-12585 GCF_056160945.1 Tenacibaculum sp. AWR4_210
TCTAAGACAAAATGAAAATAATAGTATTTAAACGAACTTTTTTTGTTAAGCAATACAAATTATAAAACAAACAAAACCTCAACAGCTCTGCAGTGGCTTTGTTCTTGTTATTTTCAAAATTCAATTCTCAATTGCTTACTCATAACCGCCACTAGAAAGGATTCTAGCGGTAGGCCTGACATTCTATGTGCCATCAGAGCTAGGCTACCACATGTCATAAAAATCATTTCTATTCTTTTCATATTTCAAAAACTCATCATTATTAATACCTAATATTTTTGAGCTATAATTCCTATAATTTTCATTGAATCTCTCTTTAAAAAAATTAATTATTAAGTCGTGAGTTAATGGGTTCTCTAAGTCTTTAGTATTAAAGGTGGAGTATCTTTTTTTTGATTTAGGATATAGTCTCCTGTATTCTTTATACTGCTTAAAAAAATATAAACTTAGATACACAGCTAATTCATTCAAATAATTTTGAACATTATTGGCTTTAGTTTTACCAACATAATAATCTAGTATAACTTTATAAAAAACTTCTTTTGAATCCATCATTTCTATCTAATTCATTAATCAATGAAGTGATATTTAATTTTCACTTTTTTTTGTATTAAAATTGGTTTCTCAAATTTATTCCATCTAACCAAAGCAGCATCATAATTTCTAGCTACGAATTCGTGCCATAGTATACCTAACTCTTCGTTTAGCTCTTTTCCAGTATACCCAAACTTCTGCATCGTGACATTCTCAAGGACGGATAGTAATTACTTTACCTCTATAATTTTTGAAATTTAATTTCTATTTGCTTACTCATAACCTCCACTAGAAAGGATTTCTAGCGGGAGCGGATATATTTTCAGCTTCTTTAAGTCGCTTTGCAATTATCTTCTCTCGTTCTTTTTTAAACTCTTTAAAAATTACTTCCTTATCATAATTATACTATTTCACAATCATAGTTTAAATATAGCACATTTCATCCCCAAAAATAAATTCTCAAATGTGCTTCTAAATATTTTTGATTTCTAGTAAAACAAATTGTTTTTCTAGATAACCTTTTGATATGCATCTGTAAATTTAAATTTATCCTCTCGATTCTATTTGTACAATATTGAAAACGTTTGTGGTTTTTTTGAATAAAAGTAACCTAGGTTTTAAAGGCTCTAACAAAATTTAAATATTTCAATTAACTAAAGATACTGATCTAAAAGAACAGCATCTATCTTTTTATCTTTCTGATTTTCAGATTTAAAAACCAACATTTTACTTCAGGTGCTAATTTGACCCATTACCAAACTAGACAAGTTTTTTCTTAAAACAAAAAAAGACTGACTGAAATTACTTTTCAGACAGCCTCTTTTGTTTATGTTTTGTTTTAAGTATTACCATACTTGTGTTTCCAATAACTTAACTTTATTATTATAAATTCTTATTTTTGAATAAATACTAATCGTAGGGTCAGGTAGTTTAATTTCATTACAAAACGAATTTTTATTTTCTCCCATTAACTTAATCTCTTCTTCCCATTTCTTTGATGTCGATTCTTGATTTCTTTTTAAGTTAATTTCTCCATCTATTCTAATGAATTCAAAAACTTTTTTTTCAATACGCACCATTATTATATTGGGCTGTTTATTCTCATAAACTTCATAGAACTCAATTTCTACTGGCTGATTGAAATCGAGCTTATTAATAAGCTTATATCTTAAGTTATCTTTAAGGGCTTTGGATAAAATTATTTTAGATAATGACTTATCAAAGTCCTCACAAACACTTGAAATATAAGTCAAATTGCCAATATTCCATTTTTCTAAATCATTAGAATTAATATTCGAACTAGGTTTTACACAACCCATTAC
Organism: Tenacibaculum sp. AWR4_210; assembly: GCF_056160945.1. Taxonomy (NCBI): domain Bacteria; kingdom Pseudomonadati; phylum Bacteroidota; class Flavobacteriia; order Flavobacteriales; family Flavobacteriaceae; genus Tenacibaculum; species Tenacibaculum sp. AWR4_210. The sequence continues at coordinate 1,857 of NZ_JBSWYF010000021.1, forward strand.
CAATAATAGTATTAAATAATATTTTCTAATCATATCTTCTTATTTACTTTTTCCAATAACATCCGCTGCCTTAGCGTTATTTATTTTTCTAGCCGCTTTCCATTCATTTAAACTTGTGGTTGTACGGAAATTTTTAATAATCAACATAAACCCGTTATGTAAATTTGACCTAGTAGCCTTTGGAACTGTTGAATAATCGAAATGCATTTTTTCAGCCTTTGGAACCATTAAAAATGCTCTATCATCATCACCATTATCAACAGTTACACCTAAGCTTGTTTTTCTCATTTTATTGAATTACCACAGAAATTCTTCTAATAAAGTAACTTCTCCAATTCCGGCATTTTTCTGGGTAAATAACCTGCTAATTATATATTTATCAGTGGCTTTCTCATTACTCACAGACAGCACTGATTAACTAGCTTGCCTTGTTATCATAACCCCAGATAAAAATAATGTAGACTAATATTGATGTTAAAAGACTAACTATAAAATCTTGAAGCGTAAAACGTTTTTCTTCCACACATATATAAACTCCATAAGCTAGAAACAATAAGAGCACGATTAGTTTTTTTCTTTTTCTTACTTTTTTTTGGATCATCTATTCCTTTTTGATATTCAACTATTTTTTGTGGGCATTATCGTAATATTCTTTTGAAATCACCCAATAACCCTTTTTTATTCTAAGATAAACAGTACCGAAACACCTACTCTAAGGTGTTTTAAAAGGCTACTATTCCGAGACATTGCAAATCTAATTTTCATTCGAATAAAATAATAAGTACCCTTCTAATTTTGTCCGTAGCAGCTTTTATGTGACTTACATTATCATAACCTATTCTGGTTCAATACCTTTTATTTATCCTTATTATATTGACTAACATAACTACAGATAAAAACAAAATTATTATTAAAAATAAAATTGGGAAGAGTGCTGAAAATAAATCTAATTTAATCTTTGTTAATTCATAAAGAATGTACAGCAAGCTAATTACAGATAAAGAAAGAAAAAGAATATTCAAATATCTAATAAATGAACTACCTTTTCTGTTAAAAAAAAACAATAAAACACCTGAAAGAAAAAAAAACGTAATAACACCTATTAATTTTATATCTTCAAAATCTTTCGTATTTATGTGATGACCTGAAGCTAGCCTAAGGATCAGATTTCCTATGGATGCTATAATTAGAGATATTGATAATGTCAATTTAATTGCCTTATTATTTACTATTTTCATAGTCTTTATTTTTTTGTTTTAAACATATTTAATTTTTAGGAAACACTTTGTCTGCTTCTTCTTTACTTATTCCTATCATATCGACTTTTACTACAGTTTTATCAAAATCTTTTAATAATCCAGATTCTTCAGATTTGAAGATACCATTCTTATTAAAAAACATACCCCTTACATTTTATTTTCAACTATTTTGATATGTTAATTTCATGATTTTATTTAATAATCACAGCAATTCTTCTATTAGAAGTAACTCCACTAGTTCCAGCAATTTTTCAGATAAAAATACACAAAGTTTTCAAAGAACTAAGGTTGTATTCCTGTTAATCTTCTTGATACATTCTCTTCTTATTGGTTCGTACTCTTTTTCACTTAAAGCGAGACTTATTAACAGCTACAAAATCACAACAGCTCTACTGTGGGGTTATCTTCATTACTTTGAAAAATTAGCCACTAGAAAGGATTCTAGTGAGAGCAGACATATCTTCGGCGTTTAGGTTTATGAAGGTAAGTATTTGTACAAACTAAGAAATAGCGAGTGAAGAAATGAAATTGCGGTGCGATAGCACAAGAGCATGGAATTTTGAAAACGAGCGGTACGCTGTAATTTCCTCGTTTGGACTTGATTTTTTGTTTCGTTTTGTATCGAAGACAAAATGAAAATAATAGTATTTAAAAGTACTTTCATTCTTGTTAAGTAATACAAGTTATAAAACAAACAAAACCACAATATCCTTGCTGTGGTTATCTTATAATATTTTTTTAATTAATTCCTATTTCTTTAGTCATTATCACCAGAAAGGATTTTTAGCAGGAGCAGATATATCTTCGTTTTGTAAGCTTATGACGGTAAGCATCTGTGCAAACTAAGTAATAGCGCGTGAAGAAATGGAAATGTGGTTCGATAGCACAAGAGCATGGAATTTCGAAAACTAGCGGTACGCAGTAATTTCCTTGCTTGGACTTGATTTTTTGTTTCGTTTTGTATCGAAGACAAAATGAAAATTATAGTAATTAAAAGTACTTTTATTCTTGTTAAACAATACAAGTTATGATACAAACAAAATCACAACATCCCTGCTGTGGTTTTATCTTGGATGTTTTTACAAAATATTCTTTACTTGTATACTCCTAACCATCACTAGCAAAGATTCTAACAGGGACCATACTCCGACATCTATGTGCCATCGGATGAACAGCTATAATTTAATAACCCCATAGCCTCATAATGACTGGAGTTAAACAAAGAATAAATAATAAGATTTTGTTATTTATAATAAACTTTACTTTGGTTGCGAACCAAATCAACAAAATCAATTGAATTAATATCATAAAAATAGATACTACTAAAAGATATTTATCTGCGCTTCCCCCGGAACCAAAACTAAAAAAATGAATAAAAGTACCTATTATTTGTAAAGCAAAATACAAAACAACATTTACTAATACTACAATTATATTTATTAAATATTTCATTTCTATTCTTTTACTGTTACTGTCATTCTTAATTCTCTCATTGTATAAAAAAATCAGTTATCAATGCTTGGTTACTACTTTCTGCTAGGAAAATTAGGATATTGGTATATTTAAAGCATAAACATACTGTTAGGAAGTTTCCAAAACATCAGCAGTCAGATCAACGTTCATCTATCTACCTAAAGCAGCATTATAATTGCTAGCACCGAAGTCATGCCATTTTAATCCAAGTTCTTCATTAAGTTCTTTTCCATTATACTCAAACTTCTGCATCCTAGCATTCCCAAGGACGGATAGGAATTAATTTATCTCTAATATTTTTGAAATTTAATTTCTGTATTGCTTACTCATACTCGGTATTAGTCACAGATTAGCACTAGCCGTTACGTTGTTATACTAGGACGAACGGGGGAAGTAAATCTTGCGATAGCAGGAGCAAACGAGCACTAGCCGTGCAAGGTTGCTATATCCATGATAGTAGCAGATTAACGACTAAGTACAGAGCAAAAACTGCAATAACAAACTGTTTTTGAGTAACTTTTAACTTAAAAATTTGAATGATATACTCTGAAATAAAATAAACTATTAATAAGATTACGAACTTTATTAATACATTTAATAATGTGTAATTTCCTTTTATTAACTCCGTAAAATTATTTTTTCCCTCCATTAAAAAATTATTTCCGTTTTAAATGCTTTAAATAAATCTTGGAATGAAGTTGGACCAACAGCCTTTCTGTCTCCATGAGAGTTTGAGGGTGTTTTCATCTTCTTCATTAATGAGCCATCTTTTTAATGCTCAACACCATAAATAATCATAATTACTACATCTAATCAACAATCGCAATCTATTTTTTATTCTTGTATTAATGAATAACCGCAGCAATTCTTCTATTTGGAGTAACTCCTCTAGTTCCAGCAATTTTCAAGTAAAAATACATATAATTTTCATAGAACAAAGGAGACATTGTTGTTTATCTTCTAGCTTTAGAAATGAAAACTTTCTTAAAAACAAACAAAACCACAACAGTACTGCAATGGTTTCATCTTTATTACTATAAAATTCAATTTCTAATTACTTACTCATACTCGCCACTAGTTACAAACTGGCTAAGTATTTTCGGATTACCATTGACCAGCTCATACGCATGAGAGAAGAAGTACACGAAGAAATTACCATTGTAGATAAATCCGAATCTGAACGCATCAATTTAATTCAACAGCTCGAAGATGAAGGTAAAAAAGCTGTATTTCGTATTATTGATAGTATGCTAAACAAAGTTCAAAGATTTCTTTAACAAAAATATTGCAACTCTTTAATTTATGGCGAGATTAATTACCTGTGAAGTTTGTCAAAAACAAATTAACTCTAGTGCTGAAAATTGCCCCGAATGCGGACACCCACATGAAAAGGACAGAACCGATGCCAAAAACTTTAGGCAAATTTTATGGATACTAGGCTTTATGGTAGTATTTGCAATATTCTATAAAACAGGATTATTACAGCAAATCATTGATATGCTTTTCAAAAAGCAACTTCTTTTCACCCTTTATTTTATAGTCATTACACCAATTTCTCCAAAAGAAAATTGCACAATTTAAATTCTTTTAAAAGCTATACGCAATATTATAAATTGTCTATTACTTTTTAATGAATATTTAATATGATTGATATTTGGAGGGGGAGAGATTTTGAGACTTTGTACAAGCAGTTTCGTGCAAAATCTGCAAAAGGCAAAATATTTATGATGCGAGATTATCAAAGCGGAGATACTACCATAGGTAAAGGAGCAATCATATTACTACACAGAACCAGTTTATTTATTCTAGGACTACTCACAGAGCTGTATCTCAAAGATAGTCGGTACATGATTGGAGATATAGGATTGCTCTTTTGTTTGGCACAAGAACGTAACAAGGAACTAAGCAAAAAACTGGAACAGCTAAGAGCTAAAAATATAGATAGAGCCAGGCTACGAAAAATGCAATTACGACACATTTTAAAAAGAAAACAAAAGAGCATAAAATCTCTTAAACCGCATACCAATACTCACAAGAAACAGAAGTAACAACCAAACCAGCAAACACAAACATAAAAACATAAAGCCCTACATTTCGCAAGGCTTTTGTATTTAAACATAATATATCACCGTTTCGAAGAGTGATTATTTATGCTACGGGCATAAATCTCTATATTTATTTTTATCATAAATCTTATAAACATAAATATTACTATTCTCTTTATTACCCTCACTAAAAATAGCTTTAACAGGAGTTTTACTTAAATAACCACATTCGTCTTCTGCTATTTCAATCTTCAATAATTCATTATTAAAAACTAATAGGTAATCAAAATTCTCAAAATCAAAAGCCTCATAATTTATGTAGTCTTTTAGCTTATATAATGGTTTATGTTTCTGAGTAAAAATATGAATTAGTTGTTCTTTTTTATGTATTAGTTTAGGAGGATAGTCAAAGTTTTCTTTGATATCAATACTTTTTACAAACTCAAAACTAACTTCTGTGTCTTTATTACAACTAAACATAACACAACATATTATTAAAATTATTAATTTATTAATTTTCATAGTTTTATAATTTTGCCCCTGTAGGATATTTGATATTTGTTTTACGCTGTACTTGTTTTCCATTTTTAAAAAATTACCAAACTCCACCTTTAAGTGCTTGATATAATGGAATAGTAGCTTTACCCGTCGTCTCACTAATATTAGCTTTCCTATAACTCCCTCTCACTGTTCCTACGCTCGTTTTACTAAAGCCTAAAGCTAAAGTTTCTTTTGAACCTTTCATAGGGTTTTGACTAGGGTTATTTGAATTACACGTATTTAAACACAGAGTTGTGTTTTCTAAATTTCCTTTAGGAGTTGGTAAATCTGAAACATTTGTTCCTGATGTTCCCGAAACATTCGTTTTTCCATTACCTGTAGAGACTATATATTCGCCGTTTTCAGAATCTAGATCTAGAGCTTGATTACTACCGTGTGCATCAATTACAATTTGTTCTGGACTGCCATCAATATCTCCCCAATCTTGAGAAAATTCAGCCTCCGTATTCGCATCAATTAAAGCAACTGCTCCCTCTCCATACTGTTCAAAAGCATCATCATATTGAGCCATTGCTTGCTTTGCCCCCATCTTTACCGTTTTCTTTAGGGTCATAGAAAATATAGCCTTTTACAATCTTTCTTTGCTCGGCGGTTAATTCTTTTCCGTTTTTATCTCTCCAAGCTTCGGGAGCCATCCCATTAGGTTCTATAAACCTAATAGAATTATTAAACGCATAGTTATACGGCGGATGCCTGCGCATTTGTTCAGCAAGAGGGTCAACATTCATCCATCTACCAAGAGCTGGGTCATAATTTCTAGCACCGAAGTCATACCCTTCTATGCCTAATTCTTCGTTTAACTCTTTCCCATTAGCCTCAAACTTCAGAGCAACACTATTACCTAATGAATTCGTTACATTATTGTATACTTGGTATCTGAGTCCAAAGGTATAGTAATTACTTTATCTCATCAACAACCTAACCTGGTTTTCCTCATTATATTGAGTGACCGCAGCAATTCTTCTATTTGGAGTAACTCCTCTAGTTCCAGCAATTTTTAAGTATAAATACACAAAGTTTTCAAAGAACAAAGGAAACATTGTTGTTTATCTTCTAGCTTTAGAAATGAGAACTTTCCTAAAAACAAACAAAACCACAACTCTCGTCGTGGCTTTATCTCCATTATTTTAATAATTTAATTTCTATTTACTTACTCAAAACGCTTTCTGATAAGTCAATTTTTAAACATTCTTCACAATTTAAAACCTGTTTGTTAAATATTTGCTCAGAAATAGCCTCAATACCTTCCGATGTAGAAGATAAATTAATTGAATCATCTCTTTTTATTTTAGTAAATATAGAAGTTCTATTGAAATTCAAAGATTTAACATAGATATAATTAGAATTATAATAGACAATTGTACAATTATCTATTAATGGATTATAACTACTATCGTGTATACCCATAGAAACTAAGCGAAAACCAGCTCGTTCGTCATTAGGGTCTTTTAATATCTTAAATTTTTCATCTATTTTTTGTATGACATTCCATTGACTATCATTCCATCCACATGAAATAGCAAACATTAAAATTATTAGTGTTAAATATTTTTTCATATTCATAAATTCTGTATTTATCTCTATTCTTTATCCAATAACAAGCGGTAAAGTTTACCATAAAATTCATAATAACCTTTACGAGGAAGTTTCTCTGTCCAAATATATCTTTGATAAGTAGTAGTCATAGCTTTATTTCCATCTCCTCGCTCCTTATTTGAATCACTACCTAAATTATTGTCGGAGAAAGATGACATAGTTTTACTGTCATAAACAGAAACAGTAAAAGATTCCCCATCTCCATTAACTCTGACAGTAATAGCAATACTTCCAAGAACATGGACGGGTAAAATCCAGTTTCCTGGTTTATTCCAATTATCTTTCGCCCATTTTTTTATGTTACCTAGAGAATAACTACTCACAAATGTTTCCCCTGAGGATGCTTTCCCATCGGATATATTATTCAACAAACCTTGCGTAACTTTATCTTTGATTGGTTTCCAATTTTGAACACTATTCAAGGCACCTCCACCAACTATTACACTATTTTCATGTCCTTCCCCAAAAACAAAATCTGTTCCTATCTCAACTAAATAGTCTGGTTTAACCTTAACACCTACATTATTGTTCTTATTTAGATAACCACCATGAAGATTATCTGTAAAGTCCATTTCTGGATTTACTTTCAAAGTTTGTCCTGCGAATATTTTGCTCACATCTTCTACACAACTAAGTATCTGTAAGTCAACTACTGAAACACCGTACTGTTTCGATATTTTAGTTAATGTTTCTCCTTTCTTCACCTGATGAGTTGTTGGGTCATCCGGTCCAACTGGTGCCATTCCATCAGGATCAATAAAATAAATCGGATTATTAAATGCATAGTTATATGTCGAATGCATACGCATCGATTCAGCAAGAGGATCAAGATTCATCCATCTACCTAAAGCAGCATCATAATTCCTAGCCCCGAAGTCGTGCCATTGTATACCAAGTTCTTCGTTTAACTCTTTTCCATTAGCCTCAAACTTCTGAGCAACACTATTACCTAATGAATTCGTTACATTATTGTATACTTTGTATCTGAGTCCAAAGGTATAGTAATTACTTTATCTCATCAACTACCTAATCTGGTTTTCCCACATTTTATTGAATAACCACAGTAATTCTTTTATTTGAAGTAACTCCTCCAGTTCCGGCAATTTTCAAGTAAAAATACACATAGTTTTCAATGAACAAAGGAAACATTGTTGTTTATCTTCTAGCTTTAGAAATGAAAACTTTCTTAAAAACAAACAAAACCACAACAGTACTACAGTGGATTCATCTTTATTACTTTTAACTTTACTTCTCACCATTATAAATGGCTTTAATAGTAGCGTTGTCTATTTAAAATTCCTTTAACTCATTACCATCACACTAAAACTAAATGTCTATTTACCTGACTTAAAAAAATTTAACTCCCCCACCAAGAAAAATTAGTATTCTCTAATGGATCTAGATTTTTTCTTCGAGCAGAATCAAAACCAATCTCCTTAACTTTGGATAACCATTTCTTATAAGCTAAAAAAACTTGAGAAATTGATTCCTCATCAACTGTATATTCTTCTTTAGTATTATTATCTAATAATACAGGCATAGAAGAATAGTTAAATGGTTTCTCAAAGAAAATTTTATTAATCAAAAATAAGGACTCTACTTGAACAGAGTGCTTTTTAGATTTTCCAGTATAAATCTGAGAACTTAAATTATTATAACTTGAAAAAGGGCTAGAGCTAATTCTTGAATCTCCTTCAAAACTTAGTAATTCTTCGATCATTAATATTTTATCTTTATCAGAAAACTTTAAAAAATCAGTTGGTTGTAAAACTTGATTATTAGCTCCGGTAAAGTCAATTTTATAATGTTTATCATTATCTATACTTTTGAATATCGAACTTTTAAATTCTGATACTTCGAAAAAATTCTTTTCGTCTGAACATGAAAAAAGAACCATAAAACTTAAAACTATAAATCTAATCATTTTGGTCATCCTTAAAAATTTTAGTATTTGTTTTTTATCAGTAATTTTTCGTACACCATTCTTCTCAGTTCCAAAACTATTAATTTTCTTATTATCCAAAACACTATCATTAATTTTAAAAAAAGAAATTAATATTTCCTTTGAACCCATTTCCAACATTAGTTCGAACGCTTCCCTCTGTTCCCTCTCTAGATACTACTTCTACAGACCTACCTTTTTTAGTAGTATTAACTCCTGCATTATCATCATAAATTCCATTGAATTTCTAACGGCTGAATGAACAACATTGCCCTTCCAATTCTTGAACTCAGTAATTTCAGCTATAACTTCAATACTCGTAGCTACATAATCATCATTTTCTAGAATGGTTTCTACTTGATTATTATTAATCCATATTTGATTAACTCCGAGGATGTTTCCAAGACAATCTGATACACAATCACATTTAGTAGTGTTTACAGATGAGTATTATCAGTATTATACCGTTTTTATCAACCTTCAATATTCTTTGAGTTACAGAGACTAGACTCAATGTCTCTACGACCGTTCCATTATCCACATAAATATTCCCTTTCTCATAAGTTCGATCAAGAATAATAAAAGTCGTTACCCCACTTTTAGCTGTAACTTAATCTACTAATTGTTCTCCAGTTCGCAACATACTACCACTAGAAGTAAAGACAATATTTCTATCAGGATCAATAAAACAAACCGAATTTAGTTTTCGAATACACACGCATTTCTTCAGCTAACGGGTCCACATTCATCCATCCACCTATAGCAGCAGCATAATTACAAGCGACGTAGTCATGCCATTGGATATCTAGTTCTTCATCTAACTCTTTCCCCATTATACCCAAACTTCTGCATCGTAGCATTCCCAAGGACGGATAGTAATTACTTTATCCAACCAACAACCTAAACTAGTTTTCCCACATTTTATTGAATGACCTCAGCAATTCTTCTATTTGAATCAACTCCTCTAGTTGCAGCAATTTTCAAGTAAAAATACACATAGTTTTCAAAAACAAAGGAAATATTGTTGTTTATCTTCCAGCTTTAAAAACGAGAAACTTTCTTAAAAAATACGAAGCCTCAACAGCTCTACTGTGGTTTTATCTTCATTCTTTTGAATAATTAGCCACTAGAAAGGATTCTAGTGGGAGCAGATATATCTTCGGTGTTTAGGTTTGACGGTAAGCATTTGTGCAAACTAAGAAATAGCGAGTGAAGAAATGAAATTGCGGTGCGGTAGCACCAAAGCATGGGATTTCGAAAACGAGCGGTACGCAGTAATTTCCTTGTTTGGACTTGATTTTTTGTTTCGTTTTGTATCTAAGACAAAATGAAAATTAGAGTAATTAAAAGTACTTTTATTGTTAAGCAATACAAGTTATGATACAAACAAAACTACAACAGCTCTGCTGTAGCTTCATCTTTATTATTTCTTAAATTAATTCCTATTTCTTTAGTCATTACCATCAGAAAGAATTCCTAACAGGAACAGACATATCTTCAGCTTGTAGCCTTATGAAGGCAAGTATTTGTGCAAACTAAGAAATAGCGCGTGAAGAAATGGAATTGCGGTGCGATAGCACAAAAGCATGGAATTTCGAAAACGAGCGGTACGCAGTAATTTCCTTGTTTGAACTTGATTTTTTGTTTCGTTTTGTATCGAAGACAAAATGAAAATTAGAGTAATTAAAAGTACTTTTATTGTTAAGCAATACAAGTTATGATACATAACAAAACTACAACAGTACTACGTTGGTTTCATCTTTATTATTTCTTAAATTAATTCCTATTTCTTTAGTCATTACCATCAGAAAGAATTCCTAACAGGAACAGATATATCTTCAGCTTGTAGCCTT
>NZ_JBSWYF010000022.1:0-7270 GCF_056160945.1 Tenacibaculum sp. AWR4_210
TCAAACTCAAGGTATGTCCGCTTAAGGTCAAATCTTGGTTATCCGTATTATCTAGATACTTCGCTAAGTCAACAGTTTTTGCGTTTCCTGAAATGCTCAACGTGTTTGTTGCCAAACTCAACTCCTGATTATCGGTATTGTCGGCATATTTTGATAAATCAATACTCGTAGCATCGTTGGTCAAGCTCAAAGTGTTTCCGCTTAAAGTCAAGTCTTGGTTATCGGTTCCGGTTCCGTCTTGGAGACTTGCCAAATCGATGGTGTTTCCGTTAGCAATACTCAATTTTGTTCCGGTGAAGCCAAGTGTTTGTGCATCCGTATTATCTAAATACTTCGCTAAGTCAACAGTTTTTGTGTTCCCTGTAATGCTCAACGTGTTTGTTGCTAAACTCAATGCCTGGTTATCGGTATTGTCCGCATATTTTGATAAATCAATACTCGTAGCGTCATTGGTCAAACTCAAGGTATGTCCGCTTAAGGTCAAATCTTGGTTATCCGTATTATCTAGATACTTCGCTAAGTCAACAGTTTTTGCGTTTCCTGAGATGCTCAACGTGTTTGTTGCTAAACTCAACTCCTGGTTATCGGTATTGTCCGCATATTTTGATAAATCAATACTCGTAGCGTCGTTGGTCAAACTCAAGGTATTTCCACTTAAAGTCAAATCTTGGTTATCGGTTCCTGTTCCGTCTTGGAGACCTGCCAAATCGATGGTGTTTCCGTTGGCTATGCTCAATTTAGTTCCGGTGAACCCAAGTGTTTGTGCATCCGTATTGTCTAAATACTTCGCTAAGTCAACAGTCTTAGCATTCCCTGAAATGCTCAAGGTGTTTGTTGCTAAACTCAATGCCTGGTTATCGGTATTGTCGGCATATTTTGATAAATCAATACTCGTAGCGTCATTGGTCAAACTCAAAGTATTTCCGCTTAAAGTCAAATCTTGGTTATCCGTATTATCTAGATACTTCGCTAAATCAACAGTTTTTGCGTTTCCTGAAATGCTCAACGTGTTTGTTGCTAAACTCAATGCCTGGTTATCGGTATTGTCCAAATATTTAGCTAAACTAATACTCGTAGCATCGTTGGTTAAACTCAAAGTATTCTCCGTCAATCTTAAATCTTGATTATCGGTTCCTGTTCCGTCTTGCAAACTTGCCAAATCGATAATATTTCCGTTGGCTATGCTCAACTTCGTTCCGGCCAACCCGAGTGTTTGTGCATCCGTATTGTCTAAATACTTTGCCAAATTAATCGTCTTCGCGTTCCCTGAAATGCTTAACGTATTAGTTGTTAATTTTAACTCTTGACTATCTGTATTATCCAAGTACTTTGTTAAACTGACCGTGGTAGCATCATTAGTCAAACTCAAGGTATTCCCTGACAAACTCAAATTTTGATTATCGGTATTATCCGCGTATTTTGACAAGTCGATACTCGTTGCATCGTTGGTCAAACTCAAAGTATTCCCTGACAAGGTCAAATCTTGAGCATCTGTATTATCCGCGTATTTTGACAAATCGATACTCGTTGCATCGTTGGTCAAACTTAAAGTATTCCCTGACAAGGTCAAATCTTGAGCATCTGTTTGATTTACCCAACTAATGGTTCCTGCTCCATCGGTAACCATAACCTGATTGGCTTTTCCATCGGCGGCGGGCAGGGCAACACCACTAGCACTTGAACCTTTCCAAGCGCTACCATCCCAAGCAAATAGTTGTTTGATTTCCGTATCGTATACTACCATCCCTATATCGGAGCTTACTAAACTACTGGCAAGCGTGGTACGCTGTGCTGTGGTTAGTCTGTTTAATTGTAATCCTTTATTAGTTCCGGACAACTCCAAGGCAGCTTTGGTATTTGGACTATTGGTTCCTATCCCCACACTTAACGGATTGGTAGCTCCCCCTAAAACCATCGTATTTGCCGTACTCGCTACTGCAGCATTTCCGATAGCCACCGAATTATTACCACTTACAGTAGCTCCGTAACCGATAGCAATATTACTCGTGGCATCGGGAGCTCCTCCTGAATTATCAATCTCATCATTTGATTGTGCTCCTGCACCAATTACTATGGCTCGATTATTTTTTACCACGGTATTGGCTCCTATGGCTACGGACTCACTATTATCTACAGTCACTGAAGGCCCTATTCCTACTGAGTTTGTTTGTTTGATGTTTGCCTGATGTCCGATTCCTACCGAATAATCTGCATTATCACTTGCTTGAAACTTGTATCCCATCATCACGGCTCCATCAGCAGACAATAAATCACTTTCATTACCGATTCCTACGGAATAGCGTCCTCTGTTATAGGCATGATATCCCATGATTACGACATCGTTGTTCGCTGCCACAGTTGCCGATCCTATAAAAATCGTTCTATTTCTTCGGGTACTTGGCGAACCGTCAAAATTATTCGACCCCCATCCTGTTGCTGATTGTTGGGTAAAACCACTCATGGCTCCCAATCCAACATTGTCTTCTCCTTCTCTGTTCTCCGCTCCTGACTGGTACCCTACATAGGTATTTCTGTTTGCGTTGTGTATCGAGTTGGTACGATTGTTATCCCAACCTGATCGTGCCCCTACAAAGGTATTGTAATCAGCATGTTCCGTTGCTACTCCTGCAGCGGCTCCTAACATGGTATTGTACTTTCCTGCTCCAATATCAATTGCTGAAGAATCTCCGATCGAAGTATTGTGATGTCCTGTTCGTACATCACTCATCGCTTCACTTCCGACAGCGGTATTTCGATATCCTGTCTCTGCCGATATTCCAGCTTCGTTTCCAATAAAAACTTGTTTATAACCAGTAGTATTTGACATCCCAGCATCTTCTCCAATAAACACATTTTCATATCCAGTAGTATTTCGAGTTCCTGACTCTTCCCCCACGAAGGTATTATCATATCCTGTGGTATTGTATTCTCCTGATTCAGTTCCTATGAAGGTATTATCCCCCCCTGTTGTCGTATGACGTCCAGACTCAAAACCTATAAATGTATTATCAAATCCAGTGGTATTTAAGTGACCTGCGTAGTACCCGATAAAAGTACTTTCACTAGTCGTGGTATTCTTACCGGCTGCAAATCCTAAAAAGGTTGAAAATCTCGCAGTGGTCAGAGCAGATCCTGTACTATCTCCATACAGCGTATTAAAGTTACCAGAGGTTAATTTAACTCCAGACCCCTGCCCGGAAGTTTCATTTAAAAGTTGTGCCTGTACAACTACATTGGCCAACAGTAATAGCAAAATAAATAGGCTATTATTTAAAGAGGTTTTCATGGGTAATAAATTTATCGGTGAACTTTCCGAATCGTCTCATGCGCAACTTTAAGCGCGATTTACAAACGAGAAACCGGGAATGCTTCACTTGTGTCCGACAAAACTAGTTCGAGAAAAGGTGTTTTTCCTGTTTTACACCTATACAAACGGCTATACAAAAACAAAACAACCACTGATTACCAACACCTTAACACACTACCTAATCTAAACCGACTCCCAATTTCAAATTTTGACTTGATTAATACCGTATCTTTGAATCCAATGAAAAACAGGAATTTTATACCGTGGATTTTGTTCGTTTTTAGCTTTGTAGTCTATGCGATCTGTGCTCCCAATTCAATCACTTTTTGGGACAGTCCGGAGTTTATTGCTAGCAACTACAAACTACAAGTCACCCATCCGCCAGGAGCTCCTTTGTATATGTTACTTGCCAATGTTATCATTACAATAAGCCCTATCAATTCCATTGCTCTTGTATGTAATCTTATTTCGGCCTTCTTTGGCGCTATAACAGTTGCAGTCGTTTATCTGATTAGCCGTAAAATCGCATATCGACAGCTCACTAAAAAAATATCAAATCCCCCCCAATGGTTACCAGAAGCTTGTGGCATAGTGGCCAGTTTAACACTGGCCTTTATTCACAGTTTTTGGGTAGCCGCAACCGAAGCAGAAGTATATACCTTATCCTTTTTGTTTATGGTAGTATTATGGTATACGGCCATTATCTGGACAGAAACCGAAAATCCGTTAAAAGCGCAACGCCTATTGGTACTCATGTCGTTTTTAATAGGCCTTTCTTCCTGCGTACACCTTATTAACATCTCTATAAGTATCCCTTTATCGGTACTGTTTGTTACAAAACGACGAACTATTTCGCTAAAAAACTTACTACTAAGTCTTGTTATTGGGATTGCCTTGTTTGTATTTATCTACGGATTCTTGATACAAGGATTTCTGACCTTGGCCATCAAAGTTGACAGCTACTTGGTAAATCAACAAACATGGAGTGTCAATTCCGGGTTGGTAGTACTCTACCTCAGCACGCTTGCTATACTGCTTTTTACTTCTTGGTACAGCTTAAAAAAACAATATCGAACTACCTTATTAATTAGTACTTGCTTGTTCTTTTTTTACGTAGGTATTAGTCCTTATGGTAGTAGTATACTAAGGGCAGCTGCAAAAACCCCCATTTCCAACAATCCTGCTAACAGTATTGCTTTGTTGCGTTATCTCAGAGCAGAACAATTTGGAATCAGTGCAGTACCCTTGATCAAAGGTGCTTATTTCAATGCTCCGCTCGATAAAAACCAACCGCTACTGCACGGGAAGCCTCGAGTTATTTACGATGTAGCAACCAAAAAATACATCGAAGTTGACAATGGTAGCTTCAACCGTGAAAACTACGCCCCTGAATTTTCTAGTTATTTTCCTAGAATGTACAGCCGTAAACCTGCTGACATAACCGGATACAATTCGTGGACTGCGATAAAAGGCACTCCTGTAAGCTATACCATACAGGGAAAAACAGAAAGCTTACGGAAACCTACCTTTTCTGAAAATCTTAGTTTTTTCTACAACTATCAAGTAAACTGGCTGTATCTACGGTATTTATTCTGGAACTTTATTGGGCAACAAAACAGCTTTAAAGGAAATGGGACCATACTCTACGGTAACTGGAGCAGTGGTATTACTTTTATAGATGCACAGCGATTGGGAAATGCTTCGGCAAGGCCTCAACATTTTAAAAACGACCCGAGTAACGATGTTTACTACGGTATTCCTTTAATTATCGGTTTTTTAGGATTGCTATCACTGCGTAAAACCCCGATTCATTTTTACAGTTCCTTACTCTTCTTTTTTACTTTTGGTTTAGGCATCACACTCTATGTGAATCCAACACCCACTAGTATACTGATCCGAGAACGCGACTATATTTTTATAGGATCCTTTATTCCTTTTTGTATTTGGATTGGTCTTGCCATTATTCCGTGTTATTTGCAATTGTCACTCATAAAAAAACACAGCATTCGTTTAGGAGCACTCACCCTGCTGTTCGCACTTGTCGTTCCTTTACAGCTATTACTCAAAGGGTGGGACAATCACAATAGAACTGAAATCAATTTTCCTAGAACCTTTGCAAAAAGCTATCTTGACTCCTGCCCTGCAAATAGTATCCTGATAACGAATGGTGATAATATGACTTTTCCGCTGTGGTATTTACAAGAGGTTGAAAATTACCGAACCGATGTGCGCGTTATCAATTACGATCAGCTCACTCTCGCTTGGTACTTAGAGAAACTAAAATCCACACAAAACAAGGCGAAAAAGCTGACTTTTACACTTCCAAAGCAGCTTTATCAAAAAGGTCCACAACACCTATTACCGCTTCAAAAAGAAACTAACAAGGCCGTTGACCTCACCACGCTATTTGATTTTTTATCGAGTCCTAACACTGCGATTTCTTGGAATGGCAAACAGCAACACTACCTTCCTTCAGATGTTTTTTCCATTGCTATTGACAGCGCTGCATTTTCCGATAGCTATCACCCCCAATATGACAAGTTCAAACACCTAAAAACCATCACTTGGAAATACAGTAAAGCGTTTTATGCAATCAATGACTTGAGCATACTCAACATCATTCAGAACAACCTGCACAAAATGCCAATTGCCTTTGCACTCAACGGAGCTACTTCACATTTTGTAGGCCTACAAGCGCACACCATTCAACACGGAATGGTAGCCTTACTCGCACCTATTCAAACCAAAGCTCCCGGATACAATCCCAAACTCGTAGATACGGACAATTCACTTTCTGTGATGGTAAACAAGGCCAACTATAAAGCTCCGAGTTCCGAACATCCGGTTATTGGTTTCGAGCAACTGAACTACACACAGCAAATACTGAGGCGTAATTATTATTTTCTAGCGCAAGCACTATTGGAAGAAGGTAAAAACGAAGCGGCTTTACGTACCCTAGATTATTGTTCACAGGTATTTCCGAATAGCACTGTCCCCTTTAAGCAATATGCCTTTGCTTTAGGGAAACTGTATATCAAAGCAGGAAAATTAACACAGGGAAAAGACATTTGTACCCAAGCGATCCGAAATATCAAAGAAGAATTGATTTGGATTACAGCAGTACATCCTGAGCATCCTATTATCAATGTACAATACGCCACAAGATTACACGGTATGTATGAACAAATGCTACAACAATATACCTCTTTAGTACCTCAAGCATCGGGGCAGCTAAAAAAGGAATACCATCAAGTAACTGCTACTTTTCAATCGTGGCACCAAGTTCATTGGCCTTATTAAATTTTCACCATGCTATACTCTACCGAAGTCACCTCCTCTAAAATTATCTCGGACACACCACTGTATGCCCGTACCAGAAAAGCTTACGAAATAGTACAACCCTGGATCGCTGGCAATACGCTAGAAATAGGTTGTGGTGAAGGCTATGGCATTGACATATACAAAGAAAACACGAGCTCGTTAACGCTTATCGACAAATCGTCACAGGCAGTATCGCTACTTCGACAAAAACATCCTAAGGCATGCGTTATCAAGAAAAGGGTTCCTGAACTTACGGGGATTCCAGACAATAGTTTTGATTCAATTATTGCATTTCAAGTAATTGAGCACCTCGACAATGATCGCTTATTCTTAAACGAAATTCACCGGGTACTAAAACCAGGAGGAAAAGCCTATATCACCACTCCCAACAAATCAAAAACAATTGTTTCAAATCCTTGGCACTACAGAGAATACAACTTAAATGAGCTCAACAGCTTGTTGGCTGGTACTTTTGGCAAGTTCGACATCAAAGGAATTAAAGGGAATGCCATCACTGATGCCTACTATGCTAACAACAAGGCTTCTGTTACCAGGATACTTCAGTTCGACCTACTCAAATTGCATCGAATACTTCCTGACACTTTGCTAAAAGTGCCCTACGAGCTACTCAATCGCATCAAC
>NZ_JBSWYF010000023.1:0-5986 GCF_056160945.1 Tenacibaculum sp. AWR4_210
CTCCGTCAAAATCTATTCCATTAACCGGACTATTACCCATCCCTAAATAAGGAGAATGGTATTGCCCAGCAGGGTCTGTCATTAACCACCTACCAATCTAGCATCCCATAATGGAAACTGAAAAGCTTCTTTCCCTGTCTCTGGGTCTTTTTTTCGTACTTGGTAAGTGCATTTATGTATTTTCTTAGTAAATAAGAACCTGTTTGGTTTTTGATAAGAATAGAAACATCTTCCAAATTTTCTAAAATTTTGTGCGGATATAGCAATTTTCATAGCAGCTCAAAAATACGGATTATCAAGGAGACTTGGCTTGCTTTTTCGTGCTAACTGCATAAAAAAACTACCTCAATTACTAGATTAAGATAGTTTTTATAACTTCTCGTTTTGCCATTGCAATTGGCTAATAGTATTATATTCGTTACTTAATTAAATTCCTTTTAAAACTTACTATTACGTTAAAGATTGCTGTCAAGATGTGGAGCAATTATCATTTTTATCATTACAAATAATTTTTAGAAGCTTATCACTTACAATAATTAAAGAATCATTAGGTAAACCTTTAGGATAACCAATAATTCTAACTTCTTTAATAAAACCACTATTGATAAAATAAATGCGCCTAACTAAACCGTTACTAGTACTATCCCAATATTGATTTAGTAATTGCTGAGGCTTGAGTGAAAAAAGAAACTTTTTTAATTTTCTAATCTTTTTATCTTCTGATGTAGAATCAATTACCCCTCCTATATTAAATTTAATAAAAGATGTTTTTTTGTAAAAGTTAATAATTTGCTTATCAATTACTTTATTTTTCAGATTACCATAATAAACTATAGAAATAGTATCATAATTTTCAATTTTGCTTTTTTTAAACTTATTCTTACTTTTAGTAGAACATGATATAAAAAAAACAAACATTAGGAATAATAATTTAATTTTCATAATGAATCATTTTTTACCACAGATAATTATTTCATTTAACATTTGGGAGCTCTCGGCATCAAAATACGCTTTAAAAGCGTTTCTAACATGATTCTTGTAGTTATCTGTAGTACGGTTCCAAAAGTTACTATTCATAGTCGCCTATTATGCAAATCTATGCATCGAATTCGAATCTCCAAATTCAATGAACTCATGCCTCATGAATAATTAGGGTAGCTCTTATGTTTTCAGCAGTTGGTTGGTAATACAGGCATAGCAATTTTCATAACAGCTCAAAAATACGAATTTTCAGAGATTCTTAGCTTGTTCTTTCGTGCTAATTGTATAAAAAAAACTACCTCACAACTTAATGTAAAGTGGCTTTTATATTTATAGTTTATTACTCGAACTCTCCACATGAAAGGATTCGTACGGGAACCTTATTCTTCATTGCTCATTAGCGCGGTATCGGGGCGCGATAAAGCTTTTAAAATATCTTCTTTAGATGTTATGGGCGGAATGTTATAAGTAACAAAAACATCATCAGTATTAAACTCCTTTTTTAGAAATTCAATTATTTTTTGTTCAATACTCGAGTCCACCGACACCCCTAATAACATACTATTATCGTTATTTATTCTCAAAACGGACTGTTTGTATGGACTTTTACTATTTTCAGTATCAAAATAGAATGTATAATCTTTTTTATTACCTACAATATACGCTAACATTTCTTCATAAATGTCCGTTTCATACATTATCGGAGTTCCATATTTGGGGTATTCAAAAAAGTCATCACTTGGCATAAAATCAGACAGATAAGTTCTAAAAAAACTATTTATCTTACCTATGTCAATTGAATTTAAAAAAACATAAACATCACTTGAAATCATATATAATGGAGCTTTAAACCTGCACTCACAAAAGTACCATCTTTAGCTATTCTATAGAGGTAATAAGTTGTGTTTTTATGTAGGTATTCATGAACATTAACTAGCTTCATATTTGAATTCTCTAAACCTATAACACCAAGAGTGTAAGCTTCTCCAAGTTAGAAGGGCTTAACTGTAGATTTTTTCAAAATTCCAATTGTTTTTCTCTCATATTCTCTCAAACCAAACTGTTACATTGAACCTGTCCGAATACCATAAACAACTCCAAACTTTTACTAACCTCTACAGTTTTTATAGAAATTAATCTATTGTTTTACCTGAACATAGTTTTTTAGGTTTTTGACTTTTATCTAAAACATAAGGAGATTTAATTATTTCTATCGTTTCTAAATCATCTTTACAAATAAATAAATTCCAAGATATAAAATCATTTAACCTATAAGTATTTTCGTTTTTTAAGATTATACTGTTGTTCCTAATAAGGTTTTCTTCTTTTAAGCGCTTAATAATCTGCACTCTTTTCTCTGGTGTTAATGTAATTCCATCTTTATAATAATAGATGACATTTTTGCCTTTACAGTTATAAATTGAAAAATCGAAAGGAATTTCATCTTCTTTTAATAAAATATCAGATACATAGAGAGAAACTTCATAATATTTTGATTCGTTATTCTCTACGAGAAGAGCACTAATGTATAGAGGGGAATCTAACTCTTTGCTCATACTCTCAATATACTTTTCTGCATTTACTTTAATAAGCTCTCGTAACTTGTGATTAGATGTATCATTTAAACTGACACAAGACATAAAACTATAAAAGAACAGATAAACAATAAAACTATTCATTAATCCCATATTTCATATTACCATTTACTTTAATAAACTCTGTATCAACCCATTCTCCTAAAACCAAATCTAAAACTTTAACTCTTATAGTGAAATTTATATATCCACTAAAGGTTTAGCATTATCATAACCGAGATGTGCTAAATTAGGGTGTGTATGAAACTTCCTTACTATGGAGTTATATAAATATCATTAAAATTGGAAGGGTCTTCAAAATTAAAACCATCTACTTCCTTTTCTACCATAATAAATCCAATGTAAATTTCATATCTGATTGAAAATATTCTTTAGTTAAAACATCAAGAAACAAACCATTTTCTCCAATATTTAAACCATCTGATTAAATTCCTTTATTTTTTTGACCTATGTGGACATCATCTTTATCAATCAATACATTAAAATTATCATCTATACTCTCGATTATTTTAATTATGCCGTCCTCTTGTAATTTAAATATCTCATCAGCTTTTTCACCACTTCCTCCTTCAAGATCTACAATAGTATTCAGATTATTATTCATACCCCACTAAGATGAATATCCATCATACTTTGGATCCGTAGTTAACCACCTACCAATTCTAGCATCCCAAAGCCTTAATTGAAACGCTTCCTTCCCAGTTTCAGGGTCTTTTTCACGTACTTGGTAAGTGCATATTTGCTTACTCTTAGAGGGCACGGACTACAAGTCCGCGCTATCGGGGTTTTATATTTTTTGTTGTTTTGCTTACTCTTACTCGGCACACGAAAGGATTCATGCAGGAGCATTAATCTTTATCGCTCATTCGTGCGGCATCGAGCGTTTGGAGTGTTATAAACCTCCTATTGTAATTTTCCACCTAGAATCTTTAAATAAAAAATGAAAAATTATACAATGATCATTACTACATTTTACTGGTACTTTATATTCTTTTGCATGGAATGAATAAGATAATCCCGTAATTTTATTATTCCTAGTTCCTCTCTTAATTAAATCTCTATAGTCAGTTTGATAAATAATTTCTTTCAGAACATCAGAAAAAACAAAATCATAATACTTACTAAAATTCTTTTTACTAATACTTAAGTTAATAAACTTTTCTGAATTTTTGTCATAACTTATAGTATCACAATCATGTGAATACTTGAATATAACAGGATAAATACCGCGTATAGAATAATTCATGACTCCTGAAACGTATTCAGTATTTCCATTCTTTAAACTATCTTTAAATTCCTTCCAAAAGGTTTTAAGACTTTTTGAGTCGAATGAAACGTCATCTTTACTTTGCTCTCTGGATTTAATGCCACCATCTTTTTTCGCAATAGCAATCGTCTGTTTTGTACTCTCTGAACAAGAAACAGTCAAAATAAATAAAAATAATACTACTAAATTTTTCATTCTAATACTTAAACCTTCCAAGTGGCGGTACATTACCTGCCTTTGGTATTACATATTTACTGTCTTGTTTTGCAACCATTATCACTTGATTATATTTTATAACTGCTATAGCGGCAATAACTGGTTTTATGATTATTTTACCGTCTACCCAATTAGCCTTATAAAATGTGTTTCATGTTGGAGTTTGCCAATGACGAGATTTTCTCGGAACAGCTACTACAGCATCTCTTGCAAGTACATCTAATTCTGTGCTTGTATTCACTCTAACATATCCTGAATAACCATATTTATGTCATCCTTATATCTTTCTAATTTTCTAAAATAGTGTGCGGGCATAGCAATTTTTCACAGCGACTCAAATATACGGATTTTTAAAGAAACTTGTCCTGTTTTTTCCTACGAACTGCGTAAAAAATACTACCTCACAGCCTCATGTAAAGTAGCTGTTATATTTATTACTGTTAGAAGGAAGTACTCATACCAGGAACGAAAACATTGGTGTGGAGATTTCTATTTTTTATTAATCATTAGTGCACGGGCTGTTGACTTACAGACACATTAAACTTAACAAGCTATACTTCTCAGTATATTTTTATTCATATTACCAACGGTGCTGGTTACAAACGAGTAAAGATCAAAATAATACTGAATTAAAACTTATTGACATGACTATGGCTAAGAAAAAGCTAAATTACATGACCTTATAGATATGGCCATAAGCTACCACAAAACCAAAAAAACTTAGGCTTCTTAAAGCAAAAAGCTACCGTTTGGAAGCTTTTAAACTGATTCATTTAAGTCATCTGAAAATGCAGAAGTGTAATATGTTTCAATATTGTATGGCTCTTTATCAATTACTTTTTCATTAGATAAATCGAAAAATAATCTAAAAAAACAACTATCTAAAATAAATGGTGTTTGCGTAGATTGAAAAACATTTCCATAAGTAACATCAATTATAACATTGATAAAATCATCAAATATTTTCTTTTGAACACATACATCAATGATTTTAAAATCATTTCTTAAATCTACTAAAAAGGACTTTTCTTTATCCTCTAAACCATCGTCATCATAGATATTATTTAATAGGTAAACATTTTCGTTTTGTTGTTCTCCAAAATGTATAATATACTTTTCCAAAAACTTTTTTAATCCTATTTTTTGGCTATCATTATAAAGTTCATCTAACATAACTTCTATTTCTTTTTGCCTTTATCAAAATAATAAACATCTTGTCCTTTATATTTTGTCATATTCCCATAAACACCATGTACTCCATTTTTGCCCAGTCAATTTTATTTCCCATTTATAAGTAACACCATTTATTGTTTTTCCTCCTCCACCTGTTAAAGGCTTGATATCCGATTGTCCTTTAGGATCGGTAGTCAACCACCTTCCAATTCTGGCATCCCATAAACGTAATTGAAACGCTTCTTTACCAGTTTCAGGGTCTTTTTCACGTACTTGGTAAGTGCATTTATGTATTTTCTTAGTAAAAAACAACCTATTGAGCCTTTGATAAGAACAAAAACATCTTTCAAATTTTCCAAAATAGTGTGCGGGCATAGCAAGTTTCATAGCAACTCAAAAATACAAACTTCAGGGATTCTTAGCTTTTCCTTTCGTGAAAACTGTATCGAAAGCTACCTTACATACTAATGTAAAGTAGCTTTTCTATTTAATGTTTATTACTCATACTCGCCACACGAAAGGATTTGTGCGTTAGCACTAATCTTTATCGCTCCTTCGCGCAGCATCTGGGATTATCTCCATTTATAAGATCCCAATTCCGTCCATTTATTTTCTTTACACATGACTCTAATATCGTTAAAATCCTTCTTATTAATTTTTATCATAATATCTTCATTTAAACTATTAGAAAAGGCTTTAAAAAATATAAATCTTCTTCTTTTTTTTAAAAAATAGAGATTATTAATATCATAAT
>NZ_JBSWYF010000024.1:0-4368 GCF_056160945.1 Tenacibaculum sp. AWR4_210
CCAGTGTAACATCTCCTAATAAAGCGTTTGCATCACCACCAACCGTTAAGTCAGAAGAAGTAATGTTACCGTCACCGTTAAAGGCAGTCGGGTCTACCACTAAAGCGCCCGCCCCGTTTTGTGTTAAACCAGTACCTGCAACATCAGCATTTATTTTAACAGCTGTTACCGCATCGTCATTGATCTTCGCAGTAGTTACTGCATTGGCATTTATTTTTCCTGTAGTTACAGCGTTATCGTTGATCTTAACCGTAGTCACTGCATTGTCAGCTAATTCTGTTGTTCCAACAGCACCTGCAGCGATCTCTAGTGTAACATCTCCAAGTAAAGCGTTAGCATCACCACCAACCGTTAAGTCAGAAGAAGTAATGTTACCGTCACCGTTAAAGGCAGTAGGATCTACCACTAAAGCGCCCGAACCGTTTTGAGTTAAACCAGTACCTGCAACATCCGCGTTTATTTTAGCTGCTGTTACTGCATCGTCATTAATCTTTCCTGTAGTTACAGCGTTATCGTTAATCTTAACAGTAGTTACTGCATTGTCAGCTAATTCTGTAGTTCCAACAGCACCTGCCGCGATCTCTAGTGTAACATCTCCAAGTAAAGCATTTGCATCACCACCAACCGTTAAGTCAGAAGAAGTAATGTTACCGTCACCGTTAAAGGCAGTCGGGTCTACAACTAAAGCACCCGCCCCGTTTTGTGTTAAACCAGTACCTGCAACATCAGCATTTATTTTAGCAGCTGTTACTGCATCATCGTTGATCTTCGCAGTAGTTACCGCATTGGCATTTATTTTTCCTGTAGTTACAGCGTTATCGTTGATTTTAACCGTAGTTACTGCATTGTCAGCTAATTCTGTAGTTCCAACAGCACCTGCAGCGATTTCTAGTGTAACATCTCCAAGTAAAGCGTTTGCATCACCACCAACCGTTAAGTCAGAAGAAGTAATGTTACCGTCACCATTAAAGGCAGTCGGGTCTACCACTAAAGCGCCCGCACCGTTTTGTGTTAAACCAGTACCTGCAACATCAGCATTTATTTTAGCAGCTGTTACCGCATCGTCATTGATCTTCGCAGTAGTTACTGCATTGGCATTTATTTTTCCAGTAGTTACAGCGTTATCGTTTATTTTAACAGTAGTCACTGCGTTGTCAGCTAATTCAGTAGTACCAACAGCACCTGCTGAGATTTCCAGTGTAACATCTCCTAATAAAGCGTTTGCATCACCACCAACCGTTAAGTCAGAAGAGGTAATGTTACCGTCACCGTTAAAGGCAGTCGGATCTACTACTAAAGCGCCCGCACCGTTTTGTGTTAAACCAGTACCCGCAACATCAGCGTTTATTTTAGCAGCTGTTACCGCATCGTCATTGATCTTAGCGGTAGTTACTGCGTTGTTATTGATTTTTCCTGTAGTTACAGCGTTATCGTTGATCTTAATCGTAGTCACTGCATTGTCAGCTAATTCAGTAGTACCAACAGCGCCTGCAGCGATTTCCAGTGTAACATCTCCTAATAAAGCGTTTGCATCACCACCAACCGTTAAGTCAGAAGAAGTAATGTTACCGTCACCGTTAAAGGCAGTCGGGTCTACCACTAAAGCGCCCGCCCCGTTTTGTGTTAAACCAGTACCTGCAACATCAGCATTTATTTTAGCAGCTGTTACCGCATCGTCATTGATCTTCGCAGTAGTTACTGCATTGGCATTTATTTTTCCTGTAGTTACAGCGTTATCGTTGATCTTAACCGTAGTCACTGCGTTGTCAGCTAATTCTGTAGTTCCAACAGCACCTGCAGCGATCTCTAGTGTAACATCTCCAAGTAAAGCGTTAGCATCACCACCAACCGTTAAGTCAGAAGAAGTAATGTTACCGTCACCGTTAAAGGCAGTCGGATCTACCACTAAAGCGCCCGAACCGTTTTGAGTTAAACCAGTACCTGCAACATCCGCGTTTATTTTAGCTGCTGTTACTGCATCGTCATTAATCTTTCCTGTAGTTACAGCGTTATCGTTAATCTTAACAGTAGTTACTGCATTGTCAGCTAATTCTGTAGTTCCAACAGCACCTGTTGAGATTTCCAGTGTAACATCTCCAAGTAAAGCATTTGCATCACCACCAACCGTTAAGTCAGAAGAAGTAATGTTACCGTCACCGTTAAAGGCAGTCGGATCTACCACTAAAGCGCCCGCACCGTTTTGTGTTAAACCAGTACCCGCAACATCCGCGTTAATTTTAGCAGCTGTTACCGCATCGTCATTGATCTTCGCAGTAGTTACCGCATTGTTATTAATTTTTCCGGTAGTTACAGCGTTATCGTTAATCTTAACCGTAGTCACTGCGTTGTCAGCTAATTCAGTAGTACCAACCGCACCTGCCGCGATTTCTAGTGTAACATCTCCAAGTAAAGCGTTTGCATCACCACCAACGGTTAAGTCAGAAGAGGTAATGTTACCGTCACCGTTAAAGGCAGTCGGGTCTACAACTAAAGCGCCCGCCCCGTTTTGTGTTAAACCAGTACCTGCAACATCCGCGTTTATTTTAGCAGCCGTAACTGCATCGTCATTAATCTTTCCAGTAGTTACAGCGTTGTCGTTAATCTTAACCGTAGTCACTGCGTTGTCAGCTAATTCTGTAGTACCAACAGCACCTGCAGCGATCTCTAGTGTAACATCTCCAAGTAAAGCGTTTGCATCACCACCAACCGTTAAGTCAGAAGAGGTAATGTTACCGTCACCGTTAAAGGCAGTCGGATCTACTACTAAGGCGCCCGCACCGTTTTGTGTTAAACCAGTACCTGCAACATCAGCATTTATTTTAGCAGCTGTTACTGCATCGTCATTAATCTTTCCTGTAGTTACAGCGTTATCGTTAATCTTAACAGTAGTTACTGCATTGTCAGCTAATTCAGTAGTACCAACAGCACCTGCCGCGATCTCTAGTGTAACATCTCCAAGTAAAGCGTTTGCATCACCACCAACCGTTAAGTCAGAAGAAGTAATGTTACCGTCACCGTTAAAGGCAGTCGGATCTACTACTAAAGCA
Organism: Tenacibaculum sp. AWR4_210; assembly: GCF_056160945.1. Classification (NCBI taxonomy): domain Bacteria; kingdom Pseudomonadati; phylum Bacteroidota; class Flavobacteriia; order Flavobacteriales; family Flavobacteriaceae; genus Tenacibaculum; species Tenacibaculum sp. AWR4_210. The sequence continues at coordinate 3,048 of NZ_JBSWYF010000024.1, forward strand.
CCGGCACCGTTTTGTGTTAAACCAGTACCTGCAACATCCGCGTTAATTTTAGCAGCTGTTACCGCATCGTCATTAATCTTTCCAGTAGTTACAGCGTTGTCGTTTATTTTAACCGTAGTCACTGCGTTGTCAGCTAATTCTGTAGTACCAACAGCACCTGCAGCGATCTCTAGTGTAACATCTCCAAGTAAAGCGTTTGCATCACCACCAACCGTTAAGTCAGAAGAGGTAATGTTACCGTCACCGTTAAAGGCAGTCGGATCTACTACTAAGGCGCCCGCACCGTTTTGTGTTAAACCAGTACCTGCAACATCAGCATTTATTTTAGCAGCTGTTACTGCATCGTCATTAATCTTTCCTGTAGTTACAGCGTTATCGTTAATCTTAACAGTAGTTACTGCATTGTCAGCTAATTCTGTTGTTCCTACAGCACCTGCAGCGATTTCTAGTGTAACATCTCCAAGTAAAGCGTTTGCATCACCACCAACTGTTAAGTCAGAAGAAGTAATGTTACCGTCACCGTTAAAGGCAGTAGGATCTACAACTAAAGCGCCCGAACCGTTTTGAGTTAAACCAGTACCTGCAACATCAGCGTTTATTTTAGCAGCCGTTACTGCATCGTCATTGATCTTAGCGGTAGTTACAGCGTTGTTATTGATTTTTCCTGTAGTTACGGCGTTATCGTTAATCTTAACCGTAGTCACTGCGTTGTCAGCTAATTCAGTAGTACCAACAGCACCTGCAGCGATTTCTAGTGTAACATCTCCTAATAAAGCGTTAGCATCACCACCAACTGTTAAGTCAGAAGAAGTAATGTTACCGTCACCATTAAAGGCAGTCGGATCAACTACTAAGGCACCCGCACCGTTTTGTGTTAAACCAGTACCTGCAACATCCGCGTTTATTTTAGCAGCCGTAACTGCATCGTCATTAATCTTTCCAGTAGTTACAGCGTTGTCGTTGATCTTAACCGTAGTCACTGCGTTGTCATCTAATTCTGTAGTTCCAACAGCACCTGCCGCGATCTCTAGTGTAACATCTCCAAGTAATGCGTTAGCATCACCACCAACAGTTAAATCAGAAGAGGTAATGTTACCGTCACCGTTAAAGGCAGTAGGATCTACAACTAAAGCACCCGCACCGTTTTGTGTTAAACCAGTACCCGCAACATCCGCGTTTATTTTAGCAGCTGTTACTGCATCGTCATTAATCTTTCCGGTAGTTACAGCGTTATCATTGATCTTAACAGTAGTTACTGCGTTGTCAGCTAATTCTGTAGTTCCAACAGCACCTGCCGCGATTTCTAGTGTAACATCTCCAA
>NZ_JBSWYF010000025.1:0-3381 GCF_056160945.1 Tenacibaculum sp. AWR4_210
ATAATGCTGGTGACCAAGTTCCGCCGGTAGCTGGACTTCCTCCTAAGGCTGCAAATAACTGCGCCGATGTTACCGTGCTTCCTGCACAGATGGTAAGTGTTCCGTTAGTTCCCGCATTTGGTAAAGCTTGCTCGCTTACCACTACCTGAGCCGTTGCTGCTGTGGTACATGGTGCGGTTGCGGCTACTGTATATGTATAGGTATTAGCCCCTGCTAATGCTGGTGACCAAGTTCCGCCGGTAGCTGGACTTCCTCCTAAGGCTGCAAATAACTGCCCTGATGTTACGGTGCTTCCTGCACAGATCGTAAGTGTTCCGTTAGTTCCGGCATTTGGTAAAGCTTGCTCGCTTACCACTACCTGAGCTGTTGCTGCTGTGGTACATGGTGCCGTTGCTGCTACTGTATATGTATAGGTATTTGCGCCTGCTAATGCTGGTGACCAAGTTCCGCCGGTAGCTGGACTTCCTCCTAAGGCTGCAAATAATTGTGCCGATGTTACGGTGCTTCCTGCACAGATCGTTAGTGTTCCGTTAGTTCCCGCATTTGGTAAAGCTTGTTCGCTTACCACTACCTGAGCTGTTGCTGCTGTGGTACATGGTGCGGTTGCTGCTACTGTATACGTATAGGTATTTGCGCCTGATAATGCTGGTGACCAAGTTCCGCCGGTAGCTGGACTTCCTCCTAAGGCTGCAAATAACTGCGCCGATGTTACCGTGCTTCCTGCACAGATGGTAAGTGTTCCGTTAGTTCCCGCATTTGGTAAAGCTTGTTCGCTTACCACTACCTGAGCTGTTGCTGCTGTGGTACATGGTGCCGTTGCTGCTACGGTATATGTATAGGTATTTGCGCCTGCTAATGCTGGTGACCAAGTACCGCCGGTAGCTGGACTTCCTCCTAAGGCTGCAAATAACTGCCCCGATGTTACCGTGCTTCCTGCACAGATGGTAAGTGTTCCGTTAGTTCCCGCATTTGGTAAAGCCTGCTCGCTTACCACTACCTGAGCCGTTGCTGCTGTGGTACATGGTGCGGTTGCTGCTACTGTATATGTATAGGTATTAGCCCCTGCTAATGCTGGTGACCAAGTTCCGCCTGTCGCTGGACTTCCTCCTAAGGCTGCAAATAACTGTGCTGATGTTACGGTGCTTCCTGCACAGATCGTAAGTGTTCCGTTAGTTCCTGCATTTGGTAAAGCCTGTTCGCTTACCACTACCTGAGCCGTTGCGGCTGTGGTACATGGTGCGGTTGCTGCTACTGTATATGTATAGGTATTAGCGCCTGCTAATGCTGGTGACCAAGTTCCTCCTGTAGCTGGACTTCCTCCTAAGGCTGCAAATAATTGCCCTGATGTTACCGTGCTTCCTGCACAGATGGTAAGTGTTCCGTTAGTTCCCGCATTTGGTAAAGCCTGCTCGCTTACCACTACCTGAGCTGTTGCTGCTGTGGTACATGGTGCCGTTGCTGCTACTGTATACGTATAGGTATTAGCCCCTGCTAATGCTGGTGACCAAGTTCCGCCGGTAGCAGGACTTCCGCCTAAGGCTGCAAATAACTGCGCCGATGTTACCGTGCTTCCTGCACAGATGGTAAGTGTTCCGTTAGTTCCCGCATTTGGTAAAGCTTGCTCGCTTACCACTACCTGAGCCGTTGCTGCTGTGGTACATGGTGCGGTTGCCGCTACGGTATACGTATAGGTATTAGCGCCTGCTAATGCTGGTGACCAAGTTCCGCCTGTAGCTGGACTTCCACCTAAGGCTGCAAATAATTGCCCTGATGTTACCGTGCTTCCTGCACAGATGGTTAGTGTTCCGTTAGTTCCCGCATTTGGTAAAGCCTGCTCGCTTACCACTACCTGAGCTGTTGCTGCTGTGGTACATGGTGCAGTTGCTGCTACTGTATACGTATAGGTATTAGCCCCTGCTAATGCTGGTGACCAAGTTCCGCCGGTAGCAGGGCTTCCGCCTAAGGCTGCAAATAACTGCGCTGATGTTACCGTGCTTCCTGCACAGATTGTGAGTGTTCCGTTAGTTCCCGCATTTGGTAAAGCCTGTTCGCTTACCACTACCTGAGCTGTTGCTGCTGTAGTACATGGTGCGGTTGCTGCTACGGTATACGTATAGGTATTAGCCCCTGCTAATGCTGGTGACCAAGTTCCGCCGGTAGCAGGACTTCCACCTAAGGCTGCAAATAACTGCGCCGATGTTACCGTGCTTCCTGCACAGATGGTAAGTGTTCCGTTAGTTCCCGCATTTGGTAAAGCTTGCTCGCTTACCACTACCTGAGCTGTTGCTGCTGTGGTACATGGTGCAGTTGCTACTACTGTATACGTATAGGTATTAGCCCCTGCTAATGCTGGTGACCAAGTTCCGCCGGTAGCAGGACTTCCACCTAAGGCTGCAAATAACTGCGCTGATGTTACCGTGCTTCCTGCACAGATCGTTAGTGTTCCGTTAGTTCCCGCATTTGGTAAAGCTTGTTCGCTTACCACTACCTGAGCTGTTGCTGCTGTGGTACATGGTGCGGTTGCTGCTACTGTATATGTATAGGTATTAGCGCCTGCTAATGCTGGTGACCAAGTTCCGCCTGTCGCTGGACTTCCTCCTAAGGCTGCAAATAACTGTGCCGATGTTACCGTGCTTCCTGCACAGATCGTAAGTGTTCCGTTAGTTCCCGCATTTGGTAAAGCCTGTTCGCTTACCACTACCTGAGCCGTTGCGGCTGTGGTACATGGTGCCGTTGCTGCTACTGTATATGTATAGGTATTAGCGCCTGATAATGCTGGTGACCAAGTACCTCCTGTCGCTGGACTTCCTCCTAAGGCTGCAAATAATTGCCCTGATGTTACGGTGCTTCCTGCACAGATCGTTAGTGTTCCGTTAGTTCCTGCATTTGGTAAAGCTTGCTCGCTTACCACTACCTGAGCTGTTGCTGCTGTGGTACATGGTGCGGTTGCGGCTACTGTATATGTATAGGTATTTGCGCCGCCTAATGCTGGTGACCAAGTTCCGCCTGTCGCTGGACTTCCACCTAAGGCTGCAAATAATTGCCCTGATGTTACAGTGCTTCCTGCACAGATCGTAAGTGTTCCGTTAGTTCCCGCATTTGGTAAGGCTTGTTCGCTTACCACTACCTGAGCTGTTGCTGCTGTGGTACATGGTGCGGTTGCGGCTACGGTATATGTATAGATATTAGCGCCTGATAATGCTGGTGACCAAGTTCCGCCGGTAGCCGGACTTCCACCTAAGGCTGCAAATAACTGCCCCGATGTTACCGTGCTTCCTGCACAGATGGTGAGTGTTCCGTTAGTTCCCGCATTTGGTAAAGCTTGCTCGCTTACCACTACCTGAGCCGTTGCTGCTGTGGTACATGGTGCCGTTGCTGCTA
>NZ_JBSWYF010000026.1:0-2364 GCF_056160945.1 Tenacibaculum sp. AWR4_210
AAGAGGTAATGTTACCGTCACCGTTAAAGGCAGTCGGATCTACTACTAAAGCGCCCGCACCGTTTTGTGTTAAACCAGTACCCGCAACATCCGCGTTTATTTTAGCAGCCGTAACTGCATCGTCATTGATCTTTCCAGTAGTTACAGCGTTATCGTTAATCTTAACAGTAGTTACTGCGTTGTCAGCTAATTCAGTAGTACCAACAGCGCCTGTGGCGATTTCTAGTGTAACATCTCCTAATAAAGCGTTAGCATCACCACCAACCGTTAAGTCAGAAGAAGTAATGTTACCGTCACCGTTAAAGGCAGTAGGATCTACAACTAAAGCGCCCGCCCCGTTTTGTGTTAAACCAGTACCCGCAACATCAGCGTTTATTTTAGCAGCTGTTACCGCATCGTCATTGATCTTAGCGGTAGTTACAGCGTTGTTATTGATTTTTCCTGTAGTTACGGCGTTATCGTTGATCTTAACCGTAGTCACTGCGTTGTCAGCTAATTCTGTAGTTCCAACAGCACCTGCAGCGATTTCCAGTGTAACATCTCCTAATAAAGCATTTGCATCACCACCAACCGTTAAGTCAGAAGAAGTAATGTTACCGTCACCGTTAAAGGCAGTCGGATCTACTACTAAGGCACCGGCACCGTTTTGTGTTAAACCAGTACCTGCAACATCAGCATTTATTTTAGCAGCTGTTACTGCATCGTCATTGATTTTTCCTGTAGTTATAGCGTTATCGTTAATCTTAACAGTAGTTACTGCATTGTCAGCTAATTCAGTAGTACCAACAGCACCTGCCGCGATTTCTAGTGTAACATCTCCTAATAAAGCGTTTGCATCACCACCAACCGTTAAGTCAGAAGAAGTAATGTTACCGTCACCATTAAAGGCAGTCGGATCAACTACTAAGGCACCCGCACCGTTTTGTGTTAAACCAGTACCCGCAACATCCGCGTTTATTTTAGCAGCTGTTACTGCATCGTCATTGATCTTAGCGGTAGTTACTGCGTTGTTATTGATTTTTCCTGTTGTTACGGCGTTATCGTTAATCTTAACCGTAGTCACAGCATTGTCAGCTAATTCTGTAGTTCCAACAGCACCTGCAGCGATCTCTAGTGTAACATCTCCTAATAATGCGTTAGCATCACCACCAACAGTTAAATCAGAAGAGGTAATGTTACCGTCACCGTTAAAGGCAGTAGGATCTACAACTAAAGCGCCCGCACCGTTTTGTGTTAAACCAGTACCCGCAACATCCGCGTTTATTTTAGCAGCCGTAACTGCATCGTCATTAATCTTTCCGGTAGTTACAGCGTTATCATTGATCTTAACAGTAGTTACTGCGTTGTCAGCTAATTCTGTAGTTCCAACAGCACCTGCAGCGATTTCTAGTGTAACATCTCCAAGTAAAGCATTTGCATCACCACCAACCGTTAAGTCAGAAGAAGTAATGTTACCGTCACCGTTAAAGGCAGTCGGATCTACCACTAAAGCACCCGCACCGTTTTGTGTTAAACCAGTACCTGCAACATCCGCGTTTATTTTAGCAGCTGTTACTGCATCGTCATTGATCTTAGCGGTAGTTACTGCGTTGTTATTGATTTTTCCTGTAGTTACAGCGTTATCGTTGATCTTAATCGTAGTCACTGCGTTGTCAGCTAATTCAGTAGTACCAACAGCACCTGCCGCGATCTCTAGTGTAACATCTCCAAGTAAAGCGTTTGCATCACCACCAACCGTTAAGTCAGAAGAGGTAATGTTACCGTCACCGTTAAAGGCAGTAGGATCTACTACTAAAGCGCCCGCACCGTTTTGTGTTAAACCAGTACCTGCAACATCCGCGTTTATTTTAGCAGCCGTAACTGCATCGTCATTGATCTTTCCAGTAGTTACAGCGTTATCGTTAATCTTAACAGTAGTTACTGCGTTGTCAGCTAATTCAGTAGTACCAACAGCGCCTGCGGCGATTTCTAGTGTAACATCTCCTAATAAAGCGTTTGCATCACCACCAACCGTTAAGTCAGAAGAGGTAATGTTACCGTCACCGTCAAAGGCAGTCGGATCTACCACTAAAGCACCCGCACCGTTTTGTGTTAAACCAGTACCCGCAACATCCGCGTTTATTTTAGCAGCTGTTACCGCATCGTCATTGATCTTAGCAGTAGTTACTGCGTTGTTATTGATTTTTCCTGTAGTTACGGCGTTATCGTTAATCTTAACCGTAGTCACAGCATTGTCAGCTAATTCAGTAGTTCCAACAGCACCTGCAGCGATCTCTAGTGTAACATCTCCTAATAAAGCGTTTGCATCACCACCAACCGTTAAGTCAGAAGAGGTAATGTTACCGTCACCGTTAAAGGCAGTCG
>NZ_JBSWYF010000027.1:0-1675 GCF_056160945.1 Tenacibaculum sp. AWR4_210
GTTCATTGACATATTGGTAATATGATATCGTAAAGAATCAAGATAGAGAGTTGATTAAAAATCAACAAACTTTATAAAAAAATATAAAGAGCTCGTTATAGATTTCGATCTATAGCAAAAAGTACAATAAGCTAAATAAGGGCGTATGGAGGATGCCTAGGCTTTCAGAGGCGAAGAAGGACGTGATAAGCTGCGATAAGTTGCGGGGAGTGGCACATACATTATAATCCGCAAATTTCCGAATGGGGCAACCCGGCATGTTGAAGACATGTCACCTTTTTAAGGAGCAAACCCGGAGAACTGAAACATCTAAGTACCCGGAGGAAGAGAAAACAAAAGTGATTCCGATAGTAGTGGCGAGCGAACTCGGAATAGCCCAAACCAATATTGTTACGGCAATATTGGGGTTGTAGGACTGCGACATTAGAATCTAAGAGAACTAGAATCGTTTGGAAAGACGAACCGGAGAGAGTGATAGTCTCGTATAGGTAATCGAAGAGGATATAGCAGTATCCTGAGTAGTGCGGGACACGTGTAATCCTGTATGAATCTGGCGGGACCATCCGCTAAGGCTAAATACTCCTGAAAGACCGATAGTGAACAAGTACCGTGAGGGAAAGGTGAAAAGAACCCTAAGTAAGGGAGTGAAAGAGAACCTGAAACCGTACGCCTACAAGCGGTCGAAGCACATTAACTGTGTGACGGCGTGCCTTTTGCATAATGAGCCTACGAGTTACTGTTGCTAGCAAGGTTAAGAATTTAAGATTCGGAGCCGAAGCGAAAGCGAGTCTGAATAGGGCGCATAGTTAGTAGTAGTAGACGCGAAACCGAGTGATCTACCCATGGGCAGGTTGAAGCTGTGGTAACACACAGTGGAGGACCGAACCAGTTGACGTTGAAAAGTCTTTGGATGACCTGTGGGTAGGGGTGAAAGGCCAATCAAACTCGGAAATAGCTCGTACTCCCCGAAATGCATTTAGGTGCAGCGTTGAGTAAAAGTTTTATAGAGGTAGAGCTACTGATTGGATGCGGGGGCTTCACCGCCTACCAATTCCTGACAAACTCCGAATGCTATAAAATGTTTCTCAGCAGTGAGGGCATGGGTGCTAAGGTCCATGTCCGAGAGGGAAAGAACCCAGACCATCAGCTAAGGTCCCCAAATGTATGCTAAGTTGAAAAAACGAGGTTTGACTGCCCAGACAGCTAGGATGTTGGCTTGGAAGCAGCCATTCATTTAAAGAGTGCGTAACAGCTCACTAGTCGAGCGGTCGAGCATGGATAATAATCGGGCATAAGTATACTACCGAAGCTATGGACTTGTAAAAGTGGTAGGGGAGCATTCTATTTGCGCTGAAGGTGAACTGTGAGGTTTGCTGGAGCGGATAGAAAAGAAAATGTAGGCATAAGTAACGATAAAGGGGGCGAGAAACCCCCTCACCGAAAGACTAAGGTTTCCTCAGCGATGCTAATCAGCTGAGGGTTAGTCGGGACCTAAGGCGAATCCGAAGGGAGTAGTCGATGGACAACAGGTTAATATTCCTGTACTTCTTATAAATGCGATGGGGTGACGGAGTGATGAACCCGCCGCGAGCTGACGGAAATGCTCGTTGAAGTATGTAGGTATTGGATTTATAGTTAAATGCGTAGATCTAGCCGAAGTACGATAGTACCACAA
>NZ_JBSWYF010000029.1:0-1248 GCF_056160945.1 Tenacibaculum sp. AWR4_210
GTGTTCCGTTAGTTCCCGCATTTGGTAAAGCTTGCTCGCTTACCACTACCTGAGCCGTTGCTGCTGTGGTACATGGTGCCGTTGCTGCTACGGTATACGTATAGGTATTAGCCCCTCCTAATGCTGGTGACCAAGTTCCGCCTGTAGCAGGGCTTCCTCCTAAGGCTGCAAATAACTGCGCCGATGTTACCGTGCTTCCTGCACAGATCGTTAGTGTTCCGTTAGTTCCCGCATTTGGTAAAGCCTGTTCGCTTACCACTACCTGAGCCGTTGCTGCTGTGGTACATGGTGCCGTTGCTGCTACGGTATACGTATAGGTATTAGCGCCTGCTAATGCTGGTGACCAAGTTCCGCCTGTCGCTGGACTTCCTCCTAAGGCTGCAAATAACTGTGCTGATGTTACGGTGCTTCCTGCACAGATGGTGAGTGTTACGTTAGTTCCCGCATTTGGTAAGGCTTGTTCGCTTACCACTACCTGAGCTGTTGCTGCTGTGGTACATGGTGCGGTTGCAGCTACGGTATACGTATAGGTATTTGCGCCTGCTAATGCTGGTGACCAAGTTCCGCCTGTAGCTGGGCTTCCTCCTAAGGCTGCAAATAACTGCGCCGATGTTACCGTGCTTCCTGCACAGATGGTGAGTGTTCCGTTAGTTCCCGCATTTGGTAAGGCTTGCTCGCTTACCACTACCTGAGCTGTTGCTGCTGTGGTACATGGTGCTGTTGCTGCTACGGTATACGTATAGGTATTTGCGCCTGCTAATGCTGGTGACCAAGTACCTCCTGTCGCTGGAATTCCGCCTAAGGCTGCAAATAACTGCCCTGATGTTACAGTGCTTCCTGCACAGATCGTTAGTGTTCCGTTAGTTCCCGCATTTGGTAAGGCTTGTTCGCTTACCACTACCTGAGCCGTTGCGGCTGTGGTACATGGTGCCGTTGCGGCTACTGTATACGTATAGGTATTTGCGCCTGATAATGCTGGTGACCAAGTTCCGCCTGTAGCTGGGCTTCCTCCTAAGGCTGCAAATAACTGCGCCGATGTTACCGTGCTTCCTGCACAGATGGTAAGTGTTCCGTTAGTTCCCGCATTTGGTAAGGCTTGCTCGCTTACCACTACCTGAGCTGTTGCTGCTGTGGTACATGGTGCCGTTGCTGCTACGGTATACGTATAGGTATTAGCCCCTGATAATGCTGGTGACCAAGTTCCGCCGGTAGCTGGACTTCCTCCTAAGGCTGCAAATAACTGCGCCG
>NZ_JBSWYF010000030.1:0-1191 GCF_056160945.1 Tenacibaculum sp. AWR4_210
GGATAGAGCCGCGTGCCGGAGCCGCCGGCGAGGATGATGCCTTTACGCTTGGTCATCGTTAAAATGTACCTCAGTCGGGAGAAAGTCTGGGAAGGAAAGCAGCCGCGCATCGAGATGCGCGGCATAGAGGGTCATATCGCGGGTGTAGAGGTCTGCCACCCGGCGCGCCAGCACCGGGTCGTAGAGCTGGCCATGCGCCGGCAGCTTGCCGCCGCGTTTCATTTGGGCCAGCTCGGCGATAGGGGTGTCGGAAAAAGCGCCCTCGGGGATCATCTCGACCCGGTCGGTGCCATGGCCGGTGAGGCTGCGGGCGTCTTGCACGGTAAAGCCGATCGCCTGTCGCAGGATCGGGGCAGCCTCGTGGAACCGCTCTAGCGCGAAGACATGGCTGTAGTGTTCGTAGACCAGAAAGTCTTGCTGCGGGCGCCAGTGGATGTTGGCCTTTAGCAGATCCTCTTCGCCGAGCAGGGTGACGAAATCGCGGAAGGTCAGCGCGTCAGGGTCGAACCCGTCGCGGGTCAGCCGGTAGAGCTGCCAAAGCTCGGGGGTCTTGTCGACGATCTTGTCGAGAAACACGCTGGCCAGACGGGCATGCGGGCAGCGCAGCACGGTAAAGCTGAACGGCGCGCGCACCAGCTCGGGCAGGCTGGCGGCGAAAGTGCCGTTGTTGAGGTGGATCCAGGTCCAGTCCCCGGGGCTTGCGATACAGTTGTTGGCCAGCGCCATCGAATAGCGCAGCGTCGAGCAGGCGTTCTTCGGGATGAAGCTGTAGACCGCGCCGGAGCGGTAATGCACCAATGCGTAATGGGCTGCGAAGCCATGCGCTTTGTTCTGCGACAAGGTCACATCCTCGGAGCGGGCGTAGCGCAGCAGGCCGGTCATTGTCCGGTTCTTCCCGCATCGGTGCAGGGCTCCGTAACATCAGGCGGGCGGACCACAAGCCTCGCCTGGGGCGTGGCTCCCGAAAGGTCTGCCCCGGAGCCGCATGACAGAGACGGTTTGCGAACACGCCGCCGAGCTTTCGTTGCGCCCGGGCCGGTCTTTCCGAGAGTTTGCAGCGTCACGTCCTACTCCGTTCTCGGGGCGATCCCGTAAGGTTCGTACCGGAACCGATCAAAATCTGCACTGTAGATGCGGGCTATGCGGACTCGATCCGGGCGGGTCATTTTCAAAGGCTCAGCTGCGCTGTTT
>NZ_JBSWYF010000031.1:0-1054 GCF_056160945.1 Tenacibaculum sp. AWR4_210
CTACTGTTGGGAGCACAGAATGCCTTTGCCAACGCTTCGCAGATCCTTGCGGCGCAGGCATATGGCTCAGGGAGCCCCTCCCGCTTGCGCGCCACTTTCCACGAAGGGCTGGCGATCAGCCTGATGGTCTGCCTTTTGGGTCTCGGCGCTCTTTGGCTGGCCGCCGACAGCCTGCTCGCCATGTCCGGACAGAACTCTGATGTTCAAGCGGGTGCGCGCACCTACTTGATCATCTTCGTCGGCGTTGTGATCAGCGAAGCTGTAGCTCAGAGCCTCTCAGCTTTTTGCAACGGAACTGGCGACACGCGGAGGCCACTCATCAGCTATCTCTTGTCGGTGCCCGTGAATGTCACCCTGTCGTGGGCACTGATCCACGGACACTACGGCCTGCCACACCTGGGCTTGGCTGGCGCAGCGATCGGCAGCGTGGCTGGTGCCGTTTTGCGCGTCGGGTACTTGATCGGACTGCGACTGCGACCAGTGTCGGACATCGAGATGCCGCCTCTTTGGCTGGGCATGAAATCGCATTTGGCCTTTGCCCTGCCAGTGGCCGCGACCTTCTTCAGTGCGCAGGCGTCTTCCAGCGTCTGTATGTTGATTTATGCCGCTTACGATGTCCGGCAGTTCGCGGCGCTGACCCTGATCCTTCCATGGATACAGGTGGCTGGCACCTTCGGCATGGCCTGGGCGCAAGCGGTCGGCATTTTCGTAGCGCAACATCTTGGCCGCGAAGGCCCTTCAGAAAGCTTGCGCGGCACACTGCGAATGGCATGGAAAGGAGCATTCATCATGTCCGCGGTAGTGGCGAGCCTCTATACAATGGTGATCCTTTCCTCGGATCCACTCTATCCCTCGCTGGCGCCGGAGACCCGCGCTGCATTGATCAGCTTCCTTCCCGTTTTAATCCTACTCCCCTGGCCCAAGAATTCGAATGCGATCTGTGGCAACTCGCTGCGCGCTGCCGGGCGTACTGTCTACGTGATGCACATCTTTTTGTGGTCGCAATGAGCCTTCAAAGTGCCACTCAGCGCGGCGCTGGTGCTCTGGTTGGACA
>NZ_JBSWYF010000032.1:0-1029 GCF_056160945.1 Tenacibaculum sp. AWR4_210
TTGGGGTGGTATTTACGGTTACACTTACTGAGGTTCTGCTACTCTCACAGCTACTTACTGTTTGTGATGCATAGTAGGTTCCTGTGCTCAATGCTGTTGTTCCTGTTAAGGCAGTTCCTCCAGTTGACGCTGCATACCATTGGATTCCTGTTCCTGTAGCTACTAAGTCGGCTACTGTTGGGCTATCGGCACTACAGAATGCTTGTGCGCTTGCTGTTGGTGCACTTGGAGTTGTGTTTACTGTTACACTTACAGAAGTTCTACTACTCTCACAACTACTTACTGTTTGTGATGCATAGTAGGTTCCTGTGCTCAACGCTGTTGTTCCTGCTAAAGCAGTTCCTCCAGTTGACGCTGCATACCATTGGATTCCTGTTCCCGTAGCTACTAAATCCGCTACTGTTGGGCTATCGGCACTACAGAATGCTTGTGCGCTTGCTGTTGGTGCGGTTGGAGTTGTATTTACGGTTACACTTACAGAAGTTCTACTACTCTCACAGCTACTTACTGTTTGTGATGCATAGTAGGTTCCTGTACTCAACGCTGTTGTTCCTGCTAAGACAGTTCCTCCAGTTGACGCTGCATACCATTGGATTCCCGTTCCCGTAGCTACTAAATCAGCTACTGTTGGGCTATCGGCACTACAGAATGCTTGTGCGCTTGCTGTTGGTGCACTTGGGGTTGTATTTACGGTTACACTTACTGAGGTTCTACTACTCTCACAGCTACTTACTGTTTGTGATGCATAGTAGGTTCCTGTGCTCAACGCTGTTGTTCCTGCTAAGGCAGTTCCTCCAGTTGACGCTGCATACCATTGGATTCCCGTTCCTGTAGCTACTAAATCCGCTACTGTTGGACTATCGGCACTACAGAATGCTTGTGCACTTGCTGTTGGTGCACTTGGGGTTGTGTTTACTGTTACACTTACTGAGGTTCTGCTACTCTCACAGCTACTTACTGTTTGTGATGCATAGTAGGTTCCTGTGCTTAACGCTGTTGTTCCTGCTAAGGCAGTTCCTCCTGTTGACG
>NZ_JBSWYF010000034.1:0-831 GCF_056160945.1 Tenacibaculum sp. AWR4_210
TTCCGGCATTTGGTAAGGCTTGTTCGCTTACCACTACCTGAGCTGTTGCTGCTGTGGTACATGGTGCGGTTGCTGCTACGGTATACGTATAAGTATTTGCGCCTCCTAAAGCTGGTGACCAAGTACCTCCCGTAGCTGGACTTCCTCCTAAGGCTGCAAATAATTGCCCTGATGTTACAGTGCTTCCTGCACAGATGGTAAGTGTTCCGTTAGTACCTGCATTTGGTAAAGCTTGCTCGCTTACCACTACCTGAGCCGTTGCCGCTGTGGTACATGGTGCGGTTGCTGCTACTGTATACGTATAGGTATTTGCGCCTGCTAATGCTGGTGACCAAGTACCTCCTGTAGCTGGACTTCCTCCTAAGGCTGCAAATAATTGCCCTGATGTTACCGTGCTTCCTGCACAGATGGTGAGTGTTCCGTTAGTTCCCGCATTTGGTAAAGCCTGTTCGCTTACCACTACCTGAGCTGTTGCTGCTGTGGTACATGGTGCGGTTGCTGCTACGGTATATGTATAGGTATTAGCCCCTGATAATGCTGGTGACCAAGTTCCGCCGGTAGCTGGACTTCCACCTAAGGCTGCAAATAACTGCCCTGATGTTACCGTGCTTCCTGCACAGATCGTTAGTGTTCCGTTAGTTCCCGCATTTGGTAAGGCTTGTTCGCTTACCACTACCTGAGCTGTTGCGGCTGTGGTACATGGTGCCGTTGCTGCTACTGTATACGTATAGGTATTAGCCCCTGATAATGCTGGTGACCAAGTTCCGCCGGTAGCTGGACTTCCTCCTAAGGCTGCAAATAACTGCGCCGATGTTACCGTGCTTCCTGCAC
>NZ_JBSWYF010000035.1:0-817 GCF_056160945.1 Tenacibaculum sp. AWR4_210
CACAAAGCAACGCATGGCATGTGCGACCCCCAGCCGGTTCACCTCGCGCTGGTCGGCCTCGTAATAGAGCCCGCCGGTGGCGCTGGCGGTGATGATCTCGAACGACGGGAAGTAATCGACGAACTCGAAGCGATCGCAGGCCTCCTGCGCCGCCACCCGCAGCACCGCCTTGCTGTAGCAGGTCGAGGTCAGCACATGGCGCGGCTCATAGGTGGCGATGAGCGGCACCGGCGAGACGGTCAGCAGCACCCGCACGCCGGGGTTCACCGCGCGCAGCCGGGTCAGCACGTCGCTCAGCGCGGCGCTGGTCTCGGCCACGCTGAAATTGTGGAATTCGTGCCGCGCCGGATCGAAGCTGCCAGCCACCACCCCCGGCGCCAGCGGCAGCACGCTGCCATCGCCGCGCACCCGCCAGGCCTCGGTCAGCCCGAGGGTGAAGACGAAGACATCGGCGCCAAGGAACATCTCGCGCACCGCCGCCAGATGATCGCGCCGCGCCGCCGCCACCGCATCGGGGCTGTCATAGCCCGTAGGCTCGACCTGCGGCCGGTAGGGATCGACATAGCGCCCGTCGGGCCGCTGCCAGGCGGGCTCGGCCAACGCCCGGCCCTCGACGGCCTCGTCGAAGATCTGGCCAAGCTGCTGCACCGTGTAGAGATTGCCGAAGCGCGCCGAGAACACCCCAAACTGCCGCGCCGCCCGCTCTGGCTCCGGCAGGTCAGCGCCATCCTCGGGCACGAAATACCGAAACCCAAGCTCGGAGATCCGCCGCGAGATATGCTGGGCGAAACAGCTGCCAGCGGTGGCCAGCTTCATC
>NZ_JBSWYF010000036.1:0-798 GCF_056160945.1 Tenacibaculum sp. AWR4_210
GGTGCAGCGGGTGCTGGGCGAGAGCCACCATACCGACCGTTTCTTCATCTCGGGCGCCACCCGGCAGTTGACGCGGCTCACCGGGCGCGAGGAGGAGCTGCACGAGATGCTGCGCCGCTGGCGCGCCGCGACCCAAGGCGAGACGCAGGTGCTCGCGCTGCGTGGCGAGTCGGGCATCGGCAAATCCCGCCTGCTGTCGGACTTCAAGAAACGCGCGTTGACCGACGCGCCGCGCCTGCTGCAATTCTCCGGCTCGCCGCATCATCAGAAAAGCGCGCTCTTTCCGCTGGTTCAGCACCTGCAAGAGATGCTGGGCTTTGCCGATCTGCCCGATGACAGCAGCCGCCGCGCGCGCCTGCGGCACTGGCTCGAACGGCGCCCCGGCCTCGATCTTGGGCAGGTCGAGCAGGTGCTTTCGACGCTTTTGGGTCTCTCTTCGGTGCCGGACGAGCGGCTGCGCGATCAGGACGCGCTGCTCTCGGCGATCACCGCGCTGCTGCGGCTGGCCGCCAGCGAAGGCCGCCCGCTGCTGCTCATTATCGAAGACATGCACTGGCTCGATCCCACCTCGCAGCTGCTGCTCGGCCGGCTTGCGCAGGAACTGGAGGATTTGCCGCTGATGATGCTGGGCACCTCGCGTCAGGCCGAGGGCGTCGCCGTACCCAAGCCGCCACGGCTGCACAGCATCACGCTCGCCCGGCTCACCCCGCCCGAGGCGACCGCGCTGGTCCGCGACATCTGCCCCGAGACATGGCCCGAAAGCCGCATCGCCGAGATCGTCGCCCGCTCCGACGGTAT
>NZ_JBSWYF010000037.1:0-779 GCF_056160945.1 Tenacibaculum sp. AWR4_210
CGGCTGCCGGTGATCGCGCCCGAGACATCTGCGGCCCCAAGCGGGCGTTCGGGCAGGGCGGCTTTCTGCACCAGCCCCAGCGCCTCGGCGCGGAAGGTGACACAGAGGATACGTTCGCCCTCGACGGCAAAGCCGTAGAGCCGTGTATGCGCCTCAGTGAACCGCTCTTCGAGCAGCTTGAGCGCCGCCGCGTCGAGCGGGCCGTCCGGCACCGGGATCGACAGTTCGTAGTTCTGGCCCTCATAGCGCATGTCGATGCGGCGCGTGCTGCGACGCTTGCCCTCTGCGATGGCCTCTTTTTCAAACCATGCGCCGGTTTCCTCCTCGACCTCGCGCAGTGCCTCGGCGATCGGGGCGAGGCTGCTCTCCTCGAGCGGCAGGATGCGGGTAGAGGAGAAATCGGCGCGCAGATCGGTCAGCAGCAGGCCCATGGCGCAGAGCGTGCCCGGCGTGCGCGGGATGATGACGCGCGCCATGCCCAGTTCCTGCGCCAGCCGCACCGCATGCAGCGGACCGGCACCGCCGAAGGCCATCAGGGCATAGCCGCGCGGATCGTGACCGCGCTGCACCGAGATCACCCGGATCGCCTTGGCCATATTGGCGGTGACCACCGAGATGATGCCCTGCGCCACATCCATAGTGTCCGTGCCCAGCTGATCGGCCATCCGGCCAAGCGCCTCGACGGCGAGATCGCGGCGCACGTCCATGCGCCCGTCGAGAAGGTGGGTGGGGTTGAGCACCTGCAGCACGATATTGGCATCGGTGACCGTGGGTTCGGT
>NZ_JBSWYF010000038.1:0-733 GCF_056160945.1 Tenacibaculum sp. AWR4_210
GACGTCGAGACCCGTGCTTTTCAGCAAGCGACTGAGCGCACGGCGTACGCTGTCATCATCATCCACGATATGAACTCGAAACGTCTCTTGCAGTTCTCGGGTCAAGGCGCAGGCAAGGCCAGCTCAACACAAGCCCCCTCCTTCGTGCTCCGAGTGAAGCGCAACTCGCCGCCATGCGCCTCTGCGATGTTCTGGCTAATTGAAAGCCCCAGTCCCATCCCTTGTGACTTTGATGTCGCGAATGGCTTGAAAGGGTCATCGGTCAGCGCATCAGGCAAGCCCGGACCATTGTCGGACACGGTCAGCAAGCGCCGGCTATTCATATCTAGGCCCGTCGTGATGATCATCTTCCGCGTCTGTTGATCCGCCATCGCGTCGGCGGCGTTAAGAACGAGATTGAGAAGCACCTGCTGCAACTGTTGCACATCTGCTTCCACGATGAGTATTTCGCGCGACAAGCGCAACTGCACGTCCACTCCACGAGCGACCATTTCGTTCGAGATGAGCCGCATGGTCGAGCGCGCGACATCATTTAGATCCGCGCGTTCCAAACCACCGCTATCATTGGCCATGAGACGCCGAAGATTGACTATGATATCTGCTGCGCGCCTGTCATCCTCCGCAATATCTAGAAGCACCTCGCCGACCTCGATCAGATCGGGCTGTGCTTGCGCGAGGAGCGCTGCGCCTGCCTCGGCATTCGCGAGTATGGATGTAAGGGGTTGGTTCAGCT
>NZ_JBSWYF010000039.1:0-708 GCF_056160945.1 Tenacibaculum sp. AWR4_210
CAGCAACCGCACCATGTACCACAGCAGCAACAGCTCAGGTAGTGGTAAGCGAGCAAGCTTTACCAAATGCGGGAACTAACGGAACACTTACTATCTGTGCAGGAAGCACCGTAACATCGGCACAGTTATTTGCAGCCTTAGGCGGAAGTCCAGCTGCAGGCGGAACTTGGTCACCAGCATTAGCAGGGGCTAATACCTATACATATACCGTAGCAGCAACTGCACCATGTACCACAGCAGCAACAGCTCAGGTAGTGGTAAGCGAACAGGCTTTACCAAATGCCGGAACTAACGGAACACTAACGATCTGTGCAGGAAGCACGGTAACATCAGCACAGTTATTTGCAGCCTTAGGCGGAAGTCCTGCTACCGGCGGAACTTGGTCACCAGCATTAGCAGGCGCTAATACCTATACGTATACCGTAGCAGCAACCGCACCATGTACCACAGCAGCAACAGCTCAGGTAGTGGTAAGCGAGCAAGCTTTACCAAATGCGGGAACTAACGGAACACTTACGATCTGTGCAGGAAGCACGGTAACATCGGCACAGTTATTTGCAGCCTTAGGTGGAAGTCCAGCGACAGGCGGAACTTGGTCACCAGCATTAGCAGGGGCTAATACCTATACGTATACAGTAGCAGCAACCGCACCATGTACCACAGCAGCAACAGCTCAGGTAGTGGTAAGCGAACAAGCTTTACCAAATG
>NZ_JBSWYF010000040.1:0-609 GCF_056160945.1 Tenacibaculum sp. AWR4_210
TTTCTAGTGTAACATCTCCAAGTAAAGCGTTTGCATCACCACCAACTGTTAAGTCAGAAGAAGTAATGTTACCGTCACCGTTAAAGGCAGTCGGATCTACTACTAAAGCGCCCGCACCGTTTTGGGTTAAACCGGTACCTGCAACATCCGCGTTTATTTTAGCCGCTGTTACTGCATCGTCATTAATCTTCACAGTAGTCACTGCATTGTCAGCTAATTCAGTTGTTCCTACAGCACCTGCCGCGATTTCCAGTGTAACATCTCCTAATAAAGCGTTAGCATCACCACCAACCGTTAAGTCAGAAGAGGTAATGTTACCGTCACCGTTAAAGGCAGTCGGATCTACTACTAAGGCACCGGCACCGTTTTGTGTTAAACCAGTACCCGCAACATCAGCGTTTATTTTAGCAGCTGTTACTGCATCGTCATTAATCTTTCCGGTAGTTACAGCGTTATCGTTTATTTTCACAGTAGTCACTGCATTGTCAGCTAATTCAGTAGTTCCAACAGCACCTGCAGCGATCTCTAGTGTAACATCTCCAAGTAAAGCGTTTGCATCACCACCAACCGTTAAGTCAGAAGAAGTAATGTTACCGTCACCGTTAAAGG
>NZ_JBSWYF010000041.1:0-606 GCF_056160945.1 Tenacibaculum sp. AWR4_210
CACTGGAAATCTCAGCAGGTGCTGTTGGTACTACTGAATTAGCTGACAATGCAGTGACTACGGTTAAGATCAACGATAACGCTGTAACTACAGGAAAAATTAATGCCAATGCAGTAACTACTGCAAAGATTAATGACGATGCGGTAACAGCTGCTAAAATAAATGCGGATGTTGCGGGTACTGGTTTAACACAAAACGGTGCCGGTGCTTTAGTAGTTGATCCGACTGCCTTTAATGGTGACGGTAACATTACCTCTTCTGACTTAACAGTTGGTGGTGATGCAAACGCTTTACTTGGAGATGTTACACTAGAAATCGCGGCAGGTGCTGTTGGAACAACAGAATTAGCTGACAATGCAGTAACTACTGTTAAGATCAACGATAACGCTGTAACTACAGGAAAAATTAATGCCAATGCAGTAACTACTGCGAAGATTAATGACGATGCGGTAACGGCTGCTAAAATAAACGCGGATGTTGCGGGTACTGGTTTAACACAAAACGGTGCGGGTGCCTTAGTAGTTGATCCGACTGCCTTTAACGGTGACGGTAACATTACTTCTTCTGACTTAACGGTTGGTGGTGATGCAAACGCTTTATTAGGAG
>NZ_JBSWYF010000042.1:0-574 GCF_056160945.1 Tenacibaculum sp. AWR4_210
TGTCTCCCACCTATCCTACACATTACTTATCCAAAGTCAATACGAAGCTATAGTAAAGGTTCACGGGGTCTTTTCGTCCCGCTGCGGGTAATCGGCATCTTCACCGATACTACAATTTCACCGAGCTCATGGCTGAGACAGTATCCAGATCGTTGCACCATTCGTGCAGGTCGGAACTTACCCGACAAGGAATTTCGCTACCTTAGGACCGTTATAGTTACGGCCGCCGTTTACTGGGGCTTCATTTCAGATCTTCGCCGAAGCTAAACCCTCCACTTAACCTTCCAGCACCGGGCAGGTGTCAGGCCTTATACATCATCTTTCAATTTAGCAAAGCCCTGTGTTTTTGATAAACAGTCGCCTGGATCTTTTCACTGCGGCCAGCATTACTGCTGGCGACCTTTCTCCCGAAGTTACAGGTCTATTTTGCCTAGTTCCTTAGCCATGAATCTCTCGAGCACCTTAGAATTCTCATCCCAACTACCTGTGTCGGTTTACGGTACGGGTTCTTATAAACTGAAGCTTAGAGGTTTTTCTTGGAAGCCCTTAGCCGCACTATCCACGCATCCGAAGA
>NZ_JBSWYF010000043.1:0-563 GCF_056160945.1 Tenacibaculum sp. AWR4_210
GCCTAAGCAAGCGCAGGTTCGGGCAGATGGTTCAGGCATGCCGTGTCGGGCGTGAAAAAGCCGCGCGCCAGAAGGCGCGCGGCGGGGCATCAGTCGTCCCAGACTGGCAAACTTTCGAGCTGTCCTTCGGAGAGCTGGGTGGTGAAGTCGCCGTCTTCGTAGGTCATGTCCTCGAGCATAATGACCACGTCTTCGTCGCCGATATCTAAGAACCCACCGACCTCGATTACGGCGGCAACCGGGGTGCCCGACTTGTCGACCAGGATTTCCTCGACCTCGCCGACCTTGTCGCCTTCCGCGGTCATTATGTCCGCATCGTCGATCGAGCTCAGGTTACTGATGTCCATCGTCTGGGCCGCGGCGGCACCGCCGATCATCACGAAGGCAAGGGCATGCAATCCTAGATAGCGCATTGTCATCTCCACAATTCCTAAAGTTGCTAAAGTTCAACGCCGCGTGGCTGCCGAGAGTTCCTTTTTTGCAAAAGATTTCTTAGGCTTGTGCGGCCTGTCACTCGTGCCGGGAATACGAACCGAGTGATATTGCGATGCGGAGTGCAGAGG
>NZ_JBSWYF010000044.1:0-560 GCF_056160945.1 Tenacibaculum sp. AWR4_210
CTGCATTGTCAGCTAATTCAGTAGTACCAACAGCACCTGCTGAGATTTCCAGTGTAACATCTCCTAGTAAAGCGTTTGCATCACCACCAACAGTTAAGTCAGAAGAGGTAATGTTACCGTCACCGTTAAAGGCAGTCGGATCTACCACTAAAGCACCCGCACCGTTTTGTGTTAAACCGGTACCCGCAACATCGGCGTTTATTTTAGCAGCTGTTACTGCATCGTCATTGATCTTAGCGGTAGTTACTGCGTTGTTATTGATTTTTCCGGTAGTTACAGCGTTATCGTTGATCTTAACTGTAGTTACTGCATTGTCAGCTAATTCAGTAGTACCAACAGCACCTGCTGAGATTTCCAGTGTAACATCTCCTAGTAAAGCGTTTGCATCACCACCAACGGTTAAGTCAGAAGAGGTAATGTTACCATCACCGTTAAAGGCAGTCGGATCAACTACTAAAGCACCCGCACCGTTTTGTGTTAAACCAGTACCCGCAACATCAGCATTTATTTTAGCAGCTGTTACTGCATCGTCATTAATCTTCGCAGTAGTTACTGCATTG
>NZ_JBSWYF010000045.1:0-539 GCF_056160945.1 Tenacibaculum sp. AWR4_210
GGCCACGCTGCTGATCCCCAACGATCTGGTGAAGGGCGTCGCCGAGAAAAGCTTTGGCGCGACGGTCGAGGGCGACACCGTGGTGCTGCCGGGCGTGATGAGCCGCAAAAAGCAGATCATTCCGAACCTGAAGGTCTGAGCGTCAAACATCGCGAAAGCATCGAGGGCACCCCGCCGGGTGCCCTTTTTCGTGCCTGCCCCCGTGAAAGCGCCCGTTTCGCCCTATTGGACTTCGCCTGCCCGCGCGCCATAGTTCTGAGGTGCTCTTACAGCAAAGCGAATGCCCCATGACCCAGCCCGTCAGTTCCCAGCCCGCCAGTTCTCAGCCAGATGTGTCGCTGTCCCAAGCCGACCTCACGCTCACCGTCGCGGCGCTCGGTGCCGAGATGCAGAGCTTTCGCAAGGCCGGGGCCGAACTGCTCTGGCAGGGCAATCCCGAGTATTGGTCGGGCCGCGCGCCGATCCTCTTTCCCATCGTTGGCCCCGCGCCCGAGGGCCGCATCCGCATCGGCAGCCATGAGGCCGAGATGGGCCAGCAT
>NZ_JBSWYF010000046.1:0-489 GCF_056160945.1 Tenacibaculum sp. AWR4_210
CCACAGCAGCAACGGCTCAGGTAGTGGTAAGCGAACAGGCTTTACCAAATGCGGGAACTAACGGAACACTAACGATCTGTGCAGGAAGCACCGTAACATCAGCACAGTTATTTGCAGCCTTAGGCGGAAGCCCAGCGACAGGCGGAACTTGGTCACCAGCATTAGCAGGCGCAAATACCTATACGTATACAGTAGCAGCAACCGCACCATGTACCACAGCAGCAATGGCTCAGGTAGTGGTAAGCGAACAGGCTTTACCAAATGCGGGAACTAACGGAACACTCACAATCTGTGCAGGAAGCACGGTAACATCAGGGCAATTATTTGCAGCCTTAGGCGGAAGTCCAGCGACAGGAGGAACTTGGTCACCAGCATTAGCAGGGGCTAATACCTATACATATACAGTAGCAGCAACGGCACCATGTACCACAGCAGCAACAGCTCAGGTAGTGGTAAGCGAACAAGCCTTACCAAATGCGGGAACTAACG
>NZ_JBSWYF010000047.1:0-474 GCF_056160945.1 Tenacibaculum sp. AWR4_210
CGTTCGAAGGGCGGCGGCGTGCCCTGCGACGAGGCCAGCAGATCGGCCGGACGGAAGCGCCCGCCAAGCGAGAGCGGCGAGCGTTCGGACTGCAGCAGGATGAAATTTTCGCCGCGCATGGCGGTCAGATTGGGCAGTAGGATGCGCTGCTCGGTGATAGAGCGGTAGCGGCGCTCCAGCACCATCTCGGCCTCCGGCACCGAGATCCACGCGCTCGACAGCGGCTGTGATTGGTAGGGTGCGCGGTCAAGGCGCGCTTGAAACTCGGTGTAGCTGAGCGGAAAGCTCGCGCAGGCCGCAAGCAAAAGGCATGGAAACCCCAGCAAGAGGAGGCAAGTCATGCGGGCGACCTTTGCCGCCATTCTACTGCTCTGACAGGGCATAAACGTGGAAACCAAACCTAGCATCAAGCGCTTGTAACTAGCTTGAGCGGACTCAGATAGCAGGTCTATAGGCGAAGTCTCGCTGCAGGGC
>NZ_JBSWYF010000048.1:0-468 GCF_056160945.1 Tenacibaculum sp. AWR4_210
TAGCTCGTTATTTTTATAATCCAAACCGACTAACATCCTTCTAGATAATATCTCCTCGTATGAAATATTATCATAAAAAACCACTTTTGTTTTTCTATTCTTCTTTTTTAGTAGATAATAATTATTTTCAATCTTAAATAATGTAATACCTTTAATGGTATGATAAGGTAATTTTAACTCAGAAATTTTTAAATCATACTCTTGACCTTCATTCAATAAATATTCATTTAAAAATCTAACGGGTTCCTTATGACACCCAATATAATTAGAGTAATATAACCTGTAAGCTGAAATATTCTTATTTATAATTTTGACATTTATGGAATCAATTTTTTTACTCTGACCATAATTATAATTGATTCCTAAAAACAATAAAACTAAAAATACTCTCATAATTTTAAAAATGTGTTGGCTTCAAAGATTTTTTTCTATCACTGCTTGGCGTCATTTGTTCAAATTTATGTGCAG
>NZ_JBSWYF010000049.1:0-458 GCF_056160945.1 Tenacibaculum sp. AWR4_210
CGGTCCCAGATCGAGCGGCACAGCTGCGCCATGGCGTCGGTCTTGGTGATGTCCATCGGCGCCAGCGTGGCAGAGCCGCCGCGGGCCTTGATCCGGTCATCAAGATCTTCGAGCCCGCCGATCGTACGACCGACAGCGACCACGTGGTAGGCGGGTGCAAGGGCTTCGGCGAGGGCAAAACCCAGCCCGCGCGAGGCACCGGTGACAAGGGCGATCTGTTCACTCATGCCCGTTCTTTCTCTGCGCGGCGCGGGAATGTCAATTGCCGCGCGGGGTCATGCGGTTGCCCGCAAGCAGATGGCGGTCAGGGGATCTCGAGCCACTGCGCGGCACCGCCGCTGGAGAGGGCGATGCGGTCGGCGTCGATGGCGACCACTTTCTGGCGGCCGATGCGCGAGCCGACACCCACGATCACCACTCGCCCGCTGGCAAGGCGCACCAAGGCTCGCGGCGCGCGT
>NZ_JBSWYF010000050.1:0-442 GCF_056160945.1 Tenacibaculum sp. AWR4_210
GCCCGCATGATGCTGCCGCCCTTGTCGACGCTGATTTTCACCCCCGAAGACACCTGATCCGCATCAGGGCCCCAGACCCGGACCGCAAGACCACAGGAGACGCCACGTGTACGACCGCATGGACCCGCCCGCCTTCGAGGCCGAAGCGACCGCCGAGCTTGCCGATTGGTGCGAGCGCATCCTCACCACCGCCGAGGACCGCTTCAGCGCCGGGCGCAGCATCGCGCGGCGTCTTGGGGCTCAGGTCGAGGGAGACCGGGTGGTCTTTGGCTTCTTCGTTCCTGAATTGCAGGACTGGAGCATCGCGGACGGCGACATCTTCATCGAGCTTTTGCGGCCCGAAGCGGGGGCCGAGCTTGATCTTTCAGTCTCGCATAGCGAGATCGCCTTCGAGCGGGTGCTCTTGCCTGTGCAGCGCTGCGAGGCGTTCGCCTTCTGCGTG
>NZ_JBSWYF010000051.1:0-442 GCF_056160945.1 Tenacibaculum sp. AWR4_210
GTATGTCTGGCCGCGCCGCTGAGCGGGCCATTGGCCGATCATATGCAGCATATGGCACAGGCTCGGGTGCAGCCGCTTGGCAGCGCCGCGACACTGGCGCGTTCGGCACCTGCGCTGGGAACTGCGCGGGACACGGCGAACACCACGCTGCAGGAGGTCGAGGGGACCCGCTATCGCTTCGTGCAGCGCAGCTTCACCGGCCCCTGCGGGCTTGTGCTGGGGGACATCCTGCTGGGCTTTGACGCCGCGCGCACCGGCGCGGATGAGGCTGAACAGGCGGCGCTTCATTTCACCGCGCTGCTGGCGTCGCTGCTGGCCGAGCGCCGCGGCAAGCTGGCCATGGCGCGCGACTTGGCGGCGCTGGGGCGTCATGCGGCGCATCTGCAGCGGCGTCTGCGCAAGGACCCTCTCACCGGGCTGGAAAATGCCACCTCCTTCGAGG
>NZ_JBSWYF010000052.1:0-418 GCF_056160945.1 Tenacibaculum sp. AWR4_210
ACGCAATATCGCCCCAATGACCTGTGCCAGCACCTCAATCGGCATTGGGCGCATGGCTTTGCCAAAGGGATTTCGGTGCGCGACGGCGAATTTCTGAGCCCCTATGGCTATCGCGGCACCGCCGACGCGCTGCGCTGCAATATCACCGCGCTCGACGCCTATGCGCCGCGCGACGTCATGGTGCTTTCGGGCGATCATGTGCTCGACATCGACCTTGAGCAGCTGCTCGCCCATCACCGCGGGCACGCCCTGCCGGTCACCGTCGCGGCGACGCCGGTGCCGCTGTCGCAGGCGCGCGGCTTTGGCATCTTCGATCTCGATGCGGATGGCGAGGTCTTTGGCTTTGCCGAAAAGCCCGCCGAGCCGCAGCCGATGCAGGACGACCCCGAGCGTGCGCTGGCCTCGACCGGCATCTATG
>NZ_JBSWYF010000053.1:0-416 GCF_056160945.1 Tenacibaculum sp. AWR4_210
GCATATCACAAACCGATTCTTGAATGAATGAGCGGCTTTCCTCATCTAGAGGCGTGCCACGATCATCGGATACTTCTGCGATTGCCAAACCCCGGCGGGCTGCGACTTCAATGTCATAAAGCTCAAGCATCGCGGCACTCCCAGCGATGTCATGCAGCATCCTGTGCAGCATGCGAGAGCGGCTCTCCTCGGTATCCTCATCCTCGATGCCGGCCAGAACATCTGAGATCGTCCGGACGCGCTGGGGCATTTCCGAGAGAAATCGCTTGCGGATACAAGCTACGCGCTCGGAGAACGCCATGCCTTCAGTTTTTGTCATATCTGCTCTCTTCCATCTGCCTCAAGCCTAAGCCCAAAAAGCTCTTGCGGAAAGAGAAAGTAGGCAGCCCTTAGAGCCCATGGTCGCGGTGTGAGCC
>NZ_JBSWYF010000054.1:0-416 GCF_056160945.1 Tenacibaculum sp. AWR4_210
TCTGGGTGCTTTACAAAACGGATGCGTTTCCTTATCGCGATTCAGGACCTGCGCGCAAGACGCGCCTTCTTTTGTTTCCGGAGCCCTTCCATGTCGAACCGCCCCGCTTCCAGCCTGATGCGGCGTCTTGCCCTGCTTGGCGCTGTTTTCTTCGCGCCTGCCGTTTCCGCGCAGCAGCAAGGCGAAGCCCCGCCGCAGCCGGTCACGGTGGTGACCCTCGAGGCGCAGGACGTGACGCTGACCACGAAACTGCCGGGCCGTGTGCAGGCCTCGGGCGAGGCCGAAGTGCGTCCGCAGGTGGGCGGCATCATCGTCGAGCGCCTGTTTGACGAAGGCACGGACGTCAGCCGCGGCGACCCGCTCTACCGCATCGACCCGGCGACCTACGAGGCGGCCAAAGCATCCGCAGAAGCCAG
>NZ_JBSWYF010000055.1:0-404 GCF_056160945.1 Tenacibaculum sp. AWR4_210
CCTTGGCGTCGCCCATGACTGGGAGGGCGCCATGTTTGACCGCGTCGTAGGCCGCGACGTTGATCGAAACCAACCGCCGCCCCGGGTTACTGAACAGTGCCCAGGACCCCGTCGTGAAGTCCTGAAAGCGCGTGCCGACACCGATCACCAGATCCGCCTCGGACGAGACGGCATTCGCCGCGGCCGATCCATCGACACCGCTGGCACCGAAGTTCATCGGGTGGCTTTGCGCCAGCGCCGATTTCCCGGACTGGGTTTCGACCACGGGGATATTGTGGGCTTCGGCAAAGCGGGCAAGAGTGTCCTCGGCCTGTGAATATATCACCCCGCCGCCGGCGACGATCACCGGTTTGCGCGCGGATCGGATCAGCGCGACCACATCCTCGATTTCGCGCGTATCGGGC
>NZ_JBSWYF010000056.1:0-403 GCF_056160945.1 Tenacibaculum sp. AWR4_210
GTCTCATAGTGCTTGGCGACGCCGCGCACCGACATGATCGCCTGCTGGTCGCGGTCCTGCGGGCGCGAAACCTCTTTGCGCCCCTCGGCCCAGAGCGTCGGCAGCTCTTCGATCAGCCCGCGGGTGTAATTGTGCTCGGGCCCGCTGACCAGCGCCTGCGGCGCCTGCCGTTCGACAACCCGGCCCGCGTGCAGCACCATCACCTCGTCCGCCGCGTCGCAGGCGACGGGCAGCGAGGAGCAGATGAACAAAACCGCGGTCGAGAAATCCTCGTTCAGCTCGCGCATCAGCTTGAGGATCTGCGCCGCCACCGTCACGTCGAGCGGCTGGGTGATGTTGTCGGCGATCAGCAGCGCCGGGTCCGAGATCAGCGCATCGACGATCATCGCGCGCTGCATCATGC
>NZ_JBSWYF010000057.1:0-403 GCF_056160945.1 Tenacibaculum sp. AWR4_210
GTCACAGCCTGACCGAGGCGGCGCCCGAGTGGGCAGGGCTGGACGGGATGGACATCATGCCGCTGCAATACGCGGGGCTGGCGGCGCTCTTCGGGGATCGCTGGCAGCAGGACCCTGCGCTCTTTGATCCCGATCTCGGCGCGCAGATCGACAGCGGCCTGCAGCTCTCGGGTCGCGCGGTGGCGCAGGCGCATCAGGCCGGGCACCGCATGGCCCAGATCCTGCGCGATTTCCTCACCCGCTTTGATGTGCTGATCACCCCGACCACGCCCTGCGCCGCATGGCCCGCCGAAGACAGCGCGCCCGCCACCATCGCGGGTGCCCCCTGCGGCGGTCGCGATCACGCCGCCTTCACCCCGCAGGCCAACCACTCCGGCTGCCCGGCGATTTCGCTGCCCTGTGG
>NZ_JBSWYF010000058.1:0-394 GCF_056160945.1 Tenacibaculum sp. AWR4_210
GACCCAACATGTGCAATGACGTTCGCCACGAGTTCCGTCACACAGAGCTGCGCCTCGTGAGCCAACTGCGGCAGCCCCCAAAGTCCCAGGTGCAGCCGCATGACACGGCGGAGGCCGGCAAGCTCCGCGGCCTCTGCCAGGAAGGACAGCTCCCAGCTCTTCCTGGCGACCCCGAAGTGACACGTACCCACGACAACCACCACTTCCATACGCTCGCGATCACTCCATGTGTTCTCTCAACAACAGCGTGGCAGTGAAACTCTCAAAATGGAACTCTCAAAGGAACGGTGTGGAGGCACCCTGGCAGACGCACGCCCCCCGCGTACGCCGCCTTGCCCCCATCCCCGCGCAGCCTGCAATCTCTGGGAATCTAGGAAGGGCAACCTCATGACAG
>NZ_JBSWYF010000059.1:0-394 GCF_056160945.1 Tenacibaculum sp. AWR4_210
AAGGCTTGTTCGCTTACCACTACCTGAGCCGTTGCTGCTGTGGTACATGGTGCGGTTGCTGCTACGGTATATGTATAGGTATTAGCCCCTGCTAATGCTGGTGACCAAGTTCCTCCTGTCGCTGGACTTCCGCCTAAGGCTGCAAATAACTGCGCTGATGTTACCGTGCTTCCTGCACAGATGGTAAGAGTTCCGTTAGTTCCGGCATTTGGTAAGGCTTGTTCGCTTACCACTACCTGAGCTGTTACTGCTGTGGTACATGGTGCAGTTGCTGCTACTGTATACGTATAGGTATTCGCTCCACCTAATGCTGGTGACCAAGTTCCGCCGGTAGCTGGACTTCCTCCTAAGGCTGCAAATAACTGCGCCGATGTTACCGTGCTTCCTGCACAGA
>NZ_JBSWYF010000060.1:0-387 GCF_056160945.1 Tenacibaculum sp. AWR4_210
TACTTACTGTTTGTGATGCATAGTAGGTTCCTGTGCTCAACGCTGTTGTTCCTGCTAAGGCAGTTCCTCCAGTTGACGCTGCATACCATTGAATTCCTGTTCCTGTAGCTACTAAATCCGCTACTGTTGGGCTATCGGCACTACAGAATGCTTGTGCGCTTGCTGTTGGTGCGGTTGGAGTGGTATTTACGGTTACACTTACAGAAGTTCTACTACTCTCACAGCTACTTACTGTTTGTGATGCATAGTAGGTTCCTGTGCTTAACGCTGTTGTTCCTGTTAAGGCAGTTCCTCCGGTTGACGCTGCATACCATTGGATTCCTGTTCCCGTAGCTACTAAATCCGCTACTGTTGGGCTATCGGCACTACAGAATGCTTGTGCACTTG
>NZ_JBSWYF010000061.1:0-386 GCF_056160945.1 Tenacibaculum sp. AWR4_210
CCTGTTCAACGATCGCAAGTCCAAGGCCGGTTCCCTCGCCGTTGCGCAACTGTGAGAACCGGCGGAACGCCGTCTCAGCCTGGTCAAGCGGAATGCCTAGGCCGTCGTCCTGCACAGTAACAGTAATCACGGCGTCGTCCATGCCCGTTTGCACCGAAATTCTGGTCATCTCGTCGCCGCCATGGCGCAGGGCGTTTTCCAAGAGGTTGGTGATCGCCTCTCCAAGGAGTGTGGGGTCCCCGTCCATCATCAGGCTCTGCGCGCAACGTTCCAAAGAGAATTCGATATCGCGGGACAGTGCAGCGTGCGCGAGACCTTGGCAGGCTTGTTCCACCACATCGTTCAGGTCGAACCGGGAAAGTGTGCCGCCATCGCCATAGCGCAGG
>NZ_JBSWYF010000062.1:0-376 GCF_056160945.1 Tenacibaculum sp. AWR4_210
CTTCAGCTTTGCTCCCATTAGCTTCTGTTGACCGCTGAGCCATTCGGAGATTTTCGCCAAGACCCTCTCCTCACCCGCGATTTCGATTTCCTTGCTGACCAGTGCGCGCAGTGCATCATTGCTGTTCTCAATCACCGCAGAGCGATCAAAGGAAAGATCCGAGGCAAGATCTCCGCGTGTGACCCTGTCGGAGCGGTAAAGAAAAGCGTGGCGTTCGGCCATGCCTTCGTATCCCGGTGCCATGCCCGTGACATCGCTAACGACGACGTCCCAAGGCGCCCCATCTCGGCGCAGGCGGTCACGCAACTCATACAAGCTGCCCGTGTCGCGCTGCACTTCCTGTATCGCGATGATATCGGCTTGCGCACACGCCCGT
>NZ_JBSWYF010000063.1:0-375 GCF_056160945.1 Tenacibaculum sp. AWR4_210
CCGACAAGGACGTCATCGACGCGCTGGGACGCGCGGGCGTCGCCACCGTGCACGAAGCGCAGGGCCGCAAGGGCTGCCTGCAGAGCTACATGCGCCCGATCTATCCCGGCGCGCAGATCTCCGGCTCGGCGGTGACGATATCGGCAGCGCCTGGGGACAACTGGATGGTGCACGTCGCCATCGAGCAGCTGCAGGAGGGCGACATCCTGGTGCTCGCACCAACCTCGCCCTGCGACAACGGCTATTTCGGCGACCTGCTAGCCACCTCGGCGCAGGCGCGCGGCTGCCGCGGGCTGATCATCGACGCGGGCTGCCGCGACGTGAAGGATCTCAAGGAAATGAACTTCCCGGTTTGGTCCAAGGCCATTTCTGCAC
>NZ_JBSWYF010000064.1:0-375 GCF_056160945.1 Tenacibaculum sp. AWR4_210
CAAGCGCACAAGCATTCTGTAGTGCCGATAGCCCAACAGTAGCCGACTTAGTAGCTACGGGAACAGGAATCCAATGGTATGCAGCGTCAACGGGAGGAACTGCCTTAGCAGGAACAACAGCATTGACCACAGGAACCTACTATGCATCGCAAACAGTAAGTAGCTGTGAGAGTAGTAGAACCTCAGTAAGTGTAACCGTAAACACAACACCAACCGCACCAACAGCAAGTGCACAAGCATTCTGTAGTGCCGATAGCCCAACAGTAGCGGATTTAGTAGCTACAGGAACAGGTATCCAATGGTATGCAGCGTCAACTGGAGGAACTGCCTTAGCAGGAACAACAGCATTGAGCACAGGAACCTACTATGCATCAC
>NZ_JBSWYF010000065.1:0-372 GCF_056160945.1 Tenacibaculum sp. AWR4_210
GTAACATTACTTCTTCTGACTTAACGGTTGGTGGTGATGCAAACGCTTTACTTGGAGATGTTACACTGGAAATCTCAGCAGGCGCTGTTGGAACTACAGAATTAGCTGACAATGCAGTGACTACGGTTAAGATCAACGACAACGCCGTAACTACCGGAAAAATTAATGCCAATGCAGTAACTACTGCGAAAATCAATGACGATGCAGTTACGGCTGCTAAAATAAACGCTGATGTTGCGGGTACTGGTTTAACACAAAACGGGGCTGGTGCTTTAGTAGTTGATCCGACTGCCTTTAACGGTGACGGTAACATTACTTCTTCTGACTTAACGGTTGGTGGTGATGCAAACGCTTTACTTGGAGATGTTACAC
>NZ_JBSWYF010000066.1:0-345 GCF_056160945.1 Tenacibaculum sp. AWR4_210
TAGCAGGCGCAAATACCTATACGTATACCGTAGCAGCAACAGCACCATGTACCACAGCAGCAACAGCTCAGGTAGTGGTAAGCGAGCAAGCTTTACCAAATGCAGGTACTAACGGAACTCTCACGATCTGTGCAGGAAGCACGGTAACATCGGCGCAGTTATTTGCAGCCTTAGGCGGAAGTCCAGCTACAGGAGGTACTTGGTCACCAGCATTAGCAGGCGCAAATACCTATACGTATACCGTAGCCGCAACTGCACCATGTACCACAGCAGCAACAGCTCAGGTAGTGGTAAGCGAGCAGGCTTTACCAAATGCGGGAACTAACGGAACACTCACCATCTGTG
>NZ_JBSWYF010000067.1:0-342 GCF_056160945.1 Tenacibaculum sp. AWR4_210
TTCCTCCTAAGGCTGCAAATAACTGCCCTGATGTTACCGTGCTTCCTGCACAGATCGTTAGTGTTCCGTTAGTTCCCGCATTTGGTAAAGCTTGCTCGCTTACCACTACCTGAGCTATTGCTGCTGTGGTACATGGTGCCGTTGCTGCTACGGTATATGTATAGGTATTAGCGCCTGCTAATGCTGGTGACCAAGTACCTCCTGTAGCTGGGCTTCCTCCTAAGGCTGCAAATAACTGTGCCGATGTTACAGTGCTTCCTGCACAGATGGTAAGTGTTCCGTTAGTTCCCGCATTTGGTAAGGCTTGTTCGCTTACCACTACCTGAGCTGTTGCTGCTGTGG
>NZ_JBSWYF010000068.1:0-339 GCF_056160945.1 Tenacibaculum sp. AWR4_210
CCCAAGACTACTTTTTATAGTTATAAAGATTGAGGAAATTCTAGAGGTTAGCTACCCGTTGCTAGTTTAACAGTAGTTAACTAAAAGCACATGGGGGATTAGCTCAGCTGGCTAGAGCGCTTGCCTTGCACGCAAGAGGTCATCGGTTCGACTCCGATATTCTCCACAACGTAGTGTTTTAAGATAGTTTATCTAAACATTACATCCGGTTGGTAACTGAAATATTTGTCAGTGCCGACTCGGCACAAGTTCATTGACATATTGGTAATATGATATCGTAAAGAATCAAGATAGAGAGTTGATTAAAAATCAACAAACTTTATAAAAAAATATAAAGAG
>NZ_JBSWYF010000069.1:0-338 GCF_056160945.1 Tenacibaculum sp. AWR4_210
TTACGCTGTCAATTTCAATATTTTCAATGAACTTTGTTAACTCTCGTTAACCTCTTGTAGAAATGTTAGAATCGAACTAACTGATTTTTTTAAACCTTTCCAAAATTTCTTAGATTGTGTTGCTCTCAAAAGCGGATGCAAAACTACAAAACCTTTTCGTTTCTACAAAAACTTTTCTGAAGTTTTTTTCGTTTTTTTTAGTGCTTCTGATTTTCAAGGAACGTTTGAGAGAGGCTCTCATTTTAATAAAAAACCTCACTACGAATGTAATGAGGTTTTAAAAGAAAGGCGACGACCTACTCTCCCACCAGTGGCAGTACCATCGGCGCTAATGGGCT
>NZ_JBSWYF010000070.1:0-330 GCF_056160945.1 Tenacibaculum sp. AWR4_210
ATGTTACCGTGCTTCCTGCACAGATGGTAAGTGTTCCGTTAGTTCCGGCATTTGGTAAAGCCTGCTCGCTTACCACTACCTGAGCTGTTGCGGCTGTGGTACATGGTGCCGTTGCTGCTACGGTATACGTATAGGTATTAGCGCCGCCTAATGCTGGTGACCAAGTTCCGCCTGTCGCAGGACTTCCGCCTAAGGCTGCAAATAACTGCGCCGATGTTACCGTGCTTCCTGCACAGATCGTAAGTGTTCCGTTAGTTCCGGCATTTGGTAAGGCTTGTTCGCTTACCACTACCTGAGCTGTTGCTGCTGTGGTACATGGTGCGGTTGCTG
>NZ_JBSWYF010000071.1:0-318 GCF_056160945.1 Tenacibaculum sp. AWR4_210
TGGTAAGTGTTCCGTTAGTTCCCGCATTTGGTAAAGCTTGCTCGCTTACCACTACCTGAGCCGTTGCTGCTGTGGTACATGGTGCGGTTGCTGCTACGGTATATGTATAGGTATTTGCGCCTGCTAATGCTGGTGACCAAGTTCCTCCTGTAGCAGGACTTCCGCCTAAGGCTGCAAATAATTGCCCTGATGTTACCGTGCTTCCTGCACAGATGGTAAGTGTTCCATTAGTTCCCGCATTTGGTAAGGCTTGTTCGCTTACCACTACCTGAGCCGTTGCTGCTGTGGTACATGGTGCGGTTGCTGCTACGGTATATG
>NZ_JBSWYF010000072.1:0-315 GCF_056160945.1 Tenacibaculum sp. AWR4_210
TAGCAGCAACGGCACCATGTACCACAGCAGCAACAGCTCAGGTAGTGGTAAGCGAACAAGCCTTACCAAATGCCGGAACTAACGGAACACTCACCATCTGTGCAGGAAGCACGGTAACATCAGGGCAATTATTTGCAGCCTTAGGTGGAAGTCCAGCTACCGGCGGAACTTGGTCACCAGCATTATCAGGCGCTAATACCTATACGTATACCGTAGCAGCAACAGCACCATGTACCACAGCAGCAACGGCTCAGGTAGTGGTAAGCGAACAGGCTTTACCAAATGCGGGAACTAACGGAACACTAACGATCTGTG
>NZ_JBSWYF010000073.1:0-315 GCF_056160945.1 Tenacibaculum sp. AWR4_210
CAGTTCCCTACTATCTTTGACTTGTAGTTTTAGTTATAGTAGTTATTAGTTAGTTTAAAAGAAGTGTTCCGGGGGGAGCGCTTCTTTTTTTATCTCATTAGCAAGCCCGCATTCCTATCGTACTTAAAATACCTATCGTTTTGCCATTCCTACCATCCAGCTACAGTTCACTGCCCATCATCGTATTTCAACCCAATACACCTCTGTTCACGATTATCTTTGACTTGTAGTTTTAGTTATAGTAGTTATTAGTTAGTTTAAAAGAAGCGTTCCGGGGGGAGCGCTTCTTTTCTTTTATCTCGTCACCAAGACCGG
>NZ_JBSWYF010000074.1:0-315 GCF_056160945.1 Tenacibaculum sp. AWR4_210
GTGTAACATCTCCTAATAAAGCGTTTGCATCACCACCAACCGTTAAGTCAGAAGAGGTAATGTTACCGTCACCGTTAAAGGCAGTCGGATCAACTACTAAGGCACCCGCACCGTTTTGTGTTAAACCAGTACCTGCAACATCAGCGTTTATTTTAGCAGCCGTAACTGCATCGTCATTAATCTTTCCGGTAGTTACAGCGTTATCGTTTATTTTCACAGTAGTCACTGCGTTGTCAGCTAATTCTGTAGTTCCAACAGCACCTGCAGCGATTTCTAGTGTAACATCTCCAAGTAAAGCATTTGCATCACCACCAA
>NZ_JBSWYF010000075.1:0-307 GCF_056160945.1 Tenacibaculum sp. AWR4_210
GTGAGTGTTCCGTTAGTTCCCGCATTTGGTAAGGCTTGTTCGCTTACCACTACCTGAGCCGTTGCTGCTGTGGTACATGGTGCGGTTGCTGCTACGGTATACGTATAGGTATTTGCGCCTGATAATGCTGGTGACCAAGTTCCGCCTGTAGCTGGACTTCCACCTAAGGCTGCAAATAATTGCCCTGATGTTACCGTGCTTCCTGCACAGATTGTGAGTGTTCCGTTAGTTCCGGCATTTGGTAAAGCCTGCTCGCTTACCACTACCTGAGCTGTTGCTGCTGTGGTACATGGTGCCGTTGCTGCTA
>NZ_JBSWYF010000076.1:0-306 GCF_056160945.1 Tenacibaculum sp. AWR4_210
CCGTGCTTCCTGCACAGATGGTAAGTGTTCCGTTAGTTCCCGCATTTGGTAAAGCCTGCTCGCTTACCACTACCTGAGCTGTTGCTGCTGTAGTACATGGTGCGGTTGCGGCTACTGTATACGTATAGGTATTAGCCCCTGCTAATGCTGGTGACCAAGTTCCGCCTGTCGCAGGACTTCCACCTAAGGCTGCAAATAACTGCGCCGATGTTACCGTGCTTCCTGCACAGATCGTTAGTGTTCCGTTAGTTCCCGCATTTGGTAAAGCCTGCTCGCTTACCACTACCTGAGCTGTTGCTGCTGTGG
>NZ_JBSWYF010000077.1:0-300 GCF_056160945.1 Tenacibaculum sp. AWR4_210
GTGTTCCGTTAGTTCCCGCATTTGGTAAAGCTTGCTCGCTTACCACTACCTGAGCCGTTGCTGCTGTGGTACATGGTGCCGTTGCTGCTACTGTATATGTATAGGTATTAGCCCCTGCTAATGCTGGTGACCAAGTTCCGCCTGTAGCTGGACTTCCGCCTAAGGCTGCAAATAATTGCCCTGATGTTACAGTGCTTCCTGCACAGATGGTGAGTGTTCCGTTAGTTCCCGCATTTGGTAAGGCTTGTTCGCTTACCACTACCTGAGCCGTTGCTGCTGTGGTACATGGTGCGGTTGCTG
>NZ_JBSWYF010000078.1:0-298 GCF_056160945.1 Tenacibaculum sp. AWR4_210
CTAAAAATACTCTCATAATTTTAAAAATGTGTTGGCTTCAAAGATTTTTTTCTATCACTGCTTGGCGTCATTTGTTCAAATTTATGTGCAGGAATTCCCGAAGGATTATTAAATAAATGTCCTGCTCCAGACTGATTAAACCAATTTGAACCACTCGCTATTATACTCCATAAAAAAGCTTTTTCAGGGTTTTTAATAGAGTAATATGCATGTCCAATTTCATGTGAGTTGGTATAAAAATTTTTAGTTAAATCAATCCAAATTTCAATTTTACTTACCGAAACTTGGCCTTCTATCT
>NZ_JBSWYF010000079.1:0-298 GCF_056160945.1 Tenacibaculum sp. AWR4_210
CCCGCATTTGGTAAAGCTTGTTCGCTTACCACTACCTGAGCTGTTGCTGCTGTGGTACATGGTGCCGTTGCGGCTACTGTATATGTATAGGCATTAGCCCCTGCTAATGCTGGTGACCAAGTTCCGCCGGTAGCTGGACTTCCACCTAAGGCTGCAAATAATTGTGCTGATGTTACGGTGCTTCCTGCACAGATGGTAAGTGTTCCATTAGTTCCCGCATTTGGTAAAGCCTGTTCGCTTACCACTACCTGAGCTGTTGCTGCTGTGGTACATGGTGCCGTTGCGGCTACTGTATACG
>NZ_JBSWYF010000080.1:0-297 GCF_056160945.1 Tenacibaculum sp. AWR4_210
TACTTACTGTTTGTGATGCATAGTAGGTTCCTGTGCTCAATGCTGTTGTTCCTGCTAAGGCAGTTCCTCCTGTTGACGCTGCATACCATTGGATACCTGTTCCCGTAGCTACTAAATCAGCTACTGTTGGGCTATCGGCACTACAGAATGCTTGTGCGCTTGCTGTTGGTGCTGTTGGGGTGGTATTTACGGTTACACTTACAGAAGTTCTACTACTCTCACAACTACTTACTGTTTGTGATGCATAGTAGGTTCCTGTGCTCAATGCTGTTGTTCCTGCTAAGGCAGTTCCTCCAG
>NZ_JBSWYF010000081.1:0-297 GCF_056160945.1 Tenacibaculum sp. AWR4_210
CAGAAAATCTACCCTCAGGTGTAGAAGCACGTTTGGTAGGAGGTACTACTGTGGAAATCACAGGAACACCTTCTGAATCAGGAGTTTTTAACTACCGTATTCCACTTGTTGCCGAATGTGGAAATTTATTTGCCGAAGGAAGCATTACCGTGTTACCGCAAAGCACTGTTGATAACCTTGATAAATCACAAACTGTATGTGTGGGCACCCTGTTAACAAGTATCGAACATTCGGTTTCAGGAGTAACAGGGTTGGGAACACCAGAAAATCTACCCTCAGGTGTAGAAGCACGTTTGG
>NZ_JBSWYF010000082.1:0-297 GCF_056160945.1 Tenacibaculum sp. AWR4_210
AAGCACCCGCACCGTTTTGTGTTAAACCAGTACCCGCAACATCCGCATTTATTTTAGCAGCTGTTACCGCATCGTCATTAATCTTCGCAGTGGTTACTGCATTGGCATTAATTTTTCCGGTAGTTACAGCGTTGTCGTTGATCTTAACCGTGGTCACAGCATTGTCAGCTAATTCTGTTGTTCCAACAGCACCTACTGAGATTTCAAGCGTAACATCTCCTAATAAAGCGTTAGCATCACCACCAACCGTTAAGTCAGAAGAAGTAATGTTACCGTCACCGTTAAAGGCAGTCGGAT
>NZ_JBSWYF010000083.1:0-288 GCF_056160945.1 Tenacibaculum sp. AWR4_210
AATGGTATGCAGCGTCAACTGGAGGAACTGCCTTAGCAGGAACAACAGCGTTGAGTACAGGAACCTACTATGCATCACAAACAGTAAGTAGTTGTGAGAGTAGCAGAACCTCAGTAAGTATAACAGTAAACACAACACCAAGTGCACCAACAGCAAGCGCACAAGCATTCTGTAGTGCCGATAGTCCAACAGTAGCGGATTTAGTAGCTACGGGAACAGGAATCCAATGGTATGCGGCGTCAACTGGAGGAACTGCCTTAGCAGGAACAACAGCATTGAGTACAGGAA
>NZ_JBSWYF010000084.1:0-288 GCF_056160945.1 Tenacibaculum sp. AWR4_210
GAGCTGTTGCTGCTGTGGTACATGGTGCCGTTGCGGCTACTGTATACGTATAGGTATTAGCCCCTGCTAATGCTGGTGACCAAGTTCCGCCGGTAGCTGGACTTCCTCCTAAGGCGGCAAATAACTGTGCTGATGTTACCGTGCTTCCTGCACAGATGGTGAGTGTTCCGTTAGTTCCCGCATTTGGTAAAGCTTGCTCGCTTACCACTACCTGAGCTGTTGCTGCTGTGGTACATGGTGCCGTTGCGGCTACTGTATATGTATAGGTATTAGCCCCTGCTAATGCTG
>NZ_JBSWYF010000085.1:0-285 GCF_056160945.1 Tenacibaculum sp. AWR4_210
GCCCAACAGTAGCGGATTTAGTAGCTACGGGAACAGGTATCCAATGGTATGCAGCGTCAACAGGAGGAACTGCCTTAGCAGGAACAACAGCATTGAGTACAGGAACCTACTATGCATCACAAACAGTGAGTAGCTGTGAGAGTAGTAGAACCTCAGTAAGTGTAACCGTAAATACAACTCC
The DNA here is from genome assembly GCF_056160945.1 of Tenacibaculum sp. AWR4_210. Classification (NCBI taxonomy): domain Bacteria; kingdom Pseudomonadati; phylum Bacteroidota; class Flavobacteriia; order Flavobacteriales; family Flavobacteriaceae; genus Tenacibaculum; species Tenacibaculum sp. AWR4_210. The sequence goes on from NZ_JBSWYF010000085.1 coordinate 182, forward strand.
AAGTGCTCCAACGGCAAGCGCACAAGCATTCTGTAGTGCCGATAGCCCAACAGTAGCCGACTTAGTAGCTACGGGAACAGGAATCCAATGGTATGCAGCGTCAA
>NZ_JBSWYF010000086.1:0-283 GCF_056160945.1 Tenacibaculum sp. AWR4_210
GTACTGGTTTAACACAAAACGGTGCGGGCGCTTTAGTAGTAGATCCGACTGCCTTTAACGGTGACGGTAACATTACCTCTTCTGACTTAACAGTTGGTGGTGATGCAAACGCTTTACTTGGAGATGTTACACTAGAAATCGCTGCAGGTGCTGTTGGTACTACTGAATTAGCTGACAACGCAGTGACTACGGTTAAGATCAACGATAACGCTGTAACTACAGGAAAAATCAATAACAACGCAGTAACTACCGCTAAGATCAATGACGATGCAGTAACAGCTGC
>NZ_JBSWYF010000087.1:0-282 GCF_056160945.1 Tenacibaculum sp. AWR4_210
CATTTGGTAAAGCTTGTTCGCTTACCACTACCTGAGCTGTTGCTGCTGTGGTACATGGTGCCGTTGCTGCTACGGTATATGTATAGGTATTAGCCCCTGCTAATGCTGGTGACCAAGTTCCGCCGGTAGCTGGACTTCCACCTAAGGCTGCAAATAACTGTGCCGATGTTACCGTACTTCCTGCACAGATCGTGAGTGTTCCGTTAGTTCCCGCATTTGGTAAGGCTTGTTCGCTTACCACTACCTGAGCCGTTGCTGCTGTGGTACATGGTGCGGTTGCTG
>NZ_JBSWYF010000088.1:0-271 GCF_056160945.1 Tenacibaculum sp. AWR4_210
ACAGCTCAGGTAGTGGTAAGCGAACAAGCCTTACCAAATGCGGGAACTAACGGAACACTTACCATCTGTGCAGGAAGCACGGTAACATCAGGGCAGTTATTTGCAGCCTTAGGAGGAAGTCCAGCGACAGGCGGAACTTGGTCACCAGCATTAGGCGGCGCAAATACGTATACTTATACGGTAGCCGCAACGGCACCATGTACCACAGCAGCAACAGCTCAGGTAGTGGTAAGCGAACAAGCTTTACCAAATGCGGGAACTAACGGAACAC
>NZ_JBSWYF010000089.1:0-264 GCF_056160945.1 Tenacibaculum sp. AWR4_210
AGCCCATTAGCGCCGATGGTACTGCCACTGGTGGGAGAGTAGGTCGTCGCCTTTCTTTTAAAACCTCATTACATCCGTAGTGAGGTTTTTTATTAAAATGAGAGCCTCTCTCAAACGTTCCTTGAAAATCAGAAGCATAAAAAAAACGAAAAAAACTTCAAAAAAGTTTTTGCAGAAACGAAAAGGTTTTGTAGTTTTGCATCCGCTTTTGAGAGCAACACAATCTAAGAAATTTTGGAAAGGTTTAAAAAAATCAGTTAGTTC
>NZ_JBSWYF010000090.1:0-260 GCF_056160945.1 Tenacibaculum sp. AWR4_210
GTAACATTACTTCTTCTGACTTAACGGTTGGTGGTGATGCAAACGCTTTACTTGGAGATGTTACACTGGAAATCTCAGCAGGCGCTGTTGGTACTACTGAATTAGCTGACAACGCAGTAACTACGGTTAAGATCAACGACAACGCTGTAACTACCGGAAAAATTAATAACAATGCAGTAACTACTGCGAAGATTAATGACGATGCAGTAACAGCTGCTAAAATAAATGCTGATGTTGCGGGTACTGGTTTAACACAAAAC
>NZ_JBSWYF010000091.1:0-259 GCF_056160945.1 Tenacibaculum sp. AWR4_210
GCAATACCATTCTCCTTATTTAGGGATGGGTAATAGTCCGGTTAATGGAATAGATTTTGACGGAGGAATTTTTGTGAGAGGCAAAAGGTATCACTGATACGCAATTCGAAAATTGGAAGAATAGAATGAAAAGTATAATAGGAGCAGCTAGATTTAATGATTTGGAAGAATCTAGTGTTCATATAATGGTGCATTTTACAAATGCCCCTATTATGGGAGGTAGTCTACAAGGTAAAACTACAACTGTTTTTGATTATCA
>NZ_JBSWYF010000092.1:0-258 GCF_056160945.1 Tenacibaculum sp. AWR4_210
CGCCGGTAGCTGGACTTCCTCCTAAGGCTGCAAATAACTGCGCTGATGTTACCGTGCTTCCTGCACAGATCGTTAGTGTTCCGTTAGTTCCTGCATTTGGTAAAGCCTGTTCGCTTACCACTACCTGAGCTGTTGCGGCTGTGGTACATGGTGCGGTTGCTGCTACGGTATATGTATAGGTATTAGCCCCTGCTAAAGCTGGTGACCAAGTTCCGCCGGTAGCTGGACTTCCACCTAAGGCTGCAAATAACTGTGCTG
>NZ_JBSWYF010000093.1:0-256 GCF_056160945.1 Tenacibaculum sp. AWR4_210
ACTAACGGAACACTTACCATCTGTGCAGGAAGCACGGTAACATCAGGGCAATTATTTGCAGCCTTAGGTGGAAGCCCAGCGACAGGAGGTACTTGGTCACCAGCTTTAGCAGGGGCTAATACCTATACGTATACCGTAGCAGCAACCGCACCATGTACCACAGCCGCAACAGCTCAGGTAGTGGTAAGCGAGCAAGCTTTACCAAATGCGGGAACTAACGGAACACTTACCATCTGTGCAGGAAGCACGGTAACAT
>NZ_JBSWYF010000094.1:0-249 GCF_056160945.1 Tenacibaculum sp. AWR4_210
TACTTACTGTTTGTGATGCATAGTAGGTTCCTGTGCTCAATGCTGTTGTTCCTGCTAAGGCAGTTCCTCCTGTTGACGCTGCATACCATTGAATTCCTGTTCCTGTAGCTACTAAGTCGGCTACTGTTGGGCTATCGGTACTACAGAATGCTTGTGCACTTGCTGTTGGTGCGGTTGGGGTGGTATTTACGGTTACACTTACTGAGGTTCTACTACTCTCACAGCTACTTACTGTTTGTGATGCATAGT
>NZ_JBSWYF010000095.1:0-249 GCF_056160945.1 Tenacibaculum sp. AWR4_210
AAGAGGTAATGTTACCGTCACCGTTAAAGGCAGTCGGATCTACTACTAAAGCGCCCGCACCGTTTTGTGTTAAACCAGTACCTGCAACATCGGCATTTATTTTAGCAGCTGTTACCGCATCGTCATTGATCTTAGCGGTAGTTACAGCGTTATCGTTGATCTTAACAGTAGTTACTGCATTGTCAGCTAATTCTGTTGTTCCTACAGCACCTGCAGCGATTTCTAGTGTAACATCTCCAAGTAAAGCGT
>NZ_JBSWYF010000096.1:0-246 GCF_056160945.1 Tenacibaculum sp. AWR4_210
GGATTCCTGTTCCCGTAGCTACTAAATCCGCTACTGTTGGGCTATCGGCACTACAGAATGCTTGTGCACTTGCTGTTGGTGCGGTTGGAGTGGTATTTACGGTTACACTTACAGAAGTTCTGCTACTCTCACAGCTACTTACTGTTTGTGATGCGTAGTAGGTTCCTGTACTCAATGCTGTTGTTCCTGCTAAGGCAGTTCCTCCAGTTGACGCCGCATACCATTGGATTCCTGTTCCCGTAGCTA
>NZ_JBSWYF010000097.1:0-245 GCF_056160945.1 Tenacibaculum sp. AWR4_210
GCCCTGATGTTACCGTGCTTCCTGCACAGATGGTAAGTGTTCCGTTAGTTCCCGCATTTGGTAAAGCTTGTTCGCTTACCACTACCTGAGCCGTTGCTGCTGTGGTACATGGTGCCGTTGCTGCTACTGTATACGTATAGGTATTAGCCCCTGATAATGCTGGTGACCAAGTTCCGCCTGTCGCTGGACTTCCTCCTAAGGCTGCAAATAACTGTGCCGATGTTACCGTGCTTCCTGCACAGATC
>NZ_JBSWYF010000098.1:0-243 GCF_056160945.1 Tenacibaculum sp. AWR4_210
CTACCGGCGGAACTTGGTCACCAGCATTAGGCGGAGCGAATACCTATACGTATACCGTAGCAGCAACCGCACCATGTACCACAGCAGCAACGGCTCAGGTAGTGGTAAGCGAACAGGCTTTACCAAATGCCGGAACTAACGGAACACTTACCATCTGTGCAGGAAGCACGGTAACATCAGCACAGTTATTTGCAGCCTTAGGAGGAAGTCCAGCTACCGGCGGAACTTGGTCACCAGTATTAG
>NZ_JBSWYF010000099.1:0-239 GCF_056160945.1 Tenacibaculum sp. AWR4_210
ATGTTACCGTGCTTCCTGCACAGATCGTTAGTGTTCCGTTAGTTCCCGCATTTGGTAAAGCCTGTTCGCTTACCACTACCTGAGCCGTTGCGGCTGTGGTACATGGTGCGGTTGCCGCTACGGTATACGTATAGGTATTTGCGCCTGCTAATGCTGGTGACCAAGTTCCGCCTGCAGCTGGACTTCCTCCTAAGGCTGCAAATAACTGCGCCGATGTTACCGTGCTTCCTGCACAGATC
>NZ_JBSWYF010000100.1:0-237 GCF_056160945.1 Tenacibaculum sp. AWR4_210
GTGTTCCGTTAGTTCCCGCATTTGGTAAGGCTTGTTCGCTTACCACTACCTGAGCTGTTGCTGCTGTGGTACATGGTGCGGTTGCGGCTACTGTATATGTATAGGTATTAGCCCCTGCTAATGCTGGTGACCAAGTTCCGCCTGTAGCTGGGCTTCCTCCTAAGGCTGCAAATAATTGCGCCGATGTTACGGTGCTTCCTGCACAGATGGTGAGTGTTCCGTTAGTTCCGGCATTTG
>NZ_JBSWYF010000101.1:0-237 GCF_056160945.1 Tenacibaculum sp. AWR4_210
CCACAGCAGCAACAGCTCAGGTAGTGGTAAGCGAACAAGCCTTACCAAATGCGGGAACTAACGGAACACTTACGATCTGTGCAGGAAGCACGGTAACATCAGGGCAATTATTTGCAGCCTTAGGTGGAAGCCCAGCGACAGGAGGTACTTGGTCACCAGCATTATCAGGCGCAAATACCTATACGTATACAGTAGCCGCAACGGCACCATGTACCACAGCAGCAACAGCTCAGGTAG
>NZ_JBSWYF010000102.1:0-236 GCF_056160945.1 Tenacibaculum sp. AWR4_210
TTGTTGATTTTTAATCAACTCTCTATCTTGATTCTTTACGATATCATATTACCAATATGTCAATGAACTTGTGCCGAGTCGGCACTGACAAGTATTTCAGTTACCAACCGGGTGTAATGCTTAGATAAACTATCTTAAAACACTACCTTGTGGAGAATATCGGAGTCGAACCGATGACCTCTTGCGTGCAAGGCAAGCGCTCTAGCCAGCTGAGCTAATCCCCCATGTGCTTTTAG
>NZ_JBSWYF010000103.1:0-234 GCF_056160945.1 Tenacibaculum sp. AWR4_210
GACTTCCGCCTAAGGCTGCAAATAACTGTGCCGATGTTACTGTGCTTCCTGCACAGATGGTGAGTGTTCCGTTAGTTCCCGCATTTGGTAAGGCTTGCTCGCTTACCACTACCTGAGCCGTTGCTGCTGTGGTACATGGTGCCGTTGCTGCTACTGTATACGTATAGGTATTAGCCCCTGCTAATGCTGGTGACCAAGTACCTCCTGTCGCTGGGCTTCCGCCTAAGGCTGCAA
>NZ_JBSWYF010000104.1:0-231 GCF_056160945.1 Tenacibaculum sp. AWR4_210
CCTACTATCTTTGACTTGTAGTTTTAGTTATAGTAGTTATTAGTTAGTTTAAAAGAAGTGTTCCGGGGGGAGCGCTTCTTTTTTTTATCTCATTAGCAAGCCAGCATTCCTATCGTACTTAAAACACCTATCGTTTTGCGATTCCAACCATCCAGCTACAGTTAGTTACTCATCATCGTATTTCAACCCAATACACCTCAGTTCCCTACTATCTTTGACTTGTAGTTTTAG
>NZ_JBSWYF010000105.1:0-231 GCF_056160945.1 Tenacibaculum sp. AWR4_210
AGGTTCTACTACTCTCACAGCTACTTACTGTTTGTGATGCATAGTAGGTTCCTGTACTCAATGCTGTTGTTCCTGCTAAGGCAGTTCCTCCTGTTGACGCTGCATACCATTGGATTCCTGTTCCCGTAGCTACTAAATCAGCTACTGTTGGGCTATCGGCACTACAGAATGCTTGTGCACTTGCTGTTGGCGCACTTGGAGTTGTGTTTACTGTTACACTTACAGAGGTTC
>NZ_JBSWYF010000106.1:0-229 GCF_056160945.1 Tenacibaculum sp. AWR4_210
CATTTGGTAAGGCTTGTTCGCTTACCACTACCTGAGCTGTTGCTGCTGTGGTACATGGTGCCGTTGCTGCTACGGTATACGTATAGGTATTCGCTCCACCTAAAGCTGGTGACCAAGTTCCGCCTGTCGCTGGACTTCCGCCTAAGGCTGCAAATAACTGTGCTGATGTTACCGTGCTTCCTGCACAGATGGTAAGTGTTCCGTTAGTTCCCGCATTTGGTAAAGCTTG
>NZ_JBSWYF010000107.1:0-228 GCF_056160945.1 Tenacibaculum sp. AWR4_210
TTCCTGTTCCCGTAGCTACTAAATCCGCTACTGTTGGGCTATCGGCACTACAGAATGCTTGTGCGCTTGCTGTTGGTGCGGTTGGTGTTGTATTTACGGTTACACTTACTGAGGTTCTACTACTCTCACAGCTACTCACTGTTTGTGATGCATAGTAGGTTCCTGTGCTCAATGCTGTTGTTCCTGCTAAGGCAGTTCCTCCAGTTGACGCTGCATACCATTGGATAC
>NZ_JBSWYF010000108.1:0-226 GCF_056160945.1 Tenacibaculum sp. AWR4_210
GTTGCTGCTGTGGTACATGGTGCGGTTGCTGCTACCGTATACGTATAGGTATTCGCTCCACCTAATGCTGGTGACCAAGTACCTCCTGTAGCTGGGCTTCCTCCTAAGGATGCAAATAACTGTGCTGATGTTACCGTGCTTCCTGCACAGATGGTAAGTGTTCCGTTAGTTCCCGCATTTGGTAAGGCTTGTTCGCTTACCACTACCTGAGCTGTTGCTGCTGTGG
>NZ_JBSWYF010000109.1:0-225 GCF_056160945.1 Tenacibaculum sp. AWR4_210
TTTTGTGTTAAACCAGTACCCGCAACATCCGCGTTTATTTTAGCAGCTGTTACCGCATCGTCATTGATCTTAGCGGTAGTTACTGCGTTGTTATTGATTTTTCCTGTAGTTACGGCGTTATCGTTGATCTTAACCGTAGTCACTGCGTTGTCAGCTAATTCAGTAGTACCAACAGCACCTGCCGCGATCTCTAGTGTAACATCTCCAAGTAAAGCGTTTGCATCA
>NZ_JBSWYF010000110.1:0-224 GCF_056160945.1 Tenacibaculum sp. AWR4_210
TTGAGCACAGGAACCTACTATGCATCACAAACAGTAAGTAGCTGTGAGAGTAGTAGAACCTCAGTAAGTGTAACAGTAAATACCACCCCAACCGCACCAACAGCAAGTGCACAAGCATTCTGTAGTGCCGATAGCCCAACAGTAGCTGATTTAGTAGCTACGGGAACAGGTATCCAATGGTATGCAGCGTCAACTGGAGGAACTGCCTTAGCAGGAACAACAGC
>NZ_JBSWYF010000111.1:0-220 GCF_056160945.1 Tenacibaculum sp. AWR4_210
TTCCGCCGGTAGCTGGACTTCCTCCTAAGGCTGCAAATAACTGCGCCGATGTTACCGTGCTTCCTGCACAGATCGTTAGTGTTCCGTTAGTACCTGCATTTGGTAAAGCTTGTTCGCTTACCACTACCTGAGCTGTTGCTGCTGTGGTACATGGTGCCGTTGCGGCTACTGTATACGTATAGGTATTAGCCCCTGCTAATGCTGGTGACCAAGTTCCGCC
>NZ_JBSWYF010000112.1:0-219 GCF_056160945.1 Tenacibaculum sp. AWR4_210
GTAAAGCCTGCTCGCTTACCACTACCTGAGCTGTTGCTGCTGTGGTACATGGTGCCGTTGCTGCTACGGTATACGTATAGGTATTAGCGCCTGATAATGCTGGTGACCAAGTTCCGCCGGTAGCTGGGCTTCCTCCTAAGGCTGCAAATAACTGCCCTGATGTTACCGTGCTTCCTGCACAGATCGTTAGTGTTCCGTTAGTTCCCGCATTTGGTAAAG
>NZ_JBSWYF010000113.1:0-219 GCF_056160945.1 Tenacibaculum sp. AWR4_210
CTGCGTTGTCAGCTAATTCTGTTGTTCCAACAGCACCTGCTGAGATTTCCAGTGTAACATCTCCTAATAAAGCGTTTGCATCACCACCAACAGTTAAGTCAGAAGAGGTAATGTTACCGTCACCGTTGAAGGCAGTCGGATCAACTACTAAAGCACCCGCACCGTTTTGTGTTAAACCAGTACCCGCAACATCCGCATTTATTTTAGCAGCTGTTACCG
>NZ_JBSWYF010000114.1:0-219 GCF_056160945.1 Tenacibaculum sp. AWR4_210
CTTGTTCGCTTACCACTACCTGAGCTGTTGCTGCTGTGGTACATGGTGCCGTTGCTGCTACGGTATACGTATAAGTATTTGCGCCTCCTAAAGCTGGTGACCAAGTACCTCCCGTAGCTGGACTTCCACCTAAGGCTGCAAATAACTGCGCCGATGTTACCGTGCTTCCTGCACAGATGGTAAGTGTTCCGTTAGTTCCGGCATTTGGTAAAGCCTGCT
>NZ_JBSWYF010000115.1:0-216 GCF_056160945.1 Tenacibaculum sp. AWR4_210
ATGCGGGAACTAACGGAACACTAACGATCTGTGCAGGAAGCACGGTAACATCGGCACAGTTATTTGCAGCCTTAGGAGGAAGTCCAGCTACCGGCGGAACTTGGTCACCAGCATTAGCAGGCGCAAATACCTATACGTATACCGTAGCAGCAACGGCACCATGTACCACAGCAGCAACAGCTCAGGTAGTGGTAAGCGAGCAAGCTTTACCAAATG
>NZ_JBSWYF010000116.1:0-213 GCF_056160945.1 Tenacibaculum sp. AWR4_210
AAATCAAGTTCAAACAAGGAAATTACTGCGTACCGCTCGTTTTCGAAATTCCATGCTTTTGTGCTATCGCACCGCAATTCCATTTCTTCACTAGCTATTTCTAAGTTTGCACAAATACTTGTCTTCATAAGGCTACAAGCTGAAGATATATCTGTTCCTGTTAGGAATTCTTTCTGATGGTAATGACTAAAGAAATAGGAATTAATTTAAGAA
>NZ_JBSWYF010000117.1:0-213 GCF_056160945.1 Tenacibaculum sp. AWR4_210
CTGTTGCTGCTGTGGTACATGGTGCCGTTGCGGCTACTGTATATGTATAGGTATTAGCCCCTGCTAATGCTGGTGACCAAGTTCCGCCTGTCGCTGGACTTCCGCCTAAGGCTGCAAATAATTGCCCTGATGTTACCGTGCTTCCTGCACAGATCGTTAGTGTTCCGTTAGTTCCCGCATTTGGTAAAGCCTGTTCGCTTACCACTACCTGAG
>NZ_JBSWYF010000118.1:0-212 GCF_056160945.1 Tenacibaculum sp. AWR4_210
TTATAAAGTTTGTTGATTTTTAATCAACTCTCTATCTTGATTCTTTACGATATCATATTACCAATATGTCAATGAACTTGTGCCGAGTCGGAACTGACAAATATTTCAGTTACCAACCGGGTGTAATGTTTAGATAAACTATCTTAAAACACTACGTTGTGGAGAATATCGGAGTCGAACCGATGACCTCTTGCGTGCAAGGCAAGCGCTCT
>NZ_JBSWYF010000119.1:0-211 GCF_056160945.1 Tenacibaculum sp. AWR4_210
TTGCTGCTGTGGTACATGGTGCGGTTGCTGCTACTGTATATGTATAGGTATTAGCGCCTGCTAATGCTGGTGACCAAGTTCCGCCTGTCGCAGGACTTCCGCCTAAGGCTGCAAATAATTGCCCTGATGTTACCGTGCTTCCTGCACAGATGGTAAGTGTTCCGTTAGTTCCCGCATTTGGTAAAGCTTGCTCGCTTACCACTACCTGAGC
>NZ_JBSWYF010000120.1:0-207 GCF_056160945.1 Tenacibaculum sp. AWR4_210
CTAAAAGCACATGGGGGATTAGCTCAGCTGGCTAGAGCGCTTGCCTTGCACGCAAGAGGTCATCGGTTCGACTCCGATATTCTCCACAAGGAAATCATTTCTATGATTATCCAAACGTTCATTGACATATTGGTAATATGATATCGTAAAGAATCAAGATAGAGAGTTGATTAAAAATCAACAAACTTTATAAAAAAATATAAAGAG
>NZ_JBSWYF010000121.1:0-206 GCF_056160945.1 Tenacibaculum sp. AWR4_210
CATACCATTGGATACCTGTTCCCGTAGCTACTAAATCCGCTACTGTTGGGCTATCGGCACTACAGAATGCTTGTGCACTTGCTGTTGGTGCTGTTGGTGTTGTGTTTACTGTTATACTTACTGAGGTTCTACTACTCTCACAGCTACTTACTGTTTGTGATGCATAGTAGGTTCCTGTGCTTAACGCTGTTGTTCCTGCTAAGGCA
>NZ_JBSWYF010000122.1:0-203 GCF_056160945.1 Tenacibaculum sp. AWR4_210
ATACCTATACGTATACCGTAGCAGCAACCGCACCATGTACCACAGCAGCAACAGCTCAGGTAGTGGTAAGCGAACAAGCCTTACCAAATGCGGGAACTAATGGAACACTTACGATCTGTGCAGGAAGCACGGTAACATCGGCGCAGTTATTTGCAGCCTTAGGAGGAAGTCCAGCTGCAGGCGGAACTTGGTCACCAGCATTA
>NZ_JBSWYF010000123.1:0-200 GCF_056160945.1 Tenacibaculum sp. AWR4_210
TTTATTTTAGCAGCTGTTACCGCATCGTCATTAATCTTCGCAGTAGTTACTGCATTGGCATTAATTTTTCCGGTAGTTACAGCGTTATCGTTGATCTTAACCGTAGTTACTGCGTTGTCAGCTAATTCTGTTGTTCCAACAGCACCTGCTGAGATTTCCAGTGTAACATCTCCTAATAAAGCGTTTGCATCACCACCAAC
>NZ_JBSWYF010000124.1:0-200 GCF_056160945.1 Tenacibaculum sp. AWR4_210
AGTGTTCCGTTAGTACCTGCATTTGGTAAAGCTTGCTCGCTTACCACTACCTGAGCTGTTGCGGCTGTGGTACATGGTGCGGTTGCTGCTACTGTATAAGTATAGGTATTAGCGCCTGCTAATGCTGGTGACCAAGTTCCGCCTGTCGCTGGGCTTCCACCTAAGGCTGCAAATAACTGCGCCGATGTTACCGTGCTTCC